>CAYYYP010000009.1:0-84179 GCA_964475985.1 uncultured Oligoflexia bacterium | reverse complement strand
TAATGAGCCCCGTGAAAATTCCTACCCGTTTGCGAACAAGGGTAGGCGCTTTCCATTTACGCATAAAATAATAAAACGTTACCCATGCGCCTATCAGCAAAAGAGTTCCAAAAACTCTATGCAGCCACTGCATATAAAACGGATTGTGAAAAATTAATGGCTCGGTGATGGCCTCCTCCGGGGGAAACCAGTGGCCGTTCATCGTCGGGAAAGTAGGGGCGATTTTCCCCGCGCGTAGCCCCGCCGTCATGGCGCCAAACACAATTTGTGCAGCGAGCAAAACATTCAAAGGCCAAAGTTTTGGGTTAAAACGTGGCGATTCACCGCTTGCCCTTAGAAAAAGTTGCAAATACATGCCGAGTAAAGAAAGTGCCAAACCAAGGTGGGTGACGAGCCTTAAGGGATCGACGGATGTTCCACGGTTAAGCCCGCTCTTCACCATAATCCACCCCATGAGCGCCTGCAGGAGGGCTAAGAAAAAACAAAGCCAGAGGTCCCGAAGCCAAGGCTTAGGCAAACTTTTTTTAATGGTGAACACCGCGAGCGGTATGAAAATGACCAGGCCAATGAGCCTCCCTAAAAGTCGGTGAAAAAACTCCCACCAGAAGATGGACTTAAACCCATCCAAAGTCATGCTCGGGTTCATGATTTCAAACTGCGGAATCTGTTTGTACTGTTCAAATTCTTCCAGCCACTGAGCTTCCGAAAGTGGTGGCAAGGCGCCCGTGATGGGTTTCCACTGAGTGATGGAGAGGCCTGATTCCGTAAGGCGTGTGAGGCCGCCTACTAAAATCATAGTTAAAACGAGAAAAATAAGGGAAACGAGGTAAATTTTTATTTTTCTTTTCTGAGCTGGCGTCAGTTCAGGTAAAGCGGCAATGAAATATTTTGAAGAGTTTTCCATAAGTTCTAGGATTTAAATTTCATAGTCCGCTGCCGAATGAAAGTTGAAAAATGAAAGTTGAAAAATGAAAGTTGAAAAACGTTTGGTGCCTTAATTATGAAAAAGAAGCCTGCCACAAAACGCGCCTGGGCCGCCCGGTGTCCTAGGTGTGAGACTCACATTGATCTCTGCTTCTGCAGCGAGTTTAAGTGTTTCCCCCTAAAAACTTGGGTCAGTGTGGTGATGCACGTGAGGGAAAAAACCTTAGTCACCAATACCGCGCGTTTGATGCAAAACATCCTTCCTCACTCTAACCTCATTGAACATGGGGTTCCTGGTCGCAGCTTAGAAGATGTGAAAGCTGAACTCCTTCCTCTGCGGGGAACTCCCGTGATACTTTTCCCGGCGCCCGAGAGCAAAGTTTTGCGGGCGAGCTCAGATTTATTGGCTTCGGGTCCGTTTCACCTCATAGTACCCGATGGCAATTGGAGTAATGGTCGAAAGCTCTTTAACCGTTTACGTCAACTCGTCCCCGAGGCGCATTGCATGCAGCTCGATCCCGCCAGCATGAATTTAAAGTCCCAGTACCGACTCAGGAGCTCGGAGCGGGCCGAAGCTTTAAGTACTTATGAGGCCATCGCCCTTGCTTTAGACACTCTTGAAGCGCTGCCCGCGAATACGCTCACCGAAATGATGACGCTCTTCAAACTTAAAGTTGAGCGAACTTTGCAGACGCGCGGACGGTAGTTTTCATCGGCGGTACGATGCCCAAAAGAAACTGATGGAATTCAAAACTTCGTTTTACGATTTTGTTAGAGTACTTGGTTTTTCTAACGCCCTTTTTGAAAGCTTGGTTAAATTTTCCAGGCCCCATGTTGTAGGAAGCCAAAATAAAATGAGTTTTTGCGGTAGCCGAGAAATTGCTTTTCACCGAACGTTGTTCCGCAAGGTAGCGGATACCAATTTCAAGGTTTTTTACTGGATTTTTAAGTTGTTCACGGGCGAATTTCACCGACGAATGCAAAAGGATCCGCGCGGTGGAGGGGCGAACCTGCATCAATCCAATTTCACCGACGCCACCAATGGCGTTTACATTAAAACCGCTCTCAGTTTCTATGAGCGCTAAAATCATCAAAGGGTGCAACCCATGAAGCTTGCTCTGTTCTACTAGAGTTTTAGCGAGCTTTTCCGATTGGCTTTTATAAGCATTGGGCAAACGTTGATCAAAAACACTTTTTGCAAAAGTTTCAAGTTCACTGTTTGCGGTTCTTCCTGATGTAGTCGTAGCGCTTCCGAGCAGCAATGCCGTCAACGCCATAACGCCTACTGCAAATTGAATTGAAGAGGCATTTTTTGAGGATGTGTCTTCAAGGACTTCATGTTTTTTAATTTGCTGTTCCATGCCTTGAGTAATTGCAAAGGCAGGGCCAGGGCAGATTCCCGAATGGTTTCAACGCCCATAAATGAAGCTTGTTTACTTAGCGGTTCCTGCTCTATTAAAACGGTTTTTAGGCCAAAAATGTCGGATCTTCAGGCGCTGACCATTCCTTAGAAATGTGTCGCAACTGACCCAGGACTTACCGGGGTTATTAGATCAAATTAAAGTTATTTATACGCTATCGTTTGAGGCCAAACGGGTAGGGAAGTAAGTTCTGGTAAGCCACCCCAATGTGACTAAGCCAGTTTGCGCAAAGCGACGCAGATTCTCGCTGTTTTCCTGTCCTAATTGCCGCCTGCGGATCCTGCGCGAACTGTCGAATGAGGTCGAAATAATTGAATGCTTCGTTCCGCACCATTAGTGTCGTGACGTGGTTCAGGTGGCGGATATTTATAAGCTGCTTATCGGTTGTCCCGAGAGCATCGTAGTACTCTTGCTGTTCTCGCCACGACGCCAGACTGTCATGTTGAGCCCGAGCAACCAAAATTGGGATTCCCGTAAGCAGTTCGGGCTTAATGAGCCGGTCCCCATTTCTTTTCCGGATGACGCCACCTGGTTCATTGATGGCCTTTGCCATGGAAATAATGAGATCAAGGGGAACGCTATCGGCGCCCTTTCTGAAAACGGTTCGTCGAAAATCCTCCCGTCCGGTATGGGCCGGGTTCATAAAATACTTGATCAGCGCCATAACGGCCGCTTCCGCCGCCGGCACTAAAAACCGGCCCTGAAAGCCGCCTTTCGATTTTATGGCCTTATCCCAGCCCAAGACCTTCGAAGGTAAATTAATCTCTTTTATGCCGGCTCGCTTTAAGAATTGGAGTAGGGGCATGCCCATGCGAGCCGCAATTTTTATGGACCGGGGCACATCTCGCAAGTGGTGCGGTGATTGAAACAAGATTAGGCCCTTTAGATGCGGACGGATTTCCGCGGCCAAATCTGGCTCCGAAAGTGCCGCCGCCATAAGCATCCCTCCCATGCTGTGGCCAAGGTATGCGATTCCATCTCTAATTTGTTCGGGGGAGGCGTCCTTTACGACAGATCGCCAGTGGGCCATGAAGTCGTACCGAACCAGGTCTTCCAAGTCGTTTGAGTCGGGAGCTAACGGTGCGCTTTCGCAGCAATCCTCAGTGCAAATGAACTCACTGCCCCGCCAATTGGCCACCACGGGCTCAAAGTCCGCTCCGTAAAATGCTTCGGCAAGCAGACTTAATGAAACACCCTTAGCGAAAAATCCCGGCATAAGCAGAATGCGCGGCTGATTGGCGTTGATGAGCCTAAACCGCCTCAGGGCTACGCCATCGTCGGTGTGCACGGTAAGGGATTCTACGAATTCTTCAGGAACCTCCGCAAAGTCCCTGGCCTGCGCCAAAGTGGCAGTCCAAAGTAAAAGCGAAATCAAGATGAAGAAGCTATACCCATGGGCGATAAAGCTGCGTTTTTTCCCTACATTCATTGTTCCTAAAGCATTACGTCCGCTAAATTTCTTAAGCCCCCGCTTAATCATTTATCCCATCCCCCACGGGCAGTGTTACTTTCTCCGTTTTCAAACTGCAAGTGTGGCGCGTTATATGTTAAGCACCTCCCACCTATGCGCCCAAAAACTAAACCTGCCGTTTCTCCAGTTCTGCCTAAGTCCACCGAAAAATCTGAATTCAAAGTTACCGCTCCAGTTCAAAAATCCAAACGGGCCGGCGCAAAAAATTCCTCACGAACTGCCGCGTTCTCCATTCTGGTACTTCAGCATCCCCAGGAAAAATCGGAAGCTTTGGGCAGTACCGATCTTTTCTTAGAAGAGCTTCCTAAGTCTGAACCCGATATCCTCGTGGGAAAATGTGTGGGGCTTTCCTGGCCCAATTTATCAAAGGCCTTAGCCAAGGCGGGACTGCCCGATCCTGGTCACACTCAACGAAAATGGTTGGTATTGTTTTTGGGTACGGGCATTCGCGGCGAAGTTTGTGAACGTAAGGCCGGTGAATCAGCCATGATTTTCGTTGATAAAAAAGGCTTCATGACGGAGGCCGCTACCTTGCATGAAGGTGATGAAACTTTGCTTTCTCTTTTCCAAGGCATTGTTCTGCTCGATGGTACTTGGGCTCAGGCTAAAACAATGTGGTGGAGAAATTCCTGGTTAATGAAAATGCAAAGAGCCGTCCTTTTGCCAAAGGGCCCTTCCATTTATGGAAAAGCCAGACGTGAACCAAGGCCAGAATGTCTTTCTACTTTAGAGGCCGCGGCCCAAGCTATCAGCATTCTTACGGGACGCAGCCGGCTTGAGAAAAATCTTGAAACGGCATATCGTTCTTTTCTAGATGTTCAAATTGGCCTTAAGAAGATGTTTCCAAAGGCTGAGATGAAGACGCTCGTGCACGAAGAACCGGCATCAAAGCAAGACTCATAAAGGCCAGCAGTACAATAAACGCAGCTCCCATAAAGGGCGCACCATTTCCGAGATGATCATATAGCATTCCAGCGGTGGGTGGGCCTACCATTCGAGCAAAACTACCGGCCGATTGGTAAAGTCCCATGACACTTCCCCGGTCCTGGGGGGGTGAAGATTTTGAAACCAAACTCATTAGTGTTGGTGATTGTAATCCCTGTCCTAGGGCGACAAGCACCATGGCAATGATGCAGAAATTTAAAGTACTCGCTCCGGAAAAGAGCACCAGGGCCAAAATGAGCAATATCAAACCCGTTAACGCAAGGGATCGTTCCGCGAATACTTTTGAAAGTCTTCCGATGAGACCGCCCTGTAAAAGCACCATAATGATTCCCATGAATCCAAGGTAAAGGCCTGCGTCCTTTGCCCCTAAACCGAACCGATCTTGCATGACGAGGGCAAAACAAGCTTCAAGTTGAGTGAATCCCATGGTGACTAAAAAAAATACGAAGATAAGCCGTGAGGTACCTGGAAAAGTCATGACTTTGCGTAGGCCCTCAAAGGAAAACTTACGACTCCGGTTTTGAATGCGCACATCTTGGGGGAGTTCTGGTTCCGTAAGCACTAACATCGCAAAAATTAAATTTATGAGACTTAAAATCGCCGCCACCAACGCCGGAATCCCAAGCCCATAGGGCGCAAGCAGTCCACCCACGGCAGGGCCAAACATAAATCCTAGACCATAACCCGCACCGATAAGTCCCATTCCCTTGGCTCTAGATTCCTCAGGTGTAACATCCGCGATGTAGGCCGCCGCGGTTGAAATGTTCGCACCAAAAAGTCCTGCCATAAGTCTGCCGATGAATAGGACTTCAAGGCTTTGCGCCAAACCTAAAAGGGTGTGAGCTGCCGCCGTGCCAAAAATCGTGATGAGTAAAATGGGCTTACGTCCCCAACGATCAGATAATGCGCCCCACAAAGGTGCACAAAAAAATTGCATCAGGGAATAGACCCCTAATAATGCCCCCAAGGTCGTAGCGCTCGCTCCGTAGGCCCGCGCATAATACGGCAGAATGGGAATCACGAGCCCAAAACCTAAGAGGTCAATGAAGACTACGAGAAAAATGATGATTAGTTTTTTGAAGAGGCTCTTCTTCTCCATGGGTCTCCGCTACAGGTACTATTGCACTGAACGAATCTAGGGTAAGCCGCGCAAATTTCCAAAGGAATTTCTTTCGAAATCCAATGGCGCTTAAGTATATCGTCAAAATAATTTCTGTGACGACTGCCCCGGCTTCAGGTTAGGGTTTTGCTCTCGATTCAAAATCTATGAGGAGGTTTTTATGGCTGCACAACCCGCCCAAAACAAAGTTATTTTTTCCATGCAGGGAGTGGGACGTGTCCATCCACCAAAAAAACAGGTTCTAAAAGACATTTACCTCTCATTTTTTTACGGCGCTAAAATTGGGGTGCTTGGTCTGAATGGGGCGGGAAAAAGCAGTCTGTTACGCATCATCGCCGGAACTGATAAAGATTATTTAGGAACGATAACTTCAGATAAAGGTTATACCACCGGCTACTTGGAACAAGAACCCAATCTTGATCCAAACAAAACGGTGATCGAATGCGTTGAAGAGGGCGTTTCTGAACTCATCGCCATCAAAAAAGAATTTGAAGATATTGCAATAAAATTTGGTGAGGAAATGGATGCCGATACCATGGATAAGCTCATCAATCGCCAAGGTGAACTCCAAGAAAAAATGGACCATCACCAAATTTGGGAGTTGGACAGTAGGCTCCAAATGGCCATGGATGCTCTGCGCTGCCCACCGGCCGACGCAAAAATTTCTTCCCTCTCAGGCGGGGAAAAACGACGAGTTGCGCTTTGTCGCCTCCTGCTCAGACAACCCGACGTTCTTTTGCTGGACGAACCAACGAATCACCTAGACGCCGAATCCGTGCATTGGCTTGAGCGGCATTTGCAAAAATATCCGGGCACCGTTATTGCCGTGACCCACGATCGTTACTTCCTAGATAACGTAGCCGGTTGGATCCTTGAGCTTGATCGTGGTGAGGGCATTCCTTACCAAGGAAATTATTCATCCTGGCTTGAGCAAAAAGAAAAACGGGTAGCCCAGGAACAGCGCTCTGAAAGCAAACTGCAAAAAACTTTACAGCGCGAACTTGAATGGGTGCGTTCTTCTCCTAAGGCACGCCAAGCAAAAAGCAAAGCTAGGCTCTCTGCCTACGATAAGCTGGTGAATGAACAAGCCGACAAACGGGATGAAGATATCGAAATTTACATTCCGCCGGGTCCTCGCTTGGGTGAACAGGTCATTGAGTTTGACCATGTTTCAAAATCATTTGGTGACCGCATTCTTTTAGATGACGTGAGTTTCAAAATCCCAAGGTCAGCCGTGGTGGGAATTGTCGGTCCCAATGGCGCCGGTAAAACGACCCTTTTCAAAATGATCACCGGGCAGGAAGAGCCTGACTCAGGCAAAATTACCATCGGCACTTCCGTGCAACTTGGTTACGTCGATCAAAATCGCGATTCTTTAGAATCCGGTAAAAGCGTTTGGGAAATCATTTCCGGCGGTGATGAAACCATTACCCTTGGAAAGCGTGACGTGAATTCCCGGGCTTACGTAGGCCGATTCAATTTCAAAGGCGAAGATCAACAAAAACGTGTGAGCGTGCTTTCGGGCGGAGAGCGAAATCGTGTTCACCTAGCACGTATGTTGCGCAGCGGATCCAACGTACTGATGTTAGATGAACCCACTAACGATCTTGATGTGAATACGATCCGGGCCCTTGAAGAAGCAATTGAGCATTATGCCGGTTGCGTACTTGTGATCAGCCATGATCGCTGGTTTTTAGACCGGGTTGCTACGCATATTTTAGCGTTTGAAGGGGATTCCCAGCTCGTGTTTTTTGACGGCAATTACACCGATTATGAAAACGACCTCATGAAGCGTAGGGGAGTAGACAGTCTTATTCCAAAACGCATTAAGTATAAAAAACTAGCTCGGGCTTAATCTTTTACGATTTGTTTGATTCATCAGCGGGTCAAAGCGCCCCTGATGAATCAAACAAAGTGAGACAAATAAATTTAAATTAACTTCTGACTTTTAAAAAGCCAGCCTGAGAGCTTGTATAAAAGCCGCGCACCCACGTTCGCATCCCATTCACTTTTTCCAGAAGCCGCTGGTGCAACTTCATTCAAATCAAAACCAATAATTTTCCGGCCTGAATCCACGACCGCTTTGAGGATGCAAAGTGCTTCGTGCAATTCGAGTCCACCCGGCACGGGCGTACCGGTATTCGGACAAAATCTTGGGTCAAGCCCATCGATGTCGAAAGACACCCATACTCGCTGAGGTAAATTTGAAACGATATTTTGAGCGGTCTTTTCAAACGGAACTCCACGATTTTGCAGGTCACGAATTCTAAAGTCAGAAAAAATAGAAACCCGATCTTTATTTTCCTGGGAGAAAACAAATTCTTCTTCACAAAAATCTCGCACACCCACATGAACCAGTTTTGTGACCTCGGGTATTTTTGTAATCACGTTGTGCATAATGGAGGCGTGGGACCATTGAAATCCTTCGTACGCATTTCGTGTATCCATATGCGCATCAAAATGGAGAATCCCATATTCCCCTGAAAGAAAATGTCCGTCCTCGGCAATTGCCTGCATGGCGCCATAGGGCACGGAATGGTCCCCTCCTAGAATGCCGATGAATTTCTCTTCAGACAGGCGCTTAAGGGTTTGTGAGCGTACCCATTCGTTCATTTTTTCGCCTAGATCGTTCACCTGATTTAATGTTTTTTGCAGCATTTTATTGCCATCAATGCGCCCGCCCTTGGCGATGATTTTTTGGGCAAGCGCTCGGCCCTCACGATTCCAGCGCTTCACTAGAGACGTGGACTTAAGTGGCGTTTGATCAAAAAAAATCCCCGGTTTATAAATGCTGCCTAACACTTCATCAAAAAGGTCTACTTGATAACTTGCTTCAAGCACCGCGTTGGGCCCTTCGCTCGTGCCGCCCCCGTAGGAAGTTGTCACTTCCCAAGGAACCGGGATGACTACCAGGGAGGCATTGTTTTCATGGAAAGGCAGTCCAAAAATCCCTGCACCGTCCAATGCAGCAGCATTGGGGTCGAACTCTAGATTACCTTTAGACATCTTTTTGGACATGAACTCTCCTTGGGCGTACAAGAACTCGTTTTACGCTCCACTGCTGGCGGCTTTATTCAGTGCCGTTTTCATAGAAGCTGCTTCTTTTGTCCAGAAAGAAGTCTGCCAAATTTGGCAGGCGCGTCAACTTTGACTTCTAAAAGATATGATTTCACGACCCTCATGCTGGAAATCAAAGCGAAATTTTGAGGTGGCAATTCAAACCAAGCTGGCACGTCTCTCGCTTATTGGTGGTTTCCATAAGGAGATCTGTTCGTATGAAAATCCAAAAAATAAAAACTACAATTCAAAAACTTTTACTTGTGACTTTAGGCGGAGGTTTTCTCGGAATTACCTTTAGCGTATTGGCGCCCCACGCCAATGCATATGAAGTCACGACTACAACCACGAGGACCGTTACAACCTCTCACCCAGCCCCCAGTCTTTCCATCGTTGCTCAGATCCCGTTCTTCGGTTTTGGTTTCACCAACACTCATTACACTACCGTGGCTCAACATAACTATTACCAGGAGGAAAATTATGATGATGGTTCATGGAAAAATAAGGAGTACTTCGCGAAAAAACCTATGGATGATTCCTATAACGATGAAGGTAGCTCCGGGAAGTGCGGCGCCTGGGATGGGAAAGGCCAGTGCTTGAAAAAAGTCTGGTAAAACGATGCCGCCTCTGGAACCTTAGCCTTCATGTTGAGCTCTAGTTTACACGAGTTGATGAAGTTTTGGTTCGAGTTGGTTCGCGACGGCGGTTACGCAGGCGTTGTTTTACTTATGGCGATGGAAAGTTCCATTTTCCCTGTGCCCTCAGAAATTGTGGTGCCTCCGGCCGCATTCTGGGCGGCTCAGGGAAAACTTGATTTCTGGGGAGTGATTTTTGCGGCTACCCTAGGCAGTTATTTGGGGGCGGCCATTACTTATTACGTGGCTAAGTGGTTGGGCCTTCCTTTTGTACGTCGTTATGGGCGTTATTTTTTCCTTGGCGAAGAAAAGTTAGTCTTAGCTTCGAAGTGGGTTGCTCAGTATTCCGTATTCGGAATTTTCTGGGCTAGGCTTTTGCCGGTGGTTCGCCATTTGATCTCGATCCCGGCCGGTATTTTAGGAATGAATTTTCGCTCTTTTTCTGCAGCTACTATCCTGGGATCATTCATTTGGTGCGTGATTTTAGCGTATTTTGGTAAAAATGTGATTGGCGCCCAACCTGAACTGCTTGATTCTCCCGAGGCCATGGTTGCTGCACTAAAGATGAAACTCCATGCCATCATTCTTGGCATCGTTGCTTTAGGCGTGTGTTACGTAGCTGTAGTCGCCATTAAAAAGAGGCTGCTCGTAAGGAAGTGAAATGAGGTTCATCGAAACGACGCACTTTTGGAATGAAGACCATTTCTTTCTTGAGCGAGTTCAAAATACCCTCACTTACGCCGATTTACTGGTGATCGCAGAGGCCGAGGATTCTCATTCGGAGAAGGTGCATCGGCCGTTTAAGGTTCCTGCGCTTTTGGATTCTCTGCCCGCCGATTTACAAAAAAGGGTGATTTTTCTGCCCGTGGATCTACGGGTGCTCAAGGGAGAATCCTTTGAAAAGCGGGACGCCTTTGAGCGAGATGCCGCTTTTCAATTCTTGAAAATGAATCGACTGGTGGAGAAAAGCGACTTGGTTTTGGTGCAGGATTTTGATGAGTTTCTTCTGCCCGAAGCGAAGGCCGAAATTTTTCGGTACTTTTCTTCGCCTCTCAGAATTTGGCGCAATTACATCCATCCCAAGTATTACTGCACTTATTATCATTTAAACACATGGATCGCCGCGCCCCGGAGCGCAAGGGACTGGAGTTTGCCGGTGATATTTCGCGCGGGCTACGGTTGGGATGAAAGTTTTTCACCTCACATCCTGCGAAACCGAAAGAGCCGAAAGGTATCTAAGAACTATTGGGGATGGCATCATTCCTATTTAGGAAGCGTTGAACAGATTCAAGAAAAGTTAAAATCTTTTTCCCACGCCGATGATGCGATGGTTCGCAAGGTGGATGAAGCTTCATTTCTGAAAAGAAGGGCCGCTCTCCAAGATTTGTTTGGTCGCGACATGCAGTTTGAAGCATTTGATGATTATTCGAAAATTGGGGTTCCGGCCTTAAAAGGCAGGGTGGACTTATTCTTCAATAAAAAAGGCCCCTCAGAAATTTGAGCGGCCTTTTTGTAATAACTTTAGTTTAGGCTTTGCTGATCCGTGTCATCGCCCATGTGGTACAAGGTCGGACCGGTGATATGCAGATCCCGGGACCAGGCAATTCCGCCGTTGGCGATTTGGAACTGCTTAAAAAAGGAGGGGTCCTTAAGACGCCGATAGGTGGTGCGTTGGGTAATAAGTTTAGTGAGGTCGACGGCCCGAACGTGCTCATTGTCAAACTCAACCAGCATCGTGAATCCTTTGACATCCTTAACCTTAGTAATCATATGTAGGTTTTTCATAGTGTTCCGTTGTCCTCCAAAAAAGCGACTAAACTTACTGAGCTAAATAGCAAGTTTTGAACCAAAAGTAACGCAGCAAACCAAACGGCGTTTTCTTGGATTTTTTTTTCGGATTATCGTCTCCTTCCCTTTGTAATAACTGTTCAAAATTTATAAAGTTTTTCTTAGTTTTAAGTGCTTACTTATCCGGTGATTTTTCGTTTTTCTCTGGCCTGCGCTAGGTATCTGGTTTCAATTCTTTAACCGCGTGGGGTCACTTTGACTGCGTAAAATTTGTACGCCCGTGTCAAATTTACACTCCACGCGGTGTTTATATTATCTAGGAACTGCATACCAATTTAAAGTCTGATCTAGTGCTGTGAAACTTCCATACATGGCTACTTGCGATCCCGTGGTGCTGTAGAAGTTCCCGGTGAAGGTCTGAGTAGGGTAGGTTCGTCCGCCACTGGCACCAAAAGGACCTACCCGGGTAAATGCGATTGTTCCATTGGTATAACAGTTACCTGAGATCGCAGTGGACCCGTATCCTAAACCTTGCCCTGCAAAGTACATGGTTCCTGTGAAATAACCGCTAGCATACTGAGTGATATTCATGGTGCCGGTCCAAGAGGTGCTCGATGAGTATTGGTAAATGGTGTAATTTCCGGAGCAGGTGACATTAGGCGTTACGGTTACGGAGGCATAAGTAGTGTTACCACCGGAATCTTGCACGCCCACCCGAACGGTGTATGTCGAAAGTGATGATACAGACGTGTACTCACCAGTTGGGCTAATGGTTCCGCCACCGGAATAAACGAAATATGAGTTGTAAGTCCCAGTTCCGCCCGAGGCCGTAAACCTGGTCGTTGTACCACCAACAATGCTCGGACTCGCAGGCGTTAGGAGTAACGGAGTGCTTGCTCCTGAGACCGTAATCCAGGCATAGGCCCGTAATCCCGTGCCGTCTTGTACGGCAACTTGAACAGACGAAGCGCTGGAAGGCGCAGTAAAGGTTCCATTAGTGGCGTTTGTCAGTACGGCCCCGCCAGAAATGGCGTAGTAGGTGTACGGTAAGGTTCCGCCGGAAGCTGTCACTTGGAAAGAAGCGCTAGGATTCACGGTTTGCGAAGCGGGGCTTAAAGTTAAATCTTGAGAGGTCGGTGCCGCGCTTGAAACCGTAAGGGTTGCGTAGGCCCAGGTGCCATAGGAATCAAATACGCCTACTTGCACGCTGGAGGAAGAAGACGGCGCGGTGTAAACGCCAGCCGTAGTAATGTCGCCGCCACCCGAAAGCACTCGGTAAGTGTAAGGTGGAACGCCGCCACTTGCGGTGAAGGGAACTCGGCTGCTTACGGTAACCGTTTGGGAATTTGGCGATAAACTAAGCTCCGTAGATAGCGAGCTGCTTGCCGCCGTGCTGTTGGTTCCCGCGACGGCAGAGTTTCCTTTTCCGTTGTCATTGGCGCAGCCCCCTGACATGACGCTAAAAATAGAAATCGAAACTAAGAGCAAAAAACCAAACCTTAAATTTTGTGTGTAACCCCTACGGGTGCTTGAATGAGATCCCATATGCTAACCCCTCCATCCTTCAGGCTTAGGAGGAGCAAGCCGGGTGCCAGGTCTCTATAAATAATTTATATATATAAAACAGAGGGTTGAAACGGAGGTGGGACCTAGGTCTGCTTACTTAGTGTGTCATTTTTTGACACCCGCTAAGGATCTGACAGGAAACGGAGGCGCCGCGGTTTTTTTAGATCAGGGATTTCGGCTCTCTTCGATTCACCAATGCCGGGCTCGCCTGATCGGTGGGGTAAATGATCATCTCCTGAATATTGACATGGGCGGGTCGATTCAGAGACCACAGTACAGCTTCTGCGATATCCATTGCATGTAGCGGTGTCATCCCAGAATAGACGGCTTTTGCCTTGGTTTGATCACCTTCAAAACGAGTCTGACTAAAAGCCGTCTCGACCATGCCTGGATCAATGCTCGTTACCCTCACCCCGGTTCCGTTGAGATCCTGTCGCAAGGCTTCGTTAAATACCCTCACGGCCGCCTTGGTCGCGCAATAAACATTTCCTTTGGGGTAAGTGTAATGTCCCGCCACCGATCCAATATTTACGATATGCGCCAGCGCCTTTTGCTTAATAAGATAGGGCAAGGCTTGGCCGG
This sequence comes from uncultured Oligoflexia bacterium, assembly GCA_964475985.1. Classification (GTDB taxonomy): domain Bacteria; phylum Bdellovibrionota; class UBA1018; order UBA1018; family CAYHWW01; genus CAYYYP01. The sequence goes on along the minus strand of CAYYYP010000009.1, from coordinate 70,670 downwards.
TCATAAATACTAAACTTTTAAAATTGACATCAATCATTTCATCAAAATTCTTGTGATCGTTTGGATTCACGTCCTGGAAATAACTCATACCTTTTGCCAAGCCCGCATTGTTAATCAAAAAGCCCAAGTGGGAATCAAAAATTCCTGCGTGGGTTTTGAATATCGCTTGGATCTTCTCCCGATCCCGCAAATCGCAACTTTCCGCAAAGACCTGCACACCAACGTCTTTCAGGCTGGCCGAGAGATTTTTTAATTCCGGGGATCGGCGCCCGATCAAAAATAAATCAATCCCGTTTTTGGCGAGCAACTTAGCGCAGGCTTCGCCAATTCCGCTAGTAGCTCCAGAGATGAGTGCGAGCATGAATCAAAAACCTCCTTGGCGATGGGCCAGAATGGATGCAGAATAGGACCCTACTCATGACTAACAACGATAAGAAAAACTCGACAGATAAAAAAGAAAAGATGTCTAAAATGTTTTGGATTGATCTCGAGATGACGGGCCTTGACGAGAAGACCTGTCGCATTATCGAGGTCGCCGTCATCGTGACAGATTTGCATTTGAATGAATTGGAAACCTATCACCGCGTAGTGCAGCAGCCCCATGCCGCTTTGGACGCCATGGACGAATGGTGCACCAAAACCCACGGTGCCACGGGCCTTACTGCAAAAGTGCTGCAGGGTCCGCCAGTCTCTTTTCCAGAAGCCCAGGTGGAGTCCGAGCTTTTAGAGCTGATTGAGCGCCATTTTCCGGCCGATGAACGTATTGTGCTCTGCGGTAATTCTGTAGGTAACGACCAGCGCTTTTTATTGGCCTATATGCAAAAACTTGCAAAGCGCCTACACTATCGTATTATTGATGTTTCATCGTTCAAACAGGTCTTTCGTTCCAGATTCGGTGTGGAGTTTCCTAAGAACGATGATCGGCATCGGGCCCTTGATGATGTTAAGGCTTCCATCGCGGAGTTGGCTTTTTACCTTAAATACATTCAGGTGCCTGGTTAAGCCAAAGCCACATATGTTTTTCCCGCCATAAATAGTTTCAATTTATAATAACCCACGAAAAAAGCTGTTTTTTTTGGTCTTCAAATCAAGTAATGAAGGAAGATCTTAAAACTCAAGCAGTCTTTTATTGTCTCTCTTTAGAGAAAGGATCCTTCGGCCATGGCCTCTCAAAAACAAGTTCCCATAGATAAGGTGCGTAATATCGGTATTTCGGCGCACATCGACTCAGGTAAAACTACCCTTACCGAGCGTATTCTATTTTACACGGACCGCATTCACAAAATTGAAGAAGTGAAAGGCAAAAGTGGTGTGGGCGCTACCATGGACTTCATGGATCTGGAGCGAGAAAAAGTGATCACCATTCAGTCTGCCGCCACGTACGTCATGTGGGGCGATTATAACGTCAATATCATTGATACTCCTGGCCACGTGGACTTCACCATTGAAGTGGAACGTTCTCTGCGAGTGCTTGACGGTGCTATTTTAGTGCTTTGTTCCGTTGCCGGCGTGCAATCACAATCCATCACCGTTGACCGCCAAATGAAGCGTTATAAAGTTCCTCGCCTTTGTTTTGTGAACAAAATGGATCGCGCGGGCGCTAACCCGTTCCGTGGGGTTCAACAGCTTCGCGAAAAACTAGGCCATAATGCGCATTTGGTAACCTATCCCATTGGCGCTGAAGATCAGTTCAAAGGCTTAGTTGATTTAGTGAAAATGGAAGCCCTTTATTTCGACGGTGATAACGGTGAAAATATTCGCATTGAAGAAATCCCAGCTGACATTCTTGAAGACTGTAAAAAGTACCGTCTTTCATTGGTGGAAGCTTTGGCTGAGTTTGATGAAAAAATCATGGAGAAATATCTTGAAGGTCAGGATGTTTCAGCGGCGGAGATGGCACCTATCATTAGAAAGGCTACACTTTCGCTTGCATTCACTCCCGTGTTTGTCGGCTCCGCCTTTAAGAACAAAGGTGTTCAGCATCTTCTGAACGGCGTGACGGCCTACCTGCCTGATCCAACGCAAAAAGAAAACATTGCCCACGATCAAGACAACAACGAAGAGAAGGTTGTTCTGAAGAGCAGTGATAAAGAACCTTTCGTTGGCCTTGCGTTTAAGCTTGAGGACGGAAAATACGGCCAGCTCACTTACATGCGAATTTATCAGGGCACCGTTCGTAAAGGCGATTTCATTTACAACGTGAATTTGAAGCGTCGTGTGCGGATTCCTAGGGTTGTGCGCATGCATGCTAGCGAAATGGACGAAATTGACTTTGCCGTGGCCGGAGACATCGTGGCCATGTTCGGCGTGGAGTGTTCTTCTGGGGATACTTTCACCGACGAAAAAGTTCATTACACCATGAGCTCTATGTTCATTCCTAATGCGGTGATTTCTCTCTCCATCACGCCTAAGGATAAAGCAGGGCAAGCGAATTTTGCTAAGGCCCTGAATCGTTTTTCCAAGGAAGATCCAACTTTCCGTGTTCATCGTGACGAAGAAAGTGCCCAGACCATCATTAGCGGCATGGGTGAACTTCACTTAGAAATCTATTGTGAACGAATTCGTCGGGAATACGCTACGGAAGTTGTGGTGGGTAAACCTCAGGTTGCCTTTAGAGAAACCATTAGCCGTCGCGCTGACTTCAACTACACCCACAAGAAACAAACCGGTGGTTCTGGTCAGTTCGCTAAAGTGGTTGGTTACATCGAGCCGTTGCCAGCGGATGCGGTCAATACCTATGAGTTTGTGAACGAAGTTTTCGGCGGATCCATTCCTCGTGAATATATTCCTGCCGTGGACAAAGGTTTCCAAGATCAAGTCAGAACTGGAACTCTCATCGGGTTTCCAGTGGTTGGCGTAAGGGCAGTTTTGACGGACGGCTCCTACCATGACGTGGACTCCTCAGAAATGGCGTTTAAAATATGCGCCATGGCCGCTTTCCGGGAAAGCTACCCCAACGCAGCTCCTACGGTTCTTGAACCCATCATGAAACTTGAAGTTCAAGCTCCAGAAGAGTTTCAAGGTTCAGTCATGGGGGGCATCAATCAGCGCCGTGGGATGATCCTAGGTTCAAGCACTCAAGAAAATTATTGTGTGATTGAATCGGAAGTTCCTCTAACGGAAATGTTTGGTTACTCAACTGACCTTCGCTCCGCAACCCAAGGTAAAGGCGAATTCACGATGGAATTTTTGAAGTACGCTCCGGTACCAAGGAACGTCCAAGAAGAAATGGTGAAAGCTTACCAAGAGAAGCGCGCTAAAGAAAATAAGTAGATCACTATAACTTGGGCCCGCACTGACTTAACGGTCGGTGCGGGCCTTTTTTATTTGTGGAACGCCAATACCAAATGAATCTCATAAAGATCTTCCGTGCATCATTTGCGGTCGTACTCTAAGCGCTTGTCCGTGTCCTTTCTGAACTGTAACTACTCGGCAGTCGGAATACCCAGCCGAAGGGGTACAGGCGTCGTGCCTTCAACGCGCGCCCCTTCGGGGCTTCGCCCGTTCACTACGCTTCCAGCTCCGTGACCATGCTTTAGCATGGCCCGAGTTCTGGGCTACTGCCCAGAACTTCCGTGGCGCGCGGGTCCCTATAGGTATATTTTCTGGTGGGGCGAGGCTCCTGCTATAGTTTGTTTTGCGTCTTGCTCTACGGTGTAGCGATCGTGCAGAATTTAAAGCATGGGTGATCGAATTACGAAGTATGACGCAGACTTTGTCATTATTGGGTCTGGGTTCGGAGGAAGCGTCTCTGCGTTGCGTTTGGCGGAGAAGGGCTACAGCGTTCTTGTGCTTGAGCGGGGTAAGAAGCTTGAGGCTAAGGATTTTCCTAAGAGCAATTGGAATGTTTTTCGATACCTTTGGATGCCGTTGCTGAGGTGTTTTGGCATTCAGGCGATGACGCTTTTTCGTAATGTTTTGATTTTAAGCGGTTCGGGTGTCGGAGGGGGAAGTCTCGTTTACGCCAATACTCTCCTAGAACCTGGGGATGCTTTTTATGCTTCGCCCGTATGGAACCAACTTGCGGCGTGGAAAAAAGAACTTGCCGAGCATTACGCCACCGCAAAACGAATGCTGGGCGTGACGGTGAACCCTTACATGACCGAAGTCGACGCCACTCTTAAACATTGTGCAAGCGATATGGGTAAAGAAGAAACGTTTACTAGCGTTCCGGTGGGAATTTATTTTGGTGCTCCCGGTAAGGAAGGGCAACTGGTACCCGATCCATATTTTGGGGGAGCCGGACCACCGCGCACGGGGTGCAATCATTGTGGTGGTTGTATGGTAGGTTGTCGTTTTGGAGCAAAAAACACTCTAGATAAAAACTATTTATTTTTTGCCCAAAAGCACGGAGCGGAAATTAAACCCGAGCTTGAGGTTTCAGAAATTTGGCCCCTGAACGACGCGGGTGAAGCTGATGTTCGTGCGACGGGCAAAAATGGTTATAAAATTGTCGCCCAAAAAATTACCGATTTTTGGCCAATCAGACGCCGTTATACTTTTTACGCGAAGTCCGTCGTGCTTTCGGCCGGGGTTTTAGGCTCCGTAAACCTGCTTTTGCGAATGAAACAAAAAATCGCTTCTATGCCGCGAATTTCGGCAAAACTGGGCCAGTATGTGCGCACCAACAGCGAGGCCCTGGTCGGGGTCACTTTGCGAAAACCAGGTATGGACTGTTCCAACGGCATCGCCATAAGTTCAGGATTTCAGGCCGACCCCCATACTTTCATTGAGCCCGTGCGATATCCCAAAGGCTCATCTTTCATGCGGCTCCTTGCCGTACCGATGGTAGATGGCAGCCCCGATGGTACTTCGCAGTTCTGGCTGTTTCGGTTCGCGAAAATAATCGCTGCTTTCCTTAAAAATCCGTTGGATTTGTTGCGCCTGATGACGACGCGGGATTGGGCAAAGAATACGGTAATTTTCCTCGTGATGCAGAGTTTAGACAATAAAATGAATTTTGTTTTAGGCCGCGACTGGTCAACGCTTTTTCGTAGGCGGATGACGACGGAAATGAATGCGAAGGAGGCAGTGGAAAAAAATATCGCCCCGCCAGCATATATTCCCGTCGGAAATGAAGTGGCTAGAAGGTACGCCGAAAAAGTAAACGGCATTCCCCAAAGCGCTATTAATGAAATAAGTTTAGAAATCCCCACCACGGCCCATATTTTAGGTGGCTGCGTCATCGGTGGATCGGCTGAGGTTGGAGTGATCGATCCTCAGCACCGCTTGTTTCACTACGAGAACTTTAGGGTCTGCGATGGATCGGCCATCCCCGCTAATCTTGGCGTTAATCCAAGTCTCACCATCACCGCCATGACGGAAAGGGCAATGAGTTTTATTCCGAAAAAAAGCAGTGAAAAAGTAGGATGATGCCAATGCCAATGCCCATAAAAACGACTCGGGTGATTTTCTCGTGCAAACAATCATCGTCCTCCGAATGATGGGAGGAAATGCGATGCAAGCCTGGCAACAAATCGGCGGCGGCAATGTAAATGAACCCTCCGGCCGAAAATGAGAGTACCAACGGTGAGAAGTGGAATTTCTCAGAGGCCAGCGTAAGGCCTGCCGCCATGCCGAGGAAAGCCGAAAGTTGTACTAAAAACAGCCAAAACAAGGCCTTTTTTCGAGTCCAGCCCTTTGAAATCAGAATCGTGAAGTCGGCAATTTCTTGGGGAAGTTCGTGCAGAAGTACCGTGGCCGTAGTGGCGATACCGGTTGGAGTATTCACCATAAAGGCTGCAGTAATAGCTAAGCCATCGGTGATATTGTGGAGGGCATCCCCCAGCAGAATGAGGGGACCCACGTGGTCGTGACGATGACCTTGCTGGCCCGTGGCGTGGCTGCCGAAAAGCATTTCAATGAGGTAAAACGCAAAAAAACCGATGAGGCATGCTGTAAATATTGTCGTTATGGAAAAATGTTGGTTGGCCGCAAAGAGCACTTCGCCGTGCAGTAGCTGGCCTGGGACTAAACTTAATTGATTGAATTCAAAGGCATGGGGCAGAAGATCCAAAAATGCCGTGGCCAGAAGTACGCCCGCGGCGCAGGCCAGAAGCTTTGAGAGGTGGGTATGGATGGTGGAGGAGGGGATGAGCCCGCCTGCGAGGCCGGCAAATCCGTTGAGGGTAATGGCGAGAATGATGATTATATAATTTTCGAAGTTCATAAACGAGGTCGTTCCTTTATCTTGAAGCCATGATAATGACCACTTCCAAATCATGAGATTCTTTATCGTTACGACCCCCGGTCTTGAAACTGCTACAATAAAAGAAATTGAGTTTTTATCTCGGCCAGAACAACCTTTTGGTTCATTGGCCGAGCAGGTAAATCTGTATATGAAGCCTGGTTTTGGGGGCGTAGATGTGGAGCTAGCACTGAAGGGCAAGCCTTCAGTTACGGATCCTGACTCAGAAGAGTTGGTGAATTCCCTTTCGCGAAGGTTTCTCTATTTGTGCAATTTGTGGCTGAGGACGGCGAGCCGTGTGTTGCAAACCGCCATGTCCTTTGAGGCGCAGAGCTCCGATGAACTTTACAAGCGTGCGATCAGGTTTCCCTGGGAGCAACTGATTCCGCCAGAAAAAACATTTGTCATCGATACGACTAAGATCGGTTTAGGCGCCGTGAACACCCATTTCCTTTCGCAGAAACTTAAAGATGCGGTGGTGGATCGCGTAAGGCAAAAAACCAAGGGGCAAAGGCCAAGCGTGAAACGCTCCGGTGCTGATATCCGAGTGCACCTGCATTTTCTGGGGCACCGCGCCACTTTATCTTTGGATTCCAGTGGTGATAGTCTGAATCGTAGGGGCTACCGGGATTGGGCCGAAGCTCCCATCCGCGAGTCGGCCGCGGCCGCACTTCTTTTTTTGTTAGGTTATGAGCCAGGGTCGGATCGACCACTTATGGATCCTATGTGTGGTTCAGGCACTTTTCTGTGGGAAGCTCAGCTTATGGCTCAGAATCGTGCGCCTGGCCTTTTTAGGCTTGAGAACAGTCATTCCGATCAGAATATTTTTTGTTTTCAAAATTGGCCCGGCTACGATGCGGCCCTTTGGCGTGAAATTGTTAGCGACGCCCAGAAACGCATTCGTCGTGGCCGTGCGCCCCTTGGTTTTGACATTCGGCCACCCTTTGATTTGGATTTACACGACGCGCAATTCAAAATTCAGAAACAAGATTTTTTCAGACTTGAAGGTGATCAACTCAAAAACTCCATGGGTGCCGATCCCTTGTTGGTGATGAACCCTCCCTTTGGCGAGCGCATCGCGGTGAAGGAATCCCTGGAAGAGTTTTACTCCAAACTGGGCAGCCACCTCAAACATCATTTTACGGGCTGGCGTGCTGGCGTGCTCATGGGGGACGCCACCATGACTAAACATATCGGGCTTAAGCCGTCCCAGAAGTTTAAGTTCAATCATGGTGGCCTAGATGGGCAATTTTTGATCTTTGACCTCTATTCTGGCTCAAGAAAAACCAAATTATCTCCTGAAGAGAATGCTAAAATAGTTTAAGTGAATATCTTAAACGTCGGTACCCAGATCCTTTTGCGGGACATCATGGATCAGTTCCTGCGTCAGTCCACTACGGACGTGCGCACTTTCTATGCCTCTAACATGAAGTCGGCCATTCGGTTTTTGACGGAAAATGTGGTTCACGTCATGATCGTCGAGGTCAGTTTAGAAGACGGAAGTTCTGAGCGCCTTTTAGAAAAGCTTCAGTGGCGACCTTTTGTAGATGACCTTTATGTCATCTTAGCCCTTGAGGAAAAGCGGGATGATCTTCTTCATCTTGCCATGGAGCTTGAAGTCAACGCCCTGCTTACTAAGCCCTTTGCCGGGGTAGACCTTAAGGCCCAAGTAGATGAATATTTAAAAACTAAGAATGCCCGCAAAAAGCTTTTGCCCGATGACCCGTTAACTCTGGTGCGCGAGGCTTATCGGCACTTCATGGAACGTAATCCCCTAGAAGCCGATCGTATTTTTAGAAAAGTCGTTAGCGGATATGAAGTCAGTCCCGCTGGCGTCACACCTCAATATTTAACCCACGCCGGAAATTTTTTTCTGAACAAGCCAGATGTAACCTTAGCTAAGCGCTGTTTTTCCCATGCTTTGGACCTTCAGCCTAAGTATGTGCCAGCGCTCACGGGTTTAGGGCGCGCATTTTTAGATGCCGGTGATTTGGACCGGGCCGAAGAGTTTCTGTCTCAGGCGGACGCGCTTTCACCATTAAGTTCAAAACGCATTGATTTGAGTTTAAAACTTTTGCATTCCAAAATTCTAAAAACGTTGTTTCGTGTACTTGAGTTTGACGAAACGAATCCGCTGGTAAGACTTGAACTCGCGAAAACTTTAGCTGCACGACACGATTACGTAGGGGCATTGAACCATCTCAAAAAAGCTCTAGAGCATATCAGCTTGGATGCGACGTTCTACGGTAAAGAGCGAGTGCAGGAAATTAAAACGTACTCTGCATTGGTGAAAAAGTTAGGTTTTATTCAGGACGAATGATCTTAAATTCCTGCGAATAAAAACCTAGGGGCTTTTCTAGCCAGAAAAGTTGAGTTAGCCCTGCCCACTGGGAGGCACACATAAGCAATGTGCTCGTTTAGAAAATTCACGGGTCTTGGGTGGTTATTGCTCCTTAGCTTTTCATCCGTAGCCTATTCGGTTGGAGCGGTCCGGCTGCATGCCCCAGCTACGGAAGCGCAGGATTGTGAAATTCAAAGCGAGCAGGCCTACCGGCACTGCTTGGCGGAAAGTTTTTCGCGCGAGGCTTGGTCTGTCCAAAATTTCCATGAAATCTGTGAAAGATTCAAACAAGAGTATCTGGCCAACTGCCGTTAGCGCCCCAAGAGATTTCTTGACGGTTAAAGTGCCTAGACCTAGCGTAAAGCCACCGCAATCATACGCAAATCACTTACAATGGGGAGATTATTTTCATGGAAATCGCGCTGTTTAGTTCGACTGGTTTACAATTCATTTTACGATGGTTTCATTTTTTCTTTGGGATCATTTGGATTGGTCTGCTTTATTACTTTAACTTTGTGCAAGGTCCGTTTTTCAGCCAAACCGATGGAACAACGAAGTCCAATATGATTCAAAAAATGCTTCCGAATGCGCTTTGGTGGTTCAGATGGGGCGCAATGTTCACTCTGATCACCGGCATTTTGATTCTTATGATGCGTGGCCACGAAGCTGGAGCCGATATTTACGTAAGTTCCTGGGGAGTTTCTATTCTTACGGGCACCCTTTTTGGTTTATTCATGTGGGCCAACGTTTGGTTTGTCATTTGGCCACAACAGAAAATCGTGATTGAATCCGCCACCAGGGTTGCTCAGGGCGGGCAGGCTTTACCCGACGCCGCAGCCGCAGCCGCGCGTGGACTAGTGGCCTCCCGTACAAACGTTGTTTTCTCCATTCCACTATTGTTTTACATGGGCGCTGCAAGTCATTTGCCCGTAACTTTCAATATGGAATCCCATCTTGGTCTTTATTCGCTTTTGCTTTTGATCATCGTTGGATTGCTTGAGGCTAATGCGCTTAAAGGAAAAACTGGCCCCATGACCACCGTTAAGGGTGTCATTCACTGCGGTTTTGCTTTGGCCATCGTAGTTTATGCATTGATGGAAATTCTGCTTTAATGAAGCTGGCGGGAAGAGCGTTTTTAAGCCGTCCCTTTGCGAGTTTTTATTCGACCCGCCATTTCATTTCCTTCTCGTTCATTTTTGGAGTTTTTTTTAGTTTTGGGTGCGATGCCCGCCTGGTTGAGGTGGTTTTTCTGCGCTGGCGGCATCCTGTGACTCAAGAGCTCATCCTTTTGGACGGGCAAAGGCGTTTAGGTTTTTCTCATCTTGCAATCCGTTTAGATGAAGGTTGGCTCCATAGCTATCCTGGCCGAGGCGTTGAGTTAATATCCTGGGATCGACTCCTTCAGTTTGGGACAGAGCCCCATATTTTACAGAAGGACATTCAGGAAGAGCACGAATTTTCGGAGGCCCTTCTACGTCGGCAATTAGGTAAGCTCTATGATCTAGAGTTTACCTGGGGGAATGATGCATACTATTGTAGCGAACTTGCGGCCGTGGCCTTTCATATTCAGCCTGAGCCCATGCAGTTCGGTGGCGAATACTGGAAAAAATTTTTTAAGCAAATGGAGAAATCTCCACCTCGAGGGCAGCCAGGTGTTTCGCCAGATATGATTTATGAAGAACTGCAAAATCGCGGATTTCGATCAATTTTGGGTAAATCGAATGGAGATCCTTGCCGCTCGGCACTCTAATAAATTCCGATTCACGATTTATTTGGGGCAACTGCCATTTTTTAATGCGAGATCCTAAAATTTCAATCATCCTAAATGTATTAGCAAGGGCAGGTGACCATGGATACGCCGAAGATAGATGTTGAATTTATTAGGCCGTTTGTAGATGGAACTCTGAATACGTTAAAAGTTCAGTGTCAATTGGAGGTTAAACCAGGCAAGCCCTACTTTAAAGACCCATCTAAGGAACTAGGCGGCGATATCGCTGCCGTAATTGGCCTCACTAGCAAAGTTTTCAGCGGATCCATCGCGTTAGTCTTTAATGAAGCGACCTTTCTAAACCTTATGGAAAAAATGATTGGAGAGAAGCATGCATGCCTTTCCAAAGAATTAGAGGATGGTGCTGGCGAGCTACTAAATATAATTTTTGGCTACGCAAAAACTGCCTTAAATGAAAAAAATTATAAAATCGAAAAAGCTATCCCTACCGTTGTGCGTGGTAAAATTTTATCCATGAAGCACTTGTCTAAAGCTCCGACGGTGGTGCTGCCATTTGATACCGATGTGGGGCCTTTCACTATGGAAGTTACGGTGGAAGGAACATTAATCAAGTAGCGGAAAAATGCATTTGGGAAGGGAATTAAATAATGTTTGCTGCCGACACGAAAATCTTAGTTGTGGACGATATGATGACCATGAGGAAAATCGTTAAAAAGACTCTCATGGAAATGGGATATAAAAATCTTACGGAAGCTGACGACGGCGAAACAGCTTGGCCTTTGATCGAAGCAGCGGCGGCCACCGGTGAGGCTTTCCAGTTAATTCTCTCAGATTGGAATATGCCAAAATTAAAAGGTATTGACCTGCTCAGAAAAGTTAGAGCTTTAGAAGCGGTAAAAACTACACCTTTTCTTTTGTTGACGGCCGAGTCAGAAAAATCCCAAGTTGTTGAGGCAATCAAGGCAGGCGTCAGCAATTACGTCACAAAACCATTCACTCCCGACACTTTAAGGGAAAAGTTAAAAGCGGTTTACGATATGATTCAGAAAAAGAAGGCAGTGGGTTAAATCGGATGGCCATCGACCAGGAAATCATAGAATCTTTTTTAGTGGAGACGAAGGGCTTGATTACGGAGCTGAGCGTCATAGTAGAAAAAATCGAAGACTCTGATGGGTCAGATGCACCGGAACTGCTTTCTGAATTTGCGCAAAAGATCGATCGTATTATGGGTGCCGCAAAAACCATCGCGACGTTGGACCCCGAACATGAGGGCCTGAGTCGGATCGGAAAAATCGCAGAGATTTGCAAGCATATGGGTTACCGAGCGGCTGAAACTAAAAAGTGGGCGCTTCTGCCTTTCTTTGCCGGTTTTTGGGCAGATGTATTAAATACGGTGCAGGAACTAGTGGATTGTTTAGATGATAAAACCCGCACGGCCGAAGCAGTAGCTGAGTCCCACGTTTTGCAAGACCGTTTGAAGGTTCTTGCCAAGAACGTGGATCCAAGCCTCGCGGCGCTCGCTTGATAGGTAGGTGACGTGATTTCTTTTTTCGAGTTATTTTTTTTAGTTTGGTTCAGCACACAGGCACTAGCACAACCGATGCCTTCGTTGCCCGCGCCCGAGTGCCCGGAGAACTCCGCCGCTACTTCCATGCCGCCGAGAACGGTGCGACCCCTGTCACGAATCACCCAAACGCAGTGCCGAAGTTGGGAATCTATGGCGGCAGTTGTTCCGGAGGTAAATCAAAATTTAACGAGGCAAAGACAGGTTTTATTCCACCCTCGCTGCCCCCATGGAATGTCCTTTTTACCTGGAAAAAATTGCGAAGACATTAATTCTTCGAGGAGCGTTGCTCAGGGCTTTTGTATAGATCGGTTTGAAGCAAGCTTAGTGAGAGAGTCCGTTCCTGCCGCCGCCGGGGCAACTCCATCGGTAGGATTAACGGCGGCCCTATCACCGTACGTTGAGCCAAGGAGCGTAGCTGGATCAAATGTAGTTGCGGTGTCGGTTGACGGGGTTGTTCCACAAACCCACATCTCTGGTTCCTTGGCCGAACGAGCTTGTCAAGCCGGAGGCAAACGGCTTTGCACTCCTCGGGAGTGGCAAAGGGCCTGCCTTGGCCCCCAGTTTTTTTGCAGTATTGAAACGTGTCAGTTGCCAAGCTCAAGGGATTATAGGCCTTGCCGAGCCTACAATCAAAATCTACGCGATCGTTGTAATCGGAGTTATGAGCGACACTCAGGCCATCCGGCAGCATCATTGCAAAATCTTTATTCGCAAAGCAGTCCCCGGCCCGGTGCGGTTTCCAACCGAAATTATTTATCACTCATTACGGCTGATTATTGCATCAATATGCAGGCCGATACCGTTTGGCTAACGGGGCACCGTTCTGGGGCAAACTCCGATTGTGATTGCCGCACGGAAGAAGGAATTTGTGATCTGGTGGGAAACGTTCACGAATGGACGGGCAACGCAGGTACCCATGCCTTTAGGGGCGGCTACTACGCAGATACCAGCATCAATGGCGTCGGCTGTTTGTATGCAACGCCTAGCCACAGTTTCAGTTATCACGATTATTCAACGGGTTTCAGATGCTGTGCCGATGCATTGCCGGCCGGAGCGTCAGGACTTTAAGTTTTCTAGCAACCTTGGGTCTACTAGGATTTCTTCTGAGGCCGCGGTTTCAAAAACCTGGTCTACGGCAGCTTCCACCGAAGCGGCATTGATGTGTTGGTATGCAAAAACATCAACCGGCCTTCCGGACTTGCTGTGTTTACGTACCGCGAGCGTCTCGTGGGGCACCCCAATGATAGAACCTAGATTGTCCAAAAGGCCTGGCTCACCATCGTGAGTCGATACGATGGGGATGCGAGCGCCGCGGATCGATCGTAAATCCAATATATTTGAAGGGGTGAGCACGGGTTTGGCGCCGCTCTGATTTTGATCGTTTGTTTTTGCGACTTGGCCCGAGGTCAAATAAAGATTTCCATTAATGCCCAAAGTTTTTTTCAGGTGGCGGAAATCATCATCATGTCCAAGATTTCCGCAGAGTAAATCTGGTGAGGTCACTACAATGACGTTCGCAAACACGCCCTTTTTCTCAAGATTCTGGCTTGCTTCGATGGCCTGGGGAACCAGGGTCCCCATGGCAAAGATATGCACGACGTTCTCGCCCGGCAGATAACCATTTGCGCCTTCATGATTGATGAGCCAGTAACCGCCGGCCAGACACTCTTCCCGAGTGACGGCTAGGATCTCTGCATCGGTTTTGCCTTGAAAACGGTTTTGTTTTTTCAAACAGGCCATCATGGGTTTTTGATCAATGCTCATGGTGACCGCACGGATGAGTACGGACTGGCGACCCAGATTATTGGCAAGGTAATGACGTTTCACTGCGTCGGCAAAAATCCAGTCGAGTTCCAACGCATAAGCCGGTTCCCACGTGATGAGATTGGGAATTTGTAAATCAGATTTCCAAGAATGTTGAGCGCCTTCCGGAGAAAGGGAAACGCCAGAGGGTGTTCCCACTAAAATAAAACTTGAGCGCCAATAGGCATTGTAAAAAAGTTGATCTAGCGCACGTTTGATGAAGAAGTCGTAAATCGACATCATGGGGAGAACCGGTACTCCCAGTACGTCCCTTAACTTTCCAAAACTGCCGGCGCAGGACATAGCATTGGCTTCTTCAATTTCAAACCGAATATGTCGATTGGTTTGGCGTTCTAAAGGTACGAGGTCAGGCCGTCTGGAGTCCCGCACATGATAGATGTCTTCGAAGTTCGGTGCGTCAGGCCCGTAAATTTTACCATCCATGCTAGGATTTAAATTGGTTGAGGTTCCGACATCCGGCGCCATGGTGACCAGAGCATCGGCAATGGGTTTCCACTGTAAATCAGAACCTTTTGGCTCCTTGGTGTTAGCAATACGCACTAACTTGGCCGCAAGCTGCCCCCACATCCACTGGGTGTTCGCCCAAGGTACCAATTTAAGATCAATACCAAAGGAATCGGGAAGTCCTTGAACTTCATCAAAACGTTTCAGTGCTCGTTCTAAATTCCTTTGTTTTAATGCACGCTGGGATTCAAATCCTTTATGCAGATATTCCCCGCGTTTTGCGCAGAAAGCTGTCTCTTCAGAGTTAGCGCCAAAGAGAGCAAACACATCGTTGCTAGGAATTTTTTCTGAATCCCTGATTCTCACAACTTCTTCATCGCTCGGAAGTGCGCTGTGATTTCCAGAAGCCGCAGCACAATCTAAGTTCCAACCCTTGATGGTGTGGGCAATAACCATGGTCGGTTTACGTTGGCTTAGTCGACATTTTTTAAAGGCGTCATACAGGGTCTTGAAGTCATGACCACCGAGGTCTTCTACCAATTCCCTAACTTCCTGATCACTTAATGCCGAAAGGGCCCGCTCTAAAATGGGCTCAAGCTCAATGAACCGTTTTCTCGCAATTTTTCCATCCTTTGCGAGCAAGAGGCTTTGAAATTCGTAATCGGATAAGTGGAGTTCAAAAACTTTCCGTAATGCTTCACCACCGGTTTTTTGAAAAAACTCGGTGCGTTTATGGCCATGTCGAAGATTTAAAACATCCCAGCCATTGGCTTTGGCGAGTTTTTCAATGCGGTCAGCGTCCGTGCCCGTAAGGTCGTCGGACTTGATGCGAGCGCCATCAAGATTCTGTCGATTGTAATCAACAATCCAAGTCACATTTCCTAGGTGTCGCTCGGCTAAGTCCGGAATACACTCATGTAAGGAACCTTCTCGGAATTCCGAATCGCCCATGATGCTCCAGAAGTGTGCGTTTTCTGGCACTTCAAAACCATGGTCCTTAGCAAAGCGGTAACCTAGTGCCATATAGGCGGAAGCTACCGGTGGAATGCCAACCGTGCCCGAGGGAAAATAGTTGAAAGCATCCGGATCCCAGGCCGCATGATAGCTTTGAAAAACGGGATCGTAGCTTGCAGAATCGGGATCACCGAATTTACGCAAATGATGCATCGCGCGTTTGGCCTGGTCCGTGGAAAAGCGGCTGCCATCTTGGTGGTAAAAAAGACCCAGCATATGGTGATAAGCGTGGTCCATGGGAGAACCGTGGGGTTTTACGGCAATGTGATCCTGGGGTTCACGAACTAAAAGATGAAGTGCGCCCATGATGTGGGTGAGGCTTGCGCAGGCCGCCGGATGACCTCCAATTTTAGGATCACCTTTTTGTACGTCGTCTCGGTTATTGGCGAGATGAATCATTTGCGTGGAATAGTAATGAGCCCGCTTAGCAAGTCGCCTTAGAAGGGCGAGGTCGACTTGGGTGACGTCCTGCGTAGAAGAACCTTTTGGGTTGCGAGTTTCTGGGCGAGCGGAAAGAGATTTCACCTGAGGCATGAATGGCAGTTCCTTATAAGTAGGGTGGTTATATACTGGCCGATCTGAGAAGAGGAGGAAAAATTCGCGGAAAGATTTCTGTTCCATCAAGCGCAAGAAGTTCTTTGGCTAGGCAAAAAATTCTGTGCTTTAATCAGCATCATGATGCTTCAAAAACTTCAAACTCGGCTGATCAGTGGGTTCTTTAAGTTTAATAAAAATTTAGTTTTTTTTCTGCTTAAATTCCAGATTGCCTTAGCGTTCATTTTCACCCCGGACGCTCTTGCCGCGCGCATATTGTCCCTTCCGCATAGGGAGGAAGTTCTTGCCAACGGCCTTCGAGTTTACATGGTCAAATACCCCTCTCCAGGCGTGATTGCTTACGAAATCCCCGTCCGGGTGGGTTCCCGCAACGAAACGGAAAAAGGAAAAACGGGATTTGCGCACTTTTTTGAGCATCTCATGTTCCGGGGTACAAAAAAACGCACCCACGTGCAGCTCAAGCGCGACTTCGTTCTTATTGGAAGTGAAGAAAGCGCTTGGACGTCCTACGATGTTACGAATTATCATGGAACGGTAGCTAAAATTTATTTGGATAAGGTGCTCGAGATCGAGGGCGACCGATTTCAGAATTTGTTTTTCTCAGAGAAACTTCTGAAGGATGAAGCGGGCGCCGTTCTAGGTGAGTATCACAAGGATGTAGCTCAGCCGGAGTTTCAACTGGAGGAAATGATTCGGCAAACGGCCTTTCATAATCACCCCTATGGGCATACGACCATGGGATATAAAGCCGACATTTTAGAATTCCCTAATCGCTACAAAGATGTGTGGCCCTTCTTTAAGAAGTTTTACCGGCCATCTAATACTTCCATCGTGCTGGTGGGGGATGTGGATTTTGAAAAAAGCTTAAGCCTAGTCAAAAAATATTTTGGAAATTGGAAAGAGCCTGCAACGAAGATTGAGGATTCACCAAAGGAGCCTGAACAAAAAGGTCCGCTCAAAGCCAAGGTGGAACTAGAGAAACTCACAGCCCAGCGTTTTGCCGTGGGTTTTAAGGTGCCGGAGTTTCGTACCAGCCGCCCGGAGGGGGCCGTGATGGATGTGCTTTCTGAGATGCTTTTTTCCGAAACCAGCCCTTTTCAACAGAAGTTTCGGTTTGAAAAACAGTGGATCGACTCCGTGGATTCTGGGCATCGTGAAACGGTGGATCCTGATCTTTGGGTCATACAGGTCAGGCTGTCTAAAAAAGGCGAAGGCCATATGGAGGAAATTCAAAATGGAATTCTCGAGGCCTTTGAGGACCTTCGCCAAGGTAAGGTAGATGAAGGTCGGTTAAGGCGCACCAAGGAAAGAATTTTGAATTACGCCAAAGTAGGGTGGTTTTCGGCGCCCGATCGTTTGGCTGGCCAGATCGCCTGGTTTGTTACATTTGAGCGGGACTTAGGTGTATTGGATCGTGCACTAAATAAGATAAGTTTATTAACTAAAGGTGACGTCGTGCAGTTCGCGAACACTTACCTTAAGCCAGAAGGCCGAACCATTGTGGAATTGGTGGGGCAATGAAAATGAATAAAATGAAAACTATGGGGACCTTCGTGAAGCTTAATATTCTATTCCTGAGTTTTTTCAGCACTGCCGTTTTTGCTACGGACATTCAGTGGGTAAGGCTTCCTACCAAACAACTTCCGCTAGCTGCCGTACACCTCACGTTTGAGACGGGTTCCGCGGCCGATCCCCAGGGTGAAGAAGGAATTACCTTTTTAATGGCGGCCTTGCTTCGTGAAGGTGGGGTTAAGGAATTAAGTTTAGGTAAGGAAAAACTTCCGGCAAGGGGGCGCCACGCCATTGAAGAATATTTTTATCCCCTGGCAGCCGACGTACAAGTTTCGGTGAGGAGAGATCAAACCACATTAAAGTTAATTTGCGAAACTTCCCACTGCTCAGAAATTATAGGCGTGCTTTCCCAAATTATGCTGGCTCCAGCCTTTGATCCGCAAGAGTTTGAGCGGCTCAAAACCGAGCTTACGGAAGACCTTGAGCGAAGGGCGCCCCGGGAGGACCAGGAAGAGCTGGGCAAGCAGGCGTTAGAAAATTTAATGGCCATGAATGCCGCGACCCCTGAATGGCGTGGTTACGGACACTCAACTTTTGGCCGGGCCAAAGCTGTAGCTCATTTGAAATTGGATCGCATTCAGGAATATTATCTAAACAGTTTTTTATCGGCAAAGTTAGTCGTGGGTGTCGCTGGTAATTTGAATGCGGAATCTGAAGGCAAACTAAAAAACTTGATTGAACAGATTGCCATCATCAAATCTCAGCACCCAAAAAAATCGGTTCCGGAGTCAAGGGTCGAGACCAGCGTCGCAAAGAAGGCTCCCGCCGTAAAAATGCAATTGGTGGAGGGTCCGTTTGAAGCTGTAGGCATGCACTTTGGCATGCCGATTTCAGTTACGCGCGGGCATCCGGATTTCCCGGCGCTTTATCTGGCAAGCCAAGGTTTAGGCAAACACCGGGTTTTTGTGGGTAGGCTCATGCAAGTGGTACGGGAAGAGCGAGGCCTAAACTATGGAACCTATTCTTACATTGAAGAACTTCCGGACGGCGGAACGCACCTTATCACTCCTGTCCATGTGGCTAGGCGCAAACAGGCGTTTACCGTTTGGGTAAGGCCGACCTCCCTTGAAAATGCATGTTTTGCTTTTAGGCAAGTTTTTGGTGAGGTTGAGAGTTTTTCTAAACAAGGTCTGACGCCTCAAGAGTTCAAAGATACGCAAAAGCATTTAGTGGGAGCCGTTCCGCTTCTGGCTTTAGGGCTAGATCGAAATTTGGGATTTGAAATGGATTCTGTTTTTTATGGTTTGCCCGCAAAAAATCTTTCCCGCCTTCAGAGTAAAATTCGCAAGCTGAAGTTTCAGGAGGTACAAGCGGCCGTTCGGCGACATTTTCCTCAAACGAATTTGGATGAAAGCATGAGTGCGGTAGTAGTGACGCCGGACCCCTCACGTTTTTTAAAGGAAATTTCTGCGCCGGAATGCAGCATCCATTATCCTGCGGGAGTTGAGAAGTCGCCGGAGATCAAACGCGAGGATGCGCTCATTCAGAAATTTAAAGTTCCCTATGGCAAAGCCGATGAGACACAAACCATAAAATCAGAAAGCATTTACGAGTAGAACTCAGGTTTAAAGTTCGTGGCATTGAAGTTGCTCACTTGGCCTTTTCAAAAGCCAAGGGCAGTGAGGGTGAGGTGACGCTTACCCTTAACTGCCCCTTAATAAAGGAGAGCAATCAGTCATGAGCGAAGATCGTAAAAAATTAAAAATGGTGAGTCTGATATCCGTTGTAGGTGTCCTCATTTTTGGCACCTGTCTTCTAAGCCCTACAGCAAACGCTGACATTTCCGTAGGTGATGTGTATCCAGGGCCCGGAAGCGCGACATTTTCCGTAAGCCGAGTGCAGGAGTGCGAGCAAGGAGGTGGCATTAGTCACTGGATGACTCAAGACCAGTATTCTCAAGACCCGGTGGATGCGGCCATTGAGCAATCAAAAACTTTGTCGTGTACCGACAAGCAAGTGCTCCAAGCATCGTTGACGGTGATTCACATCACGGCCGGTATTGCCCAGATTGGTTTGATCTGCAGTGGGATCGCTACGCCGTTAGCGATCACTTTACAGGGTGGGCACGTCGCGCTCAGCATGCTTGATCTCATGGTGAATAATTTGGAATGCATTGACCGGGATGCCCAGAGCCGCAATGAACAATACATTAAGCAAGCCGTTTGCGAGGCCCTCACTCGCCAAGGTATCGCTTGTGATCCAAATGGTACTTAAGGACAAAACCTAAAAAAAAAGCACCCCGCAGATTTTGCGGGGTGCTTTTTCACCGATTCCAATCTTTTTTTACGCAACTTAAGGAGGAATCGATGTGGAAAGTCTTATCACAGCAAGGCAGACGCGCACGGTTTTTGTTGCGAAGCGTAAAATAATTTTAGGCGGCTTTTTTCTCCGGATTAAATTGCTTTACTATTGTTCCGGCTAAGCTTTCTTCAATGATATTCAGTGCTTCATCAAGGACTAATTCTTGGGTCTGGTTCTGAATCCACTGGACTAAACGAACAAAAAGATCAGGATTGTAATGTTGAGGAAAAATTTTACTTTTCTCCAGAATCATCAGATCTCGGAAGGCTTCAGTTATGGTGCGTTCTTTACCGTCAAAGCCGCCATGGAACATGTCATCAAAAAGATCGGCCATGCTTAGGGATTGGGAGAGCTCTTGGATATCCCAATTTTTGACCTTCTTAGGGTATCCCGTTCCGTCGAATTTTTCATGATGCTGTAAAATAAAAGTTACAGACCGTGGCGGCGGAGTTATAGCAAGCTGCGTTAACAAAAATAAAGTTTGGGAAACGTGTGCTTGCAGGGCAGGGGAGGCATTTTCTTTTGATGGGGCTAAAACCACATTCCTGTCCACCTGCGTTAATCCAATATCGTGGACTAGTCCGGCAAAAGCTACGTCTTTTAAAATTTCGCGGTCCCGGTGGCCTAGGGCCATGGAAAAAAGGACACTAAAGGTTGCTACATTTCCGCAGTGACCGGCTTCATCGGCATCTACGACTTCCTGCCAAAGCTGGCTAAATATACTGCTCGGGCGTTCGTCGGCGAGGATCACTTCCTTGGCGAGGGACTTAAGTTCCTTAAGTGATTTACCGCGGGTCTGCGTGTTCGGGGCACTCATCCCTTGCAGAGCTTGTTTGAGACGTGATGCTTGCTCGGCCGACAGGTCAAGATCGGCGTTCACACCGGCGGCGGGCTGTGGTTCCGGTTCATAAATTGAACTTAAGGGCAGGGTCACTTCTGGCGTGAGCGTTGGAAGTTCTGCTTCGTCGGTAACAATTTGTTTTTCAAGTTCTGGAACTTCTACTTTTGGTAGGTGAAGGAGGTCTTCAGAGTTTTCGCTGCGTTTACCGAGAATATCCAGGGAAGCGGTAAGCAAATCCGGAGCCGCTGCGTTGAATCCGTCTGCGGTGGCAGTCGGGGCATCTGCATTTGCTGCATCGGAGTTTATGGCCGCGGCATCCGCATTGACTAAATATTCTTTTAGGATTTCTTCATCCGTTTCTTGAATCAATAAGGATGTAAAACCTTTTTGTTTAAACTTCTGGATGAATCCTGGTTCAATGAGGGAGTTTCGACGTTTGAGGCACACCACTCGGTCATTTAATGGCAAATGAAAATGCAACGAAAACGGAATGGTCTCGCCTTCCCGCAACTCGTCGATGTCGATTTCCAAATAGAGTTTTAAATTCCCGACTTTTGCCACCTGAGATAGCACCTCAGTGGTTTCATCGACAAAAGTCTGGACGAGCAAAAGCAGATTGCGTTTACGCGAAGATAAGCGCTAATTTTTGCCGAAAATTAGGCAGCTTTTGCCGGGTTTTTGACCGTGAGGCATTGCATTAATGATAACAGGCCCAGTGCTACCACGCGGTATTTTGCAAGTTCCGCTGGATCCATTTGGGGGCCATTCAGTTCTAGGCACAGGAAGCCCGAAGACTTATCGGATACCGAGAGGGGGAAAATTTTATGGATTGCACTCAATGCCACGGGGCGTCCGGGGGTTAAAGCAGGGGAGGGTGGAAATGCCAATTGTAGAGTAGAGTCTGCTTGCAATAAAAAAAGTTTAGGGCTGCGATAAATTTTTTTCAGTTCCTGAAAAAGGATTTTGAAGATTTTTTCGGTGAGCTGCTCCAGCGGGAGATTTCGCTGAGTTAATAAATCGGTGATTTTCATAAGCAAAACTAAGGGGGGTAAGGTTTCGGATGCATTTAACGGTTCCGCTGCACTGGGATCAAATTCAACGGAGAAATCTTCTTTGGTCAGTAGAGTCTGCTCGTCTTTTGATAATAAATCGGTCGAGACCGGTGAGGTTTCTTCGGGGGTTAGCGGCGAATCCTCATCGTCTGCTTGAAAGTTGTCACCGGCTGATCCTTCAGTTTCTCCAATAGTTGGAGAGCCCTCCGAGGCCTCTCTAGTTTTCCTTTTTGGGGCTTGCTTTGCAGCGGCTTTATTTGGGTTGGGCGTGTTTTCTGGATTACCGTTATTGTCCGCCAGATTTTTTTTGATCGTTTCGTTTTGCTTCCGGGATGCACCGGCGACATCAGGTCCGGAACCATTCGCTTTTCTTTCGAGATGGTTTGCGCTTGGCTGCCTTACCTTCGATGCGTTAGGGTCGGTGCTTGGGCCTTGGCCCTTATTTTCCCTAGAACTCGCGTTGGTGGCATCTTCAGAGTGGCTTTGGTTTTTTTCCTCGATACTTTTTTTCTTTAGGAAATTTTTTGACTTCAGAGGCTGGTTCTCATCGCCATTTTCTTCGGAGTTTTTTCTGTTTAAGGTGGGCTGATCGTTGACCTTAGGCCGAGTGTTTCCCGGGTTTGGACCTTTCTCTGAATCCTTTTTTTGCAAAAAGTTTCTTTGGTCTAAGCCTCTCCTTTGCTTTTCAGGGTCAGGTTCCTGATCCTGAAGTGAATCACCATCCGCTCTAACAGCGCGGTCCTTTTTTGAAAATTTGGCAGGAGTTTGGTTAGGCCCGGAACTAGAATTTGCGGTGGGATCATTAGATTTAGGAACATTGGATGGGCCTGAGTTTTCTTTTTCATTATGGGCGGCTGTTTTCTTGGAAGAGGAATTTTTGGCAATTTGGCCGGGAGGTACCATGGGCCTTTGCGTTGGTTCTTCTTCGGCAGATTTGGGAGATTGAGTTTTTGAAGTTAAGGGGTCATTAGTTGGACTTTGGCTTGTGGTGGCCGGTGCCTTTGGCTGATCTTTGCCGGGTGGCACCACAATCGTACTTGCTCGTTTTCTTTTTAGCGCTTTTTCTTCGGGGTTATCTTCGTTTGCTTCCGGTGAATCTACTTCGGCCCCCGGGGGGACCTCAATTAGATTCCTTTTTTTACGGGCACTAGCCTTATCCTGGCTTTCTGTCTTTAGACTTTTATATTGTAAATTATTGGATTCGGAATCGCTCGATTCCCCCGTTTCATCCTCTGGCGTTTCCTTTTCCGAATCGCTAGAATTTGAAACGTGTTCGTCAGGACTCAATGTTTCTTTTTTATTTTTATTTGGCGACGATTCTGGTTCAGCCGAATTTGCCAGCTCTTCAATTTGCCTTTTTTCTTCGGCCAATCGTTGCTGGGCAATGGCTGAGTCCTTAGCCATTTCCAGTTTTTCGTCAGCGGCAAGATTAAGCTTATAAAATAGAATTTTTCCTTTTGCGTCCTGGAAGTAGAGTTTTGGTGCGTCACTCTTGAAAAGCCATTCAAGCCTTGAGTAACTTGGCTTTTGGCCTGAGAAATACCAATTTCCCTTTTCGGGCCCAAGACTTTTAGGATCACTTGGCACGTACTTCCAGATCTGATCGTTATGCCTTTCCCACCTTCCTTCATGGGTGGGCGGACCAATCATGGACACGTTCCAGGTTCCGTCGATTAGCCTCGGTTTTCCCCGGGTAATCCAGCAATCCTGTTCTACTTCATTGGCGGCAAGTTCTCGTAAATTCGCCGCATTTTCCTGGTTAAGATTGTTGCGTTGGAATTGCTTTTGGTCCAATCGTTTTAAATCAATGTCTTTGTTATTGCGCTGTTTGCGGGCCGCCCGGTTTGCGCGGATTTGCAGGCTGAATTTATGGAGGAGCTGCCGAATGGGAACCGGTTCAAAAATGTAATCTGTGCAGCCTAAGTCGGAAAATTTTCTAACGATGCGAGTATCCTTTACCGCGGATAACAACATTGTTTTGATGTGATTGTTTTTGATGTCGGATTTGAGGCCCGCAAATAAAGTGAACATTTTTACAATGTCAGAATCCTGGGTCATGCTGCCCGTTAGGATACACGGTTTATACATCTGAGCGATTTGCATCGCTTCCATGGCGCTGCCCGCTTCGATGAGATTCGAATTAGGATCTTTCTTCAGGGATTCCAGGAGTTTTTGTAAGGACGGGGTCAAAGGATGGATGAAAATAATTTGTGCCCGCGGGTCAAATTCGGGTGAATCTTCGATCATATCTTTGAGGTTGTTAGAAATAGGTTCGGCCACGTGTTTTCTTCGGTAGATTTCCTAAGAAATTGCTGTGGGCAAGAATTACCTGGCTATGCCATAGTAGAATCATGCAAAAGGATCAAAAAGGATTTTACCTCTCCACCGCCATTGCCTATCCGAACAATCGTATGCATGTAGGATTTGCCTGGGAGGTGCTCGCTGCCGACATGGTGGCAAGGGCACAACGCATGTTGGGAAAACCAGTATTTTTTTCCACGGGCTTGGATGAGCACAGTCAAAACGTAGAAAAAGCGGCGCTCGCTAAAGGGATGGACCCCCAAAGCTATTGTGACCTCATGGCAAGTGACATCTTAAAAACCATGGCCGAGATGCAGGTAAGTTTTGATCGCTTCATCCGTACTTCGGATGCGGATCATGTAGCGGTTTGTAAAAATCTTATTACTAGAGCCTACGAGAAGGGCGACATTTACAAACAGAAGTACGATGGTCACTACTGTGATTCTTGTGAGAGTTTTTATACCGAAAAAGATGCTTTGGCTGGCCAATGCCCCACCCACAAAACCAATTTAAGGTTGGTGTCGGAAGAAAATTATTTTTTCAAACTGAGTGCTTATCAAAAGGAAATTGAAACTTTGCTGGAGGGTGGGTTCTTAAAGCCCGATTCTCGAGCGCAGGAAATTAAGGAATTTGTAAAATCTGGGCTTCGGGATTTTTCCGTTTCCCGTACGTCCTTCAAGTTTGGTGTGCCGGTGCCTTGGGATCCGGAGCACGTGATTTACGTGTGGTACGACGCGCTTATCAATTATCTGTCGGCCGTGGGATATTTGAGCGATGAAAAACTTTTTGAAAAATTTTGGCCGTGTGATGTGCATGTGATTGGCAAAGATATTACGCGGTTTCACTGCGTGTACTGGCCAGCAATGTTGCTTTCTACCCATGGCGATGGCGGTAAGCCCGTGCCCTTGCCAAAGAGCGTAAGGGCCCACGGTTGGCTGCACTACAAAGGCGAAAAGATGAGCAAAAGCCGGGGAAATCTCGTGACCCCCGATGCAGTTATGAAGGATTATGGGGTCAATAGTTTGCGTTGGTATTTGCTTTCGGCAAATGTTTTTGAAGGGGATGGCAATTACTCCGACGAAGACTTAGTCACGAAGTGCAACGCTGACCTTGCAAATAATATGGGCAACCTCGTGAACCGTGTGGTGAGCATGACTCATAAATATTTTCCGGATTGGCAGGGGAAAGTTAGCATTTTTCCGGAGGGCTCGGCTGAGCGGGTGGCTTATCTTGCTAAGTTTCCAGGCCTTGCTTCAGTGTGGGATCGCATGCAGGAAATTTTAGGGCGTGAGGGGGAGCTTCTACAAAAGTCTGTTCTAGATTTTAACACCATGGGATATTGCAATGCCCTTCAGGCATTCTCCATGTCACTGAATAAATTCATCGACGAAACAAAACCTTGGGCATTGGCGAAACAGGCCGCGAACGATGAGAGCCTTAAGGCAGTTCTCGCCGTGGTGATTTCCGATATCATCGCGGGCATTCATTCTTTGGCTCTGGGACTTTGGCCGGTGGTGCCCGATTTTTCTGAGAAAATTTTAAATCAAATTGGTTTAGGTATCGCAAGCGGTGGTCATGGTTGGAAGCAGGGTCATGCTTTTCAAAAAAGTTTTGCCGCTCGGTTTGACGAACTGGGGCTTAGCCTTATCGAGTTTGAGGGTAAAAATTTCCTGCTTGGCGCGCCCCAGCCCTTAGCGCCAAGGCTTGAATTGGATGTGGCCGAGGCTAAGCTCTAAATAAAATAAATTTAATGCCGTGGCGTGGGGAATCTTTTGCCAAGTGAAATTCGCTTTTTTGATTTAAGCTAACCTAGCTATCCATGGATTCTGGTCTTCTTCCGATCACTTAGAAGATGACGTCCGTCCCAAAAACCTGGTCAAAATTTAGGTTGTGGTGTTTTACCCTCGTCGCAGTGTTGGCGGCGGAGGGATTTTCTCCGCATTTGGTTTTTGGTTCACCACCGCATTTGATTCGGGAACGGGTAGGGGCCATCGTGGATACGTTTGACTTCCAGTCGGCGCAGGCCGACGGATTTGTATTTTTAATTAAGGCGATTTTCAACCAAAATGCCGGTGATCGGCAAGTGGCGTTGGATGAACTTGTGCGGCTTGCCCGAGGCCTTCAAAGTGGGGCTGAAGCGGAGGCGCTCCGTGGTGAAAAGGCGTATCGGATTTTGCATGCGACGGGATACTCATGGTCGGGGCTTGATGGGATTAAAATTTTATTGAGCTTTTTACGTCGTACGAATTATTCGAGCATGGACGTATGGGCGCGACTCTTTCATATTGCGAACGGTAATCAACGGTTTAAATCCCTTATTTTAGCGAGACTCTACGAAGTTCCCGAGGGGGAGCGATTCGTTGCGGAGGATACGTTTATCAAAGGGCTGGCGGTGTACTACCACACTCCACGGGCTGACTTGGAGCAATGGGGGCCCTTACTTGCGGCGCACCCTTGGAGTACGGACTCTGGAAGTCTGGTCATGGAATCTGCAGATCTTGACGCGCTAGTGTTTGAATCTTCTTTGCTTGAGCACGTGAATGGAGTCCGTTGGGTGCGCGAGGCTTTTTTGCGGCGGCACGCTAGGGGGTACTTTTACGGGGATGATATGCGGCAGCTTATTCAGAAATTAGGAAATACTCGCCAGCTCCATCCAGAAATTGAAAGTGCGCTTCTTTCACAACCAAAAGATATCTTCCATCTTTTTCCGCACCTCATGTATGCGAGCCCGCGGATTCGAGATTTTTACTTAGCAGAATTGCGGAGGGACCCTGATGCATTTGTGGATATTCTCACCGCAGAACTGAACAATAAACGTACTAAGTTACGGCCGCCCGAGGCCGCGTTAGCCCGATATATTTTACCGGAACTTGAAGCTCAAGGTCGCTATAACTTGGTGGCGAAAATTTTAAAACTAACGGCTGATAGATACCAGGGTTCTAAAGAAACTTTTTCGCCTGAGCTTTCGGCGTATGTTTTGGGGCACTTTGCGCGAAATATCTCGAGGAACAGTGGCGGCGATGGGACTCACCTTAACGTAGCGTTGATTATGCACGCCGTAGCGCGCCTGCCAGACATGGTTGATGTGGGTTATTCGAGACCGGAGGTCCAGGCTGCAATAATTAATATTTATAATGCTCCATATCTTAGGAATCAGTTTCCCTACGACCGATTGATTTCTTCCCTTAATCGCGCAATCCCTGCCTCGGCCTACACGCCGGAGACTAGGGCGTTTATTCTCGAAGATGTAAGAAACCGAAAGTTTTTAAATTTCTTTCCGGCCTTTCGCCGTTTGGTCCACTACGATAGAAATATTCGCGACGAGCTTGTGGAAATTTTAAGAACAGAAACCCCAAGTTCATTAAATTATACCTATGCGCTCGACACCTTAACTGATTTCTACCACACCATCCCCGAAGTGCGGGCCGGCGTGGATGCTGGCCATGGTAAATGGTGGGGCGATAATACTGCGGACTGGCATAACCGCACGAGGGACTGGGTGCGAAGGCGAGGTATACCCAGCGGAGTACTTTATGATCGTTACATAGGTTCGCAGTCGCATATGACGGTTCCTTCGTCTCTACTGGAACGCACAAACGATGTTGAACTTCTTTTGGCGGGCCCTACGCCGGTGCGCAGTGTCCATTCGGGGATGGCGCTCTTTATTACGCCGGATCTAGATGTGGCTCAGTCACTTGGCGTTGGGAATATTGTGAGGGAGCAGGAAGAACCTTTGCTCCGCCTAAGGGGACAAGATGGGTCCTTAGGTGACCTTGCCCAAGTGGTGCTAAGTACGGTGAAGCAGCCAGGGCTTCCGAGCCTCACGACATTATTTGATCATTCAAAAATTACGGACCGTACTGCGTCAGAAATTTATAATGCAATCAATTGGGGCACCACCTTGTTTGGGGCGGATCGCATTCGGAATATGCGGATCGGGCATTTGCGGCGAAACCGACTTCTGGACGAGGCAGTGCAGTCGCGAGGGGAGAGCTTTTTACTAGACCCCATGACTCGGCTTCAGCATGATTACTTGCGGTTGCAGGCGCGACAACGAAACCCGGCACAAAATGTTTCCGAAACGGGCGAAAAAGTAACGTCCAACGAAGCAATGCTTCCGCCTTTATCCCCAAGGGAACAGACGGTCATCGACGTTCAGGCGCGAGCGCAAATTTTAGAAACCATCAGCCAGTCTCATCCGTTAACCGAAGTCGTTTTATCAACTAGAAGCATTGCTCCCTATGGAGTATCGGCGAGCCCATTACCTGAAAACTTGCCCCAAGTGGCGCCACTTTCCCTTCCGGGCATTCCATCTCGAACGCCAGATTTCATTCAAAAAAATTCGGTCACGCTGAGCCCGGAACGTTTCCTAAATCAACCACCCTATAATCAGGATTATCATCGGCTGGTCACCCATCTTACCCACGATGCAAGAGTAAGAAAAGCCAATGCTTTGCGGCTGCCGCCGGCTCAGGAATTAGCCCTGTGGCGGCGAAGGCAGTTGGATGTTTTACGGAACCGATTTCGAGGCGCATTTGCGACGATGATCTCGGAAGGGCATGGATCGCTCGCGTATATTCCGGATCCGAATTATCGAGGAGTTCTACCGGAAGGTTTTGATGTGCAGGGACGCAGGATTGGAAAAGACGTGCATATCTTGGATGTCGCTGACCTAAATAGAATTAATTTTGAATGGGATTCGCTTACAAATGAACCTGTTCTATTGCTGAGCGGTCAAAGGGTGCCCGTGAGCACGCTCCAGTATTTACCGCATTTACCCCCAGAAATGAACCCGGACGCGGTTTCCACATATTTCATGACGGAGCCAGACGCCAGGGGGCCCCGGGGCGAGATACTTACGGAGCAGGACCTCGTTCGGGAGACTTTATTTCGAAGATCCGTACCGCATTTGATTCAGAATTATGCGGAAGGGGTGAGGGTGCTTGATGCGCAGTTTACCGCAGATTCCGATATGGAATTTCAGCTCGGACATTTCGTGCGGCAGCATGAACAAACCCAACCGTTGCGGTGGTTGCCAAATGACATCAACAAAGCTGCCGTAGCATTGGAGGCTCACCTTTGGAGCGAAGGAATGGACTCTGTATTGGAAAGAGAACGATCGCTTAGGCGTAATAATTTACCCGCCGAAAACTTAGTGGAACGGATAGACCGAGCTAACCACGGCGGGTTTCTAATGCCGACGGCCCAAAATAATAATAATTTAGAAGCTCCTCCAACATCGGCGACCGCTACCCCGCAGCCGGTAGCGTTGCCATTGGGGGCTAGGAGCACCGCGACCAACCATATCCCAAAGGACGACATTCATTATCATGTGGCTTACCGCGGGCGAATTCCTCGAGAACAAATGCCCGCTCACTTTCTCCTGGGACAAGTTGAAGATTTTAGAAATGCTTCAGAATCCCATGTTGTGAACGTACCACCACCTCCCGCAAGGAATCCCGTGGCTTGGCTTTTACGTGGAAGAAATAGAAATTATCCGGCGTTGGTGGAGGTTCGCACTCGAGTTCCCATGCTCGGCGGGCCACATGCCCCGGATGCACCACTTCCGCGGCCAGAAAATCACGTGCTCTCCCATATTGAAGTGACCGATCTCCAAGGCCGCAGGCTTAAGCAAGGTAAAGATTATGATGTTCTCATGCACGGGCCAACGCGGGAAAACATTGTTCGTTTGCGAAGAGAGGTCGGGGGGCAGGTTCCCTTCTTTCATATCAATGCCGCTTACCGAATATCCGCCACGCCCGATGCGGCAAATCCGCTTTCGCAGACTTATGAAATAGAACGCCTAAGACCGGTGATTATGCGACTTAGGGATGCGGGTTTTGTAGTATTAGCGGATAGGCTTGATGCTTTGATGCGGTCGCACTCCGAACGCAATAGTATTTTAGTGGTTGGATCAGAACTGGAAGCCACGGTTCGAGAGTCAGGCCTTTATACTTACCGATCGGAACAAACATTTCCTGCGCATCCCAGTACGAAACTTGAAAATGAGTTCACGCCGCTAGCAAGGTTTCTGGCGGAGGATGCCGTGGTCTGCACGCAGTGTTCTGGCGCCAGTGAAATTTTTAGTGCGGTTCTAGAAAGCTATCATGGTGGAAATCCATCGGTGAGAGTTGAGTCCCGCTCGGAATTCTGGGTGGAGCCGGGTGCTCGGACATTAAGGGCTGACGACTTTCACGCAAGAACTCACGAACTGCGCAGGTCACCCGCTGGCGAAATTCGCCGTACGATTTATGATTCAACCCCAAACCGACGCGACCCTCGCTCGCCGGTGCCGGCAGTCGCGCAATCCCGTGGTGCAGGATTAAGACGAGGATTCCAAACCACCCAAAGTCATATTCAAGAATGGTGGCGCAGGGCAAGGAACGCGGCGATGAGAGCAAGAGAATTTATCGCCCGCAGGCGCATCCAAAACGCGTCCCCAAATTTTGCGACAGCTACAGCTACAAATACAACAAAATCTGTTGATAGTGCACCTTTAACGTACGCCTTACCTCCGCTGCGAGACTATCTTGCACTTGGACTCACTGAGGCGCCGGTTGCCGCTTCTAGCCCAACTGAGCCGTCCCAATCCATCACTGAAAATTTAGCCCACGAGCCCACGACTATCCCATTTTTAGGTAACCCCTTAGGACTTGAATCTAGTGTCTTAAACGAAAGAAACGAAGCCATCGCCCGCGAACACTCCCAACTCCGGCGCATCATCCAAAGTGTAGGCGGACACCAAAGCCTCGACCCTCGCGAAGCCCTCATGCTCGCCGACCGCCTTATTCGTACCTATCAAAGATTAAACCAAAACCAAATTTCCGTAGGTGAGGCCGTAACTCATTTGAACTCCATTCACTCCGAACTAAATCTAGAAGTAAGTCCATCTCCCAGCCAACTCAGGCAAGCCTTCTCCACCACGGCCGCCCACGTCATCTCTAAAACGCAAGCCGCCCGCGGTTTCACCGAAAGATCCTTCGCCCACTACCGCGGCCCCCAAGGCACCGAACTCCAAACCACACTAACAAATCTCCTCACTCCACTAATCGAAACCCCAACCTCGGCCGAAGGTTTAAACTGCATTACAAAAAGCCTTCAGGGTTTGCGGTAGGTCAGTTTGTCATAGGTGCAGCAACGACCTCGATCCAAAATGCCAGCGCCCGTACGCAAAGTATGTCCTGAGAAAAGTAATCAATTTAAATTCGTTTGTTAGATATGTAATTCCAGGCCAAAGAAATGCACAGCGTATGAAACACGGCGGCCCAAAAAAACTTGCGTGAGGAAGCTCACGCGTCACGATGACGATCCCAAGCGTGAAGCAGGGCAGGATGCCCGTTTCCTCACGCAAGTTTTTTTGGGCCGTCGTGTGGCCACCGGTGAGCCCTTTCCAAGCTAGGCAAAAACTTCCTAACTTTGGCAATTTGTCTTGTCTGACTTAAAGCATCATCCTTTTTCTAAATTCCGCCTCATGTAGAATATGAGTCAATGGGCAAAACTCGGGATCCTTTACCTCTAGTGCTTCTGGTCGCAGGGTTGGTTTTAGCTAGTAAAAGCTATTGGGCATATCAAGAACTGATTGAACTCAAGAACATGCAGCAAAACCTAGTGGAAGGAGCGCTCGCCCAGACGGAAAACATCGTGGGCCGTTTCGTACTGTACCGCAAAATGATTGACTCCTCGGTGCAATTCTCCAAATGGGGCTCGGAAGACTTCGATTTAAACCTACCGCCCGGCGCCTACAAAAAATTTATTGAGCCCGAAGTCCAGTCGTTGATTAAGAAACTCGACACCTCCTACGGAAGCCTTAAGAACTTGCTTTCCCACCAAAATGACTTGCTCGCCGAGCAAGACTTAAGTTTTGCAAAAAATTTAAAGCGGGCTTTATCGCAAGGTGATTTGACGGCGGGAGGTGAGTTTTACTTGTCCTTAAGGGAACTCCAGGCGCGAATGGAAAGAAGTCTAGAGAACCTCGCACGCGAACAGAAACATACCCTGGCCGGTTGGCAGGTAAAACAAAATACATTGAGTAGAAATCTACTTCTCATGTGGGCGTTCTACCTTTCCATTTTTGCGGGAGTCGCCTGGGCGAAACGAAGCGGTTTTCGCCGGAGATTCGAGGAGCTGCAGAAGGAAAAAGAACTTGAGATTTCCCACCGCAGTAGGAGTATGCAAGAAATTCTACGCACCTCAACCCTTGAGCTAGAATTCTCCCATCGGCGTCTAGATGACCTAAAAAAACTCACGTCACTGAGCGATAAAATTCTCGATTCCCTGGACTTAGCTCTCATGATGCTCAGTCATGACGGGGGAATTCTACGTACGAACAAATCGTTCTGGCGCATGTTTCAAAATGAAGGCGCACCTAAGCTCTCTGATTCAAAAAGGTTGTTCTTGGAAAACCTGGGCGTGGATCTCAATGCGGTGTTGGCAAAGGGCGAAAATCTGCAGCTCCATGAACTTAAAGGAATTGGCCGTTTGGCGGGAAAATCTTTTGATTTCAATTTGCAGTTTATTGACTTAGAAAATGCGGTCAATTGCCTGGTGATCATTTCCGACGTGACTCCGCGGGTAGAATTAGAGGAGCGGCTAGGCGTTGCGGAAAAACTGAGCTTCATGGGTAAAATGGCAAGCCAGATGGCCCATGAAATCAGGAATCCATTAAATGCATTAAGTTTACAGTTAGAAATGCTGGAAGTTTCAAAAAATGACTCAGCTAGGCTTGCGTTGATTCACGGGGAGATTGACCGTCTTAATCGCACTTGTGATGAATACTTGAATGTTTCGCGTGATTCCACCCAGCGCATCGGCGATGATTGGAGCGCTAAAAAGAAAGTTGAGTTTCAAAAAGTGTTTGAGCACAGCTTAAATCTCATGAGTCTTCAACTCATGGCCCATGGCGTGGAAATGGATCTCAATATTTCCCAGGCCATGGAAGAGGTGTTTCTGCCCCAGGATCTAGCGCGCGCACTTCAACAAATATTGTTGAATTTAGTAAAAAATTCCATGGAGGCCTTTACCCTGGATCATCTCGAAAACGTAGCCCACGGCGGTTCCACCCCGCCTCAACGCATCATTCACATTGAAGCGGTGCGGGTAGCCCAAAATTTTTTAGTGCGGGTTTCGGACAACGGGCCAGGTGTTTCCCAAGATTTGCGAACGGAAATTTTTAGGCCTTTCGTGACGACGAAGGCTAAGGGCCATGGCCTTGGTTTAGCGGTTGCCCGCGAGCTCTGCCGTAAATTTGGGGGGGATCTTACTTTGAGCGTCAATGCAAAGAATTCCGCGTGTTTTGAAGTTTCCTTACCATTGCAGTTTTTCAAAACCCTTGCCCCAAAGAATTTAGGAGAGCGCTCAAATGAAACCCCCTACGCGTCAACCATCCGGGCATCCTGAGGAGCTTCGGAAACTTCGCATCCTCACCATTGATGACGATGTCTCAGGCCGCGTTTCTTTGCAGGAGATGTTTTTACGATTGGGTCATGATTGCACGAGCGCTGCCCACGGCGAAGAAGGATTGCAGATCCTGAGGAATCAGGGACAATTTGATTTGATCCTTTGCGATTTGAGAATGCCCGTCATGGATGGGGACTTGTTCTTTAAGCATGCTTGCCTAGAAAACCTGGTGATTCATAGCGGTCAGGGACAACGTGATAAAACGTCCCGCCCGCACGTGGCTTTTATGACGGCCTATGGCGATCTCGCCCAGGCCATCGAGCTCATGCGCCAGGGTGCCATCCACTTTTTGATGAAGCCGCTTAAAAAAAAGGAACTGGAACTCCTCTGCCAGGAAACTTTAAGATTGCGCGCCTACCGCCTAAAACAAGCCAAAAAGGCGGCCTCGCTTCCCATGACTCCTGCGCCGCCCACGGAGTTCATCGCAAAGGATTTAAAATCCCAAGCGGTTCTTCAGCTGATTGATCAAGTGGCGCCGACCTTAGCGTCGGTGCTCATCACCGGGGAGAGTGGCACGGGAAAGGAACTCCTGGCCAAGCGACTTCATGAGAAAAGCCTCCGGAAAAATGGACCTTTCGTAGCGCTCAATGCGGCAGCGTTGCCGGAAACTTTATTAGAGAGTGAACTTTTTGGTTATGAACGTGGAGCTTTTACGGGAGCTCACCAAGAAAAACCCGGTCAGATTACCTTGGCCGACGGTGGTACATTTTTTCTTGATGAGATCACGTCTATGAGTTTGAGCATGCAGTCAAAATTACTGAGGGTCATCCAGGAAAAAGAGGTGCGCCCCCTAGGCAGTAACGAGAGTAG
Source organism: uncultured Oligoflexia bacterium (assembly GCA_964475985.1). Taxonomy (GTDB): domain Bacteria; phylum Bdellovibrionota; class UBA1018; order UBA1018; family CAYHWW01; genus CAYYYP01. The sequence continues at coordinate 36,676 of CAYYYP010000009.1, read as the reverse complement.
ACGAATCGATGTGCGCTGGGTTACGGCGGCGAACCAGGAGCTTGAATCTCTTTGCGACCAGGGAAAGTTCCGGGAAGATTTACTCTACCGATTACGCGTAGTGAGCGTTGATGTGTATCCATTGCGCCAGCGCCCTGGCGACATCGAAGCTTTGCTAGATTACTTTTGCCGGTTTTTCACGACACCTGAACAAGAAAACCTTCGACAGGAAGTCAGCATGACGAAGGAAGCTAGGACGCTCTGCAAAAGTTATGACTGGCCGGGAAACGTGCGAGAACTGCGCAACGTCGTGGAACGCGGAGCGGCTCTTTGCCAAGGCGGACTGATTACGGTTCGTGATCTACCAAAACAAATTCTTGAACAGTCTTTATCTGCGAAGGCCGAACCCGAAGCTCACATCGTACTTCCCTTCGGTACACCCCTTCGCCAGATTGAAGATCATGTGATTCGCCAAACACTGGACCTATGTCGAGGTGACAAAGCACAGGCTGCGCAGATTTTAGGGATCAATTTGCGTACAGTTTATCGCTGGCTTGAAAGAGTAGATAAGCCAGCCGTAGAGTGAAGCTCCCACACGCAACAATGGGCCAATGCCGACGGCCTCTTTTGAAAATGGCTGCGGGGGGCCGTGACCTCTAGAAATCCTAGAAAAAAATCCGCTTCTAGATCACAAAGTAAATCCAATAACTCAGCTGACCTCTGCCAACGTATGTGAGGGCAGCCACGATTTTCCATGAGCAAATGCGATTCCAGATCCCTTACCGTGAGAAAACCCTGTTCCTGATACGAAGGCACGAACTGAAACCGGTGATAGAGAATCCATTGAGTTTGCTTAAGGGTAAGTTCCTCCGAGGGACGCGGGCGCACCAGTTCTCCACGTTCTAGGATTTCAAACGCCGCCTTACGCCCAAAAAATTTGGAACGTTCCTTAAGTTCCAGCGGGTGGCGTAGATTCTTCTGGAATTGCTCACGGGAAGTTTCCGACAAACTTTGTTCCAGAATCATTTTTTCAAGTCTTAACAATTCCTCGGAATGGTGATGAAGCACCGTACTCGCATCCAGGTCATCGATGAGATAGGACTCAAAAACTTCCAGGGGAGGAATTCCATTTTCGTCATTGGGCAATTTTGAATCAAGCGAGTTTAGAAGCTCTAATGTGGACTTTGCAAATGCTGACTTGTCCGCCATCAGGTCTTTTAGGAGGCGAAGTTGCCTGCGCAAAAAAAGACAACCATTGACGTGTCTCAGCTCTACACCCAATTGAGCTCACTCCTCAGGTACTGACGATCCTGGGGCAGGATCTCAAATAGATCAAGGGAGAGGACCTCCATAACCCGGTCCGTTGCTCTCACTTCCAATAAGGTTTGTTGGCAAACTCTTCTGATTTCTGAAGTCTGAGCCTCAAAAAGCTCAAGGTCAGAGGGCACCCGCAAAATTTGTAACGCCTCTTCCCAAGTGAAGTCCCGCAAACGTTTGAGTTGGGACACGAAAAGATCGGCCAAAATCCTTGGAATTAAGAAACGGATCTGACCGCCTTGTTTTACTTGAACCTGAATCAATGAGAATGCCGGTGAAGATGCCGCAGATGCTTGGGAAACATTCACTTCGCGCAAAACCCAATTGGCCACCGATCCCGAACCTAAATTTGAATTTGGATTCACGGCGGTGGGGTGAATGTATTGCACTCGAATGTGAGATACTTCGCCAATCTGGGAAAGCAGATGTTCTGGGTAAAATACGCTGAGGCGTTCCGGATCAAAATCCAACTTGTCCTCTTCAAAGGTTTCAAAAAGGTCAAGGTAGCGGTTGAGCGTACGTTTCTGCGTAAAGCGCCTGCGCGACAGAGCCACCATCATGGGCGCCTTTTCTTCTTGGCTTGCCGTGCGGCACCATTCCAAAAGTGCCGTTTCATTCATTCGGGATGAAGATTGTTCTCCAGAAAGCCATTGCAAATACTGCGTTACCACTTCGGATGAAACGGAGGCCATATCCACTACGGGTATGGAACGCATGTCTTGGGCTCGCAAGGGCCCACCTTCCTGGGTCAACTGCATTTTGATCCAAAATTGAACGGGCGAAGAATTTAAAACGCTGCACAGCCAAGACAAATCATTCGCATTGTGCGGGAAGATGACGACTCGCTCGCGGGAGGGCGAGTGAGCCTGCAGGGGCTGAAACTCCAAACGATAACCTTGTCGTTTGACCTCAAGGGCCGCGACATCCTTCTGATCAAACAGCGCTTGCATCTCGCCACGTTGATCGGGCGACCAAGTTTGCACGGACGCCACTTGAAAAAGTTTGGGAAACTTATGGGTAAGGTGCCTCACAAGAGGAGCTGCACCCCTTACAAAAACTTGATCCCACCCGCGCTCGGAAATTTCCCACTGCGTACTGGAAGATTCTTCCAGTAATGAAAGGGAAAGTGGTTCACGCCAAGATCCAAAGTGCACGCGATGGTGATCGCGCTCCGTCTTTTGGGAGCAACGTTTAAACACGTAGAGGTGCCGATAACTTCCAAAGGATTCCTCAGGCAGGTCAAGCACTTGCACTTCCAAGGTGGCTTGGCTTAAAATCCATCGGCGCAAACGATCGCCATCCCCACCATCGGGAAGGGTGCGGTGGGATAAAAACACACAAGTTCCATTTTCCTTAAGCTTTGAAAGTGCAAGGGCTAAGTGCAACTCGCCCCAATTCAAATTAGAACTGCTGCCCAAGAATGCACGCCAATACGGAGCCTGTTCACCTAAAGCTTTAAGCCACCGTGTCGAGCGCACCCGGTCGATATGATCTAAAACAATCGCAAGATCGAAGTTCTCAGAGTTTTGAATGACGGCCGCCGTGTTCGCTTGGTGTGAGAGTTGGCAATGGGCAGAGGAAGCGAGATCCAGCGAAGCAGGAGATGCTGAAGCCACGCCCTGGGACGTAGTTGCATTCGGAAGGCCTACGCCATCGTTTGAAAACTTCAGAGCCGACCTTCCGTGTGACATGCCGATTTCCATCAAATTAGTGAAGGAAGGACTTAAAGGCTCTTGAACCAAATTATGAAGTTCAATGCCAAGGTGAGGCGCGATCCGAATCCCATGGGGAATGCGTAAGGGGCGCGCCTTTGATCCATGGTAATGATAAAGCGATTGTGCTCCACCATCCTGGCTAAATAATCCAGCTCCGTGGTTTTCAAATTTGCTGAGGAATTCAACTACGCGGATAAGTACCCTTGCCTCCAGCTGAAAGGTTTCAAAGCTTTCGCCCTCACAACCCCAGAGTGAATTTTGCAAAGAATATTCAATGGCCTCTACGACATTTTGGGAAACTGTTCCGAGATTTCCTTGGAGCGCGCCTTCCCTGGTCCACTGCTGCTCAAGCACTTTGAACATGCTTTCAAGAAGTTCCAAAGCCCAGGCGCCTGACTCCAAGCAGGGCAAAAACGCCCGTTTTAAAAACAGCCGCCGCTGAATGCGATCCGCCAGGGAAACACCAAGTTCTGCCTCCAAAAAATTAAGCAGAGAGCGAATGCCTGAACGTTCTGTCGCAAAATCGAGATGATCAAACGCCGCTTTATGGTGAGTCGAAGATAACCAGCCGTCCAAAAGCTGGCTTATGTTCTGCGTAAGGGGCTCAAAGGCGAAAGACTCTTGTTCTGGCGCAAGAGAAGAAAAATCTATAAATTGATTTTGTTTGTGGCTGGGGCTGTCCTTGCGCAACAAACGATTCAGTGTCTCAGCGTTGAGCTGCTCAAGGGCGATGGGGGAGAGGCTGTACCAGGAATAAATGCTTGGCCGCACAAAGTTCCAGGAGCATTTGTCTTGGTTGAAGGCGATGGTCTTTTGATTGACGAAGGAATGACAGACAAAATTAAGACGCGTGAGATCATTTTTTTCAAACGTGCGTAATCGAGCAACATCGGCCGAGAGCAGAAACGCAATTTGAAAAATGTTATGGAGCGCAACTTCAGCGATAAAACCATCCAGGGCCGCTAAGGCTTGGGATTTCTCCCGCATATCGTGAAAAGAGTCCCTTAGGACATCGGGAAGCGAGAGAACCTTAATGGGTTTTTCGCCGCGCGCCCTTGCGATGCGCCTGGCGATGACCTCAAGCCTGCGCTCAATCATTTGACGCCGCGAGCTGTTCAGGTGGAGCAGTTGATCTCGGTGTTGAAAGATATCCCGTCTAAAGAGCTCAAATAACTCATCAAAACTCTTTAGAATGGGATGGAACGACACTTCATTTTTAGGCTGAATCCATTCTTCGCCAGAAAGGGTAAGCTTTGGTGCGGCGGCGGGTGGCCTAGATTTTTGTACGGGCTTGGGATTCAAGGCTTTGCCCGTAGGAACATTCAGGCTTTTAGATAAAACGTCCTTGTCGATAAGGCCCATCATCGCAAAAATACCGTCATTTTCGCGGGGGGCTTGATTCAAATTTTTTGGGAAAGAGTCAAAGTTGGACGTCATTTTGAGGCAACCACAGCAAAGAAAAGGTTTAACCAACTCGGAAGTATTCGCCTACCTTTGTTTGAAAAAATTTCTTAGAAACTTAATATTTAAAGTCATCTGTCCGAAGTTCTTCATGTAAGGCGCCTTGAAATTTGAAATTTTATAAATTTAATGCGCAGCAACTTTAAAAAAACGTTGCCGAGAAGGAGAAAACTATGACAGACGCCGCCAATTCAAATACCGGATCCGGTTTTTCCAACCAATCAGATGAGATTGAAAAAATCCTGGCTGAGATTGAAGGCATTGAAAGCAAAACGGCCACTGCGACGACGGCCGAGACAACTCCCGACACCTCGGCACATGCCCTGGCGCCTCAAAATCCTTCCGAACCAGTCGACACGGCAACGAATGCCGAAATTTTTGACCACGAAACCGAAGGGGCCGCTTCCCCAAATGCAAAGGTGATTCCCATTAAAAATACAAAAATTGCCACTGAAAGTTTAGTAGAAACTGATGCCCACGTTGTCCATCCTGACCCCTTGGCTTTTGAAACAACAACTACACCTGCCGGTGACACTCACGGTTATGAGCAAAGTTTCGGCGGCGGAGGCCTTGCCCTTAAAGTGGGGGGCTGCGCTGCGATCTCCCTTGAGTTTGAGCAAAACGGAACGCGCGTAATTTTAACCCTGGAAAAAGATACCTTGGCGATTTCGACAGATTCTGGCGCCGAATTCCGAATTCCTTTAAAGGGTCGCGACGCGGCTTAAACTTAGGGTATGGTTCAACCATGCTCGTTTTGACTTCCGGTATTTATAAAGGTCTTAAAATCAATGCGCCGGACGGAGCGCAAACTAGGCCTTCTGCCCAACGTTTGCGGCAAGCCGTCATGAACGTCATTCGCTCTTACTTTGGTCACACGCAGAATCTGTCCGCCCTTGATCTTTTCGCCGGTTCTGGCGCGGTGGGTTTTGAGCTCTTAAGTGCGGGATTCCAAAGCGTGCATTTTGTCGAAAATCACTTTCAGACGGTGAGAGTCCTTAAAAAAAACATGAAGCGTTTTGCGGAAAATGCAAAAACGGTACAAAAAACCGCTACGCAGAGCTTGAAATGGGACGCAACTCTAGAGGAGGAGGATGTTCTAGTTTTTTTAACTCAAGATCAGACGTTAAAAGATCAGCGCTTTGACGTGATCTGGGCTGACCCGCCTTATGATCAAGGCTACTTTTTAAAGATCCTTAAAATTTTGAGTAAGGTTCCCGACGCCTTTTTAAAAAGCGAAGGCCTATTTTTCTTTGAAGAGAATGCGGATATCCCGCTGCTCAACGATGAAGTTTACGATTTATTGAAAATCGCCAACCTAGAGTTGATGGAAGTGAAGAAATACGGTGGAAGCCAAGTCGTGATTCTTGTAAGAAGAATGGGTGAAGCCACCTAAAGCCATTTATGCCGGTACATTTGATCCGTTCACCAACGGGCATTTGGATATCGTAACCCGCGCAAGATCCTATTTTTTGGAACTGACCATCCTCGTTGCGAATAACGAAGGGAAAAAAAACCGTAAGACCACCTTACTCACGGCGCAGGAGCGGGTGGATCTCATTTCTAAAGTCGTGAAGCCCTTCCGTAACGTAAAGGTTGATCAGTGGGACGGTTTGGTGGTGGATTACGCGCGAAAACACTCCGCGAGCGTTCTGGTGCGCGGGTTGCGGGCCGCCAGTGATTTTGAATACGAGTTCATGATGGCTTCCATGAACCGGGAACTGCGTGGAAATATCGAAACGTTTTTTATGGCGACCGGCCAAAATCTTTATTTTTTAAGTTCTTCCATGATTAAAGAACTCTTAAGTTTCGGGGGGGACGTTAGTCCTTATTTACCAAGGCAAGTGGTCGCTTATTTAAACAAAAAAAAAGAATGAAGGTTTAAGAATAAACTATGACTCCATCATCCCAAAACAATGCTCTCGATTTTTCCTTAGCGGAAAGAATGCAAGGGGTGGCCGAAAGCGCTACTCTAAAAATGGCTGCGGCTACTCGGGCGCTTGCGGCCAAAGGGATTTCCGTAATTAATTTTGCGGCGGGCGAGCCCGATTTTCCGGTGCCTTTCGTAATAAATGAAGCCGTTATGAAGGCGGTTTCCGACGGGAAAAATAAATACACCGCGGTCCCTGGGCTTCCCGAGTTGCGCGCGCGCATCGCAAAAAAGTTCAAAGATGAGAACGGACTGGCTTACACCTCCGATGACGTCGTAGTTTCAAGCGGTGCTAAGCAGGCCATCTTTAACTTTTTATTGGCCGTCATTTCTCCCGGAGATGAAGTTTTAATTCCAAGCCCCTACTGGGTCAGTTATCCAGAAATGGTGCGGCTTGCCGGAGGCACTCCGATCGTTCTGAAAACAAATGCTGCTACTTCGTATAAACTTACGGTGGAGCAGCTTAAAAAAAGCATTGGCCCCCGTACTAAAGTTTTGATTCTCAATAGTCCAAGCAATCCCTGTGGCATCGTTTATTCCAAATCCGAACTTACAGCATTTGCCATGGCGCTCGAAGGTACCAAGGTTTTGGTTTGCTCCGATGAAATTTATGAAAAACTCATTTTTAATGGCGAATTTTGTTCCTTTGGCTCCGTTTCGGAAGATGCGTTTTTAAGAACGGTTACCGTCAATGGTTTTTCAAAAGCATATTCCATGACGGGCTGGAGGTTAGGGTACGCGGCTGGACCTAGGAAAATTTTGCAGGCCATGTCCATTTTGCAAGGGCAGAGCACTTCGGGGGCTGCGAGTATCGTGCAGTACGGCGGTTTGCGGGCCTTAGATATCCCTTCGGCAGATTTTACCCCGCTACAGGCGGCTTTCAAACGTCGACTTGCCGCAATGATCGGCATCATCCAAAAGGAATCTCGTAAACAGTTGTCATTTATTACCCCCGGCGGAGCCTTCTATCTTTTCTTGAATGTTGAGGCGGCGCTGGGTCAGAAGTACAATAATATTGAGGGACAGGAAGTGATCGTGAGGACCACGGATGATTTAGCGATGTATCTGCTCAATACTGCACATGTGGGCACGGTGGCAGGTTCGGGGTTTGGCCATCCAGAGTTTTTAAGATTGAGCTTCGCCGTCAGTGATGAAGATGTGGCCGAAGGCACGCGCAGGGTCGTTCGGGCAATAAACGAATTACATTAATAATTTAAAAATTTTTTAGGAAGTGGTTTTGTGAAAATGGATTTTCCAAAAAAACCTTGTCGGTTATTTTCTGTTTCGGCTTTGGGGCTGCTGGGTCTCAGTTTGTTTTTCAATTCCTGCGGAAGCTACCGGGACATTCAATCGGATAATGGAAAACAGGCCGTCATTGAAGAGGCCAATCTTTATCTGAATTCCGGGAATTGCGATAAGGCCATTGAAACCTTAACGCCACTCTATCAATCCTCCCGTACGGACAACGAGGTCAGAATGGTTTTTTCCTCGGCCTACGCATGCAAGGCCGGGTTCTCTATGACGAGGATCATCACCAATCTTAAGGGATCGGGTAATATCTGGAATATTATCGTGAGTTCACTCTATTCCAACGGGTCCGACGGGCATTATGCAAATTTCATGGAAGCGGCCACCATCCTGCGCACCACGGCGCCCAATGGTTCTTTGTTTGCGGTGGATCGCCCGGGTGACGCAAATGTTTATATGATCTTCATGCAGCTCGGCGTAATCTCATCTTTGATTTCGCGCATGGGCGTCGCAGACTCCGGTACCGGCGCGCAGACTACGCCCCTTGTCGCGTCGGATGCGACGATGGCTGAGCGTTGTTCCATACAGGTTGCATTTTCGACCATCAATGATTCTTTGGATTCATTGGGGGCAGACACCGGAACCCTTGCCAATTTGAGCACAGTGGTTGCCGCGGTGTGCGCGCTTGGCGGTTGCACTAATGTTGATCCGGCGGTGTGCACGGCGGCCGAAGATACCATCGGGACGGGTTTCATTGCCGCCATCGATGCGAGTTGGTAGGAGCGGCAACTGAAACTAAGTCAATTTAACTTTAACCTTACTTTGAGAATCTGGGCCATTCTGGTTACGGCGTTGGGTTTATCAAATGCATTTGCCGCTAACGAGCTTCCGGAATTCTATCGGGGTGTGCGTGCAATGGGTATGGGTAACGCTTTCACCGCCATTGCCGATGATGCTGATGCCGTATTTTACAATCCAGCGGGGATCGCATTTAATTCTGGGATTCAGCTGCGTATGCTGAATCCTAAATTTGAAGCCAGCGATGATCTGCGTCTGAGCTATAATTACATCAGGAAAATTACGGAAGATGGCTTTAGCCAGGACGCGCTAGATAAGCTCTTTGGAAAAAACATCCATCTCAATGGTTCCATTTTTCCAAGCCTGCTTTTGCCACATTTTACCGTGGGGTATTACGCGGATTTCAATGGCGACCTAAGTATAAATAACACCGCTTTACCTCAGATTTCGGTGAACTATTATTACACGCGAGGTTTTGTGGCGGGTTTCGGTTCGGAGAGCCGGGGCATCGCGCCAAAACACCTCTTTCGTTATGGAGTGACGGGTAAAGTGCTGACGCGTACGGGAATCAATCAGAAAATTCCCGTCACCACATTTGTGCTCAACGACAGCGGGTTTGTGAAGTCTTTGATTTCTGATCCGGGCACAGGGTTTGGAATCGATTTAGGGTTTCAGTATGAGATCCCTTTTACGCAAAATATAGATTTTATCACGGGCTTTGCGTGGCATGATATTGGCGACACGAGTTTTGGAACGAGGTTGCAATCAAGGATCCCTCCTCCCATTAAGAGCAACATGGCCCTGGGGGGCGCTGTGATCTTTGGTTTGCCTAAAAAACCTGGCTATAACTTCAAAGTTTCGGGCGAGGTGCGTCACATGGAAGATACCGGGGAGGATCCACGCAAAAAACTCCATTTTGGAACGGAACTCTGCCTACGTGAGTTGTCGGTGCAGGCGGGCCTCTCGCAACTGAGTTGGACCCTAGGTGCAAAAGTAGATCTCTGGTTGTTTGAAGTTGCGGCCTCTTCCTACGCATCCCAAGCGTTGCCGCTCTGGGGAATGAAAACCGAGCGCAGATACATGGTGCAGTTCACCATGAAGATCGATGCTTCCTCGGGCAGACGTTCGAAAGACGAAGATTTCGAAAAACGCAAGCGGCCGCGATTATATCAATAACGGAATCTTTTCGACTTCCCCCTTTCTCATTTCGAGAACCGTCGATACACTCGCATTGTGAGTGAAGGGAGAATGTTTTGAAAAAGATTTTCGTTGTAGACACCAATGTTTTGTTATTTGACCCACAGGCGCTTTATAAACTTGGAGCCAATGAAATCGTTATCCCCATTACGGTCGTGGAGGAGGTGGACCGCTTCAAGCGTGAGATGTCGGAGAACGGTCGGAACGCCAGGTATTTTTCCCGGCTCATGGACTCGCTTAGGCAGAATGGAAAACTCTCCCAGGGCGTGAAATTATCCACGGGCGGAACCATCACCGTGGAACTTGGCCATACGGGAACTTTGCCCCCTGGTTTACCGGAAGATACACCCGATAATCGTATTCTTGCGGCCGCGTTACACCTCCAAAAACTCAATCCTAAAAAACCTTTGGTGTTCGTGACCAAAGATATCAATTTGCGATTGAAGGCTGACGCGTTGGGACTTGCCGCAGAGGATTACGAACCTAGCGAAATTCATGCGGATGAACTTTATTCAGGACTTTCTACGGTTTCTGTACCATCGCAGGTCGTTGATGAATTCTACGCCCATAAAAAAGTGAATCACCACCAAAAAGGCCGGAAGTTTTTCGCCAACGAATATGTGATTTTGCGGGACGAGCTCAATGCGAATCATACGGCCATGGGTCGTTACGAGCGGGAAATCGATTCAATTGTTCCTATTTATAAACCGCTAGAAGGCCTCTGGGGCATTTTCCCAAAGAATGCCGAACAGAGTTTTGCTATGGATATGCTGCTTAATGATGAGATCAAGTTAGTGAGCCTCGTGGGAAAAGCCGGAACCGGAAAAACTTTGCTCGCCATCGCGGCTGGCCTAGCTAAAACGGTGGACGAAGGCGTTTACCAAAGGTTGCTTGTCTCAAGGCCCGTATTTCCCTTGGGTAAAGATATTGGTTTTTTACCGGGCGATATCGAAGAGAAATTAAATCCTTGGATGCAGCCTATTTTTGATAATATTGATTTTCTTTTTGGCGCAACTTCAACAAAAAATCCAAAACGTGGAGCGGGTAGGGGCTGCCAAGAGCTCATGAGCCAGGGGCTTTTGAATATTGAACCTCTGACCTATATTCGGGGAAGAAGTATTCCTAACCAGTTCATGATTGTGGATGAAGCCCAGAACTTAACGCCCCATGAAATCAAAACCATCATCACGCGGGCGGGTGATGGAACCAAAATCGTGCTCACGGGTGACTGTTTCCAGATTGATAATCCTTACGTTGACTCTTCAAACAATGGTTTGGCTTACGTGGTGGATCGTTTTAAGGACGAATCCATTTCGGGGCACGTTACTTTGTCTAAGGGTGAGCGGTCTAGGCTTTCGGAACTTGCTAGCAATCTGCTTTAGGTCGTATTGTCGCGGTCTTTCTGTACACCTTGGCAGCATTTTACTTCAAATGACGCCGAGGTGTACAAATTCACCTGAGACGTACGGCAATCATAAAAATATCCCTCAAGGGGACGCGCATCGTGCGCTACACACGCGTGGGATCCGTCATCCTGACGCGTGAGTCCCCTTGAGGGATATTTTTATGATTGCCGTACTCCTATGTGCATTCCTTCACTAGGCAGGTATGGACAGATGAGGCCTCATCTAAAGTAATCGAATTGTACTCCGATATTCTTAATGGAGTGGATCGCGCTATGCTTTTTGGTTTCAAAAACCTCTTCAGAAACATTCTTTGCTTAGCGTTGGTGGCGTCCATTTTGTTGCAACTGAAACTCGCGGTGGGGAATGATGATGTGCCGGGTTCCGGGCCACCTGTGCAACCGAACGAGTTACAGGCACCAAGTTCGGTCGACACTGCTGCTGTTTTACCTGCGGATGTGGCGGATGCGCTGGCGCAACTGGAGACCTGCATGAATACTCCGGTGTGCACCGGAGGTACCACCCTAGTTCCCTATCGTAATCCCAGTCCGTGCGAACTTGCTCCAGATAAATTAAATACATTGAGGCAGTTTCTGGACGGAATGCGACGTGAGGCTGTGCCAGGGAATGGAGCGATACGAGTTTTTCGGATGGCTTCAAGGATTAGTCTCGCATGCGGGCTTTTTATAATCGGAGGATATCTTGTACCGAACCTCCCCATGCGGCTGGAGGAAATGGGGTTAGGATGGGGCGTCTTTGGCTTGCTGATCGGCATTGCTAGCGAATATGTTTACGGAGCGGCAATTCAACAGAATGCAGCGAACACTCCTACCATGCGTGCATTGCAAGCAGCTGGGTATAGTCCTGAGTGGGTCAATGGGGTTATGGAAAGTCAGATTTTACGGAATCGAGGATGGTTTTGGCGCGGTTTAAGTCGCGGAAGGCAAGCCTTTAGGAATGCAGCTTCCGCTACCGGCAACGGAGTAGCAAGATTTGCGAGATCAACGGCTGCAGAAGCTAGGCGTTTCAGATCACGTGCGGGAGCGGTGAGTTCGGCAGCGCCGGGTGTACCGGCTCCTTCGGCGCCGGCGCCCGTTGAGTCAACGGGAGTTCGGATTGCCGATGCGGCTGGAGGCCGAAACCCTACCGTAGTGCCGCCAGAAATTCGTTTTCGCATTGGGCCGGATGGAAATCTTTGTGTGCTTGAAGAATCCGTGGATGAACTTGCGGAGGCGGCAACGCAGGCGGCAGGAGCGGAGAGACAGCGGGGGTCTCAACGAATTTCATTGGTACCGCCATCACCGCGTAGGCGCAGGCCGGTGTTGCGGGATTTCAGGCCTACAAGCGAAGGAGCGTATCCGCGCGCCGTGAACTTTTCCAGGGAAGCTCTTTCAGAAACTACCGCGGTTTTGCCGGTGGGGCCAAGCCCTGCCGCGAGTAGTGCAGAAATATTAGTCCCAGTATCACATTAAAATTTTCGCACGGATACTGGCGGAGCATGGCACCGGGCAACTGACAATCGGCATCCGGCGATACATTCCGGTCACCTTTTTCCCGTCCGGAACTTTTGAAAACTCTCCGACTAGGGGTTGATGTCTTGTCATTCGTTTCGGCAAAAAATTCCTACCGCTAGGGACTTCGCAAAACAGTTTCTCTGTGGCGCTATGGCTCTCATACTTTTTTTGCAGAATTCCTTACTATGTTTTGCAACACCTGGAGGGTCGCAACATCCACTCTGGCCCCAGGCCCTGGCCCGAAACCAGTCTTTGCAAATGGATGCTACTTTCCAGTCACAAATCGCGCAGATTCCTTTGTCGGAATGGGGTGATCCGGAGCTTCACCTTTATCTACGAAATTTTTTGCTCTCGATTACGACTAGAATGGTTGGCAGTCCCATTCGGCTTTTGGGTGAGCGCCTGCGTTGGGCCTTTGAACAAAACCCTGCTTTAGCGGAAATTTGGCTTCCCGTGGATGACTTGCGTACAGCAGGTTTTGTTTATGACGTTTTTCCGGAGAGCCCATTTTCGGGTGCCACGCGCGCGCATGCGGAAATCATTTCTACAATGCTCATGCCCGATGAGGCGCTGATCGCTAAGTTTTATAAACTTTTAAGTAGTGGCAAGACGAATTTTGCAAACGCGTTTCCTTCACCCATCGAATGGATGCGGTTAAATGACCTATACCGGCAAAATGAAAATCTGCGGGAACGGGCAGTGGAGTTGGTGAGCCGAGCTAATTCTGAATTCTTAAATTCTTCGTTTACCTATTTACCTGATTTCGCCCGCGATGTTCTTAGCCGCTCCCGCGAGCCTGGCTTACATTTCGGGAACCATGAGATTCCAAATATGCGCGCCCAGCTTTCGCGGGATCCGCAGTTGGTTGCGCGGGCCTACGCCGCAACTTTGATTAATAGTCACTTCTTGAATGACATCTGGATGAACTATCCTGCCGTCTTTCCCCAACTCCGCGAGGAAGTACAAAGGATGGGATTAGTGCGATGGGTAGGAATTCTTAACGCGCAAATCACCGCTCATCCACAATTTGATGATTTCATTCGTGAGTTTCCAGAAGGTTGGTTTAGGGCCGAGCTACAAAAAATCGCATCTACGCAAATTTTTGGATTAAATTCTGGAATGTTTCGAAATATTTTTAGTCGGTATGTAAGGTACCATCCGAACGTCACTCATCCAACAATATCGCCAGAGCCGTTGCATTTGGTCAGTACGGTCTCTGGACGGCAAATGACAACGGAATCTGATGAATCATTACGAGGACCTCTTTCTAGTTGGGTGTCTAGCTTCTTCGAATTGCCCCCTCCCGAACGAAACCCTCTTCCGCGGGACGAGTCAGATGCACTTTACAAAGACAATAATCCGAAGGCGCCAAAGCTTGAAACCCTCGCGGGGCCGGCAAGGTCCGCTGACCTTGAAGATGCCAGAAGGCTAGGCTTAGGTGGAGAAGCGGCCCAAACATTCCGTGGCATCAACGATCGGGATTTTGCCACCATAAATCGTGGCGGAGGTCTTTTTAGTAGTGATCGACACGACCCGGAGTTTGCCGCAGGCGTCACCCGTGGCACCGAGGTGAGGCGAGAATTTTTAAAGCAAGGTCTGCTTTCTCTTCGGCGGGCACAAGCTGATTTGAATCCGTTCCATTTTCTGCATGATGAACTTCAAGATTTTCTGCGCACTCAAGAACGGGCATTGCCCATGGCACCGCTGCCCGAGCTCGAGGTTCAAAGACGCACTAACGAGGAGCTGTCCTCTTGGCTGGTGAACGAAAGTGATCCCGTGGACCTGTTCATGCGGGAGCAAGCGGAAGCGCAGAGCCGTAAACGTTTTCGGTTTGTAGAGGAGCCTAGACCTAACGGGCGTGGAGATCCGCTCGCCGGAAATGGAGTAACGGAGCGGCGCAAAAATCTTGAAGCCGAACGCGCTTTTCGCAAATGGCGCGCCGATATGCGTAAACGAATTGAAGAACGTTTGCGGAATATTTTGGTCACGGCCCACAACGAACTTCAGCCCCAGGGCTTTACGATTTTAAATGGACCAGAAGGACTACCGGTAAACCTAACGCAAATCAGCCGTTTTAGATTTACGGCAGATGGCCTATTCGTGGATGCCGAAGGCGCTCCCGTTTCGCTTAGGCTTTCTAGTCCCCTTCGTGACGAATCCGAGCAGGACCTGCTTTTAAATCTTGATCCTACGCCCGCGGATTCTCTTTCGCGGCAGGCGGTCCTTTTGCATCAGTTCGATCGAGCGCTTGCGCACCATTCCCTTGCTTTTCAAAGCCTAAATCGAAATGCCGCTCAGGGTTTTCCACTCTTGCATTATTATCATTGGGCAAGGGATCGTTACGAACCAAGATTTCAGGATCCGGGTAACGCAACAAAGCTTCTTACGAGATTTCTTTGGTCAAAGATCACCCGCGAAGATGTGAATTACTGGCGTAATGTGCAATCTCAAGCGGTAGCGCAGAACCAACCTTTGCATCCCATAAACGGTTCTCGGCAAACTCGGCGCTTAGGTAATACAATTCTTGGGATGGCGCTCCTAGGATTGGGAGTCGTGGGTGCCTTAGATGAAATATCTCCCTCCGGCAGGTCTAGTGGGAGCGGCTGTTCGGGCAGTTCCTGCCAAAGCTCTGCGAGTGTAGGGAATAACTCACGTCAAGGAGATGGGGGAGTTACCAGCGATGCCGGACGTGGAGACCGTAGTCGCCAACAAGCGCCAAGCCCAGCGTCGGATGATTCAACATTTAGGCGGACTCGTAGCCGAGGGGACCAAGCCAGTAATTCTGGAAGTGACATCACCCATGGTGGTGGAGTCATGCACCCCACAATGCAAAATCCTGGGCCGCCGCAAAGTGGGCATAACGGGCGAGGGGATAGCCTATACAATTTAGAAGTCGTGGGTGATCTTCACGCAAGACTGCCACGATTTTTTAACTTAGGTTATAACGACGAGTTTCAGAACCATCCGATACGGCTGATTTCTTCGGAGATTCAGGATGAAACAAGGCTTCATGAAAACGATTTCGAGGTGAGCCCAAAAGAGCGCCGATTTATTTTCAGCGATGAAAACGGTCCATTCCACGAAGACTCGGTAGATTATTATCGTATTTTGCGAAACCAAAAATGGGATCCGCCGCACCGTTCTATAAAAGTATCAACGACTACATTTGTACAACCAGATAATAACGGCATCATTCCCCTCGTTAGGCCTGAAGGAACCATTCTCGCGCGCATTCAACTCAGCGCGCTCGACATAGGGGCACGACCGGTTAGATTGGGCGAGAATTTTGAGATCGTTCGTGATGAAACAACCCATGAAGTTGCCCTGCGTCTACGAAATGAAGGCGTTACCAGATGGCATGAACGGTTTCAGTATGATGCCTATTATGTAAATGCGCCCCCGGACTCTCCCGAGTCTCAGGAAATCGCTCTGCGCACCCGTGGTCATCATGAAGATCCTACTCTTGAGGGAAGGCGTTTTTCTGATCGCGTTTCCCTGCTTGACGGAGCTGGTTTTCATGTCCTTGCCGAAGGTTTACAAAACGATTTTACCGCCAATCGGGACACTTTAAGACTATCTCAGCTCGCCGACGGATTTGCACACGAAAACCGATATTCTTACCGTCAAGTGGCCATGCTTCCGAGGGCAACACCATCTGAGTGGGCCGCCAATCCGTTTCTCCCTTATGCGAACGGACTAAATGAGAACCATAGATTCGTTGCCGTTTGTGGCGCTCAAAATCTAGTGCTCACCGAATTCGTAAATTCCTATTATGGGCCAACCGGTCAGTATCGCGCCGAAGTTAGGCCCACCTTTTCAAATCAAGACGGCGATACGGCTCTCACCTCCGATGAAGCCCACGCAAGAACTTACGTTTACGTTTTTGATGAACGGCCGTTTAGTGGTGCCCAAGCCCGAAGGCTTGCTTTGATTTTAGATTCAACGCCCGCATTGGGTGATGGTTACAAAGGGCAATTCCGCAGAGATGAATTACCGAGCCGCGCGCCCACGGATCACCAACGAAGAAAAGATTTACTGCATCTTTTAGAATACGCATTCGTAGCGCGGGATGGCGACCGGGAAAATCAAAATGATTTTTTTAACGAACTAGAAAGACGCACTCGTTTAAGGCGTAACGAACCTGAATCCCCAGCAGAATACCTTCTACGTACCTGGCGCGCGCGTGTGAATCATTCCGTGGCCGCGGAAGAAATTGAAGCGCACACGGTGATCGAACCGGGGGAAGCATTATCGCGCTCAAGACCCCTTTACGATAACCTGACCCTGGTGCGCACCCAAAGAAGAAGACTTACCGAAGCCATGGGGGTTTACATTCAGAACGGAAGCAGGCGCAGTCAAGATCCAGCGGCGCCCGTGAACAGGGTATTAAGTTTGGGCGGACAAATGGAGAATATGCTGAACGATCCCTTACCGGCTGCGGATTGGCACCGGGAGCAAATTCGCATGCGAGAAGCCGTAGCGGAACTTAGGCAAAGGGCAGAAGATCTTCAGACTTCAAAACAAATGCGCAAACGCCTTATGGGTGCTGCAAGGGCTGCGCAAAATTCAACCCTTCCGGTCGAGGCGAGGCCTATCCGTCAACCCTTAAGCCAAAGGGTATTGAACCATCAGGCGTCACGTGAGCTTGAAGACCGCGCTATCGCACTGCAATTCTCAAAACAACTAGATGCTTTAACCAGTTTTATCGATTCCATGGAAGACGCAAGACGTGAAGCGTTCGTTCAAGTGAGGGCCTATCAGCCAGAAGAACATGCAAGAAGGCTAGCTGCTACAGCGAACCTCGCCCCGGAAAACCAAGGCACGAATGGCGCGGGAACTCCCGTACGACAAGATGACGAATGTATCCTGCGTTCCCTAAGTCAAACTGTCACCATTCCCTATCGCTCGCCTCGTCGTACAAACTAAAATAATTTATTAGGCCTTAAGCCACTGACTCCAGGCCCGCAACGCAAACTCTGTTACGAGCCTGCACCGGCGCTCCTCAATGTTTTCAATCATAAGGCCCGACGCCGCACTCACATTTCGATTCGCCCGGTAGGGAAGAACTTCCTCATGACTTTGCCCACCCGCAATCCAAAGCCATTCTTGATCCTCCGAAAATCCCACCAAGGCAAAAGAAAGTCGGTAGTCGTGGTGTGCTTGGGCCATGGTTTTAAGCTTTTGATGTAATGCTTTTTCCATCTCAGAAAAGGTGAAGGGATTTGAGGGGTCCTTTACAATATCGGATTCACCGTAAACCGTATGTAAATCCAGTTTTAGAATCTGTTTATTTTCAGGAATCTTGCGTAGAAGGGCGCCTAGGCGTTCGGCTAAAACTCCGCGCGTAGCCATATCTAAGATCAGGATTTTTGACTCCAACTGTGGTGTGCCAGAAACGGTTCGTAAACATTCTGAAAGAAAACTTGCCGCAATATCCTGGCCCTGTTTTGAAATGAGGTTTTTCCCAAGCCCTTTTTCTAGATTGGAAAACCAGTAATCTCGCTCAGCGCTGATCATATCGCTAGGTACCCACGCCTTGATTTCCACGTAGGGAAAGGAGGCACGGTAACCGGTCTGAAAAAAACTGCCGAGCAACGCTTTTTCCGTAATCTCACAAAATTCGGCTTCGGACTTCCCAGAAACCTTCCATGTAAATAGATCAAGTTTAGAGGTGCCTTCCTGGAAAGCCTTTAACTGAGCATCCATATGTACTTGCCATAAGGCCTGCAGTTCCTTCGGTTCGCCAGGAAAAACCCACAAGACTTTGGCATTTTTTTGCACCACAAAACCATGGGCCGTACCTTGCGAGTTCGGGAGCACGTGGGCACCCTTAGGGAAAAAGCATTGCTGCCTTTGGCTTGCGACCAAGGGTACGCCAAATTGCGAAAGCCTAGCGATGACGTGTTGAAGCGCCTCTTCGTTGAACTCCAGTGGATGCCCTAGCCACTGAGCTACGATGTTCCTCGTGAAATCATCGGTGGTAGGCCCAAGGCCGCCGGTTACGAAAATAAACCGCGCTACACTGGCAGCTCGTTCAAAGGCCTGCAAAATCATGGCGCGATCATCGGGGATAGTTTCGTGCAATACGACCTCAAACCCTTTTTCCACCAAACGTTCGGATATCCACGCGCTATGGGTGTTCAGCACCTGCCCGCTAGTGAGTTCCGTTCCGATATTGATGAGGGCCGCCCGGTGCCGTGAAGGTTGAGAGTTGCTCATGATGTTCTAAACAAAATTAATTTCATACATTTTGGATTCAGGTGCCGCCGTGACATTTTTTGAATTTTTTCCCGCTTCCACAAGGGCATGGGTCATTACGTCCAATATTGGAGACTCCACCGCCAGCTACTCCGCCCGGAATGACGGTTGAAGTTTGCCCACTGGCCTTTGATTCCCGCGCGGCCCTTGATGCACCGGCAAGCGCAATGTTCTCGACTTCCTCAATGGCCTTATCTCCAATGGGAAGCGCTCCCTCAGGTACACCGCCATGGGTTAGCGTCATGGGTTGAGCTTTCGGTGCCATCTGCTCAATCTGTTCTTCCCTTTGAACTTGAATTTCAAAAATGCGGCGAACGGCATCGTTATTCACCACGTTATACATGGTGGTAAAATAATTATAGCCTTCCTTCTTGTATTCAAGGAGCGGATCCTTCTGCCCGTAGCCGCGAAGGCCAATGCCATCTCGAAGGTGATCCATGGCTAACAAATGATCCTTCCAATGATGGTCAATGGTGGTCAGTAACACCATTTGCACGAAGTCCTGCATGACTTCCGGGGTGAGTTGTTTTTCCTTTGATTCAAATGAATTTTCCACCAGCGTAATAATGGCTTTGCTTAAGTCGTTTACGGAATGAAACCCATGGAGGTCTTTTTCTGAAAAGTGAGATTCAATATGAAACGCCGTTTTGATGGTGTGATTGAGGCCTTCCAAATCCCAACCGCCTTGGCCATCGCGGCTGGCGGCACGTTTTTTCGGGTAAAATTCATCGGCGATTCCAATGGCGACTTCTTCACCCATGCTCAGCACTAAGCCCTTAAGGTTTTCACCTTTGAGAATTTCACGCCGCAAACCGTAAATCACTTTACGTTGTTGATTCATGACATCGTCGTATTCGAGTAAGTGTTTTCGAATATCAAAGTTATGCGCTTCTACTTTTTTCTGAGCGTTCTCAATGGCTCGGGTGATCCAGCGGTGCTCAATGGGAACTTCGTCTTCCATGAAGCGTGCAACGTTAGCACTGCCAAAGACGCGCATGAGATCATCTTCTAGGGATAGGTAAAAACGTGAGGCGCCGGGGTCGCCTTGACGACCGGCCCGTCCCCTAAGCTGATTATCGATACGTCTACTTTCGTGGCGTTCGGTGCCTATAATAAGCAGTCCACCGAGATCTTTCACCTCTTGATGCTCCCTTGCGCATTGGGCCTTGGCATCTTTCAAAAATTTCTCGTAGGCGGCGTTTTTTTCTTCCTCAGAAGCAAATTCTTTTTTACCTAGTTCCTGTTTTGCTAAAAACTCGGCATTTCCGCCAAGCAAAATATCGGTACCCCGGCCCGCCATATTCGTGGCAATGGTGACGGACTTTTTACGTCCCGCCTGCGCCACGATCTCCGCCTCGCGGTCATGCTGTTTTGCATTGAGAACGGAGTGGGGGATGCGTTCTTTTTTCAAGAGATTAGAGAGCACTTCTGATTTCTCAACGGAAACGGTACCCACCAAGATGGGTTGCCCTAGTTCATGAACGGCTTTAACGTCCTGAACCATGGCGTTGTATTTCGCGTTGGCATTTTTATAAACTACATCTGCCGCATCTTTACGTACCATGGGTTTATTGGTGGGTATGATAACGACATCAAGGTTATAGATTTTTTTAAACTCGGTAGCCTCGGTATCGGCCGTACCCGTCATGCCGGAGAGTTTGGAGTACATCCGGAAAAAGTTTTGGTACGTAATGGTCGCAAGCGTTTGATTTTCGTTTTCAATCTCAACGCCTTCCTTAGCTTCAATGGCTTGATGCAATCCATCACTCCAGCGGCGCCCCGGCATTACCCGTCCGGTGAACTCATCCACGATGAGCACTTCGCCTTCCTTCACCACATAATCTACGTCGCGCTTAAAAACCACGTGGGCCTTTAGTGCTTGGTTCACATGGTGAACCAGCTCAATGTTCTGCGGTTCATAGAGGTTGTTTACATTAAGGCTTTTTTCAACCTTGTTTACGCCTTCTTCCGTTAGGGATGCGGACCTGGCTTTTTCATCAAGGGTGTAATCCACTTCCTTGCTTAGTTTTGGAATGATGCGATCAATCGTATAATATTTTTCCGTAGCATCGCCCGTGGGACCGCTAATGATGAGCGGAGTTCTCGCTTCATCGATGAGGATGGAATCCACTTCATCGACGATGGCGTAATTAAGGTCGCGTTGAACGTAATCCGCTAAAGAAAATTTCATATTGTCCCGAAGGTAATCAAAACCAAATTCGGAATTTGTGCCGTAGGTGATGTCGCAACCATAGTTTTGTTTGCGCTGAAAATCAGAAAGGCCATGCACGATGATGCCGACCTCTAGGCCTAAAAACCTATGGAGTTTGCCCATCCACTCGGCGTCCCGTCTCGCTAAGTAGTCATTCACCGTAACTACGTGCACGCCTTTGCCGGCGAGCGCATTAAGATACGCCGGAAGCGTTGACACCAAGGTTTTTCCTTCCCCTGTACGCATTTCGGCAATGCGGCCACGGTGCAGAATAATTCCACCGATCATTTGTACATCGTAGTGGCGCTGGCCTAGCACGCGTAAACCGGCTTCCCGCACCACAGCAAAAGCTTCGGGTAAAACTTGATCTAACGTTTCTCCCCGGGAAATCCGTTCCTTAAAATCTGCCGTTTTTGCGCGTAGGGCTTCATCGGAAAGAGGTTTAAGCGCTGCCTCAAGGCTATTGATGCGTTCAATGATGGGATAAACCGTCTTAAGTTCGCGCTCATTTTGGGTGCCAAAAATTCTACGTGCAATGGTTTGAATCATAAGTTTCTATTTCCCTTTAACGATCAAGAATATAATAAATTGGATCAATGGGCGTACCGTTCACATGCACTTCATAGTGAACGTGGGGTCCCGTGGAACGCCCCGTACTTCCAATGGCGGCGATTCTTTGGCCACGATTCACTTTTTGGCCCTTAAGCACATAAAATTGTGAGGTGTGACCATAATAAGTGCGAAGGCCATAGCCATGATCAATGGCTAAAATTTTTCCGTATCCAGGTTTAACCCCAGCAAAAAGAATAACCCCATCACCTGGCGCAATAATTTCTGCACCATAGCGGTTGGCGATATCGATGCCCTCGTGCATTTTTCTTTTTCCGCCGTAGGGCGAGAACCGCACACCAAAGCCTGAGGTAATGTAACCCAAAGTCGGGATACGAGTGGGCATGCTGAGCAGCATGGATTTTTTATCCGCCAATCTTTCAAAAATATCCTGAATTTCTTTTTCCTGGCCGATGGCGAAACCTTCCAAATAATCTTTGCCCTTTTCTAGGCGCTTAAATTCTATTTCAACGTATTTAGAAACTTCCTCATCTTCAAAGCTCACAAAGGCGTCCCCGCCTTCCGACAAAATTGCCATGAGTTTACTTAAATCGGGGTCTTCGTTTTGTGACGTATCAATGCCACCTGTCTCTTCCCCTTCTGCAGGGGCTGCGGAGGGAGCAGGGGCGGTGCCCCGTTTTGGTAAGGGAGCAGGCGGAACGCCGGGTGCATCACCTTCTGGTAAAAATCTGGAGGAGGTTGCCTGCGGCAAAAATGGAGGCTCTGAACGAGGCAGACTCGTAGCGCGCTGGCCCGTAGGCGCATTTTCTTCGATGTTGGTAATGATGCGAAGTTTTGTGGCAAAGGTGCGAACGCGATCAAGGGTGCCTTCAATGGTGAGCATTTTATCTTTGAATTGCTGCACGTTTTGGCGCAGCTGGCGGTTCTCGCTGCGTAGGACCTTGTTTTCCCCGATCTGATTCATGACGTTGGCGTAGTCAAAAATCATGACCATAGCTAAAACAACGAGAAAAGCCGCTGCAAAGGCCGCACCTTTAAATATGAAAGCCGGCACAACGATGCGCCTCACGTTGTGAGTTTTCTCAGGAATGATCATGATGGTGAAAAATTTATTGGAGCTCATTACGACCTAGTTGATATGGACTAGCATGGCGGTAATATTATCGTCACCGCCATTTTTGTTTGCCTCATGCACGAGGGCTTCGACACTTTGCAGAAGCCTTAAGTCAAGACTTCCCTTGGAATTTAATTTTTCATCCCTCAGGTTTTTTTTCTCATGCAAGGTCTGGGTTAGGGTTCGGGAAATATTCTCTTCGGTGCAAAGCCCACTTAATCCGTCGCTGCAAAGGAGAAACACGTCGCCCGGGTGAGCCTCAAATCGATAAATGTCAACTTCAACGGTGGCTTCAAAACCTACGGAGCGCGTGATCACGTTTCGCATTTTATCCGTTCGCATTTCATGACGCTCAATAAGACCCGCCTGAAGTTTCTCTTGCACGAGCGAATGGTCCCGCGTGATTTGCCAAAGGCTTGCGGGCGGGTGGAAAAAGTAACCACGGCTATCCCCCACTTGGGCAAGGATGACAGTGGCTGGTTTTTGGGGAACCTTTTGCACCAGAAGTGCGGTGCACGTGGTGCCCATTCCCTGGAATTGAGGGGTTTTTGCGGCATATTCGTGAACGGCCTCATTGGCTTGTTCAATGGCCTTTTTGAGGGTTTTTTTTAGGGAAAGTTCATCGCTCGCTTGCAAGGAGCCCTTAGAGTTTTCTGAGCGGATGAAATCACAGATGCTGGTCACCGTGATGAGGCTCGCGGTCTCACCACCTTGATGGCCGCCCATTCCGTCAGCGACGATGAACGCCTGCAAATCTGGAATACACATGAAGCGATCTTGATTTTGTGAGCGCTTCATTCCGATATGACTGATGGCAGCATAGGAGAGGTGGGGCGTGGTTCCGTGAGCTTGCGCGAGGGATTGATTTGAGAATGCATTCATTTATAAGAAAGATTTTGACCCCAGACGTTTGATGGATCAATGTTTTATTGTTACCATTTTTGAAGGGGGGCGTATCCATGGGAGCAAATCCAGCATCATCCACATCTGCATCCGCAACAACGAATATCAATGCTTTAGTGAGCAAGCTCTATGACGCTCACATTTTCCAGGAATTCCACTGGGAAGGTAATATCCAGGAATACATTGACATTGTGAGGAAAGACCCAGCCGTCACGCGGAATTCTTTTCAGCGCGTCTATGATCTCATTCTCTCCTACGGAGTGGATAACTACGTCGAGTTTAAAAAAACCATAACTCGCTACAAATTTTTCACGGATCCCATGGACCATGGGCGCGACGGCGTCTTTGGTTTGGATGTTCCGCTCATGAAGCTAGTACATTTTTTCAAGAGCGCAGCGTTAGGATATGGAACCGAAAAACGGGTTCTCCTTCTGCACGGTCCCGTGGGCAGTTCAAAATCCACCATCGCTAGAGTTTTGAAGAAGGGCATTGAGCGTTACTCCCGCACGGAAGAAGGTAGGCTCTATACTTTCAAATGGATCGATCCCGATAAAAAGATCCAGCATATTTTAGGCAACACCCCCGAATTTCCAGACCCCATGCACGATGAGCCCTTAAAGCTTTTGCCGGAAGAAATCCGCTCCAGTATTTTGGAAGAATTAAACCGTGGCAATAAAACTCGGTACAAAATCGATGTGCGCGGAGACTTGTGCCCGCCAAGCAGGTTTATTTTTTCTGAGCTCATGAAGTTTTACAAAGGGGATTGGTCAAAGGTCATGAACCATGTGCGGGTCATGCGTTTGGTCCTCTCTGAAAAAGATCGAATCGGTATTGGCACGTTTCAACCTAAGGATGAGAAGAATCAGGACTCCACGGAGCTTACGGGTGATGTGAATTACCGAAAAATCGCGGAATACGGCTCAGATTCTGATCCTCGGGCCTTTAATTTTGACGGAGAATTTAACGTAGCCAATCGAGGCATCATTGAATTCATCGAAGTTCTAAAACTTGACGTCGCGTTTTTGTATGACTTGCTTGGTGCTTCCCAAGAGCACAAAATCAAACCTAAGAAGTTCTCCCAAACGGATATTGATGAAGTCATTTTGGGCCATACCAATGAGCCTGAATTTAAAAAACTTCAGAACAATGAATTCATGGAAGCCCTCCGCGATCGTACGGTTAAAATTGATATTCCCTACATTACTAGGCTCTCAAACGAGGTCCGAATTTATGAGAAGGATTTCAACACCAATCGCATCAAGGGCAAACACATTGCGCCCCACACCATTGAAACGGCCGCCATGTGGGCCGTTTTGACGAGGCTTGAAACACCCAAAAAAGCTAACCTTACGGTGCTTCAGAAAATGAAGCTTTACGATGGCAAAACGCTTTCTGGTTTTACGGAAGATAACGTTAAGGAGTTGCGAAAAGAGGCGGTACGTGAAGGCTTAGAGGGAATCAGTCCTCGTTACGTGCAGGATAAAATTTCCAACGCCCTCGTGAATGACTCCAACGGCGATGTCGGGTGCGTGAATCCGTTCATGGTTCTCAATGAACTTGATAGCGGGCTAAAACACCACGCGCTTATCGTTGGTGATGAAAAAAGGCGTGAATACCGTGAACTTTTAGCGGCGGTAAAACAAGAGTACGAAGACATCGTTAAAAACGAAGTTCAGCGCGCCATCTCCGCCGATGAAGATGCCATCGCAAAACTTTGTGCAAATTACATCGATAACGTGAAGGCCTATACCCAAAGGGAAAGGGTTAAAAACAAATACACGGGCCAGGACGAGGAACCCGATGAAAGGCTCATGCGCGCCATTGAAGATAAGATCGATATTTCGGAAAGCCGAAAAGACGATTTTAGGCGTGAAATCATGAACTACATTGGAGCGCTCGCCATTGAGGGACGCCAATTTGACTACAAAACCAACGAGCGTCTGCACAAAGCGTTAGAGTTGAAACTTTTTGAAGATCAAAAAGACAGCATTAAGCTCACTTCGCTCGTATCCAATGTGGTGGATCGCGCAACCCAAGAGAAGATCGATATCGTAAAAAGCCGCATGATTAAAAATTACGGTTATTGCGAGATCTGCTCCACGGATGTGCTCAATTATGTAGCCTCCATTTTCGCAAGAGGTGATGTAAAACGAAAATGATTTATTCCATCCAACGGGATCACGCGCGCTTTCGCAATATTGTGAAGGGCCGCATCAAACAGGATCTTAAAAAATATATCACCCACGGTGAAATGATTGGGCGCAAGGGCAAGGAGATGGTCACCATCCCCATGCCTCAGATCGACATCCCAAGGTTTCGTTTTGGGGATAAAGAATCTGGCGGCGTAGGGCAGGGCGAAGGTGAGCCAGGAGATCCCGTAAATGGAGGCGACCCCCAAGAAGGTGAAGGCGGCGCTGGCGAAGCCGGGGATAAAGGTGGTGAGCACCAGCTCGAAGTCGATGTCTCCATCAAGGAACTTGCGGAAATTTTAGGTGAGGAATTGAAACTCCCTAAGATTGAACCGCGGGGTCATAAAAGTGTGAAGGTCGTAAAGGATCGTTACACCGGCATCGCGCGCCAAGGGCCTGAGAGTTTAAAACATTTCAAAAGGTCCTTTAAAGAAGCCTTAAAACGGCAAATTTCTACGGGCACCTATGATCCGCAAAACCCCATCATTTACCCTACGCGTGACGATATGCGTTACAGGTCCTGGAAATCCACCACGGAAAATGAGAACAGTGCCGTCATCATTTACATGATGGACGTCTCAGGTTCCATGGGCGATGAGCAAAAGGAAATCGTACGAACGGAAGCCTTTTGGATCGATACGTGGCTGCGAAGTCAGTACAAAGGCATTGAAACTCGCTACATTATTCATGACGCCACCGCTAAAGAAGTGGATGAAGATACTTTTTATCGCACTCGCGAATCCGGTGGAACCTTAATTTCCAGCGCCTATAAGCTGTGTGAAAAAATGATTGAGACGGATTATTCACCGAGTGAATGGAATATTTACCCTTTTCATTTTTCCGATGGGGATAACTGGTCAGGCGAAGACACAAGGCTTTGCATGGACCTTTTGAAATCAAAAATCCTGCAGCAGGCAAACGTATTTTGTTACGGTCAAGTGGAAAGCCGCTATGGCAGCGGTCAATTTTTTAAGGATTTAAGGGAATCCTTTCCTGCGGAAGATGACCGGGTCATCCTTTCCAAGATCGAAAACAAAGAAGGCATCATGCAATCCATTAAGGATTTTTTAGGTAAAGGAAAATAATTTATGATGCCATCCTCCTCCAAAACGGAGTTGCCCAAAGAACTTGCTAAACTTCGCGATGAAATGCGCGGCTATGCCTTGGAGTATGGTTTAGATTTTTACGACGTGATGTTTGAGCTATTGGAGTACGACCAGCTCAATTCCGTGGCCGCCATGGGTGGTTTTCCCGTTCGTTATCCGCATTGGCGTTTTGGTATGGAGTACGACCAGCTCAGCAAATCCTACACCTACGGCCTGCAAAAAATTTACGAACTCGTCATCAATAATAACCCTTCTTATGCGTATCTCATGAAGGCCAATAATTTCGTTGATCAAAAAATTGTCATGGCCCACGTCTATGGCCACGTTGATTTTTTCAAAAACAATTTTTGGTTCTCTAAAACCAATCGCAAAATGATCGACACCATGGCTAATCACGCCATGCGCATTCGGGCATACATGGATAAGTATGGCGTGGACCGTGTTGAGACGTTCATTGATCAGTGCTTATCGCTAGAAAATCTCATCGATCCCTTTCTGCCGTTTGCGCAGCCCAAGGCCCAGCCTTTGAACATCATGGATGCCGAAGATTCAAGGGTCACCGAAGAAGTGGGCCGCTTAAAAACGGAACGTCAGTACATGGATCGTTTCATCAATCCGCCTGATTTCATGGAGGCACAGCGAAAATCCCAGGCCACCACCGATACCGGGGCTAGGAAAATCCCCAGTAGCCCACAAAAAGATGTGCTGCAGTTCCTCTTGGAATACGCACCCCTTGAGCGCTGGGAGAGTGAAGTTCTCGCCATGATCAGAGAAGAAGCTTATTATTACGCGCCCCAGTGGCAAACTAAAATTCTAAATGAAGGTTGGGCTTCCTACTGGCATTCCAAAATCATGACGTCCCGCGCCCTTAAGGATAGCGAGATCATTGATTACGCTGATCACCATTCGGGCGTTATGGCCATGCAACCTGGGCGCATCAATCCCTACAAAATCGGCATTGAACTTTTGCGCGACATTGAAGATCGCTGGAACCGCGGCAAATTCGGCCCAGAATACGATCAGTGCGACGATATGCGAGCCCTTAAGAACTGGGATAAAAAGCTGGGCTTAGGGCGCAAAAAAATATTTGAAGTGCGTAGGGTCTGCAACGACGTGACGTTCATGGACCAGTACCTCACGCCCGAGTTTTGTGAGCGTTACAAACTGTATACCTATCAGTTCAACCGTCGCACCAATCAGTACGAAATTGCTGACCGGGACTTTAAAAAAATCAAAGAGAAATTATTGTTTGGGCTCACCAATATGGGTCAACCTTTTATATTTGTAGTGGACGGCAATTTCCAAAATAAAGGTGAGCTTCTTTTGCTGCACAAGCACGAAGGTACCGACCTTGATTCCAAGTGGGCGAGGGAAACTTTACGCAATATGGCGGCCATTTGGCGCAGACCCGTAAGCATTGAATCGGAAGTGGAAGGGCAGAAAAAACTTCTGACCTGCGCCGCCGGGGAATTTACCGAACGCTTTTTGTAGGCAGTTTTTAAAGTGAAAGAGTTTAGTGAGCTGCGGCCGGAAGGGTAGCGGGCCGGAGTGCGCCGGCCGTCGACGGACTTGGAATTACTGCGGGCGCCGTGGAGAACGCTTCACTTGCGCGTACCTCATTGTGAAATGGCGGGGTTACGGTACGGTTATCGTAGATCACGGGACGCCGCGGGCGCGCAGTAGGTCGTGAGGCTGTGGCCTGAGTCATCGCGGGCAATGCAGCGCGTCTATGGCCGGCCCTTCCGCGTGCCTCTTGTTCTGCCGCAAACTCTTCAGCGGCGGCGCTGACTTCATCCACCGTGGCACTTGGAACACAAGGAGTGCCGTTTGCATTTATTCTAATGGGTATGCCTTCTGGCGCAACCCGTACTCGGGTCCGGTCATCTCTTGGATGTTCTGATTGCGCGACTACCGTTGAAGTTGAAGTACCCACGGAAGGATTCACCGCGGCCGGTGGTTCATGCGGTACGGCATTTGCCGTGGCGGCGGGAACATTCGGTGCGGCATTTACTGGTGGCTCTGCCGGCAGAACTAGACGATCAATTTGTCTTACGGTCGCAGCCGTTGCGGATCTACGAAATCTACGAATGCGGCCACGAGCTTGGTTCATGGCATGAATAAACCAACCTCGGTTATGAACATTCTGTTCATCCATAAGTTCACGAACTCGTGCCGGGTCAAAACCATCTGCGCGAAACCATCTATGTAGGTGAGAGTTCTGAGCGCTTTGCCTTACTGCACGATGGAAACCAAAAACTGCTAGGATACCGACCAATGCAGGAACACCCCAAAGGACGGCGTCAGAAGTGTCTTCTGGAGAGAGCACTCCAATCGTCATCAGCATACTGAGGCACAAGCTTGTGAAATACGGCATAATCAGCGCAGAGGCATTCCTAATTATTCTCAACGCTCCGATTGCTTGGGTCTCAGCCGCGTCAAGGTGTCTCATGTACCTAGCGAGCTCACTACGTTCCTGCTCCGTTAGGCTGCAAAGATTTTGATCGCGATAGGGCACACCATTTTGGGTGGTACACGCTGGCAACTCAGCACAGCCATGAAGTTTTTCTAAAATCGCTCGGATATGCCCAGGTAAATACCGCCTGGGCGCGTTCGGCTCCGAATGAGTAATTCCTACGCTAGGTGGAACTCCAGCTTCCGTAGAGGCGGGCGGCACGCCAACGCCATCCTCGTCGTTACTCCAAACGAATCCCACGGGCCAAGTAAGCTGGAACACCAAAGCCAAACAAAGAACTTTCGAAAAACTAAAGAGGCTAAATCGGTGCATTTTGAGCTCCTAAACTATCATTTCACCCTAGTTGATCATATCCGCCAAAAGCGTCATCAGTGTCTGCAGATTTTCGTTCGTACTCACATCCCGATCACAAAAGGATTTTCGGCCGTATTCATTCTCAAGCGTGAACCATACCTTACAACCCGCAATGGAATTCTTGGCGCGCGCAGGGGAGAGCATAGATTTTGAAATCTGGTTTGCAATTACTACGTTTTGCGAGGACGTCACTTTCTTCCGTGTAGTTTTGGAAACCTTTTTACTCACTTCCTTGATGACGATGGTGGTTTCGTCGGACTCCACCTCTTCATGAAGTTTAAAAACATGGGTTTCCTGAGGTCCCTTAACTCCATTTTCAACTTTCCAAAAACTTCCGGCCCATACAGGGTGAGCAAATAAGAATAGAAAAAGCATGGGGCTTCCCATGGAACAATTTCTACAAAACCATCCACCTACGACACCAAACCCAAAAACCAAAAACGCTGGCAGTCCCATACTTAACTTAACGGTTAGCCCTAAAGAGAACTTGAGCTAAGTTTGCCAATTCCCTCAATAAAATAGAATCGTCCCGGTTATGGGGTCCGGCTACCCATTACATAGGATATATTGAGGTTCTGAAAACTCCCCTCAGGAAGGCCCCGTCGTTCCCTAGCCTTTTTTATGCGCACGACCAGGAAGTAGGCGCCTTCTGGCTCGCTATATTCCACTTCAGGTAGGATCCCGTAATTTGTTTGAAAAGCTTGAGCAGCCTTTAAGGCAGCCCTATGCAGCGGGGAGTTTACCACTATATCCGCGGAAACCGCGTTCTCCGCATAGGATTCTGGAGTTCTTCGAAAGAGCGTGTCCCTAAGCTGGCCAGGCTCTGTTGAAATGTATTCCACTGCCACCGCGCCAATGCCCAGAACACTAAAGATTTCGGCCGGCATTTGCGAAGGTTTGGGACCATCTAAAAATACAAGAAACCGGCCACCACTGATTTCAATTCCCGTAATTTTCCCAGAAATGCTGCGGGTTTTAGGATTTACCGGATCAAAGGTATCAAAAAAATGCTGCCTTAAATCAGCAAGTACGTTTGCATCCAGTTCCGCTGCGCAAAGGGCAGGGGACACGGCTACCGGATTGCCCTGATTTTCGTCTGCCCCAAACGCAAAGGGGGCCTGAATCAAAAGAGAAAGAATGAAAACTTCAGAAATGAATTTTACCAAGTTGACCTCCATCATTCGTGCGGTTCAGATAACACGAAACCTACGATATCTTTAAAAAATAACGACTATAAATATAAAATATTTACTGATGTTCTTGCCTATTTTGCTCAGGTGAATTAGAATGCGCTTCTTTGAAGTTTCTACAGTTCTAAAGGTTGAAAATGAAATTTTTGAGATCTCAATGGCTTTTAATCTCACTTGCTTTTTTAACTGCCCAAGGGCTGTTTGGCCCACTCGGCGTTCGTTTAGGGCTAGCCCGAGATGTCCCCTATTTAAACCCGGTAAACCAGCCGGCTCCATCGCCTCAGGACCTTGCCAATGCCGAGGCGGTAAACCATTCTGCATTATGTGGAACGGAGCCATGTCCAGAGGCGTTAGCTCTTTTCTCCGCAAGCGCTGAAACGGATGATGGTTCATGGATTGCTTATCGCTGCACCGGATTTTTGGCCTCCAACCGCATTTTTGTAACTAACAGTCATTGTATCCCACGAGATCTTAAACGAGCTTTATCTGTGCCCGGGGCAACGGATTACAACGATTGCCGCGGGCGGATCATGGTTCATTTCCCTGCCCATAATGAAAAACCAGTGCGGCATGTGGCTTGCGGAAGAATCACCTACGCATCCAATCAGCAAGTGGGGCGTGCACAAGGGGACACCATACCTGGTCGCTCCATGAGACCCGAAGGCGATTACGCATTTATTGAACTTGCCGAGACGGTTAACGACCGGGAACCTCTGCAGTTTGATTTTGATTCCATCGTGCGGGACTCTCGTGGTCAGCAACCGGTTCCTCTCCTGCATTTGCCATACTTTGACGCAACCAACGGCAATACTAGTATTCTGCGTGAAAAACGTTGCGAGGCCAGCGTCGGGAATTTTTTCATTGGCAGTCGTTATGGCGCCAATGTCTCGGCAACTTCCGTAATTCGCTCTTTACGGAATTGTGCCTTACCCCCCGGTTCGTCGGGCGCCCCTGTCCTTAACGACGCTGGGCGCGTGGTGGGAATCCATTTTGCGGCCATCGCTCCGCATCTACAAAGTTTTTTCAGGGAAACGACGGAAGAATCCAGTGCCATTTTCGAACGATGGTTTTTAGGACTTTCCCTTTTAAATATCCATATGCCGCCCATTGGTGAAATGGAACCGGTTTCCTTTTTTACCGCTGCCCGCTGCCTTAGGCAAACGCCTGCGGGAGAAACGAGGTCCGTGTCGGTAAGTTGCATTCGCCGGGATGTCGATGAAGAACGAACCGAAGCTCAGGCCCAGGTGCGCATAGCGGAAGAAGCCCACCTTGCTTCGGGGCCGCCCCAAGCGAATTTTTTAGACGACCCTGATTCATCTGTCCTCACCCAAAACGAAGCCCAAATTCGCCAAGGCTTTCTCCAAAAGTTTCTTCGGGACGAGCTGCTCAAAGAAAATGCGCAGCTGGCCTCTTTGCGAAACTGGAGTATGCGACACAGCGAGGTTTTCCATTGGGGCTTTCGTGAAGTGCTCATCCCTGGGCAAACTATTTTAGTTTATCCTGCACCGGTCTGCGTAAAACCGGTGAGCGGTTGGCAATTAAGCTTTCGGAATCAATTTCGCTCAGGGCCTGGCGAAATAGCTGACGCGCACTTTAGTCAGCTGGCATCCCTTCCGGTGTATGAATTAAGGCTTTCGGTGAATGCTCAGTGGATCTACGACGGACGACTTACTAATTTTTACACCGCTAACCCTAATTTGGATCAAGGCTTTCGCTCCAGCACCATTCTCGCATTTTCCCCGCGGCAAATTGCCCAAGCCGGTGGGCGTGGAGTGGTACGAATGAACAGCTTAATGACGGTATTATCCCCGCCTAACCAAGCCCTCGAACAGTACGCAGAAAGTACTACGCTCCTTCGATCCGAGATCCCCGATTTGCTCAATTCAATTATTTTCGCGGACACCCAAGATATCCACCGCCGCACACGAGAAATTTATGCGTCCTTTAGCTCCCAGGGAGTGTTTGATGAAAACTCACAAGCGGCCTTTGCTTTGCGATTTGCGGCTTCGCGCCCATTTTTTGAAGAAAATTTGCTGCCTTGCTCGCCTGCGCAACTCTCAAATCCCGCGGAAGTCCAAGTTTTGGAACTCCGTCCTCACAATTAAACCAGGATCAACATTAAGCGCTCAACTTCGCCCGCACTTAAGTATATTCTTAAACCATGTCGCGCGGTGAAGAGCTTCTACAGGCCCTCAAAAATAATAATAGCAGTGACCCTACGGATTTAGGGGTGGAGCGCCCCGTTGGAAGGTTTCTTCGCTACGGAAAGATTAGACCAGCCTTCTCCTGGCAGGACGCACTCATTCTCGTCATCCTAGCGGGCGTAGTTTATAGCGTGGTTTCCTTAGCTTCACTTTGGACTTCAGATTTTCGACCCAAAGTAGAGATTGACCTCGCCGTGAGCGCTTTACCAAAATATGCATTTTTTTCTGCAAGCCGCGCCATGATCGCCTATTTTATGTCACTGGCTTTTGCATTGGTTTATGGTTACGCCGCTGCGCGCATTCAATATGCTGAACGAGTGCTCATTCTTTTGTTGGATATTTTGCAAAGCATTCCAGTTCTAGGTTTTTTGCCGGGCCTGGTGCTTGGTCTCATCAGCCTGTTCCCTAAGAGCAACGTAGGCGTTGAGCTTTCGGCCATCATCCTTATTTTTTCCTGCCAGGTGTGGAACCTCTGTTTTAGTTTTTATGCAAGTTTACGCTCCGTGCCCCAGGACTTGATGGACGTCTCAAATGTCGCAGGCCTTACTTGGTGGCATAGGCTTTTGCGTTTAGAGCTGCCATTTTCGGCCGTGGGACTTGCCTGGAACAGTCTGCTTTCTATGGCGGGCGGTTGGTTTTTTATTACGGTCTGTGAATCTTTTTCTTTGGGTGAAAGGTCATTTCGGCTGCCGGGTCTGGGGTCTTATATGGCGGTTGCCATTGAGCAAGGAAATCAAAACGCGATGATTTCGGGCGTCATCACCATGACCCTCGTAATTCTCGCCATGGATATCGTAATCTGGCGCCCGGTTTTGGTATGGGTTCAACGATTTCGATTTGATCAACATCCCCAATCCTTAGATTACGGTCAGTCTTTTTTTCTTCAGCTCTTTCAAAAGTCCAGGATTCTGGATGCCTTCAAGCACTGGACTGGGCGCTTTATCTTTCAGAATGCCCGCAAACTTAGCATGCCCCTTTCGCAAATTGTAAAACCTTTCCCTTTGGAGACGGTCGAAAACCTAGAACGTGAAGAGTTTCACACCAAACCATCGTTAGAGTTTTTTAGAAAAACCTTACAAAAGCGCCACAAGTTCACCCAAAAAGGTTCCCACTTGTTGGCTTTGATTTCATCTCGGTTACCCCCGAATCAACACATTTTTTTAGGGGTACTCATCGTGCTTGGTGTTTACGGACTTTTTCGCCTCGGTATTTTACTTCATTCGCTCTCACCTAAATTTTGGTTTTTACTTCTGCGGGATACGTTCTGGAGTTGTTTGCGGGTCGCGGGCTCCCTCATCTTAGCCACGGTAGTTGCCGTGCCCGTAGGCATTCTCATCGGTTTATCTCCGCGGGTCACTCGGTATGCTCAGCCCGTGATTCAAGTTGTGGCGGCATTTCCTTCTCCCATGCTTTATCCACTGGTGCTTTCGGCCTTATTCTATTTAGGTATTGGTCTTGATCTTGGATCCATGGTCCTGATGACCATGGGCTCGGTATGGTACGTACTTTTCAATGTACTTGCGGGCGCAATGGGAATTCCCTCGGATCTTAGGGCTACAGTGGAGTTAGCTTCCTCGCGCCGGTGGACACATTGGAAACGCCTTTATTTACCGAGTATTTTCCCTTCGTTTGTTATTGGCATCATGACGGCGGCTGGTAGTAATTGGAACGCAGTCATCGTCACGGAGTACCTCAGGGTTTCCGGTTCCACCTACCGCATCAATGGTTTGGGAGCGACCATTAGCCGGGCCGCCGAAGAAGGAAATTTTTCAGCCCTCGCCGGTTCTTTGCTCATGATGATTGCCGTTGTGGTGCTTTTGAACCGGACACTTTGGTACCGGTTAAGCCAGCTGGTAGAAAAAAGATTTCAGTTAGAGCATTAATTTAAATAAATAAGAAAAGTTTAGTAGGAGAGTTCCGCCATGCAGTCCTTGCTTGAAATGAAAAATGTGCATCAGTATTTCAAACTGGAATCGGGAAATGAACTGCGGGTGTTGCGGGATTTTAGTCTCGTCGTTTATCCAAATGAGGTCGTAGCGTTGCTTGGTCCGTCGGGCGCCGGTAAATCTACCGCGTTACGCATCCTCGCTGGATTATTAAAACCGTCCAGCGGTGCCGTCCAGTTTCGGGGCCGGCTACTCAGCGGCACAAACCCTGACGTCGGAATGGTGTTTCAAAATTTTGCCCTTCTTCCCTGGGACACGGTGTTTGAAAATGTTGGCTTAGGATTAGATGGTTTCGCCATCCCGAAGGCCGAAGCCAAAGCTCGCGTGAGACGCGCCATCGACCTTGTGGGACTAGAAGGGTTTGAAGAAGCTTACCCGCGCGAACTTTCGGGCGGAATGAAACAAAGGGTAGGGCTAGCCAGGGCCCTCGTAATGGAACGACCAGTACTTTGCCTTGATGAACCTTTCAGCGCCCTCGACCTTTTGACCGCAGAAACTTTGCGTTCGGAGGTTTTAAATCTATGGCTGCATCACAACACCGCGACCCAGAGTGTGGTGCTAGTAACGCACAATGTAACGGAAGCAGTTTATATGGCAAACCGCATCCTGGTGATGGGTACAAATCCGGGGCATATCCGCGTGGAAGTGAAAAATGAATTGCCTTACCCCAGGGATGAAAATTCACCTGGTTTTAAACGCATGGTTTCGATCATCCACGACATCGTAACGGAGGCCCTGATCCCCGATGAATCCGTTTGGACACCAAGCGTCGGCGGAAATTCCGCCGAAAATTCCGTGGAGACCATCCCTGATGTCCAAGTTGCGGAGGTCGTTGGTTTGCTGGAGATTCTAGAGGATAAAGGCGGAAGGGCCGGGATCTTTCAACTAAGCCAGCTGGCCGGAAAAGACTTTGGACAAATCCTTTTCATCGCAAAAACTGCGGAACTTTTAGATTTAGTTGATACCCCAAGGAATGAAATTCTGCTCACAGATCAGGGACGCCGTTTTGCGCTCTCCAACGTAAACGTAAGAAAACGCACCCTATATGAGCTATTGCGCGGCCTTAAAATTATTCAACTCCTGGAAACAAAACTCAAGGAAGCCAACCAGTATACTTTAAAGCGGGATGATGTGATTGAACTTCTCGTGAGACTTTTTCCGAATGAGAACCCGGATCGTGTATTTGACACCCTAGTGAGCTGGGGCCGGTACGCGGAACTTTTTGGATATAACGACGATAGCCAAGAAATTTATCTCGACGTGGGTCAAGAGACGGTCTGAGGTTATCGGTTCACTTTGATTTGTCGATTAAGGTAAACGATCCATTCCAAGTAAAATCCTTAGGGCGGCCCTGGTTTCGGGAAATGAATGAGGTTCATCAACCATCTGGTGAATCAAATCCGTAAAGACCTGACAGGAGCATATTACCTGTCTGGATACCGGAGCTTGCGCGGCAAATGATGGATTTGCCATGCAAAAAAGTAACGCAAAAAAACCTAGAATGAGTCGCCTCAAATTTTTGAACACGGCGGTAGATACCGTTAGCCGAAGGTTTTTTCAATAAATAAAATTTATTTGTTCTGCCGGAGAATGGAACT
>CAYYYP010000008.1:41158-104541 GCA_964475985.1 uncultured Oligoflexia bacterium | reverse complement strand
AAAGTGTAACCAAGGCGTCCGGAATAAACTGTTACTAAGGCGTCGATATGTTCACAGGCAAGCGGCTATGGCATCGGAGGATTTTAGGTGAGTGGTGAAGTTATTGAGGTCTAGGATGACTTGGACTTCTCTTAGGGATCCCATTGCTATGGCGTAAAAGCGTTTCCTGTCCTTAGCCGTTGGTTTTGCTGATCCTTCGGCCAGGTTTAATATGACGCTAAGTAAGGCCCGATCAAATTGGTCTTTGAACGGAGCCTTTAGCTTAAGGGATTGGCAGTCCTGATAGAATTTCTTTGTGAGTATTTTTCGGTGAGCTGTGAGGGGTGAACCGTCACCAGAGACCGTGTTCGGAATTCCGTGAAACTGTGCCTGAATACCTACTGCCAGTGCCTCAATGCCTGCGTGCCAGAACCTGGTGCCGTAATCTGAATTTTCCAAGTATTGCTAAAGACCAATTTGATCGGGCCTTACTTAGCATTCCCCTCAATCTGGCCGAAGGATCAGCAAAACCAACTCCCAGGGATCGCCAAAAGTTCTACTTCACAGCCCTGGGTTCCATGCGCGAAGTGCAAACCATACTTCAACTCTTCGGTAACCAAGTCCTAACTAAAAAAGCGGACACGCTTGCGGCATCCCTCTACCGCCTCTGTCACCCTCACCGGTGACTCCCTCACCGAACACTCTTCACCGGTAGTTATGAAAGTTTAGCCGGATCTGTAACTAGAGCATCCAGAATACTTAATGAGAGGCCGTTTCAGCCCTCATCACCTAAATCCGGTCTGCCCGAATCCCCTACCCTAGAATATAATCCCTAACCCAATCCCCGCCCCAATTTGGCTTTTTCCGCTTCCAACCTGGTACGTAATTCCCTCTACGATCATGTAATAATACTCAGAAAAATATCCCTTAAGTCCCCCGCCAAATACTGGCGTTGGGCGCATTTGATTTTGCGCGCGGTCAAAAAATCCGCCGTAACCGGCCTTCAAAAAAAGCCAATCAATCGGGACAAATCGTAATGTTGCAGCGCCAAGAAATGACTTATCCTTCACTTGGTAAAGTCCCATAACATCCATTCCTACCCAGCTCGCAAAATTCCCACCGAAACTTAAGCGACCGCCGGTATTGGAGGAGCCTCCGCTGGATGGATTTCTCAAATAAAAAATCGCGGCATCCATGCTGAGTTCGTACTTGTATTTCATTTCATCAACGGACCTGGTCGCGCGGGGCGCTCCCTGCCCGCCCTGGTTTGCGGCCAGCGCGGCTCTTGCCATACCTAAAGCACTCAGAAGAACGATGAGAATACGGCAGAGATATTTTAAACTATTTGAATACAAGATACGGGTTCTCCTCTTAGAAAATTGCGGGCCCTTAAAGCCATTTCAATATTTTAGTTCGACGCGCGCGATAAGTTCCACTGCGTTTCATAAATGGCGTTTTCAGTAGGAAAGCCTTGCCGAGAAAAGGCTTCTAACGCTAAAGCTAACCTCAAGAGGTCTTTAAACCATGGCAAATTCAACTTCTGAAAAATTCGAAACCCTTAAGAACCACCTAAAATCTCAACTCAAAGAGAACGCAACGCTAGAAAAGTTCATCTCCCAGGCCAAAGAGTCCGTAGCCGTTTCCGCAAACTTGGCAAACCACACTTTAGTAGCAAGCCTTGAAAAACTAGGTTTCGCCCCTCGCAAAGAACTCGAAGCCCTTCAAGCCGAAGTTCAGGACTTATCCGAGCGCCTAGACAACCTCACTTCCGAAGTCAGGTCCGCCGGTGGAGCGGCCGTTGCTCGCGACAAACCAAAAGCTAAGACCGCGCGCGAAACTAAAGTTTAGCCGGCTATTCAAATAGTTTAAGTTTACAGGCGCCAAAGGCCAGCAGTAACGAATAAACCACTTGGTCATCCGTATCAAAATTTCCTTGGGATGGTTGGGCAAGATTAGGAACAAACTCTCAAGATTTTTGATCTGCTCATTGAGGAGCGTAAGTCATCGATCTACTCAACATCAAAGTTCACCAGGGATTTAGTTGTGTTGCAGCGACTTCAAACCAACCGGTAGGGTTTTTCATACGGGGCGACACCTGCCTTGCGTTCTTGCGGCAGGGTTTCATCATTTCAAATATATAACACCTGTCAAAGGGTTTAATATTTCCCGTTTTGTAATAAACTAATTTTATTTATTAAATACCGACACTTACCACCTGGCGTGGCCGGGCACGGCTTTTGCTTAACCTAATCCAGGCACATGGAATTAAGGTCAACCCTTTTCATTTAAAAAACGACCCACCGAAGAAAGGCAGTCCAATGAAAAATAGACTTCCAGCCAAAAGAATTTTCTCCCGCGGAGCCCTTTCTGCATTTTTCCTAATGGCCATCACCATCACTTGCGCCACGCCTGCAAAAGCAGATTACCCCGAATTTTTCACCGGTACCGGAGTTGACCGCTCCGCCTGTTCCC
The DNA here is from genome assembly GCA_964475985.1 of uncultured Oligoflexia bacterium. Classification (GTDB taxonomy): domain Bacteria; phylum Bdellovibrionota; class UBA1018; order UBA1018; family CAYHWW01; genus CAYYYP01. Next base: position 102,090 of record CAYYYP010000008.1, on the reverse strand, counting down.
AGGGCCAAGCTACCGCAAGACGTCTCCTGGAAACCTTACGCCAAGGATTTTGTGACCCCTCAGGGTTTCAGTCAACCATGTCGGCCTTACAGGACTTTAATTACCATCCGGCTCTCCGCAGTATTCGAATCATCAACGCAAATATTTTTGCCCTCGCCACTGCAACCAGTATACCCGCGGAAGAAGCGCTGCAATTCATCCAATGTTTTATGTCGCAGATTCAAGGAAGTCGCTTTCTCGCTCGGGGTTGGGCACGTCGATTAATGGCCCTTCCATTCACCAGCACGCCTGCCGAGCGCAGAGCTACTGGTGAAACCGGGGCCGCGCTTTTACGCGCAGCCGGTTTGCAAACCACCGTCCAGAACGGTGGAGCCGTAATTGGTGCAGCAAATGCTCTCGATTCAGCGGCCCTCTCCAGTATTTTTCCATCCGTTGATAGAGACAACTTTTGTGGCCCTGGCGGTAATATCGCAGCTGACATCTCCTTTGGAAATAGCCCTGCCGCCATAAGACACCAAGCGCCGTCCAGACTAGCTCGAACGGTAACTCCAGTATCACCACCAACTGCGGCAACACCCGCGAATCGGCCAAACCGGAGACGCGTCATCAACGGAGGAAACTCCGTAATTCGACCACCCTTTCAAACCGCCATCGATCTTTCTGCCGAACTCTCGAACGCACCCGCCGTATTCATTACTCCCGGAGCAGGTGCCGCAGATACCGTTGCCGTACCCAATCTGGCCTTTCAATAATAAATATTTATACTGTGCCTTGCGGTGTCTTTAAAAATTTGGAAGGTCAAATCCACTGCCCGGTCGCTTGCTTCCGCCAGGCCCCGGCAAATCACCGTGGGGAAGCGCGCCGCCGCTACCCTGATTTTGCCTAGACGGACTACCAAAACTTCCGCCGCCTTGTGGCATATCAAAGGACCCTGCCGGAAGGGGTGATCCCACCATGCCTGCATCTTCATTACCAAAAGCGGTATAGGCCGCATCCCAAGTAAGGCGTACGGTACCCACTGCGCCGGCTCGGTGTTTCGCGATAATGAACTCAGCCTTACCTTTATCTTCACTTTCTTTATTATAAACTTCGTCGCGGTACACAAAGGTCACGATATCGGCATCTTGTTCAATGGCGCCCGATTCCCGCAAATCGCTAAGCATTGGCCGTTTATCCGTTCGCGCTTCCACTCCCCGATTCAACTGGGATAACGCAATCACCGGCACTCGTAATTCTTTGGCTAGCGCCTTAAGGCCCCTAGAGATTTCAGAGATTTCCCGCTCTCGGTTATCACCGCCACCTTTTCCTGGCCTGGATGATCCCCTCATAAGCTGAAGGTAGTCCACCACCACAAGTTCAAGCCCATGCTCTGATTGAATCCTTCGGCAACGAGAACGCAACTCAAGGACCGACAAAGCCGCCGTATCATCCACAAAAATACGGCACTCACTCAACTTATTCGCCGCCGCCGTAAGAACCTTCCAGTCCCTTTCTTTAAGGCGACCGATCTTCAAATCCGAAGCATCAACTTTTGCTAAACTCGTGAGAAACCGAAACCCAAGTTCTTCCTTAGACATTTCTAAAGAAAAAATCGCAACGCCCGCACCCGCATGAATGGCGGCATTTTCCGCAATATTAAGCGCAAGCGAGGTTTTCCCCATGGCGGGCCTAGCGGCGATGATAATGAGCTGGCCCCCTTGAAGGCCCGAGGTAATGCGATCAAAATCTTTGAATCCCGTGGGTAAACCAGTAACCGCAGAATTTTTTTCTGCCAGCATTTGAATGCGGGTGAGGTTTCCTGCGAGGACTTCACGAATGCCTACGACGGTGGGCCTGGTTTTAGCGTTAGTGACTTCAAAAAGCTGTTGCTCCACTTGATCGAGGAAATCATCCATCTGATCAACGCCCGTAAAGGACTCTTCGATGATTTTATTGGAAGCGGAAATGAGCCTGCGCAGGGTAGATTTCTCAGCTACAATTTTTCCATATTGGCCTACATGGGCGCTGGAAAAAGCGTCCCCAAAAAGCGAGGTTAAATAAGGAGTGGCACCGATTTCTTCAAAAGCGCCCTTATTTCTGAGATGAGCCGAAAGCGTAACCAAATCGACGGGCTCGGACCGTGCTGACAACTCACATATGGCTTCAAAGATTTTGCCATTGGCTTCGCGATAAAAATCCTGCGGCGCTAATCCGATATCAATCACTCGACTGATGGACGAAGGGTCAAGCAAAAGCCCGCCCAGCAATGAACGCTCAGCCTCTAAATCTTGGGGGGGAAGCATTCCATCCCGGGGTGAAAGCGCAACCGGATACTGTTTCTGATTATGGGAATCCCCGGCCATTTATACTTCTCCGTATGAACAAGTAGGAATCAGAAAAGTTTTTAGGCATGCCGGCCTATGCAGCACGACATGCCTAAGGCGAAATTATTCTGAAACTACATTGAGTTTAAATTCTGCCATAACTTCAGGGTGAAGTTTCACAGAAATGGAAGAAGTTCCCAATGTTTTGATGGGCTCAGGAATATGAACTTGTTTACGCTCAACCGAAAACCCTTCCTTCTTCAAGAGGGCTACGATGTCCGCAGGAGTGATTGAACCGAAAATCTTGGCACCGGTGCCCGACTTACGACTGATCACGCAAGTCAAACCGCTCATTTGTTTTGCTAAATCTTGAGCAAGTTTACCCGACTTAATTTTCAGCCGCTCAAGCTCACGTTTGTGATGCTCCATAGCTTCGATGTTCTTTTCATCGGCGATCAATGCAAGCTTACGGGGCAAAAGATAGTTACGGGCATATCCATCGGATACTTTTACGACATCGCCAATTCGTCCTAGTGCGTCTACGTTTTCTTTTAAAATAACTTTCATGAAATTCTCCTCGTAAATTTTTGTCGGAACTCAAACCAAAGATCAAAAAACCCTAAGCTTATGGTGAGTGGCAAAAGGACTACCAAAGCCAATAAGTAAGCAAAAAACCTTAGAAATCCCTTTAATCTCCAAGAATCCAGTAAATAGCTGATGATGGCTAAACCCTGCAAGGCATAAATCGCCATGAAGAGCCGAAACAGATTCAAAGCGACGGGGGTCACATAAGGAACCTCAATGATGAGACAAAAACCGCAGGCAATCGTTGGCCAAACCAAATACTCCGGCGCCTTCCAGTCGTTGAGTTTTTTTCGGGTCACGCCAATCAATTCGGAAAACCGACTTAAGTGCAATCGCACCAGTACTAGAATATTAATGACGATCAGCACGAAAAAAAGCAGCAGAGCTGCGCTGGGAAACTCTCGAATAATATTGTCTTTAGCAAGCTGCGGGTCCGTCACAAACTCATCAAGCTCTTGGGTGATCGGTTTGCCAGAAGATTTATGTTTTTCAATATCTTCCGCTAACCGGTCCACCGTGATGCCAATGAGGGCGCGGCCTTCTTTTAAAATATTAACTCCGGCAGCTTTCCCATAACCTAAGCCTAGAGAAACGCAGGCCAGGCTCATGTAGAGTAGCGTTGCTAGCGCCATTCTTTCTATACGTTGACGCTGAAGCAGACCTTCACCAATGCCTACCGCCAACACCACACCAATAATGAGAAAAATACCTGCATTGAGTGCACCGGCCAAAATCCATACCAACGCAAAATTGGTCAACATGGCCACGATGCCATAGGCACGTTTGCCCTGTACGTAGGCAACCACCATGGGAATGGCCGAGAAAAATGCGAAAACAACACTTAAATAAAGTGCACCCGCCGCAAAAAATGGAACTAAGTATAATCCCCGGGGCACTTTTCCTAAGCGATGATTTTTAGATGGTTCTTCCAAAGAATCCTCAGAAGCACGAGGTGACGAGGTGTCGGACACCACTTCACTCCGTGCTTCTTCGGCTATTTTATTATCTCGAATATCGTTTTCGTACACAGGCGTAGGTGAAGGGCAACGAATCAATGCCGTCCTTCATATCCTTGCGCACCTTGAGTGATGAATCCCACCAAAGCCAACTGACGTGCACGTTTCACCGCAAGGGTAAGCTTGCGTTGATGAAGGGCACAGTTGCCGGAAATACGGCGAGGAACAATTTTGCCCATATCAGACAAAAAGGACTGCATAAGCCTTGCATCTTTGTAGTCCATGAAAAAGCTATCATCGGCGCAAAAGCGACAAACTTTTTTGCGATGAAAGGAGCGTTTAGAACGCAAATCAAGGGAACGTTCTCCATCTTTCATGGAACCGTCATCCCCACGATCCATGCCTACACGGTCCATGGACATAACTTCACTATCGGCTGACTGATCAGTTGAACGAGTGCTTTCTTGTGTCATTTTAATTTTTCTCCCTTAGGTCTTAAGATTCTGCGGATTCCGCTTGGGGTGCAGGTTCGGCTTGCGGTGCAGCGGCCGCAGTTTGCGGAGTCACCACTGGGTTGTCGCGCTTCTCTGGAATCTTATCCATCACGGGACCTGCAGTCTGGCCGTAGGCTGGACGACGTTTGTATTCTGCAGCATTAAAATCATCGCTCAATTTCACGGTCAAAAACCGCATGACTTTTTCGTTAATGCGCATATTACGCTCAAGTTCGGCCACTAGTTTATTATCGCCGCCAAAAACCATGTGTTGGTAAAGGCCACGGGTTTCTTTCTGGATGGGGTAAGCCAAGCGCTTACGGCCCCAAGACTCTGAAAGCACCAAAGTACCGTTATGGTTACCGATGATGCCCTTTAATTTTTCCACGAAATTCTTCTCAAGTTCTTCCGTCACGTCAGGCGAAAAGATGAATGTCGCTTCGTAACCAATAAGCCCTTGAACACCTTTTTTTACTGGAGTGCCTTTAGCCCGACGAACTCCTGGAGTGTAACCAGCTGAACGGCCAGCTCCGGGGGAGTATGAGCCAGGAGCACCTGGACGGGAAGAGCGGCCATGTCCACGATACTCTGGACGACCACCACTACGTTCTCCACGATCACCGCCGCCGGCAGCGTCTCGGTCACGGGGACCGCTTCGGCCATATTCACGACGACCTTCAGGACGTGCTTCGCGGGGAGCACCTGCTTCTTTTGGTTCTTTATGAGCCTCTTTTGAAGGTGTGATTTCCTTAGGGGTCTCTTTAGTATCTTTGCTGATATCTCGGCCTAGGCTCTCGGCTAAGGCTTCACGTAACGATTTCATGGACATATAACAACTAACCTCCTCATGGTTCCTAAATGAATTAAGAGCCCCTCCTGGTTAAGGACGGAGCAAGGAAGATGGTAAATCTTCTTTTATTCTTTATGAGGCGGTAGCATAGGACCCTATTCAATCTCAAGAAGTTTAAGCTTCTTCGCCTATTACGAGATCCTGCCCTTAGAAGAAAGTGAGGGCGGGGGTTCGGGAGTCCAAGCCAAGAAAGCATGACGTTGGAGGGGACAGCTACCTACTTGAACTCCCAAATTTTATAAAACTAAAATCGGCCTTAGGCTCGGCTTGAAGTTTTACGGCCTGAGCGCGAAGGCTTAGCCTTCGCGCGCGTACGAGTCTTAGCGGCAGACTTCCGGGTTTTGGTTCCGGTCTCACCACGTCGCAAATGAGTCATTTCGCGGTTTAAGTCTTGCCATAGTTCACGCAATCCTTTGCTCAAAGTCGCTTGTTTTTGCGCAAGCGGAGCATTTTTTACGTTTTCCAAAAGATCCGGTACATCGCCAAAAACTTTGGATGCAACCTTAGCGCGGCGGTTCACTTGTCCTACGACCTTGCCAACCTTATGCGTGATCACTTCCTTAGCCTTAGCAGTGCGGGATGCTTGATCGGAAACCCACTGATCGACAAGTTCGCGAGGAAACCGCAGAAGTTTGCCAAGTTTTATTGCGGGCAATTCTCCCTTGCGGACTTTTTTATAGATCGTGTCTGGCTTGAGTTTTAAGTACTTCGCCAATTCTTCAACTGTCATCATGTAAACGCACCTCGTTGTTTAGAGTAGGCCACAAAATGATAAGTACCGTCAAGTATGAACTAGTATTAATTAGTATCCAGTGGGATTCTTTTGCCAATAAATCGGGCCGAAACGAATACTGCCGCCTCAAACAAAAAGTAGAGGGGCGCCATCAAAAGCACCATGGATAACGCATCGGGCGGTGCGACCAGAGCGGAAACCCCTGCGATAATGATCATGGCAGTCCTTCGGTGTTCACGCAAAGTCCCAACGCTGATGACGCCGAGCTGAACCAAAAGAATAATGATCATGGGCAGTTCAAACGCGATCCCGAAGCCAGATAAGACTTTCAGTACAAGGTCAACGTAGGCCTCAAGCGTAAGCAGCGGAACCTCGGCGCCGGTGCCATAATTCATGAAAAACTGAACGCCCTTAGGGAAGAGATAAAAATACGCAAAACTGACGCCCACAAGGAAAAACACCGCGGCGCCGGCCAAAAACGGGCGCAGACGCTTGCGCTCTTGCTGGGTTAGCCCCGGAGATACGAATCCCCAAATCATCACGAAATAAAGTGGTGACAATAAAAAAAGCGAAGCATGGGCACTTACTTTCAAGTGCACCAAAAAATTTTCTAACAAGCCAGTGTAATATAGATGCCGCTGCGACTCAGGGAGGACCTTAAATAAAGGTTTCCGCAAAACATCGAGTAATATGTCGCTCACAAAATAGAACCCAACAAATCCCGCAAAAAAGACGTAAAGGCACCGCACTAATCGGATCCGCAGCTCGTCCATATGTTCCCAAAAGCCAACGGCATGAGATTTTTCTTGATTCAGTTGGGGCGGATTAACCATTCCTTGACGATCTACCGCCCACACTTTAGCTTTTCTACAGTAAAATCTTTTTCATGCGGTGGAAAAGGATGGGGGCTACCAAATAGTGAACACAATAATGAACGTAAAAATGAGCGTAAAGATGAGTCAGTTCAAAAAAATCATTATTCTATTGTTACTTTCGTTACAAATGACGGGATGTAACCCCATTTCTGAGATATCTTCTTTCTTCTCTAAAATTTTTTCTAAACAACAGGAAAGTTCCTCAACCACTACGGAGAGCACTATGAATCCTCAGCAACCAAACAATTCAACTGCATCGGACGCAAATTCTGGAGCCGATGGAGCAACGGCCCCTGCCGCTCAGCCCTCAGCTAGCCAAGCTCACTTTGATTTTACTACGGATGCTTCCGGCCTGAGCAAAAGCACTCTCGTCATGAAGACTTCCAAGGGAGTCATTAAATTTAAATTATATTCAAATGACGCACCTAACTCGTCAAAACGCTTTGTAGAATTGGTGCAGCAAAATTTTTATAACGGATTGTTTTTTCATCGAGTAGTACCTGGCTTCGTGATCCAAACGGGTGATCCAAAAAGTGTGAATAAGGACGATCCGGCCGTCGGAACTGGCGGAAGTGGGCAAAAACAGAAGGCAGAATTTAATTCTCGCAAACACGTCCGCGGAACCGTAGCGATGGCACGCTCTCCAGACCCAGATAGTGCAGACAGTCAATTTTATATTACGATGTCTCCATTTCCGCATTTGGACCGCCAGTACACGGTCATCGGCCAAGTGGTTGATTATGGCCAAAAAGAGGGCGGAAAAGATACTTTAGATCGCATCGCACTGTGGGATAACCTGCAAGAAATTACGATAGAGTAGCCTTAATTAAGGTATCCCCAGCAGCTGACCTTTTCCAGACTGTCTAACAGCTTTCTTAGCACGAGGCCCGTAAGGGGAACCTTGCCGGCTGCAAAACTATCCATGATCTGAACTGCAAATCCCTCATTCGTTCCCTCGTAGGAACCGCCGAGTGTGGCACGGGCAAGGGTGGATAGCGGAAGCGTCGATATATATTCTCTACGATCTTGTGGGGTCACGGGCAGGAAGTGTGCAAACGCTCGAATGGCCTTAGCCCAGCGTGGACGAGGAATTTGTTCGCCCATCGATAACAGAGTCAAGGTTGTATGAATTAAAACAAGCTCGGCATCGATCACTTCATCTTGCTCTTCAGGAAGCAGCGTAGGGCCAAAAAAGGTAATCTCGTCACCAGGAAGCCGCCACCGCCACAAGGATTCCAGGAAACGAAGGGTCCAACGCCCATTTTTAATGAGGACGCCCATGCTGATCTCTCTTACGAGCCTGCGAGTGAATTCAGGTCCGGAACCGTTATAGTCAATATTATTTAAAGCATTGAAAGGCATGGGTCTGGATGCTCTGAGAATGGCATATCTACTTCGAGGATCTGCTGGCACAAACGGCACCAGGCCATTTACGACTTCTTCGGATCGCCTTTCAAACAAAGCCGCCGGCAGCTCAAGCAAACTATAGAGTCGCTGAAGTTTTTGATCCGTGGGGGAGCGGGCAGGAAGCGCCACGATGCCCGTCATAAATTTTTCGATGAAGTCGGAATTTGAAAGGACTATCTCTCTATTTTGAACCCATTCCACCAGTCGCAAGGCAAAGCTAAGATTCGAGCCTTTATAATTTTCAAGGTTTTGAAGATCGGGCTGCCCTGGGTCCAGCCCGGCCCGACTCCCGGTAAAGCCCGGCAGAGAAAGTACAAATTTTTTTCTTACAATGCTTGTAAGAGGTAGAAGGCGGGCTAATGAGTGGGCTAATTCGTTCCAGGACTTTGGCGAGATTCCTTGGACGGAGCCGCCCATGAGAACGGGCCGTATATGCTTTATGCTTTCAAGCCATGGAGAACGCAACTCACTGGACTGTTCGGTAATTTTTATTCTGAGGGGAAAAAAGGCTTCAATGAAATGATCATTAAAGGCTTGATCCATCACTACCACTCCAGCACAAATGCCCCTGACTAAAGTACGGACAAATTCCGCCGCAGGAAGTTCATAATCAAGTTTGTAAATGAACCTATCCGCAAGGGCCGGCTCCCGCGAAAGAATTAAAAATCGGGCTTCAGGGTCATCTGGAATTAAGGGCGATAAAATTCCCGTAAGCTCATCCTGATGGTGGCTCAAGTCATGGAGGGGCAGATTAAAAAGATGCCTTAGTCTTTCGGCTTCTGAACCATGGGCTAATGTTAGGCTACCCATTGCGAGAATCAGGACCAATAGAGCAGTAATTCGTAAGCAGCTAAGAATTGCTTTCATGCGCGAGGCAGTGATTAACAACGCAGACCACAGATGTAAATATTTCTTATTCAGAAATAGCGACTAAAAATCACTGCTTTTCGTCCGAGTCCCCTTGGTCAATGGGAAGTATTCCAACTTCTTTAAGTTGTTCGGCTGCGCGCTCGCTTTTAGTTCGTAGCCAATACTCGTACATACGCAAAAGATTTTGCGGAGTTTTAGCGGCACCATGGGTCTTTTCGCTGATCTCTGAGAGCACGTCTACGAATTGGTGAAATCGGGAAGCGAGTTCACCGAAAAGCTTTCGGAAATCCTCATCGGGAATCGAGTTGGAGAGCTGATCGTAGGCATTGCGTCCCATATCAATGTAATATGTGACGTCGATGATCTTGCGGTTGAAACTTTCGGAGAAAAACCCTGCCGTATAAAGAGAAAGGTCACCCAAGCGTTTATACGTCTTTTGGCGCATGGCTTGATTTGCGGACCTCAGCCCTTCTTCAAAAATTTTCGCCAAGGCTTCTTGCCTCAGGGCTCCATTTTCTTGATCCACTTCGTAGAGGTGGTCCGTGCGCATGAATTCCGTGAGCAGATTCACCAGGTAAAACTCAATATGAGCATTAGCCTGGATGCGTTGTTTTTCAAGCGCCTCTCCAACCAAGTCCTTAAAATACTCAGCCGGCTCCGTCACAATCTTGAGTTTAGGCGAAGGTTGCGTTGAGGAAGGTGCAGAAGGTGAAGAAGGTCGTTTTCGAACAGCCATCACATTTCATTTTAGCAAGAAACTGACGCATTGGAACAAGCCGCAGAAATGATTTTTCCTAGGCAGGATTTACCGAAAGGACTTAGCAGAACCGCGGTACGTTACTGCACGCTTGAGTTCCGCTGCTCCGTCTACGAGCAGAACTTCGGTGAAGCAATCAAGGCTCTCGCCTGATTTTGCCGGCCGACAGAAAACTAAATCACCGATATTTAGATCACCCTCGCCCTTCAAAGGCGTTTGCACCTCGCCAAAACCTTCGTTTCGGAGTTGCCGGTAATCGGGAGGAAAGGCTACCCTTGGCGCCTTTTCCTCACCTACTTGCCCACTTGCGATAAAGCCCCCGGATTGGCAAACCACGATTTTAGCCTTGGGCTTTCTCGTTACCCTCAGGCTAAAGTATTGAGCTGGTCTTAACGCAAGCTCCGCTAGGTTTTCATAATAATCAAATAGATGAGGCATCAAAAATCCTGAACCGACCGTGATTTCGTCGATATTTGGATCTTTCATTGATTCAAGAATGCTTCCGGAGCCACCCCCGTTGAAAAAAATATTTCTATTATCAACGGAGGCAAGCGATTCTTCTCGCAATTTAGCCCGTCGCTTCAGCACGTCACGCATGGAGATTTTTTTGAAGAACCGTAAGAAAACATTCCAGTCTGGAAGTCCCGCAATTTGCGCTTCGTAAGCAAGAATTCCAGAAAGTAAAAACGGTCCTTTTTGAATCTGCTCCAGCAACGGCTCTAGATCCTCATAATTTCTTAAACCCGAACGTCTCACCCCAAAAGTCTGACCAAAAATCCGATATGCCATGTCTAAATCCAACACTATGGGAATTTTAAAGTATTGGGATGTAGCAAAGTCTAGATGGCTAGCAGCCGCCCGAAGTGCATCAAGATGTTCAACCTGGCTTACGGTGAACTGCACACCCGGGAATTTTTTCCAAGGTTGCTGGGAATTTTGCCACAATCCAGCATCCTCTTGCCTAAGTATAGTGAGCGCTTGCGCAAGTGAACCCGTTTCCATGCAGGGGTATGCCAGCAGGAAATTTCTAAACCCTTGCCCATAAAGAAAATGGGTTTCCTCCGCATTAAAAGTCATAAATCCAGTTTGAACATCAGAAAGTTCACGACTGATTAAGGTGAAAAGATCAGGGACCCGCAGCGATTTTGTAGCCACGCGCAAAGTTTTACCGGAAGCACGCACCAACTTTTTGTAAATACTGATATTAGATTTTAATTCATCTTCAAGGATGAAGGAAAATGGCGCAGTTTCCTTATTTAGGCTTATGGCTAATTTTTTAAGTCGCCCGCTCGCATCGTGGGGGCTCGTCCTGGAAATCACTTTTGATTCTTCCAAGCCTTTTGGGCGAGCGATTCTAATTTTAGGCCATACTTAAGGAATCGGATAAGGTTCATCAGCCCTTTGCCAAAATATCCAGCCGTCATGTCGCAAAAAGCCTGAAATTTCTCCGGAGTGAATGGGTACCAATGGGGCTCAATTTTTGCTGAATTTTTCTCCCAAATAACGGCCTTAATATTGGAAAATGTCTCAAAGCCTTGCGGACCCTTATATCTTCCAAACCCACTGCCTTTGACTCCGCCAAAAGGAAGGGCATGATTGCCTTCCGTGAGCATCACATTGTTGATCGAAACATTGCCCACATGAAGGGATGCCGCTACTCGTTTTGCACGGTTGAGGTCGGCACTCCACACGCTCGCCGACAAGCCAAACTCGGACTGGTTGGATCTGGAAATAACCTCCTCTTCAGTATCAAAAACTTCTAAAGGAATAATGGGGCCAAAGGATTCTTCCCTCGCCAATCGCATTTCATCAGAAATCTTTTCAAGCAGGAGCACCGGAATAGAGCTCGATCGGTGATCCCAACTTTTCCCAGTTAATTGGGAGGCGCCTTTTGCGAGCGCGTCGTCCAAGTGCTGCGCTACGATTTCCACCTGCATCGAAGTCGTCATGGCACCCACGTCCCGGGTTCCCGCAACATTTTTTGCATCCACGCCGTAGGTAAGAAGATGCGCTCGCCTCACGAGTTCAGACTTAAATTTTTCATACAATGGACGCTGCACATAAACTCTTTCAATTGATGTGCAGGATTGCCCAGTATTGGTTAACGCTCCCCACAAAACCCCTGCCACCGCCCGCTCCAGGTTCACGTCGTCAAAAAGGATGCAGGAATCCTTTCCCCCAAGTTCAAGCTCCACCGGAATTGGAAACTTCGCTGCACGTTCCATGACTTTCCTACCCGTTTTCGTACTGCCAATAAAAAATATTTTATCGGGTTTGCCATCAATTAAGGCTTCTGCTTCGGCACCGCTTCCGTAAATAATTTGGATCCAGTTCGGATCAAAGCCTGCCGCGTCCAGCAGGCTCTCTAAGAGCCCCTCAAGCGGCGTGTGTTCCGAAGGTTTATACAAAACGGCGTTGCCACATACAAACGCCAGTGTCGTGGGCACTAGCGCCTGATAGAACGGGTAATTCCAAGGGCAAATTACCAGCACGGTGCCCAAAGGCTGCATCCAAATGCGAGAAGTTTTTCCCATGAGTGCCAGCGACGTTTTCACTTTCCGTTCGCTTAAATTTTTCTGGGCATTTTTTTCAAGATAGTCAAGATGATCTAAGACTGGGAAAAATTCCGACATCAGCGCGTCGGACCGACTTTTTTTAGTTGCAGCTTGAATCTCATCTAGAACCTTATCCCTAGATGCCAGTACTACTTCTTTTAATTTTCTAATGTAGGTCAGGCGATCATTGACGCTCATCCGTCGCAAGAGATCTTGTGCAGAGCGACTACGATTATAAAAATTAGCTACATCCGTTGAAGTATTGCCATTGGCGCAGCTCACCAAGGGATCACCGCAATTCGTTTCCCACCCGAGGCGTTGGCGCAGATTTCCCTTAGGTTCAAGATCACTGTAGTACATGGTAAAAATCACTCCTTTTACGCCTATGCTTAACAAGCGCAGCGTGGTGCCAAGCTTACCTGGGAAGAACCGATGGCCCTCCGCAAGAGTTAAAATCATTTTTAAAACAGGCTTTGGTAGGAAACCAAAAACTGACATGAGGGCAGCGAAATCCGCACGATCATGCTCGGCCATGAAGTCTAAGATACGATCGACCTGGTAAATATATTTCGTCTCAGAAAATGCCGGCACGACGATGTCGCCCGCCTTTAAAATTCCTCGGATCTGCTGTGGGTTCAGATTTTTTGAAGCCATCATAAAACTTGCTCCAGTTAGAGGGGCGCTTCCGCAGCTGCCTTTAGACTCAAGGCCATTATCGTAAGTGAAGGGTTAATGCCTGGGGCATTGGGAAAAACACTGGAATCCGACGTGAAAATACGTTTTGAAAAATGAAACTGAAAGTTGTCGCCAACGACGGATGTAGACGGATCCTTCCCCAGGCCGCAGCCCCCCATAAGATGCAAACCAATGCCTAAGTTTCCTTCAATGATATCCCGGGCACCGGTATCCTGGAAAATTTTGCGAACGATTTCCTGCCCACGTTTTTTTCTGCGTAGATCCTCTGCATTCAGAGATTTTTTGATCACGGTTCTTCCCATTGAATTCACAGAAACTAACCCGGCTTCAGTATCCCGAATCGCTACTTCGACACATCCCATTTTGGTTAGGTTTTGCATGGTTCTTGCGTGCTTTTCACCAAAACCTGGGATGAGCATGGAAATCCCAACAGGAGGCGCAAAAACGTTTTCAAGCTTAAACCCACCCTCCCTGAAACGCGGTTCATCGGACTTGAAAGTCTGCAAAGCGCCTCTTTCGGCGTGGATCTCCCGATCATAGATTCCTAACGTCATGAACTGCGGGTGAGTAAAAAATCCGTGGCCAAGGTGCGGAAGCTTTTCCGCCAAAGGTGATTTTAGAAGCATCACTGAATTCCCAATGGCGCCGGATGCCAGTACCGCACGCTTTGCCGAAAGGGAGACTTCACTACGATTACCCAAAATAATTTGCACTCCAGAAGCATGCTCCGTGATTTTCTCGACCGGGGCTTCCGGAACCAGCACTAAGTTGCCCGTTAGGTGCGCATTCCAGAGAATTGTCCAAGGCGTACTTTGTTTTGAACCAACCCGGCAACCGTTCAAACACTCAATGCAATCGTTACGGCCATAATCACAATGGGACTCGGCCCGCACCAACGGTGAAAAACCAAACCCCTGTTTACTCAAACCTTCGGCAAAAATTTTTGCATTTCCATTTTGGGCGCTTAAAGGAATTTTTTCGCGATGGATGAGGCTTTCTACTTTTTCGTACCAAGGAGCCATAACTTGGGAGCTGAAAAATTCCACTTGGGATTGTTTGCGCCAAGCCTCCCAAGCATTGTCATCAAAGCGGTCCACCAATGCTTGATTCACAATGGAGCCGCCTCCCACTACTTTGGGACGCAATAAGCCAAGGTTTGCACAATCATCAAACTCAATTCCGCCCGACCAATAAAGCTGCGAATTTCCGTCAATCTCCTGCCGTGGATATTTCGCAGGGGCAAAATAGCGCCCAGCTTCCAGAAGCAGACACCGCGCACCGCGCCTAGTGAGTTCATAGGCCCACCACGAACCTGAGATTCCGGCACCCACGATGACATAATCAAAGTCACCATTCTGCAAAACCGGATCGTAAACAGAAACGGTTGGTATGACTTTATCTTTGAATACTACGTCACGCCCGCCAGGGCCATGCCTGGAGACTGCAACGTCTTTTTCCTTTGTCCCCACGTTCCCCACTCCCTAAACTTTCCCCCGGGCTTCAATGGCTTAAACGATCACCACACAAACCTCTCGGCCCGAAATAAGCCTTCTCGCTAGTTTTTTCATGCGCTCCGGCGTAACGCTTTTAAACTCTTGCGCCCAGGTTAAATGCTCCCGCTCCCCTAAACCATAGAGCTTATTTAAATTCAAAGTGGACGCAAGGTGCCCATTGAGCTGCAGATCCATTTCGTGTTTGCCCAAAAGATATTCCTTAGCCCGGTTCACTTCGGAAGCGGCGATTCCACTCGAACACAATCGCTCGAGCTGTTTACGAATCCCTTCTAAGGCAACCGTCCGCTTAGCGGGATCACACCCCATGTAGACTCCGAAATACCCTGGGTCAATTCCCTCAAATGCGACGGGAGCTACCACGTAGCAAAGTCCCTGTTTGTCACGGAGTTCCGTAAAAAGCCTGCCACTCTGACCGCTCAAAAGATTTAAAAGTACTTTGAATACGTAACGATCAGGATCGTTTAGCGCAAGGCCCTTATAACCCAACATGATGTGGCTCTGTTCGCGACCTTTATGAATTTCGCGATAAATTGGGGTCTTTTCGTCTTGAAACGTGCCGGCCAAAACTTTTGCAGGTTTTTCAGTGCGAATGGGCGTTTTCTTCCAATCGATCTCTTCCAGCTTTTTGGCCAGAGATTGTGAACTGAACTTTCCTACACAAGTGACCACAAGGCGTTGATCAGAAATATAGGAACCATAATGCCGCAAAAGATCCTCACGGGAAAAAGAACTCACCCCACTCTCAAATCCGGAAGGCGGTAACCCATAGGAATGATTTTTGAAAAGCTCTTCACAAAATACACGTTCAACGTAGCGTCCAGGATTGTCCTCCAGGGTGCGCAAGTCTTCTAGTTGCAGAAGCCTAGACTGCTCAAGTTCTTTGGCGTCAAACCCGGGCATCGCCAACGTATCAATAAAAAGACTTGAGACGTCAGGAAAATATTTCGTAAGCATCGTGCCCGAAAGGCCTATGCTATTGCGCCCCGAAAATGCAGAAATGGATGCCGCCACTGACTCAAGCTTCCGGGTGAACTCTTGAGGAGTCATTTTGGAAGGTCCTTTTTCCCAAACGTCCGCCAATAGTGATCCGATTCCCGCCGTCGATTTAGTTTCCACCCGCAAGCCACCAATGCAGGAAGCCATCATGCTTACTACAGGCACTTCGTTCCTCACCACGGTTACAAGTTCAATCCCGTTTTTGAGCACGGCGCTTTGAATATTGTCTTTTTCAATGGTCGGTTTTTTTGAAACTTTTTTTACCGGTGGAGTTTTTCTCTTCTCCGAATTTGATTCCACGCCCACGTGCAGAAGGGCCTGCTCCGTTTCTTTCCATAACGTTTGTTTCGAGAATCCCTTAGGAACCAGGGCACGTTCGGCAAACTCATTCACCACTAAGTACTTACGAGCAATCTCCCGAACATCCTCGGCCGTCAGGCTTCGCACGGATTCAAGGTACTCCAAGTCGAAGCCAAGAAACCCCATAGACGTCTTTAAATACCCAAACCGGTGGGCCAGGGATTCCATGGATTGGCTGCCATAAATGCGATCACTCTCGAGGGATACCTTTGCGCGGTCCAGTTCCTCTGCCGTTGGACCTTCTGCAATAAACTTTTTTAATTCATTCAAAAGCGTCTTTCTAAAACGCGTACCATCGGCCTGCTCGGTTGAAAGATCCGCATCAAAGAGCCACACTCCGTCCGCCCAGGGCGACCAAAGGGAGCAGCCAATACTAGTTACGAGTTGCTCGTCACGAAACAGGCGCTGGTAGAGCCGTGAAGCATCGCCTTGACCCAAAATTAATGCCGCGACATCTAAGGCCGGTACATCATCATGGAAAAGATTTACCGCAGGGACGCCGCCCGCCCACCTTACACTTTTAATGGGGAATTCTTCCGTGATTGGCCGACCTTTCGGTTTAGCCCAGGTGAATTTTTGCGTAGTCATGCGCCTACGAACCTGACGGGAAGCTTTCTGCGCGCTCGGTTTGGGCTTGAATAAGGCCCACGACTTCGACATGGCAGCTTCTACTTCCTGCGCCGACACATCGCCCGTCACGACGACGGTCATAAATTCTGGCCGATACCATTTCTGCCAAAAGGCCTTTAAGCCTTTGTCGGTAGATTTTTTAATCGTGCGAGGATAACCAATCACGGGCAAACCGTAACCCTTGTTGCCCCAAAAGTCGGTGTAAAGGCCTTGATAAAGTTTTCGATCAGGGGAGTCCTCACCGCGCTTAATTTCCTCAAGAATAACTTCTTTCTCAGGTTTAAACTCCTGCGGGAAAAAAGCACTTGCCGTCACCATATCAAATAGAATGTCCCACGCTAGACGCCAGCGATCCCTAGGTAAGGTCACATGATAGGCAGTGTACTCAAAAGAAGTGAAGGCGTTCATATCGCCTCCGGCTCCTTCAATTGCGCCCGCAATTTCGCTTGTCGAACGAGCCTTCGTTCCCTTAAAAAGCATGTGCTCAAGAAAGTGGCAGAAGCCTGCTTCCTCGGGTTTCTCATCTAGGCTTCCCACATCCACCCAAATTTGTACGGACACCACGGGCACGGCAACGGACTTCACTACCAAATCAACCCCATTGGGGTAAGAGCGTTCAAAAATCATGATACCACAGAGCATAACTTCGAGTTTTTCGTCCGTCTACGTGCACTTCCCGTTTTGCGAGGCTAAGTGCCACTATTGTGACTTTTTCTCCTTTGCCGAAAATAAATTTGCGTTACCTGCGCGCACAAAAATTTATGACGCTATCTTGAAAGAATGGGACGTCTTAAACGCTAACTTTCCTAACGCGCACCTCAATGAACCACTTGAAACAGTTTTTTTTGGTGGCGGCACCCCCTCGCTGGTGCCACTCGGATTCATTGAAAGTCTTCTTCAAAAACTTCCACGTCATGCGGATTGCGAAGTCACTATGGAAGCCAATCCATCAAGTATCGATCCGGCAAAAGCAAGCGCCTGGGCAAAAGCTGGAATCACCAGAATCAGCATGGGCGTTCAGGCTTTAAATGATGATCGTTTAAAATGGCTGGGAAGAGTTCATTCCAAAAAACAAATTTTCGATGCACTGGAATCACTTAGGGCAGCTCGCGAAGTGAACCCAAATTTTCGGGTGAATATTGACTACATCGTCGGGGTGCCTAACCAAACTATCTCGGATATCGATGGAGAAATTCGGGAGCTTATGAATTCACACGGAGATTTGATTGGCCATATTTCTTCGTATCTGCTCACGCTACGACCCTCTAGCCCTTGGATTAAGGATCTTCCCTCGGAAGAAATACAACTTGATCACCTCAAAGCAACGGATGCGCTTTTAGCCGAACTTGGATTTGAACATTACGAGATCTCTAATTTTGCTAGGCCTGGTTTTCGCTGCGGCCATAACGAGAATTATTGGCTTGGAAAAGGATACATTGGACTTGGCCCCAGCGCCCATGGGTTTTGGCGGAGCACAAATGACAGCTTTCGCACGAAGGTCTGGTCCAACCTTGAGAAATACGTTGATTCTGTGCAAAAAGGCCTTCTTCCTTGGGAGTGGGTTGAAACCCTTGATCCTGAACAAAGACGTTTGGAGTTTTTACTGCTGAGGCTTCGACGGGTCTCTGGTTTTTGCATCGAAGAGTATAATGAAGAGTTCGACAGAGACTTTCTCAAGGAAAATCAGCGAACCTTGCCCCCGCTTCTAAAGGACGGCTATATTCATCTGAATCACTCCGAAGCAGGTAAAACCCAACTTTCTTTAACCTCCCTTGGATTTTTCATGTCCGATGAGATCTTGAAATACCTTCAATAATATCTAGGGATTGGAAGATCTTTTTTGACAAATATCCAACCCCAATCATATTGAGCGTTATGGAAGATACCCAGCAAACTTCAGTACAGCAGGATAATTCGGAAAACGCGTCCCTCGGCACCTCCGCCCCTAATGGTGCAGACGCAGAATCGGCTGATGGCCAAACGACGGAAACATCTGCCCTCGAAACGCTTGCCGGGGAGCTCAAAGAGGCAAAATCAAAGTACCTCTACTTGTATGCGGAGTTTGAGAACTACAAAAAAAGAGCGTTAAAAGAACGCTCCGATTACATCAAGTTTGGACATGAGAGCCTGATGCGGGAGCTCATTTCGTTGAAGGACAATTTAGAAAGAGCGCTACAGTTTGCGGGCGACAGTCCTATCGTAGCCGGCCTTAAGATGGTAGACGGGGAATTTCGCAAAACTTTGGAAAGATTTGGTGTGCAAATTCACAGCGCGCTTGGACAAAAGTTTGATCCAAGTCTTCACGAAGCAATTGGGCAGGAACCGCAGGAAAGCTTAGAAAAAGTAGGCCTTATCGTAAGGGAAGAGCAAAAAGGTTATTCGCTGCACGGCCGACTGATCCGGGCCGCTCGAGTCATCGTAGGAGTTGGCGCAACTCCGACTTCGGAAAAAAGTTAGGGTTAAAAATTAGTTTCAGCTCATCAACAAAATTTAAGTCAGTTTAAGGAGAATCAAATGGGAAAAGTTATTGGTATCGATTTAGGAACAACAAATTCTTGCGTTGCGGTTATGGAGGGTGGCGATTGGAAAGTAATTCCAAATTCTGAAGGCGCAAACACAACCCCTTCCGTGGTTGCATTTTCCGATTCCGGCGAGGTTTTGGTAGGTCAGGTGGCAAAGCGCCAGGCGATTACTAATCCCGAAAAAACGGTTTTTGAAGCAAAACGGCTCATTGGACGTAAATTCACTTCTAGAGAAGTAAAGGATTTCGTCACTGTAACTCCATTCAAAGTTATCGAGGCTAAGAACCAAGATGCGTGGATCAAGGTGGGCGATCGTGAATATTCTCCCCAGGAAATTTCCGCAAAAATTTTGGGTAAAATGAAAAAGACCGCGGAAGATTATTTGGGTGAAGAAGTAAAGGAAGCTGTAGTTACGGTTCCCGCTTATTTCAATGATGCTCAACGGCAAGCTACCAAAGACGCTGGTCGAATTGCCGGACTTGATGTCAAACGAATCATCAACGAACCCACGGCAGCGGCGTTGGCCTATGGTCTCGATAAAAAGAAAGATGAATTAGTTGCCGTATTTGACCTTGGCGGCGGAACGTTTGATATTTCCATTCTTGAAATCGGCGATGGTGTATTTGAAGTAAAGGCTACCAACGGAGATACCTTTCTTGGCGGCGCTAACTTTGACCAAAAAATCATCGATTGGTTGGCCGACGAATTCAAAAAAGAAGCAGGCATTGATCTCCGAAAAGACAAGATGGCGCTTCAACGCTTGAAAGAAGCGGCGGAAAGAGCAAAACATGAGCTCTCCAACGCCGTTGAAACGGATATTAATCTTCCTTTCATCACGGCAGATGCTTCCGGTCCTAAGCACTTAAATATTAAATTGACCCGCTCTAAGCTTGAAGGCTTAGTTTCTGATCTCATTGAAAAGCTTGCGGCTCCCTGTGAAACTTGCATCAAGGATGCAGGAGTTTCGAAAGCTAAGATCAATGAAGTCATTCTCGTGGGCGGTATGACTCGGATGCCTCGCGTGCAACAGAAGGTGAAAGAAATCTTCGGAATGGAACCTCACAAAGGCGTAAATCCCGATGAAGTCGTTGCCGCCGGTGCCGCAATTCAAGGTGCCGTCCTTCAAGGCGATGTCAAAGATGTTCTTCTTCTTGACGTAACTCCTTTAAGCTTAGGCATTGAAACCATGGGTGGTGTGTCCACAAAGCTCATCGAGAAGAATACTACGATCCCTTGTCGTAAGAGCCAAATCTTCTCGACGGCGGCAGACAACCAGACGGCCGTGACCATTCACGTGCTCCAAGGTGAGCGGGAATTTGCCGAACACAATAAGAGCTTAGGCCGCTTTGACTTAGTTGGCATTCCTGCCGCCCCCCGCGGCATGCCTCAAGTAGAGGTGACTTTTGATATCGATGCGAACGGCATCGTTTCCGTATCAGCGAAAGATAAAGCAACGAACAAAGAACAGTCCATCAAAATCACTTCAAGCTCTGGCCTCAGTGAAGCGGAAATCCAAAAGATGGTGAAGGAAGCAGAGGCTCACCGTTCGGAAGACGAAAGCCGTAAACAGCTTGTGAACGCCCGCAATACTTTAGATGGTCTGATCTATTCCGTGGAAAAAACCCTTAAGGAAAATGGCGAGAAAATTCCCGCCGCGGATCAAGAAAGCATGAAGGCAGCTGTAGAAGAGGCGAAAAAGCACCTTGAATCACAGGACCTTAAGGAACTTGAAACGGCTACGGAAACTCTCACGCAAGCGAGCAACAAAATGGCTGAGACTTTGTATAAAGCTTCGGCCGATGCTGGCGCCAGCGCTAACGGTGGCGCCCAGGGATCAACGGAAAATGGATCGTCCGATGCCCATGCGGAACATGCTAAGAGTGGCAAAAATGACGATGCCATCGATGCGGATTTCAAAGAGGTATAAAAGTAGTCATTCTCTACGGTGAATGTCAGAAAAACATATGGCAGCAAAACGCGACTATTACGAAACCCTAGGCGTCAGCAAATCAGCGACGGCAGAAGACCTTAAAAAAGCTTTTCGAAAGCTAGCGGTGCAGTATCACCCGGATAAAAATCAGGGCAATAAAGCGGCCGAAGAAAAATTTAAGGAAATCACCGAAGCCTACGAGGTTTTAAGCAATACGGAAAAACGTTCTGCCTATGATCGTTTTGGCCACGCTGGGGTTAGCGGCATGGGTGCCGGTGGCCCTGGCAGTGGTGGATTCGGAGACGGTGGTTTTGAATTCACCGGTGGCTCCTTTAACGATATTTTTGGTGATATTTTTGGAGAAATGTTCGGCGGCGGCGGCGGAAAACGCGGGGGCTCCGGCAAGCGACGAAGGGGGCAGCCAGGATCCGACCTGCAGTACGATATGGAAATCAAATTTGAAGAAGCGGCTTTCGGCGGAGAGAAGATCATATCTATTCCTCGGCAGGCTGAATGCCCCGACTGTCATGGCAATGGCGGAGCTGAAGGTTCGACTCCAAAAACCTGTGATCAGTGCCACGGCACCGGTGAAACTCGGGTTCAACAGGGATTTTTTGTCATGGCCAGGACGTGTTCCCGCTGTGGAGGCCAAGGCCAGATCATTTCAAATCCCTGCAGCCGTTGTTCAGGTGCTGGCCGCGTCAAAAAGAAAGTGGACCTTGCCATTAAAATTCCAGCCGGTATCGACAATGGTCAGCGCATGAAACTTACGAGTGAAGGTGACGCAGGTCTCCGAGGTGGGCCTCCAGGAGATCTTTACGTTGCGATTCATGTTCAGGAACATTCCATCTTCAAAAGGGACGGTCAGGATGTCTACTGTGAAGTTCCTTTGAGTTACCCATCCGTCGCCCTAGGAACTGAAGTTGAAGTTCCTACCTTGGAAGGAAAGGTCAGCCTTAAAATTCCATCGGGCACCCAAAGCCATAAACTTTTTAGGCTCAAAGGCAAGGGCTTACCCCAAATCGGTGGGCATTCCCGGGGAGATCAGCTCGTACGAGTATTGGTTGAAACACCCTCAAAGCTCACCACGGAGCAAAAAGATTTGCTGCGCCGCTTTCAAGAACTGTCTGACGAGGCGGGAGATGGGCAAACCCATCCTCTTTCAAAAGGTTTTTTTGAAAAAGTGAAAAGCCTTTTCGGATGAGTTGAGAAGAGTTTAAGATGAAACTCCATGCTCTCCGCAAAACTCAGAAAATCCCTTGTCCTAGGTTGGTTGGCGATCGCTTTTTTTCAAACGGCTTGCGTTACTTCTAGAACAGGTAGCGACCGCGAACAAAATCTGGGTTCCCCGGCGGAACTTAAAGAACTGCGTTTGATCCAAACGGCCTACCAACAACGCGCCTACGATGAAGTCATAAAACGAACAAAGGCATTTTCTCAAAAGTTCAAAACGAGCCTTTTACTGGACCAAATTTATAACTATCGCGGCCTTACTTACCTTTCCCAGAAGAAGTATCCCTACGCCGTCACTAACTTTGATCATGTAGCGCAACTTACCCAGAACGATTCGCTTCGGGCGATGGCGCTCTACAATCGTGGTTTTGCGCAGTTTGAAGCCGGGCAAAGTGATGCCTCCCTTAAAAGTCTGAGTGAAGTGAAAACATCCTCCCTTCAAGGAACGGATCGCAGTAAATTTTATGCCCTGCTCAGCAAGGTAGAGTTTGGACAAAAACATTTTTCGGAATCTCTAGAAGCGATTCTGCAAGCTTCACGGTTCCATACGCAAGAAATCGCCAGTTATGAGAAAAGTCTAAGGGACTTTGCCGAACAGGTGGCGCCTAAAGTTAAGGACCTCGCTCAGATCAGGTCTTTCATTAACGACTATGAAGATTCCTCCCTTGCGGACTTGTTGCTTTTGCAAAGTATAAAACTAGCACTACACGAGAAAGAACAAGATGCAGACTTAGCAAAAAATTCGTTCCGGCGGCTCCAAGAGCAGTACCCTTCCAGTTATTATCTTTCTGAAGCAAGGCAGCTTCTAAGTGCAGCGGGAATTTCAACGGCGGGTGGCGAAGCATACTCAAACCTGCGAGAAAATCCGGTACTTGGAAAAAAGATCGGAATTTTGCTGACATTATCCGGTCATTTCGCACCCTTTGGACAAAAAACCTTGCATGGCATTCAGCTCGCGGCGGGAATTTTTCCCCGCAACAAGCAACTTGCCAAGCCAACGGTTCACGAGGAAGTGGGTATTTCTTCTTCAAAGGTTGAACTCGTCATTCGGGATGACGGCGGTGAACCGACCCAAGCGGTACGTGCTTTGGATGAACTGGTGCAAAAAGATGGGGTAATTGCCGTCATCGGACCGTTAAGCTCTAAGATCGTTCCTGCCGTAGCGGAGCGAGCTCAACAATTAGGGGTACCCCTCATCACCTTGACCCAGAAAGACATCGAAGGATTGAGTTTCGTTTTCAATGCGGCCCTCACTCCGCATATGCAAGTCCACGAGCTCGTGGAGTTTGCGACGGAAAAATGGAATGCCAAAAGTTTTGCGATTCTCTCGCCTAAATCCCGTTTTGGGGATGAGTACGCCCGGACGTTTTGGGACGAGACGGAAAAGCGCGGAGCAAAGATGGTGGGATTTGAATCCTACCCCGCCGAAGAAACGGATTTCCGCCAGTATGTTGACGGCCTGGTGGGCCTGACCTACCCAGATGCGCGGGTAAGGGAGATCCAGGAATTGAAAGCCAAATTTCTCGAGGAGCAAGCCGCGAACAAAGCTAAGAAACTTCCTAGGAAAAAGGAGCAGATTTCTTTGCCCCCCATCGTTGATTTTGACGCCGTGTTCATACCCGATGACCCAAAGGCGCTGGGGCAAATATTGCCGACATTCGAATACCGAGACGTTACAAATGCAAAATATTTAGGGGTCAGCACCTGGAACAATGAAGACCTTCTGACCCGAGCAGGAAAACATGCGGAAGGTGCAATCTTCGTAGATGGATATTTCCCCGGGATGAGTTCTCCTTACGCACGGCAGTTCACCACTGATTTTCAAGCGGTTTTTGGCTTCGATCCAAGTTCGCTGGAAGCTACGGGTTACGACGCGGCCCAAATATTGGTCAAACTTTTGACGTCGGGTGCCGACAGCCGCGAAAGTATTCGTGAGCAGATGGCGAACCTCCGTGGATTTCCGGGGATCGCTGGTCCAATATCTTATATTGATGGCAGGCTTGTGAAGAAGCTGGCAATTTTGACAGTGAGAGACGGAAAAATTGAAGAGTTTGTTACAAAGTAAATAAATTCTGTATACTAATCCATAAGTATGGTGGATATTCCAAGTCCCGTCGGGGGAAGCAAATTTCGTCCTTATATCAAAGCGATCGTCGAAGCGGAGCGTGCGCCCATCCGTCAGATCGAGATGCGTAAATCCAAGGACGCCGACAAGCTAAAACTCTTGCAAGAGTTCACGGGCAAGGTTCGCAAAATTGGCGACCAAATGAAAGAACTCGATAACTTCCGAAAATTCCGCGAACTCAAAGCGGATTTTGGAAAGAACGACGACCTTATCGGACTGGAAATTGACAAAAATCTTGCAGAGCCAGGTGAGTACCAACTCGAGGTTGTGCAATTAGCGGGACGACACTCCATGATGTCTAATGGCTTCAGCAGCCCCGATGATGAAGTGGGGGTGGGATTTTTCTCCTACGAAACTGCGGACGGACAAACCGAAAGTGTTTACGTGAATCCTGGCCAAAACACCCTGACTGGACTATCGCAACTCATTAACAACGAAAAACATTTAAACTTGCAAGCCATGGTCGTGAATGACGGAACGGGCAACGATGACGCATGGCGCCTCATTGTCACAGGTAAAAAAACCGGGATGGGCAGTGACCTGAAATACCCGGAATTTTACTTTGTCGATGGCGACAAACAGTTTTCTATGGATAGTGAACGGGCCGCCCAGAGCGCCATCGTAAAGCTGAACGGATTCGAAATCCTTTGCGATAAAAACAAGGTCTCGGATTTGATTCCCGGAGTGGTCCTTGACCTAAAGCAAGCTAAAGAGGGTTACGAATTTGATTTGAGCATCAAAGAAGATTTGGCCAAGATCAGCGGCAAGGCCAAGGGCCTCGTCGATAGCCTGAATACCGTGCTTGAGTTCATCAATAAACAGAATCAATTGGATGAACGAACCGACACCACCCGCACCCTAGGTGGTGACGGAACACTTCGCACAGTTGAATCCCAGTTGCGTGAACTCGTGATGTCGGCGTTTCACGTAGATCCCGACGACGAAACCGCCCTTATGCGGGCCTCAGACCTTGGGGTTACGTTTGAACGAACCGGTATTCTCAGTTTCAACCAAGACAAGTTCCAAAAAAAGCTTGCCGAAAATTTCGATCAAGTTTCAGAATTTTTTACATCCGAGCGCGGCTTTGCGGCGAAATTGCGTTTCATCACCAACGGCTTGGTCGGCGTTACGGGCGGCATCCTGGTGGAACGGGAACGCGGATTTAGGGAAAAGACGAAACAACTTGATGAACAAATTGTAAGAAAAGAACAACAAATTTCTCGCAAAGAAGAAGCACTCAAAAGACAGTTCGCTAGCCTTGAATCCTACATCAATTCCATGCAGGGCCAGCAGCAGTTTGTGGCGAGCTCCATGGCAAGCATGCCTCAGGGGGCCCCGGCGCAATGACGATCATGAAAGAGGAGCATAAGCGGATATGAGCAATCAATACGGACTCAATCGATATAAACAAACTTCAATCACGACGGCCAGCCGAGGCCAGGTCATCGTGCTCCTCTATGAAGGATGCATCAAATTCCTTAAAAAGGCCGCCACGGCCATTCAGGAAAAAAAGATCGCCGATAAAGGAATTTACATCGGTAAAGCTCAAGACATCATCAATGAGCTCAACAACTCCCTGAATCATGAGCTCGGCGGCGACATCTCACGGGAATTAGAAAAGCTCTATAATTATATGTTTGAGCAAACTACGGAAGCCAACCTCAACTCCGACGTGAAACCGCTGGAAGTCTCCATTAAACTATTGGAAACGCTTCTGGACGGATGGAGAGTGGCGGTGACTAAGTCGCCCCAGGAATCCATGGATAAAATGGAAAGTGAAAAATAATCACCCGTCTCCGGCTATCCTGACGTTGCGCTGTTATCTGGACGTTTCAAAAAAACTGCTAGAAGTTCTTAGTCATGAAATTGAAGAGACTTCCCTTAATTCCGTGGCCGCCCTTATGAAACGCCGGTCCCAACTCATCCACGCCCACGGGCTAGCCCTAAAGCAAATGAACCTTACTTCGCCCAGCGACCTGCAATTAGGCCAGGCTTTATTACTTGAAATCCAGCAGCTTGACTTACAAATTACACCTAAACTTGAGGATCATCGGACCAAGACATTGCAGAAGCTTTTACAGCTCCGCGAGGAGAAGGAACGCTTGGATGCCATTAGGAAAACTTTACCGCACCAAGCTGAGCAGTCGGAACATTACCTGCTCAACAAAAAGGCCTAAACGGCCTTTATTTGGCCCCTATCCCACCCCGGCCTGTCCTTAAATAAAAATTATTAAGCACCTTTTCAAGTCAACATTTTCTGATTAGAATGAAAAGGCCTCCGGCATGATGCCGGAAAACCCAACAGACAAAGGAATGTCGTAATCATGTCGGGACCCTCACTTTATCCTACGGAAAGCCATCAGAGTTTTGATGCCCTGGTCTCAGAAACCTTCGCCGGTGCCGATGAGATCACGAAGCATCGTGAAGAATTCGACATCGAAACTACCGACGTGGATACTTCGTCAGAGTTCCTTTTAGAAAATGCGAGACTCTTGGAAGATAACCAGGAATTCGAGCTCGCCCGCAATATCTACCGCACCTTGGTTTTGCGTAACCTTAATGTAGCGCAGGGCCTCCTTGGCCTCGGCCGCACTTTTGATTCAAATTCCCAATTTACCAAGGCCGAAAAATATTACCGCGAGGCTTTAGCTTACGAATCGTCCCTTTCCACCTACTCTCTCCTACTGCACAACCTCATCCGGCAAGGCAAAGATAAAGATGTCATCCGGATGGCGGATTTGGCGCTTGGACTAACAGGACTTTCTGATGAACAAAAAGCGGAGTTGCACGAGATTGTTGGGAATACTTACGCACGAATTGCCAACTATCAGAATTCCATTCACGCGCATGGCGTCAACGATGCCGAAATCCACGAGCTTTGTCGGCAAGCCGATCTGAGTTACCAACTTAGCTTCGACTTAAACCCAAACTCCGAAAACCTACAGGTAAATTGGGGCTCTTTGTATTTGCAACGTGGTGAACTTCAGGAAGCCCGTCTTCACTTTCAAAAGGGCCTTGAACTCAATTCTCGCAGTGATCGATCTTTTGCTGGACTAGGCCTCATCGCAATGACCGAAAAACATTTCACGACGGCAATGGATTGCTTCTCAAGATCTTTGCGGATCAACCTTAACAATCTGGTGAGCATTTTGAACCTCATCAAATGCGCCTACGAAAGCAAAGACTACGCGACTGCCATCGAAGCGCTGGAACGTTACATCTACCAGAACACGGCGCGTGAAGAGCTAAACCCAAACATTCATTACAGCTATTGCGGCTTGCTTTATAAGCAGGCCAGGTTTTCTGCGGCATTAAAAGAAGTGGAAAGCATCTTGCTTACCCACCCCAACCACTCGGCCGCGCAAGAACTTAAAAATCTTATCTTAAAAGAACAAGGAAGTGAGTCACAAGGATCACAATCCCAAGCAGTAGGAGGCTTAAAATGAGCGATATCCATGAATTGCTAAGTCAGGTGGACAAACAACTTCTCATGAAGTTTTTGGAAAGTTTGAGCCAAGAAGCTCAAACGCAGACCGCAAAAACCACTGCGGAAAAGTCCCAGATTAAAGAGGGGAATTAAACCGATGAGAGCTCTCTTCCTCCAGCTGGGACGTCCATTGGACATTGCCCACTCCTTACCGGCACTACAAAGTTACGTTCGGGCACAAGAACGCACGCACGAAAGAAACAAGGATCAGACCCAGGACAGTGAACTGGAAATGACCCCGATTAAATTTGTGGTCAGAGATACCTATTTAGAGTCAGGGCAGTACGTAGCGGATACGCTCGAGAAGATTTTTCAAAGAAAAGTCCTTGAAGTCATCGCGTTTCCCACGAAAGCGATTCTCGGTGAAAGCATCGAATCGGCGGAACAAAAAACTAAAGCCCTTGCTCACATTATAACCTGGCTCGCGGATAACATCCTTGAAGAGACAAAGATCAAAGGGGTATTTGACCTCCTAGTAAACCTTACTTATTCCGATTCCAGTAGCTTCCTGGCCCAACTCATTCCGGCCGCGGAAATTCGGGGTTATCACCGCGCCCACGATGGTGAACTTGCCGTGGATGATCCATGGAGCCGGCACATCTGCGCTCAAGTCCAACGGCAGAATATGAATATTCTGCACCTCTCGGATCTTTTTGCGAGAGTGTGTTCCGCGCCGACTACGGAAGATCAAATTGGCGCACGCGCTGCATTAGCTCCGGTATCGAGCCTCAGTAGCAATTCTGGAGTCGTCATAGACTTTGGTCGCGCGGAGGCCGGACCAAGCATTAAGGAAGATTTCTTCGCGGCTCTCACACAGGTTTTACTGGAAAGAACCCAAGCGGAAATCACCTTGCTGGGGGATGCAAATCAACAGGCCCTCCTTAAGGATTTCGTGGGGACCCTAACCCCTGAACATAAACGCCGTTGCGCACTGCTGCCAAAGAGGCTTTCTCTCAAAGAAAAAATGCAGCTCTTAACGGATGACCAAAATAAACCGGTTTACATCGGTCAAAATCATCAACGAACTTTTTTAAACTCCCTCCTTGCGAAAAGAGCCGTGGTGTTGAGTGGCGGATCCCAGCGTGCCGATGAAGTTGCCGCCTATGGACAAAACCACCTGTTCATTGAATTCCAAAGAGATCCGGGTGAGCAAACAGAAAGCCTTGACGCACTTTTGGAAGCACGAAAAATCGCGGTGTTAACCGTGGTTGAAGCCCTACTCGTATCGGGCAATGCCCCGTTTGAAGCGAATCGGTTCCAAGCTTTGGGCGAGCGTATTGTAGTTTCTCAGAATCGAATGACGGCATGCAATGACGGAACAGTGCGCAATGAGATGATACCCCTGAATTTCCGCAAGGATGAGGTTACGAATTTTTTCGAACAAACTTTTTACCTCATTGCGGAGTTTAGGAACGCAGGTCGTTATGAAGACCTCAGCGTTCCTCAGTTAGGTCACCCCGAAGAACAGCCCCATGCGCTGGACTTACTACTCAATACGTTCGATGCCCTTGTAGCTTCCCAGAAGCTTGCCGGGTTTGGGTCCCAGACCTGCATCGATATGGTTAAAAATTCAGAAAATAAAGAGATGTTGGCCAGTTTAGGCGCACGAATCGGCGAAGTAGAAAATTTGCTAAAAACCATGAAGGATTCCGTTAAGCATATTCGCCCTCTGATTGACGCGTGGGAGGTGGCTAAGGACACCATCACCGGTGAAAACATCGTCGAACTTGCCTCCAAGACGGAAGCGACATTCCGCGAATTCAACCAGAACATTGATTTGGTGAAGGAGTTGATGGAACTCGCCATCAATCACGCCAAGGAGCAGCCCCAGAAGATCAGCGCGGATAGCCCTAAGGAAGTTTACCCAAGGAAGGATGACCTTATATGAAGACTATTTTTATCAACGGAATTGAGACCGCGGTGGACTCTGAGCAAATGCAACTTTCGAATCTCATCAAAAACTTAAATCAGAGCAATGCCTCCCAGAACCAATTTGTCTCATCCGTCGTAGTGAACGGAAAAGAACTCTCCGAAGCCGACCAAAATGATGTACTGCCCCGCACCATTGGAGAGTTTGAAAGCATCGAGGTGGTGATTTCAAACCCTTCGACGTTAGCGCTTGAAACTTTAAATACCCTAGAAACTTATCTGGTGAAGCTTTCCGATAATTTCAAAGAGACGGCGCGGGCCTACCAAGACCGTAACCTGCTTCAGGCGGATCAACTTTTTATGCGTGCGGTGGACGGCCTTGACCTTTTCGTACAGACCATTACGGGCGTTAAGGGCGCTATTAGGCTTGGATTAAACTCTAAGCTCGCCATCGCGGAAGCTACCCTGCTCTCCATCATGAATGATTTGCTTGAAGCAAAACGCCAGAATAATTACACCCTTCTATCTGAACTCCTTTCGACGGATTTGACGGAAAATTTCGCGGAATGGCGAGAACAAGTGTTTCCATTGTTTCGGGATAAAGTTCAAAGTTAAGAAATTAGCGAACTAGAGAATTAGCGCAGTGGGTTCGTTCTAGGAATGTGCCGAAGCTCGTTGGTCGGCCGGCGGCCGCCACGGCATTGGGCACTGACTTTTCGGTGTCATAGATTTTTAGGTACTGAGTTGATGTCACCTCGGCCACTCGAAAGAAGTTGAGGGTGTCAGACCAATACTCAATGCCCTCACGGCTTATTGGCCGTTGGAATTGTGCCCGCAGGTAGTCGGCTACCGATGTCGGAACGATTTTTCGGAAGGGATTTAAACTTGGCGTCGCTGAATGGGGCATCGTTTCACGTTCTTTAACGTACAAATACTCAAGATAACGAAGGTACCAAGAATTCCCAAGCACATTCCCAAGCTCCACAAAATCCAGGTCAAATACCTGTCCCTGCCATTCTAAAACAAAATGAAACGGCCAGAATTCTGGAATCTGACTCTTTTGATAGGCATGAGCCGTCGTAAATTCTCCCGAAAATCCAGCTAATGGATAGCCTTTTGGCGGCCAAAACATAAGCACATGAACAGCCCCCGAATCCCAGACCTTTCTTTGGGCGAAAGTCAGGCTACTTTCAATTTTCCGCAACCATAGATATACGTTTCTATTGCAATACCCAGGCATGTATTTGGTATCGTCCCTCAAATGATCATTTCCAATGCTTTGAATGAGCTGGATGAATTCTTCGTCGTCCGTCGACCGTTCGGCGAAAGCCAAATTAGCACCCGAGGCGGTTAAGCAAAGACCAAATAAAATTGCAGTTAGGAAATTCATGAATTTCCTGCGTCCTATCCAATCACCGTCTTTAAATAAAGCATTATTATTGAGAACAAATTCCGTATTTCCTGCATTTTCATTTATAGTAATTCCATAAGCCACCGACACGGTTGACGCAACGCGATCCCAATGAAAAGAATGGTTCACCCACCTATGAAAAAACCCGTAAAAAACCGAACGAAAAAACCATTGGCCAAACCTTTGCGCCGCAAGGGCCATGCCATCCGGTCCATCGGGTTTGTCATAAAACACAAGGTTGAACTTGCCGCAAAACTCGCCGCCGAGCTCGGTACGGAACTCATCGATGAAGGGTATGAAGTTCTTGGGTGCGTCGATAGCCGTCAAGCATTGGGTGAATTCATGCCCCGGCCCGGCGCCGCAAAAAAATGGAAGTTCGTGACCACCTCTAACCTCGCCGAAAAGGCTGACCTCGTCGTGGTTCTTGGCGGCGATGGTACATTTTTAGGTGTTGCTCGGTACATGATTAAACGCTCGGTTCCCCTCATTGGCGTCAATATGGGTACCCTCGGTTTTTTAACGGAAATCAGGCTGTCTGAACTACGTCCGATTTTGGCAGCGGCGCTTGCCGGAAAATATCAAGTGAGCAATCGGACTTTATTACAAAGTTGGATTGAACGTGGCGGGAAAAAAATTCTTGAAACCATGGTGGTTAACGATGTGGTCATCAGCAAGTCTTCCATTGCAAGGATCATTGAGCTTGATCTGCGCATCAATCAAAACAATGTCGTTTCTATGCGTGCCGACGGGCTTATCATCGGAACGCCCACGGGGTCCACGGCCTACGCGTTGGCCGCGGGCGGCCCCATTATTGAGCCATCCGTTCCGGCATTGGTGATTGCACCAATTTGCCCCCATGTTTTAACTCTGCGGCCGCTGATCGTAAGTGATGAATCACATCTTGAAGTCATCGCCACACATACCGATGACGCCATCGTCACATTTGATGGGCAAGCGAGCCTCAAATTGCAGATGGGAGATCAGGTCCATATTCGACGTTTCACGGCACATCCGTTGCAAATTGTGCAGTCCCCAAGTAGAAATTACTTCGGAATCCTGCGTGAAAAATTAAAATATGGCTTTAGGAAATAAATCAAAAATAAAATCTAAATTAAAATTAGTTAAGGAAGCGAAGAAAGCTTCAACTCTTCTGAAATGCTTAAGCATTCGTAACCTTGCCACCATAGAATTTTTGGAATTGGAATTTCAGGAAGGTCTAAATGTCATTACCGGCGAGACCGGCACGGGGAAAAGTACAATACTGTCGGCTATCGCTTTGATTTTAGGTGAACGTGCCGATACGAACTGGATACGCAGTGGTTGCGAGGAACTTCGAGTAGAGGCAGTTTTTGAACGCCCCCCCGCCCACGATTTGAATGCGGAAGAAGATGGCGACTTGATCATCCGCCGCACGGTCACTAAAAATGGAAAAGGAAAAATCCTCATCAATGGCCATTTCGCCACGCGTGGTGAACTCTCGGCCCTCACTCAAACTTTGGTTGACCTCTGCTCTCAACATGAACACCAAACTTTAAGCAAACCCATCTATCAACTTGCGTTGCTTGATAACTATTTAGGCCTTGAGGGCAAACGCATCGAACTAGAAACCTTATTCCATAAGCGCCAAGGGCTGCTCAAAGAACTGGAAAGCCTTGAGCAAAATAAAAGAGATTTACCTAGGTTACTCGATTTTTTACAATTTCAGATTTCTGAAATCAACGCCGCTGATCTTCAGGCGGATGAGGAAGAAAGCTTGCTGCAGTTAAAGCAAAAATTAGTTCACGGAAAGTCTCTCTCGGACTCCCTTGACTTTAGTTTACAGCACCTCAGTTCTTCGGAAACCACTTCTTCTGACGCGGGAAACCTTGGCGCCCTTGAGTCATTGCAAATCGTTCACCGGAAACTTTCAAAATCTGCGGAACAACACTCGGATCTCGCACCCCATATTTCGATTGCGGAACAAGCGCTCAGCGTCGTTGAAGATCTCTTTCGGAATATCATGGAGTATCGCAACGAAGTTGTGTTGGATCCGGAGGCCTTACAGCAGGTACAGGAACGGCTTTCCTTATTGCAAACTCTAAAACGAAAGTACGGTTCGACGCTTGCGGAAGTCATTGCGACCCGGGACCGGCTAGCCACTGAACTTGAGTCGCTCACGCAGGCCTCACAAAACTCTGAAGAGCTTAAAATTTCAATCCAGAATTTAGAGCACGCGTATATGGTCTCGGATCAGGAGTTATCGAAGGAACGAAAACGCGGTGCTTTACTCTTAGAGAAAAGCATACAATCGGAACTCAACGACCTCAAAATGGCGGGCGTAGAATTCAAGATTCTTTTTTCGGAGCGGGCCGAGGACTCCCCTTACCATTTTTCCGTAACTGGTATTGATGACCTTTCCTTTTGTTTTGCCCCCAACCAGGGTGAGGGACTAAAGCCCATTTCTAAAATTGCCAGCGGTGGTGAACTCTCCCGAATCATGCTTGCCGTAAGGCGCGTGATCGCCAACCAAGGGGGCATCGGAGTCTATCTTTTTGATGAAATCGACGCAGGCATTGGCGGTCAAACGGCAACCGTAGTCGGGAAAAAATTGCGTTCCGTCGCAGATCATCACCAGGTTATTTGCATCACCCATTTGCCACAAATTGCGGCCTTTGCGGAAAGCCATCACCGGGTGGAAAAGCGCACTGAGCAAAACCGCACATTCACGAACGTTCGATTGCTCAAAGAGAATGAAGAACGCATCGGTGAACTTGCCCGGATGTCAGGTGCCGAGGCGACGAATAAAAAAACTAGAGCTCACGTCCTGGAACTTTTAAGAATGGCCCAGAAATAGTCCTTTAAACTTTTTGGTTTAAAAAATTCTTCGCCTGGGGAAATCTCAAAATATTGGCCGTCTTCCCTAGGAAATCCCACGTTGATGTACTGGCCTTCATGGCAGTCCACACGAAACCGGATATCGTCAAAATAGTGGGAGTGGCCAAGCATTACGAAATGAAAACCATTGGCAATTTTACTGCACGCAAAATTCCTGAACATGCGGATCGTTTCTTCACTGACCGTAGATTGAAAATTTGATTGATAGGAGCGGCTAGCGTGGGAAAGCCTGCCACCAATATTTTGAACCCATTTGCCCGGAACCTGACCCAGTAGAAATTCCGAGATAGGATTTTTAAGCACGGTGTGGAACGCGCGGTATTTATAATCCTTAGGGTTGATGAGATCGCCGTGGGCCAAATAGACGAATCGGTTGTCCCAAGAGAAGGTGCACTCACCTGAGAGGCACTCGATATGTGTCATACTCTTAAAAAAATTCTTTAGTTGGAAATCGTGATTTCCCTCAAGGTATAAAACCCTGACATTTTTTTTCTGAAGGGACTCTAGAGCACTAAGAAAATCCTTATAACGCTCCTGAAAAAAGTTTTGACTGCCTACTAAGATGTCAAAAATATCGCCAAGAAAAAGTAGCGTGGTGGGAGCGCCTGAAGCTTTTCCAGAAACCTCTTCCAAAAGAAAACGCAGTAGGCCCCGGTAAACGGGATCTTCCGGCCCCCAAATATGGAGATCACTTAAAAGAATGATTTTTCCGGTGAGCTCACCTTTGACTCGAAGCATCCTTTAATTTTTACACTAAAAAAGAATTTCTAAGAATGAAAATCACTTCATTCGGCTTTTTGATCAATAATGCGGGCAGAACTGGATTGCATACGTAGAAAATCCAGAGCTCGTATTTTGCGGACTAATTTACCGGCTGGATCATGAACTTGAACGAGTAGGTCTGCGCCTTCTTGCAGCATGCTAAAGGCCAGGGAATGGCTTTGGTCTTTAGCCTTGTCCTGGACAAACTTTTCTATGACCTTTTGCACTTCCTTCTTTAAGGATTCAAGGGCTGCCCCCTGGGGAGGCTGGTCGGGGGTTTGCTGGTCCTGAGTATCATTGGGGGTAGATTGATCCTGTTGGGCATGCTGATGCTCACGCTTGGCTTTTTCGCCAGGACGCAGGGCATCCGCTTCGGTGCGGCCAACTACGGCATAACGGTTGCGATCAATTCTAAAACCCATACGGTCTTACCTTCGGGAGGGCCTGGCTGGAACTTGAGAAGGACAAGGCCTTTTCAGAGAACCTGTGCTTCTCGGCTGCAAAAAATGCCCACAGACTACCCAAAGTTAAGGTGACAGCTGAAACCGGGCGCTGCCAAAATCAGGGATTTCACAATGGAGAACCATTTTCGCTGGGCGGGCGCATTTCACCTGGCTTACCTTGTCCCGTCTTCGCGACGAATCTCCGAGATATGTGAGTTGAACGGAATCTATTTGATGGCCGCCATGACGAACACCCACGGCATCTTGGGCCTTCCACTTTGTAAGGCGCCACACGCCATCGAAAAACGGCTGCAAGTTTTTATAAAGCATGTTTTTCGGATCCATTAAGTAACCATTTAGAAAATATTTTACATTGAGATGGGACGGGGCCTCTGAATCCTTCTGCTTCATCAAATATTTTTTTTCGTAATTTTGCTGAAACGCCTGGGCCCGGTCCAACCGTTTTACGAGTTGGGCGAGGCTTAGCTCCCAAGAACGCAGTTGGAAGGTCCGAATACTTTTAAATAATCCAAGTTTTACTTCGCTGCGGGGAGGTTCCATAAAATTTGAATTTAAGGTGAGTTCAACTATGTCTTTTTTGAACTGAACGGCGACCTGCTCATTCCCCGAGGGCATGTTTCTCTGCGCAATTACGGTAATTTCTTGGAAAGATTCACCCGCCGCGTAAACCATGGGTTCTCCAAGAAGCAAAACCAGGGAAAATAAAAAAATTAATTTTCTAATGATCATAACCAAGCCACCTCGTGCTGTTCTGATCTCGGCATTCTTCAGGCAAATGCTCCGTGCAACCCTCTCCACGGCGATCCCGGGTGGTCCTTTGGGACTCACGTGCGCACAGATAAAAAACCCGGTTAGCGGAAATGCACCCCGGCAAGGTTAACGCACGAAATTCCGCAGGTGAAAAGAATCCTTCTCGATGCTCAGGGGAATTCCTGGCGACAGAGTTGAAGGCCGCCCATTGGTCTCGCATCAAACCATTCACCGGACCAAAACGTCGGCAGTTATACCAAGGTAAGTCTGGGGTAGTCTCCGTATAGACTAATTCGCTGGTGGCCGCATTGCGATTATAACCTCTCCATCGCTCGGGGTAGAGATCGGGTGCTCCGGCTAGGTGGAAGAGTTCATGGATCATGGTAGGACAGTCAAGGTTCTGCGCCCAGGCCTCCGAGTGGGACCTAAATTGCGCACCGTTTGTACCGGTGAATTCCACGCGGACGGAATGAACCGAAGTCCCAAGGCCCCGAGGGTTAATATTCAAATGAATTTGATTCGGGGTACCCTGAATCCGGGTTTCGTACTCCTGAACGCACCGCTGAATATAGGTTTCCCACGCTCGCTGGGAATCCGATCGATCAATATTGGAAAGGACCACATGCAGCGCGATTTCGTGACTCCCGTCTATCCTGCGTGAAAGACGATAACTTGCCGGCAGGCCCGTGCCTTGGTCGCGACTGGAAAAATAATCGACGGATTCGCCAGGATTGAGCGGAGAGCATTGGCTCACTCGGTTCAAGGTGCTTTGTCGAATCGATCTCATAAAATAATTAAGTTCATTAAATGGAATTTGATTAGTATCACAAGCTCCGGGAATATTTGAGTATGAGACCCTTAGGTCTGGATCAAAGTTAGAAATGAGAGCATGGATCAGGTCAATACTGCCCTGCCGCATTGCCCGGCACCGCGCCACCGAATTCGGGCACTGAGCTTCCGTCTGCTGTAAAGGTGCGAGCATTTGGAGATACTCTTGGAATATGAGGGCTTGGCATTCGCGGGAAGAGTGGAACAGATACTCGGGCAAAGCGTGCATGATGTATTCGCGAGAAAAAAGCAGCCGGTAATTGGTTTGCCCGCTTCGGTTTCCGACCTGGGAAAGATTGAGGCAAACTCCGTTATAGTGATCCCGCAAAAAATCCGTAACGTGGGACGCCTCCGAAAGAACCGTCTGTCGATCGGCAAGTTGGGCTTCCCGAGCCTCGGGCGGATAGTCCGCCAAAGGCGTCATAGGAATGAGCGGCAAGGTACCCTGACTTCTAAATGCCCTTTCGTTTACCGCGGCATCCATGGCTCGAATTTCGGCCATTATAGGTTCTCTCACCGCGTCGCTTACGGCTTGACTGAGCACGAGATCCAATCGGTCTTCAAAATCATTCAGGCAAGGAAAAAGATCAATTTCATTCGCGCTAAACCTAGTGTCTAAGAACCGCCGCCAAGTCGCCACCAAGTTTTCCGGTATGGTGAAGATCCTACTTGGAGCGGCAAGCTCCTGCTGTAAAGCATGGAAAATGTTGCTGCGTTGGCCCACTAAATTGCAATTCCATCTGAGCTCAATGGTTTGCGCAGTTGCATTTTCTGAGGCAAAGGCGGCTGCAAAAGATGCAACCAAGAAAAGTAACTTTAGGCCAGGCATCACTTTATATTCTAAACAGATTTAGATTATAAGTCTGCCGGACTGTGCAGTATGCCTAGGCAATTAACTCACAGACTAGAAACCTAACTTAGCGGCTCTAATCCTCGACTTGCGTAGCCACCGGCTCGCTTGCCGGTGCACGATTCCCTTGGGCAGCGCCTTCTGCTGGCAGCTGGCCTTCGGTCGCAGGAATGGCCGATGCAGCCGGTACCACAGGATTTGCCGCTATATTGCTGAACTGCGCATTACCTTCGGGCTGCAACGCCACGAAGTGTTCCCAAGATGGTACTTGCATACTTCGAGATCCGTAACCTGGTCGGCTGATAAGGATGTAGAAATTTTCCTTATCACTTTCCAAGTCGGCGAAACTCACTTCGTGCTTTTCACCTTGCTCATCTACAAATTCTACGGCATCCGCTTCAAAGGGAGTCATGCCTACGCAAGTCTTTTTATTCGTGGGGAAATACTGGCTTTTATACTTTCCCTTGATGCAGACTTCTGCTTCGGCGGGTTCGGACCTCACCATGAGTACCCTTTGGTGCCCACAACCCGTTACGATCACGGAAGTCACCAGGAAACTCAAGATGACCGCGATGACTAGGGAATGATCTAGAAACCACCTAGCAAAAGGATATTGAACCATTAGGAAATCCCCCAATTTTTGAAATGCCAACGATTTACAGAAGTCGCAAAGCGAGTGCGGAATTCTGATTGGCGTGGGCAAGCACGGCAACTCCAGACTGTTGAAGAATGCTTTGCTTAGCCAGCTCCGCTGATTCATGGGCCATGTCCGCATCCTTGATGCGGGAATGGGCGGCAGATAAGTTTTCCACCGTGACGCCCAAGTTGTTTGAAGCGGAATTCAACCTATTCTGCAAGGCACCTAAGCTTGCACGGTAACCATTTACGGTATCCATGGCTTCGTCCAAATTGCCTAAGGAATCCCTGGCATCATCAATGCTTTGGGTTGAGCTTGAGCTGATTCCCAAGGTGGAAACTCGAGCATCAAATTGAGAGGCTTCAAAATTGATTCGGTTGCTCTCATTATTTTGAGAACCTACCTGGAACTCCAGGGTTCCCTTGGAAGCTTCACCATTAAGCAGAGGCATTCCGTTGAAATTTGTGGAGTTTGCGATTCGATCCACTTCTTCTTTGAGGGCCTGATATTCTTTGTCTACGAACAAACGCTCACGATCACCTAAAGTGTCGGAGGCCGCTTGGATGGAAAGTTCCCTCAATCGAACGAGGATGTTGCTGACTTCCGTCAGGCCGCCCTCGGCCAACTGAACGAAACCTACGCCATCGTTGGCGTTTCGATTCGCTTGTTGCAAGCTTCGAATCTCACCCCGGAGATTCTCGGCGATGGCCAGTCCTGCAGCATCTTCACTTGCGCTCGTGATACGCGAGCCCGATGATAGATGCCCCAAGGTTTTTTGTAATTCTTTGCTGGATTCTTCTAGCTTCTTCTGTCCGGCAAGCGATGCGATATTGGTATTTATGCGAATTCCCAAGTGATGGCCCTCCTCGATTAAACTTGAACTATTTATAGTCCGAGTTTTTCTTCACTGATCTTATCGGCAAGAGTTGCCTAGAACTTTAGGGGCTTCTGTAACCGTTAGGCGGGTGAGACCTAAGTATTGATTACAGAAGCCCTTTGTCGAAAACTAAAGGAGAGGACGAGATGTAAGGCTCCCAAGATTTATGAGAGTTTCAAAAAATCTTGGAAGCAACTGTTAAGTATCCTTTAGTTTGTTTAGAGAAGTTTCAAAGCGAGTCCTTGGCTGGAGTTCGCTTGAGCAAGAACGGAAGTACCGGATTGCGTGAGAATGTTTCTCTTCGCAAGCTCAGCTGCTTCGGAAGCCATGTCGGCATCACGAATACGGGAGTTTGCGGCAGAAAGGTTTTCTTCAGCAACGTTGAGGTTATTCACAGTTGAAGTTAAGCGATTTTGCAATGCACCTAACTGAGCGCGGTTTCCGCTGACCATGGTCAAGGCTTGGTCGATCTTATCCATGTTCTGTTGAGCATCAACTTTTGATGCAACCGAAACTTCTTCCATTCCCAAAGAGCTTACGCGAGTGTCAGTGATGCGGGCCTGGTAAAGCATGCGGTCTTGTTCAGCGCTGGAACCCGTTCCTACTTGGAACTCTAGGTCGCCGCCCTGACCATTCAATAGATAAACTCCGTTGAACTTGGTGGTTTCGGCGATTCGGCCTACTTCGCTCTTCAAATGTTGAACTTCGAGATCTGTAAATTTTCGTTCCGTGTCACCTACAGTGTCAGATGCAGATTGAATGGAAAGTTCTCTTAAGCGAATCAAGATGTTGGAAACTTCATTCAACGCGCCTTCCGCCGTTTGAATCATTGAAATACCGTCGTTCGTATTACGAGCGGCTTGGCGCGTACTGCGAATCTCAGCTTTCAACTTTTCACTGATGGCTAATCCAGCGGCATCGTCAGCGGCGCGAGTGATGCGTTCACCACTGGCCATTTTTTGCATCGTATGATCTTGGAACTCTTTTTGAATCCCTAAGTTACGCTGCGCGGCGATCGATGGAACGTTTGTATTAATGCGAAAACCCATACTTAACTACCCCCTAAAAAGAAAACAGGAGGGTCGGATGTCGCACAGATCAATAGGATGCATTTACCCCTGCGGGTTTGCCCCCATATCTGCGCCACACACTTGCTGTAGCCACCCTTGCCCCTGTGCTAATTGTTAAAACTGCAGAACCCAAAAACCATTCTTAAGCTCTGCTTTTGCCGTACTTAGCTGCTTACAGAGAGAGATTCGGGTACCCGACAGTTTTACTTTAGAACTATTTTGCCTAGTGAAAAATCTTGAAAAATAGCGCTCATAAAAAACCGGAATTGTGACGAAAACACCCGGGTTTTGCGCTATAAATTAAAATTGTTTGCAGATCTCTACCCAGATCTCATCGGCAACCTGATAGGGGCTTCGGCTGCGAGCTTGGGCAAGATTGAGAAGCTCATTGCCTTTTTCGCTATTGAACCACGCGTCCAAAGAAATATTGACCGTATCCAGTATATGTTCGCGAACGTCATCCCTTAGGTGTTGTGCCCGTTTCATCGCCAAAAGGCCTGACTTCATAATGTGATCCCGGTAGCGATCAACGGCCTTAAGGAATTCATCGATACCAATATCGTTGAGCGCCTGGGCCTTTAAAACTGGGGGCATCCATTCCGGATCGCGGGGCATGCCGACACTCATCATGTTCAGGATCTCACGCAAAATTTTATCCGCCTCGGGTCGATCACTTTTATTTACTAGGAATAGATCAGCGATTTCCATAAGTCCGGCCTTCATCATTTGAATGCCATCTCCACTTTCCGGCACCAAAACCACCGCCACGCAGTGGGCCACGCGCATGATTTCAAGTTCCGTCTGGCCAACCCCGGCCGTCTCTAAAAGTACCCACTGAAACTTAGCGCCATCCAAAACTTTTACGATGTCGCGAGTAGCCGTGGAAAGCCCACCGTGCTGACCACGCGTGCCTAAGCTTCGAATATAAACTCCGTCATCCCCACCGTGATCCTGCATGCGAATCCGGTCCCCTAAGACGGCGCCGCCGCTAAACGGTGAAGAAGGGTCCACCGCCAAAATTGCAACCGTATCCCCGCGAGCACGCAAAAGCTTTGCAAGCTTATCGGTTACCGTGCTCTTTCCCGCGCCTGGAGGACCAGTGATTCCTAAAACAAATGAAGTACCGCCCTCAGGGAAAAGTGCCTCCAAAAACTGCTGGTAACCGGCCTTTCTATTTTCCACAAAAGTGATGGCCCGGGCTAGCCGTCGCCTATCCCCCGCTTGGATCGCCGCGATGACATCGGAATATTTTTTTGCATTAGTTTCTGCGGTGTTCATCGTTGTTGAATCTTCTCAATAATTTTTGTTGTCGATCGACCCTTAATGTAGGGCAATGAATAGACTCGCCCACCCCAGCCCAAAACCTCAGATGCACCTCGGATTTTCTCTAAGGACCAATCACCGCCCTTAACCAATACGTGTGGCTTGAGTTTTAGAATCAACGGTCGTGGGTCCCCCTTAGCGAAGGACGTTACGAAATCTACGCAACCTAAGCCGGCCATGACCCGTTGCCTTGAACGTAAGTTATTTATAGGACGATCCGCACCTTTGAGCTTTCTTACTGCCGCATCGGTGTCCATCGCGATCACCAATACATCTCCCAGTGATTTAGCATGCTCAAGGTAAGCGACATGGCCTTCATGAAGAAGGTCAAAGCAGCCATTGGTAAATACGACCTTAAGGCCCTTACGGCGAAAGCCAGCAAATAATTTCTGCAAAACAGCCGGAGATTTGATTTTAACTTTTGAAGTTTTTGTGGAGCTCACGAAGAAGAGGAATAGCTTAAAACATCGCTATCAGAAACAACATCATGCCAACATCTTTTGCGAGAATCAAAAAAGTACCAAATAAAACCTAAACCCAAAGGCAGGGCTGCGAGCATGAAACAAAAAATGCGACCTAAAATGCTCATGGTGGACTTTGCCTCAATCCTAAGACCGAATAACGCTTTGCCTAAAGTCCGGTGCCAGGTCACTTCCTGAACCACAAAATAACCTACGGAAATCACAAAATAGAGAAGCAAGAATGGCATCAAAAAATCACCGAAGGAAGTTGTGCCCTTGATGAGATCGCGCTGGGTTATGAGCTTTACCACCATGGGGGCGGTCATACCGTTGAGATAAAAACCAAGCCAAACGATAAAAACGAACCCCAAAGAGACGAAAAAAATATCGGCCAGAAACGAAAAGAACCGGGCAAAACCTGAAGCGGGTCGCATCCCTTCCGACGACACCCCCCGCACTTCCATTTGTGGAAACGCAGCCGCACTGACGCGCGGCGAAACGCCGGTCATGCCCGAGGCTACGGAAGAGAAAACTGGGGCCGTAAACTGTGGGGTACGATCCACGGCATCTGTCTTACCAGTATTATGAGGCGAAGTAGCCCGTCCGGCCTGAGCAACCTTTCGTGAAGTGCCATTGGGCGCTGCGTAGGGAGATCCATCCGCAAAATGGTTAATGCCAAGCCCATCCGTTAGTGGACGAAATCTCATTTCTGGTTGAGGGGGGGAAGAAGTCTCTAAGTCCATATCCCCATTATGAGGCTAAGCGTTTGGGTTTTTCAACGACCTTGAGGGAACCCCCTAAAGAATTTGCTGCTGCCTTACAAATTCTTCCAAATCGGAACGGTATTTAGAAGTCCTTACTTCAAGGCCGTTTTTCGCAGGATCTTCCTGGGCCGCCAGAGTATCCGTTGCCAATTTCACGGCTTTTTCCTTCTGATTCAAACTCGCGAGGGTGCGCGCTAAAACGAGCGAACTGCGCAAGCGATTGTCGCCGTAGGAGTATTCATATGCCTTTTCCGCATGGCTTAGGGCCTCAGGAAAACGCTTCAGTTTTTCGAGCAAACGGGCGTGGGCAAACCAAAAAGTAAACTCCTGGGGAAACTTCTTCTGAAACAGATTATAAATTTTTTCCGCTTTTTTAACCTCTCCGGCTTCGCCCAGAACGTACGCCAACTCCAAAACGTAGCCACGGCTGCGGGGAAATTTTTCCAAGGCGCGGGCAGCATTCCTATATGAATACTGCGCTGCTTTTTTATCCTCTGAATTCTTTGAGATAGCAAAAATCTTTTCCTGAAAATCTGCCTTCAGCTCATAAAGTTCCCAAGCGGGCGTCGAGCTTCGGTCCCGCTTAGTAAGTTTTTTATCAATCAACACGACCGCGTCATTGAACTCGGCAAGCGATCTACCCAATATTCGCAACGCATCAAGCTTAAGCTGGTCGTCGGTGGAGAATTTTAGAATTTGTTGCTTTAACTTCAGTGCGTCGACGTTTTCCGGGGTAACGCCTTTCATTTCCTCCAGTGCAAGTTTAGTTCGCCAAATTTTTTCATACTTTATATTCGTGAAGGCAAGAAGCTCACCTTCCTTCAAACCACCCTTGGGCATAATTCCGGACCAGCTTGGACTCGCGTTTTCGTAGAACTCCAGCGCTTTTTTATGTTCACCACGAGCGGCGGCTAAGTCGCCCAACTTTTCATAGGCAAAATATTTTTCAGGAGTTGCCTCATCAGTCTGGGTTTGGGCAAGCAGCAATGTCTCAGATAACGTTTCGTTTCTCCGAATCTCATCCATGCTTTTAATAAATTCTTCGGCCGGCAAAAACCCCACGACGCGCTTTAACTCTTCACCTTTAGAGTTTAGGAATAAAACCGTTGGATAACCGCCAATCTTATATTTCGACTTGGCCGCAAAGGAGGTTGGGTCATCCACATCGATTCGGGCGAATATAAAGTCCTTAACGGCAGTTTTAAAAACAGGTTTCTCAAACACCTCAGAATCTAAAAGGTTACAGGGCGCACACCACCTGCCATAAAAATCCGCGATAATGGGCTGAGAATTTTTTTTGGCTAACTCTAGGGCACTTTGCAGCGAAGTTATTTGCGCCTTTTCGCTATCGGCCAGATCCTCACTTGCAACGTTTAAATTTTTTGACGGAGCTTCTGCATCCGTTAGCTGTTTGACCAAAAGTTCTTTTTGTAGATCAGACAGAAGCAAGAGCGCATTTTTTTCTAAACAGTACGTTTTTGAATCATCGCAAAGGAATGCTTTCACTTCCAACTGAATACGTTTTGCGGAGAAGTCCGCGGGAAATTCCTTTCTTTGCATCATAAGCGCAAAATGCATTTCCCTAAGTTTAGCGAACGGGCTACGGCGGGGCGGTCGATTTTTGATTTCTAAAAACCAAGATGG
Source organism: uncultured Oligoflexia bacterium (assembly GCA_964475985.1). GTDB lineage: Bacteria > Bdellovibrionota > UBA1018 > UBA1018 > CAYHWW01 > CAYYYP01. The sequence goes on along the minus strand of CAYYYP010000008.1, from coordinate 57,628 downwards.
CCCGTCACTCCGATCCTTCGTAGCGTCGCTGGATTCCATGACAACGAGTCTAGCTGAACGTGGGGCTTCAAAATTAAAATGATGCCCCTTTGGTGCCGTCAATACCACCTCTCCGCTTTTTTGGATCTGAACCTTAAAGTTTAGGTCCAGGGGTGGATTTACCGCCTTGCTAAAGCAAGGAATGCTCGTCATCAAAGAGAAAAAAATTAAAAACGTACCTTGGAAAACCCAGCCCTTAGATTTTAAAAATCCCATTTATTTGTCTCCATACCACTGAAGCAATCCGTTTAAGGTTCCTTCAAAATTATCCGAATGCAGCCAGTGTCCAGCCCTTGGCACCTCATTCAGGCGAATATTTTTCTGATTTAAATTTTGTGCCCGCAAAGCTTCTTCTTTGGTGAAATGACCAGAATCCCCGCCCCGCAAAAGCAAGGTAGGGCACTGCGCTTTGCGAAGATCATCCGACTGCTCCGTGCCTACGCCCCCCGCATGCAAAAGCTTCCGAAGTTTTTCGAAGTCACAAACCCACCTGACTTTGCCATCACTTTGGACTTTCATATTGGATAACAAAAACTGTTGTAGCGCGAAGCCCTCCGGGGCTAAAATCTCAGCGGCTTCGGCCTTTGAATTAAATTCCAAGGGCAGCGGATCAATCAAAGAACAAAGATCATCGAATGCCGCTTGATTCAACCATGGCCCAACATCCATGAGAGCTAAGCTCAGAATATTAGCTGGAATCCGGGCGGTTGCTCGCAGGCAAACGCGACCGCCCATGGAATGTCCGCAGAGATGGACTTGATTCAAATCCCAGCCCTGCCCACGGAACTCGTTTGTATAAAATGCCAAAACGGTTTCTAGATCGGCCGCAAAGACATCTAAGCTGTACTCGCTACCGCTTTCAATCCAAGAGGAATGTCCATGCCCTCGCTGATCGTACAAAATCACACCTAAGTTAGCGCTCGTTAGGCCTTCGGCCAACCGCCAGAGATTCCTGGCTGCGCCTAAAAACCCATGGAGCATGATGACCCAGCCCCTAGGGGCAGTTCCGTTCGCCGGTAATGCAACCCTTGAGTGCAGATTTGCCGTCGTGCTTAACGGAATCTGTTTGATCAACGTATTCGCCGTGGAGGCTACCATTTAGGCCTCAACTAAACGTGAGAGCTCACCTTTTTGGTCTAAAGCTGCCAGTTCCGTGAATCCACCTTGAAACTTACCGTCAATAAAAATTTGGGGCACGGTTTTGAAGTGTGTTTTAGCTTCCAGGTCCGTCCACGCTTGATCATCTTCCTCGGTGAGCTTCACTTCTTCATAGGCGTAACCCTTAGATTTAAGCAGTTTTTTGGCCCGTTCACAGTAGGGACAATAGTCCGTCGTATAGATAAGAATTTTTTTCATGAATCAGTTACCTCACGTATCTCGAACCATAATTAAAGTTTTTAACGTCGCCTCATCCTATAAAAAAAGCCGGTAAATCGCCATGAATCTATTGAGAATCAACGGACGCAATGCATTATGCGTAGCTTTTTAGTCCGCAGATATTCGGCCGGCAAGTTGTCAAACAAGCTCGGTGATGTATTCTCCTGCCAGGGGGTAATATATGGGGTTTTCGAAAAAGATATTTTTTCGCGCAACGCGTACGGCGGGCGCTACCATGACTTTAGCGATCACGGCGCTATGCATGGGGTTTTCGGGGTGTCCAGAGCGGGAGGAGGGCGCATTCTTTTCGGGCGTTGTCCAAGGGATCGCCAATGCACGTCAACATTACGACAGCGATGGTGACGAATGTGGAACGGTTCAACCCATTCCGGCGGATCAGAACGGAAGGCGACGAGGGTTGAACGATCTGGAAAAGGTGACCGTAGGTTGCCGCGTAGGATTTTCATCGTTTCGCCTAGGCCAAATCATTAAGGAACGAAATCAAGATGTGGAACTTTGTCGCAGACTCCCCGAACGCGTAAATCAAGCCATCACGACGGCCTATGGTTTACCGGTGCTTACGGCGGCGCTTTCGGCTCGCGTAGTGACCACTTGTCGGGAAGGATTTGCTCATCCACGTCCGGCCCAAAATACCAGAGTGGCCCTTGAGAGCATCTTCGGATTTTATCCGGACTTAGCGGGAATTTTAGATTTCCCAAGTGATCCGACCGTACTCAACGAAAGCACATCACCGACTACCGACGCGATTTAGATTCGGAAAATAGACCAAAATCAAAGGAGGTCGGTGCACTTACGCATCGACCTCCTTTATCTGAATTTCACGTTAAATCTATAATGCCGACACCAATTATCGGACGGCAATTTCCTTAACTACCTTTTGGTTTAGGCACAGATTCTTGAATTTCCGAAAGGTCTGCTTCGCACTCCACTTCGCCCCGCGGACGCGTCGGCGAATGTTTTACCGCGGCCGGGGCAGTTGAGGCCCGTTCGCCTTTAGGCTTCCATTCAGGAAACGGTACCAAGGCATTGTTGCCATCAATAAATTTCATTTGCCATAGGTCCCAGATTTCCCGCAACGCGGTTTGCGTTTCTGGCGCACCCATGGGGCCACCTAGTGCCGTCCCTAAAATTTGCTTGGCCTGAAATGCAGAGATTCCTTTCATTTTAGCACTCGGTCCCTCAGAAATTCCGAAGGCCAGAGGCATACAAGCAAGAATTGTTTTATAGGGACTTAGTGGTTTACCTGGTCGATGGGATGCCCACCAAGCCATGAACTGCTCAATCCTCGTCACATTCGACAGCAAGCCCGCTTCAGTGGGCCGGTACTTTGCGGTCATAATGCTTGGACTTTCAAACATTTTGAGTAGAGCCGTCGCTAATTGCGACCCTTTCACTTCAGCTACCTTCGGCGCTGCCGAAGCTATCCTCGCCTCTACCCCAGAGCTCCCTTCAGAACTAGATTCGGTGGGATTGGGCTCCACTGGCGTGGGCGTCGCATTTTGATTTTTTATGGTCATAAGCTCCATCACACGTCTGACCTCAACATCATTCTGCTCGTGGAGCACCTGACCGGTGAGAAACCCTAGGATGTCTTTGAATAATGCAAAACGTCCGAAGGGCGCCGATTTTTTTTCAACCATCGCCGTGTTGATGATGCTGTCAAAAATTTCAAGGAGCGCATTTTCTCCCGCAGCTGCCATCAACCGCCGAAGGGTGTCGTATTTTCCCACGCGCGACGCACCGGCGCCCGTGCCTTCGCTCTTTGCCTCGTTTCGGACTTGAGCTAAGAGCGCATCATCCATGGGCGCAATGGGAACCCTAGTCGTAACCTGCATCTCTTGGCTTTGATAATGACCACTCCAGTTGAAACTTCCTGTGCGTAGATAAGCGACGAGAACGCCGTCTTCCTGCTCAAAAATCATCGTCGTTTTGTCATGCAGTACATGATCTTTGCGCGGGGCTTCATCTGGATCATAATTTCCTCCGCTTGCGAAATCGGACGTAGGTTTACCCCAAATAAATGATCGAATCCGCAAACGATCTTCCGCATCAAACAGTGCACTAGTTAACACGGCTCGAGGTGAAGGAATATTGCGTGGCCGCAGTACAGGAAACCCCAAAAGCGAAGCAACCCTTCCCCAACCCCTCAAAGTTGAAAACCGGTGTTCACTTAAAAAAAATACCGGCGCCTCGCGATCAAACTCCATAAGGTCAATCAACGCATCAGCCCCCGCCTTATGCGTAGGCGCAAAATGACTGCCTACGAAAAGCGCTAACTTATGATTCGCGGGCGATTCCTTCATTCGCACAAGTTGATCGGCAATCGCCTGATTCAGATCGTAACGCCCATCGGTATATGCAATTTGTTTATAGGGTAAATGATCATCCGAAAGAGTAATCTTTCGTGAACTGTAATGATTGACCAAAGCCTGCGGGAGCGAATAAAGCTTTCGAAGGGCTGGCCGGGTTGGCGCGTCACAGATTTCATTTGTTTCAGGCTTACCCATGGCGCTCATGAAAATAAAATCGTGATCTAGCGCATACTGCGCAATATCTGGATCTAAATCCACATAGCTGCGATTGAAGCGTTCGTTAGGACCAACTAAATTTGAAGTAGAAAACTCAAACTTACGCACGATTCTCTGCACAGTGGCTTGCGCAAGTATCTCCTCGGCAGACGCTGCATCTGCTTCTTGCGTCGGGCGCTGGCCTCTTCGTTGCGCAGAAACGCGGCCCTTCACAGGTTTTTTCTGAATGCGATAAGTAAAAAATTGTTTCAGGTGCATGAGATCACCCATGGCATCATTTTCGACCAGCGTTCGCTCTTCGCCCGTCTCATCCCCCGGAACTTTTCTAGACACCATAGAATCCGTAAGGGGAACACTCGATATTGCAAATGGAGCGTTAATGTTGGCTCCGGTACGATACTTAAATCCCGCGGCGAGCAACGCCTCAAGAGTATCGGTCATGGGCGAACCTTCTTTATGTTTTACCAAAGGGTCCGAAAATTCATTACTAAGCTTTGTCCCTTCCGGCCAATCCACCCGCAAGGATTGATTCAAATCTGTGAGAATGACGAGCTCGGCATAGCCCGCGGCCTTTGCCCTAAGATAGGCAGCCACAAGTCTTGGATCACCTACTCCGTAACGAGTAAGCAACAAGCCTTTTTGAGAATTGGGTACTGACTTGTCGGCAATATCTTCATCGATAAGCCTTACGATCAAATCAATAATGTCAGCATCTCGCTCAACGGAGAGGGATGAAGTGACAGATGAATTTAAATTCTCAGCACTGCCTGGGAAATTGGCAGAAGTTGCAATGAGTTGAAATGATCCTAAGGGACCCCGCGCACTAATGGGATCTGAAGTATTTGCCCTAATAATATTCGGCGCTGGCTGCTCATCTGGCCTACTTCTTCTGGCGTCACTGGAAGCGACCCCGAACAAAAAGAACAGTAAAAAGCCAAACGTAAAAACATTAAAGCGAAAGAACTTCATCCCCCGAACCCCCGTTAGAAAACTAATCTAACCAGGCGTAGCGATTCGCTCGCCAAGCGTCAATGCCAGGGCTCGAGATTGATAGGCGGGATTCGTTCTAGTGCTGGTGGCCGTGCCCGCCGCCGCAACCTTCGCCATGCTCATGGTCGTGGTCATGATCGTGCTCTTCGTCCATTTCGTCCTCGTCATCAAAAACATCATCAGGCTGAGGTTCACGCACATCAATAATTTTTACTGAGAAGTGCAACTGCTCGCCGGCCATGGGATGGTTGCCATCCACTTGAACCGTTTCTTCGCCAACATTTAAAATGCGAAGTAGAGCCTGTTCTCCCTCGGGGGTTTCGGCCTCAAAAATCATTCCGGCTTCAGCATGACTGGGGAAAAGATTTTTTGGCATTTCCAAAACTGCATCTTCATCACGAGGGCCATAGCCTTGGTCGGGTTCCAAAGTGAATTTCAAACTTTCACCCTTCTTTTTACCAAGCAGATGTTCTTCGAATGCAGGAAGCATAGAGCCTCGACCGAAAATGAATCGTAGGGGATCGCTAGGGGTGCATGAATCCACCACCTCACCGGAAGTCAGACGAAGTTCATACTCTACTACTACGGCTCGGCCATTTTCGATTTTCATGCATGCTCCTTCATTTCAAAAACAATCCTCAACACAAGACCACGTCCCAACAAAAATGTCAGCCGAATAAGAAGACTTTCACCAGAAGCAGGGCCACTACTAGAACTAGAACTGGACGCACGATTCTTTCGGCATTTTTCAGCGCAAAGTTGGCACCAAGAACCGCGCCTAATGCCATGCCTGCCGCCATCACAAAACCGATGCGCCAGTGCACGTAACCACCTTGGGAAAAAGTCCATAACGCAATGCCAGCTGATCCGGTATTTGCGAGTTTTGATGCCGCTATGGCCTGGATAAGCGGAAGTTTTACGATAAAAAGCAGGCCTAAAAACATGAAAGTTCCGCCGCCTGGCCCCCACATTCCATCGTAAAGCCCACAAAGTAAGCCGGCAGCTGGAATGCGCAGCCCTACTTCCATGGGGGAAAACTTAAAAGCCCCGTCAACTTTCGGGTCGTAAGTATGGACCGTCGAAATCCAGAGCTGCCGGTTCCATACTACGTAAAGCACCAGGGGACAGGTCAACAGAAGCAAAATTTTAAACCAAGCAATCGGAATCCAGGGGGTAATGCGACTCCCCAGACTAGACCCCACCACCACAAAAAAAGTAAATAAAAACGATTTTCCCTTAGGAAGGTGCCCTTTGCGCATATAGACCAACAGCGCCAAAAGTGCGCCCACTGTGCCAACAATTTTGTTGGTACCAATGGCCGGAGCGCCAGCCCCCACCAACAAAGTAAGTACTGGAAGGGTTATGAGACCGCCGCCTCCAGCGATGGAGTCTATGAACCCTGCGAGCAGGCCAGTAAAGGAGGCAAGAACATCTAAATAAATTTGGTTCATAGATTTTTAGGAGATGATTCTTTGGACAAGGAATAAGCCGGGTTCTGTCGTGGGTGATCATTCATCTTGGTTTTAAATTACTTCAAAACTCCAGCGACCGTACCCGAAAGCATCAGAGAAGGGTTCTCCTTCGGACTCGTAAAAATCCGCACTTTCCTATTTGGTCTTGCTTCCAATGGGGTTTGCCTTTGCGATTTTTGTCGCCAAAAATCCGGTGGGCTCTTACCCCACCGTTTCACCCTTACCTGTTTTTAACGCAGGCGGTTTTTTCTCTGTTGCACTTTCCGTCACGTAAGCAAGATCACTCCTACTTGCCGCGCCTGGCCGTTAACCAGCATTGAACCCTTATGAAGCCCGGACTTTCCTCTGTACGTCAGCATAACGCTGTCGACAGCGATCACCTACCTTGCCCAAAGAATCCCGTGATGACTATCACACCTGACCACGGGTGCAAGACCGTATTGTCCAACAATAATCGACGCCGCCCTTACTAGGCACTAGGTTGCTGAACCGCTGGGTCGGAATCCTTAAGGAGTAGAAGCCTTCGGCAAGAAGGACAGCTATGGATTTCCTTTAAGCGTAAAACGTCCACATAGAGTTGAGCTGGGATTTGCATATGACATCCCTTGCAAATGCCACTGATGGCAAAAGCCACTCCAACTCCTGCGCGAGACGGACGAATGCGGTCGTAGGCAGCAAGGTACTTATTTTCTACCCCTTGAGCAACTTTCCCACGTTCAGCCACAAGTTTTTCGACTTCCGAGCTCAGGCCGCCAGATTCACCCTCGATGCGTGAGGACTCTTCCTTTAGTTTTTGCTCCGTCGTATTTTTATTCGACTGAGTGCGATCAAGATCACTGCGAACTTTTTGGATTTCTTCACCTAAACGGCGGGCCTGTTCATGAATGTTGAGGGAGTTTTTCTTAAGGGCCTCAAGTTCCCGCTGAAGGGCTTGATACTCTTCATTGCTCTTTACGCCCGCTAGACGTTCTTGGCTGCGCTTAGAGCGTTCTTCGTTCATTTCCAGAGCATTCTTTTGCTGACGTTGGGTTTTTTCCAATTCATCAAGCTTACGCTGCAAATCTGAGGACTTCGTAGTCGCTGTTTTTAAATCTGTTTCTAATTGAGCAAGTTTTTTAGGGAGCTCTGATTTTGTCTTCGAAAGCTTATCCGTCATGAGATCCAATTCCTGAATCCTTTCGAACTTTTTGAATATTTCGAAAAGCGGGGAAGTTGAAGTTTTTGAATTCTGGGATGGAGTTTGATCTGCCATATTTTCTCCTCATTCTAGCGGGGGAAGCTTTTTAGGATTTTTGGACTGCTAAAATTTATGAGTTTTATGAACGACTTCAAAAACAGATTTAACGCAAGCAGTCAGACCAAAAGAAGAACCAAGCGCCTTAAAATAGTCTTCGCATCCCTGGGCCATTGTTTCCACAAAAAAACGTTCCGAATTGCTATGCCCTAGCAAAATCAGCGAAAGACTAGCTCCTTTTGCCTCAAGCATCTGATGATAACCAACCTCGCCAGTAACGTAGGTATCTACCCCTTGCGCAACGGCCCGACCAATGAAGCCAGACCCGGAACCTGGCGAAAAAGCCACTTTTTTGACTTCCGAGCCCTGTAGGATGGGCCCAACCAGTTCTACCGAATCAACCGCAAACACCATCTGAACGCGCTTTAAAAACTCAGCTGACGACACGCCATTCAGTTCGGCAATGAATCCATAGCCCAGGCCAGCTGGTGCCCCCCGCTTATTCACGGGCTCAAGCTTTAAAACGTCATAGGCCATCTCTTCGTAGGGGTGCACTTTCCGGGCAGCCTCCACAATTTTTTCTAACCGCTTCCAGGGGAACACCATCTCAAGGCGTTTTTCGGAAACCTTCTGGCGTTTTCCAGCAACTCCAACCTTGGGATTTGTAGATTCACCACCCACAAAAGTGCCTTGCCCAGGCCAGGAAAAGGAACATTCTGAGTAATCACCGATCTGGCCAGCGCCGGCTTTGGCGAGGGCTTGGACCATTTTATCTAAAATTTCATCGGAAGTGTCTGCCGGTACCGCCGTAATGAATTTCCCGATTTGTTGGCTTTCGGGCGAATTAGAGCTTTGTCGGGCGGCCAGCGGCTGCTTCATTTCACACCCCAGGAGTTGCGCAATACGGGCATTGGTCGCTTGGGAGCCTAAATCAAAATTGGTATGAAAGGCCGCTACACAGATATTGTTTTTAAGGGCCTCAAAACAAAAGGGATGGGAGTTTGCCGTCATTTTTAGGGTCGCTTTAAAAATCGGAGGGTGATGACAAATAATGAGATTTGCCCCCGCTTCCAGGGCGGCATCCAGGGATTCACGTCCTAAATTTACGCTGACCACCACCCCCGTAAGGTCCTGGGAAGCATCACCTAGCAGAAAACCGACATTATCCCAGTCTTCCGCCAAATCCAGGGGAAACAGCTTGGTTAAGGCTCCCATGAGGTCTGAAATTTTTGGTCTTTTACCTACGCTCAATGACATATCTAAAATCCTGTAAATTCTTTATGTTTACCAAACGTTTTTCTGAACACATCGGCAACTTCCCCTAAGGTCGCGCCGGTTTCCACCGAGGCTAATATTCCCGGCAATGTGTTCGCATCTTCCTTTGCCATGCCCTCAAGCTTTTTTAACGCGGCTTGAGTTTGGCTTTCGTTGCGCATATTTCTAAACGCTTTCACTTCCAAAGCCCGATCTTTTCCGACCTGCTCGGAAACCTTAAGCAAAGAAATTGGCTTTTTTGCGCTAGTAGCTGAGTCCTCACGGAAGCGATTCACTCCCACCACAACTTGATCACCTTTTTCAATTGCCCGCTGGGCGCTATAGGCCGAGGCTGAAATTTCGCTCTGGATATAACCCGCCTCAATGCAGCTCACCATCCCGCCGCGCTTTTCAATATCATTAAGATAAACTTGTGCTTGTTGTTCTAATGCACTCGTGAGGTGCTCTAAGTAGGCCGAGCCACCCATGGGATCAACGGCACTGGTGGCACCGGTCTCAAAAGCGATGATTTGCTGCGTACGTAAAGCGAGCGTTGCGGAATGCTCGGTGGGTAAGGCTAGGGCTTCATCAAAACCATTGGTGTGCAGGCTTTGACATCCGCCAAGTACTGCCGCCATGGCCTGATACGCTACACGCATGATATTGTTGTCCGGCTGCTGGGCGGTAAGCGTACTACCTCCGGTCTGCGCATGAAAACGCAACATCATGCTTTGAGGCTTTTTTGCAGAGAACCGCTCTTTCATGATGGTGGCCCAAAGCCTGCGGGCCGCCCTGAACTTTGCAATCTCTTCAAAAAAATCATTATGCACGTTAAAAAAGAAACTTAACCGTGAAGCGAATTCATCTACTTTAAGACCACGCGCCAATGCCGCTTCGACATAGGCAATTCCGTTTCCCAAGGTGAACGCCAGTTCCTGAACCGCCGTCGAACCTGCTTCACGGATGTGGTATCCGCTAATTGAAATTGGATTCCACTTCGGAAGTTCATTTTTACAAAATTCAATAATATCAGTTGTGAGCTTCATGGAGCCACTTGGCGGGTAAATATAATTACCGCGAGATGAGAACTCCTTTAGAAGATCGTTTTGCACGGTACCGCGCAGGTTTTTAAAATCCGCTCCCTGCTTGCGAGCCACCCCTAAGTAGAAGGCCAGCAAAATTCCCGCTGTGGCATTGATCGTCATCGAAGTACTTACGTCTTCAAGACGGATGCCGGAAAATAGAATCTCCATATCGGCAAGGGTAGCGATGCTCACCCCCACTTTGCCGACCTCACCTAAGGATCGAGCATGATCTGGATCCAAGCCCAACTGAGTAGGCAAATCAAAAGCAACACTGAGTCCCGTCTGCCCTTTCTGCAGTAGATAGCGATACCTCTCGTTGGATTCCTTTGCCGTTCCAAAGCCTGCATACTGACGCATGGTCCAATGACGCCCACGGTACATATCGGGCTGCACTCCACGAAGGTAGGGAAATTCGCCTGCATTTCCTAGTTCCTCTGCGCCATAAATAAGATCAATTGGTATGCCAGAGGAGTTCTCAAATTTTGAAACATCTGTCATATCTATTGAACCTCAATCTTAAAGAGGGGCTGACCCGCTTCAACTTTTTGCTGCGGGACAACTACGATTTGGGTTACGACCCCGGCGAGCGGCGTCCTAATTTCATTTTCCATCTTCATGGCTTCTAGAACGAGAACGGCTTGGTCTTTTTGCACCGTATCCCCGGCCTTCACCAAAAGTCTTACTACTTTGCCCGGCATAACACTTTTTACGTCTTTAGATTGTCCCGGCGCTAGCTCATTGCTGAGATTATCATCGCCACGCAATTGCGATACTCGGAAATTTCCGAGATGAGTTGCAACATGACGTGAGCCGTCCCGTAACGCTGAAGAAACCAAAAAATTAAAGCGATTTTTTCCGGCTCGGAGTTCCCACACGGAGCCTCGACGCAGGACCGCGAGCTTAGAAACCGATTCCTGTTTTACATCCTTCACCAGAACTTTTGGACTTCGCCCGCTACCTTCTAAGTCATGCCTGATTAAACTCCACTTCATAATGCACCCTCAACCCCTTGGCGCAAGGAAGCTGCGGTCCAGCCCCCTTTGCCCACGGATTTTGAAACTTCAGCGTCCACCGAGCCTAGCGAGTTCACAAGTAATGTAGTGTGAAGCTGCTCATAAATTTTTTCTTCTTCTTCAAAAATTATTTTACGTAGAAACGGTTTGTTCTTTTCAAGATACGGCGTTCCGTAAGTTCCGCGATTAAACTCCGGTTCTTGGCAAATAGCCCAGAATAGAGCCTGGTTTGAATCAACTCCAAGAATGCGAAGTTCCTCAAGACTAGCCCTCAAACGAGCGATCGCTTGGTCTCTGGTATTTCCCCAAACCGAAAGCTTCAGCAGTGTGGGGTCGTAATCCGTCGGCACATCGTAGCCAGGATAGATTGCCGAATCCACCCGTACAAACGCACCCTGTGGGAAAACCACATCATGGACCTTTCCTCCGGTGGGCAGATGATCTAACGAAGTCTCCGCGTAAATCCTAACCTCGATGGCGTAACCATTCTGCGTCAACGCCAAGGCTCCCTTTGGGAGCGTTGCACCTTGAGCAACCTTAAGTTGCATTTCAACCAGGTCTAATCCCGTAACCCACTCCGTGACGGGGTGCTCAACTTGCAAGCGGGTGTTCATTTCGAGAAAATAAAAATTCCCTTCATCATCGGCTACAAACTCTAAGGTCCCAGCGCTTGCATATTTCATCTCGGACACAACGCGATTAGAAATTTCTAGAATTTTTTTCTTCTGTTCTGGAAACCGCTCCAGTAATGGCGCAGGACTTTCCTCAAGTAATTTTTGGTGGCGGCGCTGTATGGAGCATTCGCGATCAAAAACGTGCCCCCCGCCGCCCTTACCGTCACCTAGAACTTGCACTTCTACGTGGTGTGGGTTGGTTAAATATTTTTCGATGAAGACAGTTCCATCGCCAAAATAATTCTTAGCTTCCCTCGAAGCCGACTCCAATGCTGATTCTAAATCTTTTTCATTTTGAACGATTCGCATGCCTTTTCCACCGCCGCCGGCAGAGGCTTTTAGTAAAACCGGAAATCCAGTTTGGGCTGCAATTTTTTTTGCCTCGCTTAAAGTAGTAACCGCGCCTTCACTTCCGGGAACTAAAGGAACGCCCATGCATTTCATGAGCTGCTTTGATCGAATTTTATCCCCCATGGCTTCAATGCTTGCGGGACTTGGGCCCACAAACACTGCTCCAGCGTCGGCGCAGGCCTGAGCAAAAGCTGCGCGTTCCGAAAGGAACCCATAGCCCGGATGGACGAATGCACAACCCGACACCTTAATGATTTCTACTATTTTTGGAATATTCAAATAGGTCTCGGCAAGGGGCCCGTCACCTAAATCATAAACTTCATCGCAAAATCGCAAATGAAGACTTTCATCATCGATTTTTGAATAAAGCCCTACGACGATAAATCCCATTCGTTTTGCGGTCCTCGCAATTCGGATGGCGATTTCACCGCGGTTAGCGATGAGCAGCTTTTCTTTTTTCATAAAGGAATATTCCCGTGTTTCTTCGGAAGTCCTTTTTCCCGTTTGCCTTCCAGCATCTGCAGCGCACGCACTAAATGACGTCTCGTCTCCTGTGGTTCAATAACTGCGTCGATGAATCCTAACTCAGCCGCCTTATATGGACTTGCGAATAATTCCCGGTATTCCTTGGTTAATGCCTGGCGCGCCGCCTCAGGGTCTTTCGCTTCTGCAATCTCACGTTTATACAAAATGTTAATGGCGCCTTCCGGACCCATCACCGCAATTTCTGCGAAGGGATAAGCAAAGTTAAAGTCTGCCCGTACATGTTTGCTTGCCATCACATCGTAGGCTCCACCGTAGGCCTTGCGCACAATGAAGGTGATTTTAGGTACTGAAGCTTCAGCATAAGCGTAGAGAAGTTTCGCGCCGTGCCGAATAATTCCACCGAGCTCTTGGGCAGTTCCGGGAAGGAATCCGGGAACATCCACAAAGGTGACAAGCGGAATGTTGAAGGAATCGCAGAACCGCACAAAGCGCGCAGCTTTCGTCGATGCATTGATGTCTAAACAACCGGCGAGAACGTTCGGTTGGTTGCCCACAATGCCGACGGTTTTTCCCATGACGCGGGAAAATCCCACAACGATGTTTTCGGCAAAATCCCGATGGACTTCCATAAACTGTCCGTGGTCCACAACGTCAGAAATCACCGCACGGATGTCATAGGGCTTTTTGGAATGATCGGGCATGATTTTTAGAATTTCATCGCATGATCTATCCGCCGAGTCGGATGCCCCATCCTCGCCTTTCAGAACTGGTGATCCATCAAGATTGTTTGCCGGAAGGAATCGTACAAGTTCCCTAACGGCATTCAAACACGAAGTTTCGCTTGGATAGGTGAAATGACAGACGCCCGACTTTGAAGCATGGGTGTGGGCACCACCTAAATCTTCCTTTGTGACCTCTTCGTGAGTGACGGTTTTAATGACATCCGGCCCCGTTACAAACATGTAACTCGTGCCTTCGGTCATGAAAATAAAATCAGTAATGGCGGGACTGTACACAGCCCCCCCCGCGCAGGCACCAAGGATGACTGAAATTTGGGGAATGACTCCGCTCACCTGGGTATTACGCCAAAAAATTTCAGCATAACCCGCAAGTGAATCCACTCCTTCTTGAATGCGGGCACCGCCGCTGTCATTCAATCCAATGACCGGACACCCACTCTTTGCGGCGAGGTCCATGACCTTACAAATCTTATTCGCGTTGGCAGAGCTTAAAGAGCCGCCAAAAACCGTAAAATCCTGAGAAAAAACATAAACCGGTTTCCCAAAAATAGTCCCGTGGCCGGTGATTACGCCGTCGCCAAGAATTTTCTTCTGACCCATGTCAAAATCTGCGCAGCGGTGCTGCACAAAACGGTCAAGCTCAATAAAGCTACCGCCATCCAGGAGCACCTCAACGCGCTCACGAGCGGTCATTTTACCGTCTTTGCGTTGTTTTTCTAATCGTTCGACGCCGCCCGCAAGAAACGCCGCCTGCGTTTTCTTTTCTAGGAGATCAAAAGTTTCATCTAAGTCCGCACGATTGGCGCTACTCGTTGAACCCTTCATCAAAACCGCTTGAGTCTGATTCGTCGTCCTGGATACCGTCGTCGCCGATTTCGATGAATTCGTCGCCCGCTCCAACTGCTGCTTTAGAGAGTCTTCTCTTATCGAGGCCATATTTCTCAACTTTCATGATAAGCCCCGCCCGACTGATACCGAGTTCTTTGGCAAGGCGTGACTTATTCCAATTTGCACGCTTAAGCCCTTCCAGTATCATTCTTTTTTCAAGATCCTCAAGGGCATCTTTTAACTTGCCCTGAAGCCTCACTCCCTGAACTTTATTACGCTCGCCCCACTCTTTGATACGAGGGGACAGAAGCTCGGGACCAACCAGGTCCTCGTTTCCAACCAGCACCATGAGACGCTCCATCTCATTTTCAAGCTCTCTTACGTTACCCGGCCAAGTGTAGTCGTAAATTTTTTCCATGGCGCGATTCGTGAGCTTTTTGACGGAGAAGCCTTTTTCCTTACAGCCCTTCGAAACGAAATAATCAACGAGCAGAGGAATATCTTCTTTTCGATCTCGCAAAGGTGGGACCGTCACTCCGATTACGTTCACCCGGTAATAAAGATCTTCCCGGAAAGTGCCGTTTTCAACCATCTTGCGAAGGTCCTTATTAGTAGCTGCAAGGACTCGAACGTCAACTTTACGTCCTTCGGTGGCACCAACCGGCATGAGCGTACCATCCTGCAATACTCGCAGGAGTTTCACCTGCATCGCCGGTGACATGTCGCCCAATTCATCCAAGAATAGTGTTCCTTTGTGAGCGGCTTCAAACAGACCCTTCTTATCCTTTACGGCGCCTGTGAATGAACCTTTCACGTGACCAAACAATTCTGACTCCAGAAGATTTTCGTTGAAGGCGGAACAATTCACGGTGATGAAAGCCGCATCCTTTCGGGGGCTGTTGTAATGAACCGCCTTCGCGATCAACTCTTTACCCGTTCCATTTTCTCCTTGAATCAAGACAGTTGACTCACTGGATTTGATCTTGTCGAGCAATCGGTAAAGGTCCTGCATCGGGCGCGACTTACCGACCATATTTTCATATTTGTACCGAGTGCCAAGCTCATGATTCAAAGCGTTGATGCGTTCTTCTCGTTTAGAAATTTCGCTGTGAAAGGTAACAATTTCTTGCGCTACTAGATCAACTAATTGCTTAAAGTATTCCTGGTTTTCAATCGTACTCATGCCCGCAAAGGCCTTTTCTACGTCCGCCGCGGTTAAATCCATATTTTTTGCGCGCTCTGCCAGTAAAGTCCGATCTTTTGGCGTTAAGGCTTTCGTAAGCACCGGAAATGCCAGCACCACGCCAAGGCTTTCATTTTCATAGGCGATCCGAGAAACCATGCATTGCTCAACGCCAAAAAGGCCTTCGATGAGCACTCCGCCGGTGGTGGCATCGGATTTCAATTCGGAGGCATCACGCGCAAGCTTTTGGAAAACTTGAAGGGAAGCACCTTTTCCAAGAATGAGGCTCGTCAGGGGGTTTTTGTATTCTCGCTTTTCGGCAGCCGAAATATTTTTGATATTCCCAGCTTCATCAACGAAAAAGATATCGGATTGAAACCAGCTTCCCAGAATGGCTTCCAGTTTTCGAATCACGTGAATGTGTTTGATATCATCCCAATTGATCATAGCGTCGCTCCTCTGTAGAGACTGCGGACAGTCAATAACTAAAGTTTATACAGGGGCGTCTAGGATTCAAGCAGCAGAAACTGCAGGGTTGGTAGACAGCGCGAACTAAGAATTTTCTGCCGTGGTATTCCTAAGGTCAATGCGACCTTTTTGGGGCGAGCAAGGTGCACGCGGCTTTCATGACCTCAACTTTAAATGCATTTTCATGCCCTTGAAACTCACCGTCAATTTCAAATGCGACCGGCGCCTCGAAGGAAAACTCAAAACTTCCGGCAAGATCTATCACGTGGGGCACGGGCAGCTTTTTCCCTTTTTTGAGCGCATCCAGCGCCGAAAAGAATTTTAGGGGCGAAAGTGGAGGAAGCCTCAAAAATTCCGCCTTGCCATCCGCCGTGCTGGAATGAGGATTCCAAAACAGGCCTTTTCCGTTGCACGGACCGTTTAAAATAAACGCAGAAAAAACGTCTTCAGTCGAATCTCCAAATTTCAACTTCACCGGTTTGGACTTAAGAAACTGCAACATACCTTCAAGGACATATGCTGCGCTGAACTTTTTCCAAAGCGACTGCCTTTCGGCGAGCGCCTCCACAACCGCACCCGCATAAACAAAACTTGTTATGTTGTAACAAATTTTACCGTTAACGCGCAGGAGGTCCATGGGACGGGCTTCCCAATCCAAGTCCTTCGCCCAATTCCAAAATGCCGTTGAATCTTTAACAAAATGATAATTTCCACGAACGCCATCGTT
>CAYYYP010000008.1:12657-41058 GCA_964475985.1 uncultured Oligoflexia bacterium | reverse complement strand
CGGCTTAAAAAATAGCTTTCATGAAGCGTCCAGGATGCGGTGCGTTCATTTGGTTCCGCATCAAAGGCATGTAAAAACTCTTTATAGAAAGCCTGCCAGAGCGGTCTAAATAAGAACCCTTTTAAAACAGTAGGATGCTCTTTTTGAAGTTGCACTAAAAACCAAAGTTCTTCGGGGCTCTCCACCCAAACTTTGACCTCAACTTGTTTGCTTTTCTTGAATCTAGTTAACTCGGCCTTAAGGTTCTGCGCAAATATCTTAAGCTCATCCGCCGTAAGAGTTCCTCGGGCCCAAGCCCGGTGCGGCAACGCAAAGCCTAATACGGCCTGTCCTTGCAGCTCAGAAAACCGTTGCATAAATCTTGCTGATTTTTCTACCTCGCCAGCGGCAAACTTCGACGACTGGTCCGTAATTTTCTTCCACCATTCCTGCCGCGTGTCTTGCGCCAGAATCAAACTCGAATCCGCACTTTGATTTGAACCTTCCAAATTAATTTCAAAAACCTTTTGTAAATCCGACAAGGCGGTAGCGGGAAGCGGAGCCGCAAGGCCTTTAGATTCGGTATAAAAATCTCGTCTTGCTTCCCTTAAGTTTTTAGCGACATCGATTTCGTACAGACAATACTCGGTACATCGGCCGCATCCCGTGCATTGGGATACAGTCCAGAGCCATTGGTCATTGCTAGCCGTAACTTTTTCGTTCGGTACACCCATATTTGCCAGGTGCAAAAGCGACATCTTTCCCCGCGGCGTGACGGTATCGTCACGCAAAGTTTCTGTAACAGGACAGGAAAACCGACAAAGTTCCGGGCAATAAAAACAAGCCATCGGATCTTTCGGGTACTTATCGCTGAATTTAAGGATCTTCTTTCTAAAGACCCAAGTTTTGAGGATTGAGGATATTTTTTGGATCAACATTGGATTTCAACTTTTTTAAGACATCAAAAAGAGCGCCCTGCTGCGATTTCATCGCGGCAACTTTCAGACGCCCTACACCATGGTGATGACTGACTCCGCCACCAACCTCTAGACACGCTTCAAGCAACCTCTCCCACACCTGATCATAAAAATGTGCAGACTTCACATTCTCCGGAGTTCTTCCGCACAACGAGAAGTAAATCATCCCACCGGAATGATAAAAGTGAGAAAAATGCGCAACTAAGATCAGCATCGAGCTTTTAAGCTCAGGTACTTCGCGAATTTCCTTCATAACTTCCCGCACTCGTTTATGGAGCGTGGGGAGATTGGTCCAAAACCCGGCGACTTCAAAAGTGTCGAGGATCATCCGGCTATGACTCAATATTTGTTGCTGGTGATAAGAGACGTCATAACGATGATGAAACCAATGTTGAGCCGGCTCTTCCCCAAGGTACTTCCATTTTTGTGAAGCTTCAGAAACCGATTTCATTCCGGTCGTGGCGAAGGTAACAAAATCCGTTTCGCCTTCAACAATGGCAATCAACTTCACGCCTTCTTTGAACCCATGTAGCATTCGGCTTTCATCCTCATCGTAAAGCCGCACTACCGCCGGACGGTATCCTGCCTGCACCCACAAACGAATCCCATTTAAAGCTTCTTCCGTCGATGCAACTTGCCATGCCATGAAGGAGCGGGTCTTAGGAACCGGATGAATTTTTACGATTGCCGCCGTTAAAAATGCGAGGGACCCTTCACTGCCCAAGAACGTCTGCGTCCAATCTGGGCCAATGCTAAGTTTTGGCGCCGATGGGGTTCTAAAAAAAGTTCCATCGGGCAAAACACCTTCAATGGAATAAACAATATCTTCCATCTTTCCATAATAAGTTGAACACTGGCCCGCGGCCCGGGTTGCCAGATATCCACCAAAACTGGAACAATAAATGGACGAAGGAAAATGGCCCATGGTGTAACCCTTGGCATTTAAATCTTCTTCAAGGACTTGGCCCATAATTCCCGCTTGAACCTTTGCAACTAAACTTACTTCATCGATCCACTCGATCCGATCCATTTGCTTAAGGTCCACAATGACGGCGGGACGCGACGAGACTGGCGAAGAACTAGCCACGGGCTCAGAAACCTGTTCAGCGTTCAGCGAGGTCACGGTGTCGTGGTTATCAACCGTAGCGCCTCCACAAACCCCGCTACCGGCACCGCGCGGAAATAATGACGCTGGCTTTTCATTGGCCCAACGCACAAGACTTTGGAGTTCCTCAATGGATTTTGGCCAAACTACAGCCTGTACCTTGGGGACGTCTTCACCCTGGCCGTAGGGATCGCCATCGCGGGCTAATAATAAATTCCTAGGCCACAGATCTCGACCATACACTCTACGGACGTACAGATCATCCCGTACCAGTAGCCCTAGCTCAGCTAGTTCTGCGCCAAGGGGCGTACTTACGGCAGGAATCTCCCGGTCATTAACTGCGGCAATGTTAATTTGAGTTTTTTCCAGAATCATCCCCTCCCAAAATCCTATTTTGTGAAGCTATGACAGGCGCTTCATTTTGTCACAGGGATTACTAAAAAGGGGAAACTGTTTGGCGCAAACTAAGTACGAGCCGAAAGGGTACTAACGTTTTTCGAAGCGGTTAAGATCCCCTTGTAAAACCTCCAGTTGTTTTTGCCATTTCTTCATTTCATCTTCGTCACGTTCAAGGCCGGATTTTAGTAGTTTTTTCTGCACATCAAGATCCCTTAAAAAACCATCGGTCTCCTTAAGCGCTGTTTGCTGCGATTCAAGGTTCCGCTCCCATACACTGCGAGCTTCCAACAACTTAGATAAGTTCTCTTCATCATTTTCGACATGGGAAGATATGATTTCCTTATCTTCCTCCAACCTAATCAAACGTTTTTTAGTTACCTCGATATCTTTTTCCAAGTACTCCAGTTGCTCGCGATCTTTTTGCAAGCCGTTTGAAAAATCTTCCTCGGAACGTTTGGATTCCTTCAGCTGATTTTCCGCCCTTTTAAGAACCTTTATTAAATCCGTGCGTTGCGAAGTACGCTCGTCCTGCATTCGCTCGGCATTCTCTAATTTCCCACGAGTTTGTGCCTGACGCTCCTCTAGATCACGAATGCGCTTTTGCGTCGCATCAAGGGATTCCTTAAGTCGGCTTAAGCTTTCTTCAAAACCTTTTTTAGGAGCATCGCCATCGCTCGCCGCTACCGCCGACCCTGAAGTCCCCAGGCAAAAACACCCAGCACCAAAAAACCAAAGTAGGCCCGCAATAAATTTTCTTCTCATTTCTCAGATTGTATCAGAAATATAAATTAAAATTTATTTGTTGGAAGGATCCGAAAAGAGTTTTTCATCCATCCAATTCTGGGCTCCAATGAACTTTCCGACGACATTACCCTTGGCATCTATCAAAAAGGACTCTGGAAACTTTGTAGTTCCGAATGCCTTCGCTAAACGTTGCCCATGATCAAAATACATGCGCAACGCGCCTGTAGCGCGCGCCTTGGCCAATGAGCCTAAATTCATTTTCTGAAATCCGCTTTTTAAGGCTGAAAGGTCTTCATCGTAAGAAACGGTTACCACGGTAATTCCCAGACTAGAGGCTTTCGTCCGGGCAAACTTCAACAAGGAAGGCCATTCCTCAACACAGGGTGGGCACCAACTCGCCCAAAAATTAAGTAATATGCGCCCGCCGTTTTCAAGCGGCAGTTTTAACTCCGCCGCTGTAACTGGTTTACCATCTATATCTTTAAGTGGAGAATTCGTGGCCAACTCCACGAGGGAATTCCAATTCAACTGTGCCAACAAACCGGCATTGGGCGAGGAAACAACCAAAGGCTCAATTGGGCGGTCCAAAAATTGCCTAGCTTGCTTGCGAGAAAATTCCCAATAAACTACCGCTAAAACCACCAGAATAAGTATTACAATCTTCTGAAAACGCGCCGATTCCAAGAGTCCTCCATTAAAATTTTAGCTCGGACACTAGCAAATAGTGAGAAGTTTCCTTTATACTAAGAGGGGATATCATGGAGCGAGTCCTTATACTGAATTCTTCCTTCGAACCCCTTAATATTGTTTCTTGGCAAAAGGCCGTTCAACTCCTTTTCCAAGGAAAAGTTGAGGTTATCGAAGAGTCAAGTCGCCAGGTGCGTACCGTTACGAAAGCCTTCGTAATTCCATCCGTGCTAAGGTTGCTGCATTACGTTGCGCTGAAAAAAAGACGATCGGTCATTCGATTCTCTCGCAGCCATGTCTTACTAAGGGATCAGCATAGCTGCCAATATTGCGGAAGAAAACGAGCGAGTCATGAGCTCACACTTGACCATGTACATCCGGCCGCGAAGGGTGGACGCCGAACCTGGGAAAATATTGTCGCAGCGTGCCTCCAATGCAACCAACGCAAAGGTGGACGCACTCCCGTAGAAGCAAATATGAAGCTGATCTCCATTCCCCAAGAACCAACTTGGTTACCGGCAGCCCACACCAAATTCACACTGGCCTTTGAAGTTCACAAACCCCCCCAAGAGTGGTTGGTTTATATCTCGTGGAGCCAAAACAATCTCAGCAAATGATGGATCATTTTTCAGCGCAGACGGAAGAGCCCTGGCTTCTTTTTCTGCTCGTGCTTTTTGGGGAAGACAGTCATCTGGTTAAATCGTTACATCAGGGTTGGAAAAAAAATCTTAAAGCGATGATCGCAAAACATCCCGAGATTCTCAACTCCGCTAGCGGCTGGATGCTTCCCTATTTTTCGGCATGGCGCAGCCTTAACCCTGGCAAACCCATGAAATTAGTGCCTCTTCATCAAGAGAAAACTTTGCTAAAAGTTTCTCAACAAAATGCATCTTTGCATTTGTTTTTATTCCTAAGTTTTTTACATCATTGGCTCCATTACTCTATTGCCGACATTGCGAGCATCACTGGTTTATCCATTGGAACCGTAGAACTGCGCTTAGAAAAGCTTTCTCAAGAATGCCAAATTCTAAGGTTCGAAAATTTTTGGAAAGAAAAAACCCACTCTGCCCAGGAGTCTTTGCGGGAACTAACTTCCGTCGGCCTACTCTCTCCCTATTTTAAAAACCCAATTAAGGGCGCTAAAGTCACCACCGCCAAACCTTGGTACTTGCGTCCACTGTTCGAAGGCCTTTTCACCGCTGCGCTACTTTTTGGCATCATAACTTCTGGCCCTCGCCTTAAAGTCCTCTACGAAATTTGGTTGGAAAAAAGACTGAACTTCACGGAGCTTGCCGAATGGAACAAAGGGAGCGAACCAGATCCGGCGGTCAGCGCAAAAGACGAGTTCCCGGTGAATTCTTCTTCCATCGAGTCGGCCTTAGCCCCGTCGTCGCCCTCCGGTCTAGAAGACGGGGCTAAACCATCCGCGGGGAAAAGTACTAGGGCAGGAGATATCGCGTCGGCTCCCGCCGATACCGGAATTTCAGAATCCAGCGTATCGTCGGTCTTCGGCGACCAAGATGCAAAAACAGCGTCTTCCATGAAAGCGTACCGTATTTTGATTCAGTCAGACTCTCCGACTTCAATTAAAAATGAGATCATACAAATCCTCACAAAATTTTCGGTGGTTTCGCATGCCGGAACTAAGGATGACCCATCACTTCAAGGCATTGAGATGCCAGGAGGTATCCTGTTCGATGGTTTCGTTTCCCTTAATCAGTACAAGAAGTTTATAGATGAAGTGTCGCATACCGGGCGGACGAAGGTGATTGTTACCCAGGCCCGCGAGCGCCCCTTCCCCGACCGCGCTCGAGTCAAAATCTGGATTCAGCAATATTAGTATTCCAGCGTCCCTGCCCGGGCCACGCTAAAGGCTTAATACTACTATATAAATTAAATATATTTATAGCCTTTGCCTAGGCCCATCATCTGATAAACTAAAAGATAATGGGGAAAAGGTACACCTACGCTCGTTTTTCACTCCTCCTGGCGATTCTTAGTGGGTTGACCGCGGTCAGCCTGGCTAAAGCTGCAGGCCCGCGCCCTCCCTCTGAGCAAGAAATTATCGACCAATTTGAATGTCAACCCGACGCAGACGAGCGGTTGTCTCCATCTGCTACGAACGGCAAAAGCCCGCACTCCCTCCGTCGCTGTGGCCAGGATTGGAGCCTTGGAAACGGAAGTACCGTTTATACAATTCGCATGCACCAGCTCTACGGGATTTACCATAGGCTGGCTGAATCGAAGCAGGCCTCGCAATCAGAAAAAGACGCTATGTTTACAAGCTTAAGGCAAGACCACTTTTGTGATGACTCTGACACCTATGAAACTTGTTATTCTAGGGCACGCAGGCGCATCCTAGCCGATGCGGTGACCCTCCGCGGCCAAATTATAAACGCCAATACTGCCAGGCACGAACTGCAGGAGGATTTTAAACAGAATCTCAATGCGGCGAGTACAAGGTCAGATTCAAACGGCCAGATTGTTCCCGGTACCCCACAAGCTTCGGAAACTCCACCAAACGCTAGGAAACCCAAAACAATTTCTGAAGTTATTTCCAAGATGCGTCACGCTAATGACGATAAAACCAACCCACCTCTGAGCGACTGTTATCAAAATCCATTTGTTCCGTGCGAAATTCATTTTGGTGCAAAAAACTTTGCGAGAACTAATACCCGAGGTAACCTTACGTCTGCACTAGTGCCTTTCGCTGAAAAGAAACCATTGGCGTTCGATAGCGTTCATAAAGACCGTGTGGGTAATGGTGTAACGGGCGATGCGGAAAAAGATCTAGATGTCCGCGATGCCATTGCTGAAAACACTAACCTTGCAAAAAAACTAAGAAACTCTTTAGCTGAAGACTCAAAATCTGGTCTCACTCGGGTAGATTACCAAGCTGAACTTTTACGCGCTCAAAACCTAGAAAAAGGTTTAGATGCTGAAAATAGAAAAAAAGCAGGTCGGGAGACTGAAGCAGAACATCAACACAGTATTAGCTGGACTGCCCTAAACCAAGTGCTGGATAGCGCCGAGGCCAAACTGGGCTTAAGAAAAAATCAAAATATCTCGGCTGCAACTGCCGCAAATAGTTCCCAGCCACGAAGCAACCAACAGGATTCTGAGCGTCAGGACTTAACGGTACCAATCACAGCCCCGCGAAATCCACCGCGCCAGCCAGCGAGTACTCCCAATCAAGCGCCACCCCTAGTAGTAGACGAGTTTATCAACGAGATTTTAGAAAACCCCTAATAATTTCTTATCTACTAGACATGCGAAAGGCGCACGACCCGCAACTAATGTTTGTGATTATGATCGTGCCCATGGTGGTCGTGGTCATGATCATGGCCAGTGGTCTTAGCTGTCTTAGCAGGTTTCGCCGATTTTTTACGGGGAGCCTTTTCTACTCGATCAACAAGCTCAATAACCGCAACTTCCGCTCCATCACCCCAGCGTGTACCATCGAGCCTCAGAACTCGAGTATAACCACCTGGGCGAGTATTAAATCGGGTAGCTAGTTCACTAAAAAGCTTTTTAACCGCATCATCATCACGAAGCCGAGCAAAAGCAAGACGACGTGAATTTAGATCCTGCTTCTTGCCAAGAGTCACGAGACGATCTACTACCCGACGCAGTTCCTTCGCCTTCGCCACCGTCGTTTGAATTTGCTCATGCATAATAAGGCTTACGGCCATATTTTTATACATAGCAATTCTATGTGAAGTATTACGTCCTAATTTTCTTCCATCAACACCATGGCGCATGGGAACATCCTCTCAACTCTCTAAATCTTAAATATTCTTGCGGTTCGTTATATTTGGTTAAGCATCCATACCATCATCAGAATCATCCTCTTCAAGGGATGATTCATCCGACTTACGACTGCCGCCTTCCTCAAGGTCACTATCTCCAGATTTTGGAGGATTCAACGGCGTTACAAAACCATCTAACTTCATTCCTAAGCTCAATCCCATTTCAATCAAAATATCTTTGATTTCATTTAAAGACTTACGACCGAAGTTTTTAGTCTTAAGCATCTCAGATTCTGACTTTTGCACGAGCTCATAAATGTACTTGATGTTTGCGGACTGTAAGCAATTTGCAGAACGTACGGAAAGTTCAAGTTCATCTACGGAGCGGTAAAGATTAGGGTTGAATTCCGGCGTCTTTTCTTCTTCGCTCACTTCGACAGGCTCGGAATCTTCTACAAAATTCAAAAAGACAGTTAGCTGATCTTTAAAAATTTTAGCACTAAGTGCAACAGCGTCTTCCGGAAGTACTGAACCGTCAGTCCAAATCTCAAGAATCAACCTGTCGTAATCTGTACGCTGTCCAACCCGACTTTGAGTGACAGTATAATTAACCTTACGCACGGGAGAGAAAAAAGAGTCGACCGGAATCCAGCCGATACCTAGCTCTTCAGTACGATTGTCTTCTGCAGGAACATAACCTCGTCCGCGTCTTACGACGATCTCCGCCTTAAATTTCCCGCCTTTTCCAAGGGTGCAAATAAGTTGATCTGGGTTTAAAACCTCAACCTGCTCTCCTGTGATGATATCGGAAGCCCGTACCACTCCGGTTCCTTCTTTTTGAATGAAGATGGTAGCATGATCGGTGCCCAACATTCTCAAACGTACTTCTTTTAAATTCAAAATGACTTCAGTAACATCTTCATTTACGTCAGAAATAGAGCTGAACTCATGAAGCACACCATCAATTTTAACGGCCGTAACCGCCGCTCCCTGGAGGGAAGATAGGGCAACACGTCTCAAACTGTTACCTAGCGTAATTCCAAATCCTCGTTCCAAAGGACGAGCAATGAATTTACCATAGGTCATTGAAAGAGATTCTTTATCTACATCCAAAGCCTTCGGTTTAATGAGATCGCGCCAATTCTTTGCCATGAAAGAAGTCACCTGATTCAAACTTTGACTTCCGCTTGATGTACCGCTCACTGTGCTCATTTTGATATCCTTTTCTCTTTATTACTTAGAATACAACTCTACGATGAGACGCTCTTCCATTGGAGCAGTAACATCATCACGGGATGGTAGGTCTCTTACACGTCCCTTACCATCAGCCGGAGTGACCTCTAACCATTGCGGAACTTCCCGGCGTTTAAGGCCTTCGAGAGCGCTCAAGACGCGCACTAAGTTTTTGCTCTTGTCATGGACTTCAATCATATCGCCCTTGCTGACCAGAAATGACGGAATATTCACGGAACGTCCATTCACTGTAACGTGACGGTGCCGCACAAGTTGGCGCGCTTCAGCCCGAGACGAGGCAAACCCCAAACGATAGGCTACGTTGTCGAGACGTCTTTCAAGATAAGAAACGAGATTATTTCCAGTTACGCCCTTAGCGTTTTCAGCTCGTTCAAACACTCTACGAAATTCGCCTTCTACCAGGCCGTACATTCGCTTTACTTTTTGTTTCTCACGTAATTGAAGGCCATACTCAGAGAATTTTACTCGTCCCTGACCATGCTGACCGGGTGGGTACCCTCTACGCTCAAAAGAACATTTATCGGTGTAACAACGTTCACCCTTAAGAAATAGCTTTTGGTTTTCTCTACGACAAAGACGACAAACAGATTCACAATACCGAGACATGAATTAAACTCTCCTTCGTTTCGGTGGGCGACAACCATTATGTGGAATGGGTGTAATATCTTTTATATGAGTAACACGTAGTCCGGCTGCATTTAATGCGCGCAAAGCAGACTCACGTCCGGCACCAGGCCCACTCACAAAAACTTGAACTGATCGCATACCATTCTCTACAGCCTTCACTGCTGCATCTTCAGATGCGACTTGTGCAGCAAAAGGAGTATTCTTACGTGATCCACGAAAACCTTTAGCACCTGCAGTTGACCAACAGATAACATTTCCAACTGTATCAGTGACTGTAATAGAAGTGTTATTAAACGATGCTTGTATATAAACATTTCCTGTAGAAACGTTTTTCTTACCTTTGCGTCGCTTTACCGCAGGTGCGGCACCTGTAGTCTCGGTACGCGCTTCGGCAGTTTCTGCACTTGCTGCTGTTTCGGTTGCAGCCGCTACTTTTTCTTCGCTCATCATCTAGCCTTTCCTCAATTAAACTAATTTACTTATTTCAGTGCTTTGACGGACTTTTTGCCGGCAATCGCCACTGCAGGACCTTTACGTGTTCTAGCGTTAGAATGGGTTCTCTGGCCTCGAACAGGTAAACCTTTGCGGTGTCTGGTTCCTCTGTAACATCCAAGATCTACTAATCTTTTAATGTTTAAACTTACTTCTCTACGAAGATCTCCTTCGACTCTATGCGCCTTATCAATGACGTCTCTTATGCGAGCGACTTCGACCTCAGACAGCTCATCAGACTTCTTATTAGGATCAATTTTAGCGCCCTCTAAGATATCAAGCGCGGCAGATTTACCAATGCCAAAAATATAGGTCAATGCCACTGCCATTCTCTTGCTTCGGGGAAGATCTACACCTGCAATACGAGCCACATTACACTCCTCTTATTACTTTATTCAAACCTTGTGGATTTCAGTTCTGAATCCCATACACCTTAAAATCAAATATAGCTAACGATCTCTAAAGAAGAGAATTAGTTTTAGCTCAGCTAAAAACTCTTCCAAACTTTATTGAAAGCAAAGTTTAACTTTTAACCCTGACGTTGCTTGTGTCGTGAATTTGTACAAATAACTCTTACGACGCCACGTCTCTTTATAACCTTACATTTATCACAAATCTTTTTTACTGACGCTCTTACTTTCATAAGTTCACTCCCGCATGTATTTTTTCGTTATCCGCAGTTACTGGATCATTTACTATTACTTAACCTACAAAAACCCTATTACATTTTTTTACCGCTGGATCTTTTGATCTCAGGGGAGGGTCAAAATCATTGGACCATCTTTTGTTATCGCAACTGTATGTTCAAAGTGAGCCGCAAGAGAACCGTCCTGAGTTACTGCAGTCCAGCCATCCGCCTCAACCTTCACCGCAGCACTGCCTTGGGCAACCATAGGCTCTATAGCTAGGACAAGTCCCTCACGCAGAGGCATACCTTTACCGGCCGGACCAAAGTTAGGGACCTGAGGATCCTCGTGCAAATGGCGACCAATACCATGACCGACGAACTCCCTTACCACGGAAAAACCTGCACTCTCAATACAAATTTGCACAGCGTGAGAGATATCAAATAGGCGGTTTCCTACTTTGCATTGTTGCAGTCCGTTATTCAGACTCTTCCGTGTGGTCTCAACTAATTTAGTTACCTCTGGTCCAGACGGAACTCCAACAATCGAGGTCAATGCTGAATCACCAAAAAAACCGTCGTAAATTACACCAAAATCTATGCTTACAACGTCGCCATTTTGAACAACTTTTTTTCTGCTTGGAATTCCATGCACAACCTCATGGTTTACGCTAAAACAGATCGAATTCTGAAATCCCTGATAATTCTTAAATGCAGGTATAACTCCATTATCCCGACATAAAGACTCGGCCATCGCATCGAGGTCCGCTGCGGATATACCAGGAGCAAGCTTCTCAATAAGGGTCAGAAGAATATTTGCGGTAATCGCCCCGGCCTTGCGCATTTTCTGAATTTCCTGAGGAGACTTCAAAGAAATCATGCCAAGACCTTGATTATATTAGCTAAGATTATATCTGGAGATAACTCAGCGGGTACTGTCAAAAGCAAATTTTTGGCCTTGTAGTATTCGAGCAAAGGTTCTGTCTGTCTTTCGTATACATCCAAACGGTTCTGAATGGTGAGCTCGTCGTCGTCCGGCCTTTTTAGCAACCGCCCACCACAAAAGTCACAACTTCCAGGTACTTTTGGAGGCGAAAAACTTATGTGAAAAGCCTTGCTGCATTGCTCACATGTTCGACGTCCAGACAATCGTTCTACAATTGTTTTGTGACTTGTAGTGAGACTGACGACATTCAAGTATCTTTGCATTCCGCTCTGTTTTGCAACTTTTTCCAAAATTAGATTTAACGTCTCTGCCTGTGAAACCGTTCGCGGATAGCCATCAAAAACTACCGCAGACTGAAATCTATCCAGTAGAAATGTTTCAATAAGTCTGGCCACAATTTCGTCGGAGACAAGATCCCCGCGATCCATAATATCTTGAACCTGAAGTCCCAGAACTGATTTTTTTTTAACTTCTGTCCGTAATATGTCACCGGTAGAAACATGAGCCATACCTAACGCATTTGCCAGAAGTTTAGCTTGAGTTCCTTTTCCTACTCCTGGAGGTCCAAGCAGAATAACGTCTAAAATATGTTTTTGGACCATTCCTACCTAGGCCCTTCGCCCTCTAATGCGCGTGCCTGTCACAAATCCTTCATAATTCCTTGTTAAAAGAAAAGACTCAATTTGCGCTACAGTATCTAATGCAACACCCACTAAAATTAACACACTAGTTCCACCAAAATAAAATGGCACCCTAGCCTTATCGGCCATCATGGAAGGAAGTACGCAAATTAGAGAAATATAAACCGCACCCCCTAACGTAATTCTTGACAGCACATAGTCAATAAATTCAGCCGTTTTAGCTCCGGGGCGAATTCCAGGAATAAAACCACCATTTTTACGCATATTTTCTGCAATGTCGTCTGTTTTAAAGGTTACAGCTGTATAGAAATAGGCAAAAAATAAAATTAAGCCTACATACAATAGGTCATATAGCATTCCGCCAGGCTGTAATGCTGACTGAACTTTTTCCATAAAAGGATGTCTAACAAATGTTGCAATGGTTGCAGGAAACATAATCAACGAAGACGCAAAAATAGGAGGAATTACACCAGAAGTGTTAATTTTAAGCGGTAAATGAGTACTTTGCCCGCCATAGATCTTTCGGCCAACAACCCGTTTTGCATAATGTACAGGAATGCGGCGCTGCGCACGTTCCACAAAGATAATAAAACTAAAGGTTGCTACCACTATTAATGCAACGACTACCGCGGTTAAAACTGACATTTCCCCGCTTCTTACAAGGCTCAGGGTATTTGCTATACCGTTAGGGATACGAGCAGCAATCCCAGAAAAAATAATTAGTGACACTCCATTACCGATTCCACGTTCGGTAATCTGCTCGCCAAGCCACATTAGAAAAATGGTTCCAGCAAGCAACGTCACAGTTGTCATGATTTTAAACGACAAACCAGGAATCAATACGACTTGCGGGTTTGACATTTGCTCAAGTCCAGAGGCTATTCCAAAACCCTGGATTAAGCATAGAACTACGGTGCCATAACGAGTGTATTGATTAATTTTCCTCCGCCCGCTCTCACCTTCCTTTTGAAGCTCATGTAAATAAGGCCATACTACCGTTAAGAGCTGGAAAATAATCGAACTACTTATATATGGCATTACACCTAAGGCAAAAACAGAAAACCGCTCGAGGGCGCCACCTGAAAAAAGATTAAACCAGCCAAAAATGGTTCCCTTAGAATTTTGAAAAAACTGAGAAAGTGCATTAGCATCAACGCCCGGCGTAGGTATATGTACCCCAATCCGATAGATAGCTAATAAAACAATTGTTAAAATCAATCTCTTACGAAGTTCTGGAACTTTAACTAAGCCGCTGGCCCCTGACATATCTTTGTACCCTCATCAATTGTAAATCCAAGTAGTCGTCTAGTCGGAGAAGTGTCCCAGCTTCCCAAGGACATACAGCAGATACTAATCCTTTATGGAACCACCAGCTGATTCAATTTTCTTTTTTGCAGCGTCGGAAAGCCTAGAAACAGAGACCGTATACTTTTGACTAACTTCGCCAGTGCCCAAGAGAACTACTTCGCGCGCGCCTCTCGAAATTAAGCCAGCAGCCCTTAATGTTTCAAAATTAACATCAGTACCGTTTATCTCTTTTAAATCACCAACATTCACAACGCAACGACCAGTCTTAATAGCTAAGCTGGTAAATCCGCGTTTAGGTACTCGACGATACAAAGGCATTTGACCGCCCTCAAATCCCCTTCGGACCTTTCCCCCAGTACGCGCAAGTTGGCCTTTACTGCCCTTGCCGGCGGTTTGGCCTTGGCCGCTACCGGAACCACGTCCTAAGCGCTTACGCTGGTGGGTTGCTCCTGGCGTTTTTTGTAAACTTCCTAAGCTAAGCATAACTAATACTCCTCAAGCTTTATATAAACTATATACTCTGAATTCTGCATTTTAATTCAAGGCAAATCGATCAAATTAACGTTCTTCAACAACTTCTAAAAGGTGCATTACCTTCTTAATCATGCCGCGAACTGAAGGAGTATTTTCAAGCGTTCTACGTTCATTTCTACGTCTTAAACCCAGGCCTAAGGCAGTTGTACGCTGAATTTCTGTACATCCCATAAGCCCTTTTTTTAACTCAATTGTAATTTTTCCAACTTCAGTTTTTTGTTTCGCCATAACCAACCTTTTTATTTATCCAATGCCACAACTTAAGATAAGTTTTGTAGCTCTAACCCACGAGCCGTAGCGATTGTTTGTAAACTACGAAGCTCCTTTAGGCCTTCTAAAGTAGCCTTTACAACATTGTGAGGATTATCTCTTCGAAGGGATTTTGTGAGGATATTTTGTACTCCTGCACACTCCAAAATTGCACGAACAGAAGAACTAGCAATTACGCCAGAACCTTCAGGGGCGGGCTTCAAAAGAACTTTACTCGCTCCGAAAATCCCAAGAACTTCGTGGGGAATCGTGGTGCCGTCAAGAGGTACAAAAATAAGATTCTTTTTTGCCTGTTTAGTTGCCTTTTTGATGGCCTCTGGAACTTCGCCAGCTTTACCTAAACCAACTCCAACACGACCTTTGCGGTCACCTACAACAACAATAGCTGCAAAACTGAAGCGGCGACCGCCCTTTACTACTTTTGCGCATCTATTAATGTGCACTACTCTCTCTTCAAACTCTTTTTCTTCTTGCTGGTTACCAGCGGTATTACCAAATGTCACTTTTAAGGCACCTCTTTAGAATTCTAAACCAGCTTCACGAGCAGCATCTGCAAGAGCTTTAATACGCCCATGATAAAGATAGCCCGCTCTGTCAAAAACTACCTTCGTTATTCCTTTTTCCAAAGAACGCTTGGCGATTAATTCTCCAATAGTTTTTGCTCCAGCTACATTGCTACGGGCATCTTGCCGCAAATCTTTTTCAAGGGTCGACGCTGCAACTAAAGTCTGTCCAGCTAAATCATTTACAATTTGAGCGTAAATATGACAGTTACTTCTATACACAACTAACCGAGGACGCTCAACATTGCCTTCAACTCGGCTCCGAATTCTAGTTTTCCTACGATAGCGAACAACTTTCTTCTCGCTTGTGGAATTTCTAATCTTAATTGCCATAAATTATTTCGCTCCTGCGGCTTTACCTTGTTTCCTCTGAATAACTTCATCAGAGTATTTGATTCCCTTGCCTTGATAAGGCTCTGGCTTTTTGAAGCCCCTGACTTTTGCAGCTACAAGCCCAACAAGCATTTTATCTGCACCAGAAATTGAAACTTTTGTATTATTATCAACCCTTGCCGTAATTCCATCGGGCAATTTAAAATCGATAGGATGAGAGAAGCCAACGTTTAAAGTCAGTACATTTCCTTTAGCCGCAGCACGATAACCTACGCCAACAATGTCCAGCTCACGAGAAAAGCCCTGACTAACACCATGAACCATATTGCCAACTAAGGTACGAACAAGACCGTGCAAACTAGCACTGGTGCTGTCATCCTCTGTACGAGTAACTTCAATGAGTCCAGGACTAACTTTTAATGTGATTGCAGTAGGACATTCGTAATTAAGCTTGCCCTTAGGACCCTCAACCACGACCTTAGTACCTTGAACGGCAACCTTAACTCCTGCTGGAACTTTAATAGGTAATTTTCCTACTCTTGACATAAATCACCAAACCTCACATAGATGTTCGCCGCCGACTTTTTCCTGTCGAGCAGACCGTCCTGTCATAACGCCCTTTGGGGTAGAAAGAATTGCAATGCCAGCCCCTGTTTTAACGCTACCAACATCCCGGTAGCCTTTGTAACGACGTAAACCGGGTCGGCTTATACGGCTTAAGCCCCTTATAACTGGCGTACCTTTTTCACCGTACTTAAGTTGAATTTGAATCAAAGGTATTTCTCCTTCGCGATTCAACTTAAATCCAGAAATGTAGCCCTCTTCCTTTAAAACTCGAACAATACTAGCCTTCAACCGAGAAGCAGGCACAACAACGTGTTCGAGACGACTTGCTGAACCGTTCCTAATTCGTGTTAAAAGATCGGCGATAGGATCCATCAAACTCATAATAAAAAACCTTTCTTATATAAATCCAAATTTACCAACTAGACTTCGTTACTCCTGGAATTTGCCCTTTTAGAGCCAAACCCCGGAAGCATAAACGGCAAAGATGAAATTTTCTAAGATAAGCCCTAGAGCGACCGCAAAGCCCGCAGCGGTTCTTTTTTCTAACTGCGAATTTTGGTTCTTTTCCAATCGTTGTCATTTTGCATTTTTTAGCCATTTTGAATAACCTCTAAGTTTTACTAATTTTTTCTAAAGGGCATTCCGAGGCCCGTTAATAATGCACGCGCATGATCGTTATTCTTCGCACTAGTAACAATAGTTACGTTTAGCCCTCGAACTTTATCGACCCGTTCATAGTTAATTTCTGGAAAAATAATCTGTTCTCTAATTCCTAAAGAATAATTACCTCTTCCGTCGAACGCCTTAGGGCTAATCCCTTTGAAATCCCGTACACGTGGTAAAGCTACATTAATAAGTCGATCTAAAAACTCATACATTCTTGCACGGCGTAATGTCACCATTGCTCCAATTGCAATACCTTTACGAAGTTTAAATGCGGCAATGGCCTTTTTAGCCTTGGTTACCACAGGGCGCTGACCAGTCATTAACGAGAGCTCCTCAACAGAGGCATCCAATACTTTTGGATTCAATAAAGCTTCTTTAAGACAAGTACTCACTACAATTTTTTCAAGCCTTGGAACTTCCATCGAATTATTAAGTCCAAGCTCCTGCTGCAACTGAGCCAAAATTTTTTCGTCAAACAGTTGCTTTAGTCTAGGTTCTTTAGAAGGACTAATTTTTGGTTTACCCACAGACAATTGCCCAGCAGCAACTTGATTTTGCCCTTTGGACCTTTTACTTTGAGTTGAACCAGCCTCTGGTTTTGCTTTCTGGGTTTTGGGTTTTTGATCTGACTTTGAATCAGTCTCTTTTTTTGCCGCCATGATCTTGATTTATCCTCGTAAACTAAAACTTTATAAGTCGCTACTGCAGTGACAACAACGCCTAACTCTGCCATCCTTTGATGGAATATTTTTTACTCGAACGCCTTTGTTGCACTTAGCGCAGAATAGTAGAACTTTCCCAGCGTTAACCGGTGCCTCTACTCGGGTAATACTTCCAGAAGGTTGTTTTTGTGACGGCTTTAAATGTCTGGTTACAAAATTTAAACGCTCAATCACAACCGAGCCTTTTTTTGGAAAAACACGTACGATTTTTCCAGACTTACCTTTATCTCTACCAGAGATTACTTGAACCTGATCTCCAGTGCGGAGCCTCGGCGTCCAACTTCCTTCATTAATAAATGTTTTCATAATAGTTGCCTCCTCAAATGACTTCAGGAGCAAGAGAAACTATTTTTGCGAACTTCTTCGCCCTAAGCTCCCGAGCAACTGGTCCAAAAATCCGCGTACCGATCGGCTCTAGTTGCGCATTAATGATCACTGCCGAATTACTATCAAAACGAATAAAGCTACCATCAGATCTAGCTGTATTCTTCTTCGTTCTAACGATGACAGCCTTCAAAACATCGCCTTTTTTAACCTTAGAGTTAGGAATCGCCTCTTTTACCGCAACAACAATAACATCACCGATTGTTGCATATTTACGCTTTGAACCGCCAAGTACCTTAATACACATAACGGTCTTAGCACCTGAATTATCTGCCACGTCTAACCGTGTTGTTGTCTGAATCATAAATTACTAACTCCGCAACTAAACTTAATTCTCATAACTTATTATTAATTTGAAACTTCGTGTAATGAGGCGCGCTTTAACACACTAGAAAGAGCCCACCTCTTGTGTCTACTTAGTGGCCGTGTTCCAACTATCTCAACCCTGTCGCCAATTTGAGCCACATTTTTTTCATCATGGACCTGAAATTTCCTAGAGTCATTTACATACTTTCCGTATTGACCGTGCTTAACCTTTCGGTCCACCTTAACGACAATAGTTTTTTCCATCTTATCACTAACAACAACACCGATTAGTGTTCTCCGATTTCCAACCGGATTGTTTTGTGCGCCTTCACTCATTGCTTCTGTCTTGGCTGACATAGGTTAAATCTCCGTTCTACTTATTACGATTCAGTTGACTTCAAGGATGCAAAAGTCATCAAGCGCGATAGATCTTTTTTCGCTCTCCACAGCACCTGATTGTCAGTCAATCTGCCTAAATTTTTCTGCATGGTTAATTTAAAAATTTCCTGGCGCAAAGCGACGATGCGATTCTGATTCTCTTGAGCAGACAATCCAGAAAATTCTTTCCGACTTTTAGTTTTCCAATAGGTAGACATAATCAACTCTCCACCGACAAACTATCGCTACGAGATTTTTGGACAGCTACAGCTTCCCGTCTGATAACTTTGACCTTAAGAGGAAGTTTGTGACCTGCAAGACGAAGGGCCTCAAAAGCCTCAGACATCGGAATGCCATCCATTTCGTAAAGAATACGTCCGGGCCGAATTACTACAGCCCATTCTTCGACATTACCCTTACCGCTACCCATTCGAGTCTCGGCGGCTTTTTTAGTAATAGCTTTATCTGGAAAAATCCTGGTCCATACTTGCCCGCCCCGCTTTACGTAACGGGTCATTGCGACCCGAGCCGCTTCAATTTGACGAGAGGTGATTCTTCCACATTCGGCCGCCTGCAATCCAAACTCACCAAAAAACAAAGTGGCTCCACGATTGGACTTTCCTCTCATGCGGCCTTTATGATGCTTTCTCCATTTAACCCGCTTTGGCGATAACATATTATTTATTCCCTATTCTTTTTAACTGCGAGAATCTCGCCGTGATAGACCCAGGCTTTTACACCAATTTGACCATAAGTAGTACTTGCTTCTGCAGTACCGTAGTCGATATTTGCACGTAAAGTATGCAGCGGAACTGAGTCCTCACTATACCATTCGGTCCGAGCAATTTCGGCTCCGTTTAAACGCCCACTTACGCGAATTTTAATGCCTTTAATGCCTTGCTTGAATGCCGCGGTCATGCATTTTTTCATCGCACGTCGAAATGCAACACGCTTTTCAAGCTGGGTTGCTACGTTCTCAGCAATAAGCTGAGCATTTGCTTCGGGCTTTTTAACTTCAACGATATTCAAGAATAATTCATCTTTAGTGAGACGTTGTAAGTCGGACTTTAAGCCTTCAACACCTGCACCTTTTTTTCCAATAACAATTCCCGGTCTCGCAGTATGAATGCTGACCCGAACCTTGCTTGCTGCTCTCTCAATTTCTACGCGGGCAATTCCAGAAGAACGCAGTTTGTCTTGTATATAAGAACGTATTTTTAAGTCTTCATGTAAAAGCGTGGCATAATTTTTCTTTGCGTACCAACGTGAATCCCAAGTTTTATTGACGCCAAGCCTAAATCCAACAGGATGTGTTTTCTGACCCATATATTTTTATTGCACCTAAGAAAGAGTCTCGCCAACTTCGACCACAAGATGGCATGTTTTTTTATTTAAATTGTGTGCTCGCCCCATAGCTCTTGGCCTAAACCGTTTAATTGTCGGTCCCTTGCCAACTTCTAGACGCCGAATTACTAGCTGTTCGGTATTAATACGACCTCCAGCCTTATTTTGAGCATTAGCTACCGCTGATCTAATTAGACCCGCGAGTAGACCCGCCATTCTCTTGCGCTTTGAGAAACTCAAAATTCCAAGAGCACTATTTACGCTTTTACCCCTAACAAGGTTAGCAATAAGCATAGCCTTACGAGGGGTAACTCGAATAAACCGAAGTGTTGCAGAAGCCTGCATAACTATTCTCCTACTTCTTTCAATCTTATGCTTTTGCTGCCGGTGCAGCTGCTTTGGAAGCATCGCCTGAAGCAGCTTTTTTATCAGCGGGTGTATGACCGTGGAACGTCCGAGTCGGAGAAAACTCTCCTAACTTGTGTCCAACCATATTCTCTGTCACAAAAACAGGTATGAATTTCTTACCATTATGAACCGCAAAGGTAATACCGACCATTTCAGGCACAATAGTAGAACGCCTAGACCAGGTCTTAATGGGTCGCTTATCTTTTCTTGCCACTTCGACTTTTTGAAACAAGTACCCGTCCACGAAGGGGCCCTTTTTTACAGACCTTGCCACTAGTTCTTCCTCCTCAAATGCTTACTCGCTCTACGCATAAAGTATTACTTCCTACGCTTAATGATAAATTGGTCAGTTCTCTTCTTATTTCTTGTTTTGTAACCTTTTGTCGGCATACCCCAAGGCGTTCTTGGATGACTGCCTCCAGAAGTTTTACCCTCTCCACCACCATGGGGGTGATCGATCGGATTCATCGCTACACCACGTACAGTGGGTCGAATGCCTAACCAGCGGCTACGGCCAGCTTTCCCGATAGAAATATTAATGTGCTCAGGATTTGAGAGCTGCCCTACAGTTGCTTTACACAGCTGATGGATTCTTCGCATCTCACCTGACGGCATTTTAACCTGGCAATAATCGCCTTCACGTCCCATAATTTGGGCCGCGGTTCCAGCTGAGCGAACAAGCTTGCCCCCTTGGCCGGCTTGCATCTCCAAATTATGAACAAGGGTACCGATTGGCATTAATCCCAATGTTAGTGTGTTGCCAGGCTTAATATCTGCCGTATCACTTGAAATTACTTGATCGCCAACCTGCAAATCTACGGGCGCCAAAATGTAACGACGTTCGCCGTCTGCAAAAACAACTAAGGCAATCCGAGTTGTACGATTAGGGTCATATTCTAATGTTTTTACCCAACCAGGAATATCAATTTTATCTCTTTTGAAATCAATTAATCTGTATTTTCGTTTATGACCACCGCCGATATGGCGTACAGTAATTCTGCCATAACTATTACGTCCACCGGTACGCTTCAAGTTTTCTAATAGCGACTTCTCAGGCCTAACCTTTGAAAGCCCAGAAAAATCCGCGACCATAGTATGTCGCATTCCAGCAGATGTCGGTTTAAAAGTTTTAACGCTCATCTCTTATCTTACCTCTTCAAATCTAAGCATTATGAAAAACATCTATCCTTTGACCAGGCTTTAGCCAAACAAGTGCTTTTTTCCAGTTCGATTGCTTTTGACGGCCGCCTTTTGCAAACCGCTTCCATTCACCATGAACAATCTGGGTATTGACGCGAGACACGGTCACTCCGAAAAGCTTTTCAACAGCAGCTTTAACCTCAAGGCGATTGGCTTTCAAATCAACCTCAAAGCAATAAATACTACCTTTTCCCGCTAAGGCTTCTTGAGCAAAGGAACTTTTTTCGGTTAATATAGGGCTTTTAATTACATCAAATAAACTATGCATAACTTGTCCTTCGTTACTAACTTAAGCGCGCCAAGAGAACTTCCACAGCTTCCTTAGACAAGAGAAGCCATTCATGTTTAAGCACATCATAAACATTCACCCCAGCAACATTTGTCGAATCTACTGTAGGTAAATTTCGTGATGCCAAATCAAGATTAAGATTTGAATCTTTATCCACCAATAGAGCCGAAGTGATATCAAAGTTTTTAAAAAGCATATTGTTCAGCGAATTAGTCTTCGCAGAAGCAAGGGCAAGACTATCAACAATTTTAAGACGATTTGCTCCGAACTTATCTGAAAGCACTGACCTCAACGCCACTGCAATCATTTTCTTGGGTGTTCTTTGCATATAGTCTCTAGGAGTTGGACCAAAATTACTTCCGCCGCCCGGGTTTAGTGGACTTCTAGTGGATCCTTGTCTGGCGTTACCAGTACCCTTTTGTTTAAATGGTTTGTGTCCGCCACCGCGCACTTCAGCTTTACGCTTGTTTTTAGCCGTTCCTTGACGAACACCCGCGAGTTGGGCCTTTACTACTTGGTGAACTACAGCTTGATTTACCTTTGCTGAAAAAATGGCCTCAGGCACATCTACTGAACCGACGACTTTATTTTCAAGGTTCACAATTTCAATTTTCATACTTTCAAATTCCTTGTTTCGAAGCTTTCAAAAGCCTTAAAAAACCTTGCTTTGGACCAGGAACCGATCCTTTAACTACGATCAGTCCATTTGCCGCATCCACACGTAAAATACGAAGGTTTTGCATTGTTACTTGGGCTGATCCCATTTGACCTGCCATCTTCTTTCCCGGAAAGACGCGGCCTGGATCAGCGCGGTTTCCGATTGAACCAGGTGACCTGTGGCTTACTGAGGCACCATGACTCTTAGGTCCGCCAGAAAAGTTGTAGCGCTTCATTACGCCCTGAAATCCTTTACCTTTGCTTACGCCTGCAATGTCAATAAGGTCACCTTCTTTGAATGAATCCAAAGACAAAACCATGCCTTCTTTCAAAGAGTCGGCTGCATCCACTCTCAACTCTACAACATTGAGATATCCCGGACTGCCAGACTTTTTGAAATGTCCTTTTTCTGCTCTCGAACATCTAACAGGCTTTTTAGGCTCTATTCCCAATTGCACAGCAGAGTAGCCCTCGTTCGCGAGGGTTTTAACTTGGGTAATTACGTTGTCACGTATATCAATAACTGTTGCAGGAACGATGGAACCGTCTTTTTCATAAACTTGGGTCATTCCTGCCTTACGCCCAAAGATTCCCGCTCTAGAAGACTTAAGATGGGCCATTTCATGGCCAGTTGTTTTTTTGCTGTCGCCTGCAGAACTCCCATCAACGAGTTTTGATTCGCTTGATAGATTAGCCGAGGTGCTACTTTCAGGGGCATGAACTTTATCTGACATTTGCTCTCACTCCTTAGTAAAAGAGTTCTTTAATAAAAACTTTTAAACTTAACTTAAATAAACGAATTTAAGACAAACCCTACAATTGTAGGGCACTGTTTTAAACTCTCGTCCATTTCATACACTTAACTAATTTCTGCTCTAGCGCTCTGATTATGTCGTTATCGCGCGATCTTTAAGATTGGGATCCTGCAGCTGTAGAATTTCTTCTACTTAAAGTTAAAGTTTTATCTTTAGTGCTTTACTACAGCATCACCTGGCCTTGAAATCGATCAACTAAATCCAGGATGCTTTCATAGCTAATAATTAAGTTTCACTTCCGATACTACGATTTAATCTCGACGTCAACCCCTGCTGACAAATCTAACTTCATTAGACTATCAATTGTTTGTTGGGTGGGTTCAAGAATATCAATTAGACGCTTGTGGGTCCTAATTTCAAATTGCTCACGTGACTTCTTATCAATATGTGGAGAGCGAAGAACAGTGAACTTGTTAATTACCGTAGGAAGCGGGATCGGCCCTTTAACTCTTGCTCCGGTGCGCTTAGCAGTGCCCACAATCTCCCAAACAGATTGATCTAAAACCTCATGATCAAATGCTTTCAATTTAATTCTAATTTTGTGTTCCATATTTTATAATTCGTCCTCTCTAACCTATCTCGTGGCGCAGTGTAAACATGATTTCAGTAACCGCCTCGTAACTTTTGCAATATTACCTTCATTTGAACAGGTAACATCGGCTCATATTGCAGGGGCTCCATAACAAACACTGCACGGCCCTGTGTCAGCGATCTCAATGCCGTCGAATACCCAAACATATTTGAAAGTGGAACATCAGCCTGCACAACTTGGCGCTCTAGCTTGGCAACAATATTTGTTACCCTGCCACGGCGACTGTTCAAATCGCCCACAACTTCGCCCAGAAACTCGGTAGGCGAGGTTACTTCACAGCGCATAATTGGCTCCATCAAGACGGGTTTAGCCTTTTCGCAGACTTCACGAAAACAGAGAGATGCCGCAATTTTAAAGGCCATTTCCGAAGAGTCTTCTTCTTGAAAGGTCACATCTATCACTTTTATAAAAATATCTGTCACAGGAAACCCGCCAAGCACTCCTGCTCCGCTAGCCTCGAAAATGGCCTGTTTTACAAGATTTTGAAAAGCTTTTGGCATCTTTGCAGGGGGCAGATCACATTCAATAGTAAGCCCCTTTCCACGTTGGGCCGGCTCAATTGCCAATACAATTCTAGCGTATTGTTGTTTGCCACCAATAGCTTTAGAAAGTACGTGTTCAACCTGGGCCTTTTCTGAAATTGATTCTTTGTATGAAACTTGCGGCGACCCAACATTCGTGGCGACTTTGAACTCTCTGATAAGCCTGTCTACGATAATTTCAAGATGCAGTTCACC
The DNA here is from genome assembly GCA_964475985.1 of uncultured Oligoflexia bacterium. Taxonomy (GTDB): domain Bacteria; phylum Bdellovibrionota; class UBA1018; order UBA1018; family CAYHWW01; genus CAYYYP01. The sequence continues at coordinate 16,760 of CAYYYP010000008.1, read as the reverse complement.
CATTCCGGCTAGAATAAATTGGCCGGTATTTTCATCTGTTTTAACCCTCAACGATGGGTCCTCTAAAACTAGCTTTTGAACCGCCTCTGCTAATCGGTCCAAGTCAGCAGTGGTTTTTGGTTCTAATACAATACTAATTACGGGCTCTGGGTACTGAATCCGCTCCAGAACTATAGGATCATTTGCCGAACATAAAGTGTCCCCAGTAACCGTAAAACGTAGCCCAACAATGGCCGCAATATCTCCTGCAGAGATGCTTTGCAAATCCTCACGCTTATTCGCGTGCATCCTTAAAATTCTACCTATTCTCTCCTTTTTTCCTTTGGCGGAGTTAAAAACAGCGTCGCCCTGCTTTAAGGTTCCGGAATAAACTCTCGCGTACGCCAACGTACCTGCGAACGGGTCATGGGAGAGCTTAAAGACGAGGGCAGACACGGGAGCCTCTGCGTCGGCGGCCCGAGAGATCCTGTCATCGCTTGTAATTGAGGAAAACCCGCTAACTGCGGCTTTATCGAGCGGAGAGGGCAAGAAATTGATTACCGCATCCAGAAGAGGCTGAATGCCCTTATTACGAAAGGCAGCCCCGCATATAACAGGCACAAAGCTTCTGTTTAGACATCCTTTTCTAACTAATCCGTTCAGGGTTGATAGCGAAATTTCTTCGCCCTCCAAGTATCGGCTCATAACGGAATCATCCAACTCGATTAACTCGTCAACAAGGGCCTGCCGCGCTTTGTCTGCATCAACTTTTTTATCTTCGGGAACACTTACAACTTCAATAGCCGCGCCCAGGTCATCTGACTTCCAGACCAGCATAACGTTCGCCAGGAGGTCGATAATACCTCTAAAAGACTCTCCTTCTCCAACTGGCATTTGAAGGGCGAGCGGCTTCGCTGCAAGTTTTACCTGCATTTCCTTCAAAACGGAGTAGAAGTCGGCGCCAAGACGGTCCATTTTATTGATAAATGCTATTCTAGGAACTTCATAACGGTCGGCCTGGTACCAAACCGTTTCAGACTGGGGCTCAACACCGCCAACCGCGCAAAAGACTGCAATGGCCCCATCTAAAACTCGTAAACTACGTTCCACTTCGATTGTAAAATCCACATGGCCTGGGGTATCAATAAGATTTATTTGATGGTCCTGCCAAAAACAGGTGGTTGCTGCCGCAGTAATCGTGATGCCGCGCTCCTGTTCCTGTGGCATCCAGTCCATAACCGCAGTGCCTTCGTGGACTTCACCAATTTTATGAGTTTTGCCAGTATAATAAAGAATACGTTCCGTTGTCGTAGTCTTTCCTGCATCAATATGCGCCATGACCCCGACGTTACGGACGCGACTCAAAAAAGATGTTTGGTCCGCCATTATATTTTTAATACATTAATAGTGAAAAAACTTACCAGCGGAAATGCGCAAAAGCTTTATTCGCCTCTGCCATTTTATGAACATCTTCACGTTTTTTACAGGCGGCACCTTTATTGGAAAGGGCATCAAAAATCTCGCCTGCGAGCCGCTCTTCCATCGAACGCTCAGCTCTCTGCCGTGAATATTCGATTAACCAACGACTTGCTAAAGACTGCCGTCGGGAAGGCTTCACTTCCACTGGAACTTGATAATTCGCTCCGCCCACGCGCCTTGATTTTACTTCAAGAGTAGGCTTCAAATTTTCAAGCGCTTTCTTAAATGCCTTTAAAGGATCGTCGTTTGTCTTTTCTCGTAAAATTTCCAAAGCTCCATAAACGATACCTTCAGCTACACTTTTTTTACCTTGGATCATCAAGATATTCACAAACTTAGCGACAATGATGTCGTTAAACTTTGGATCAGGAAGAATTTCTCTGCGCTCAATATGTCTTTTTCTGCCCATTTAAATATACTCCTTTACCAAAACCTAGGACGCTTTTGCTGGACGTTTTGCGCCATATTTAGAGCGGCTTTGTTTACGATTTGCAACACCCTGAGTGTCTAACGTTCCGCGTACTGTGTGGTAACGAACACCGGGAAGATCTTTCACACGACCTCCACGAATCAAAACGATAGAATGCTCCTGCAGGTTATGTCCAATTCCTGGAATGTAAGATGTAACCTCAAAACCATTAGTTAACCGAACCCGACAAACCTTCCTGAGAGCAGAGTTAGGTTTTTTTGGTGTGGTTGTATAAACTCTAGTACAGACCCCTCTTCGCTGGGGACATGACGCAAGAGCAGGGGAAGCTGTTTTCCAAGCACCTTTCTTGCGGCCATTACGTACAAGCTGATTAATAGTAGGCATTCTTACTCCTCATAATTCTCTTATATTCCTTGGTTTGATTTGTGCGCTTTTCTCAAAGTGCATCAAAAAGTTCAATCAATATTTATGTGTGAACAGAGATCTCTCCGTGTTCTTCTAAATGACTCGATCCGCCTTGAGTGTAATTTAGGTCACTCATGTTGGCAGGATCAGCAGTGCTTTCTACAAAGATCTTTTTGTATCGAAGCAGGCCGGTTCCAGCAGGAATAAGTCTTCCCATAATGACGTTTTCTTTTAAGCCGCGTAGATAATCTACCTTCCCAGCAATACTGGACTCCGTGAGAACCTTTGTAGTTTCTTGGAAAGATGCAGCCGAAATAAACGAATCAGTAGTCAAAGAAGCTTTTGTAATTCCTAGCAATAATGGCTCAGCCGTAGCTGCCACTCCACCCTGAGATACAATCTTTGTATTTTCTTGCTCAAATTCTTTTTTATCTACCTGTTCGCCTGCCAAAAAGTTCGTATCGCCGACATCCAAAATCTTCACTTTTCTAAGCATGTTACGAACAATAACTTCGATATGCTTATCGTTGATCTTAACGCCTTGAAGTCGATAAACCTCTTGAACTTCATCCACTAGATATTTAGCCAAGGCTTTTTCGCCCTTAACCCTTAGAATATCATGGGGATTTACAGTGCCCGCAACTAGAGGATCTCCGGCTTTTACGAAGTCACCTTCGTTAACAGCTAAATGCTTGCCTTTACCAATAAGGTATTCGCGAGGCTCTCCAACATCTGGACTTACTATGAGTTTACGTTTTCCCTTAGTATCTTTTCCAAATGAGACTATACCGTCAATCTCCGAAATAATTGCTGAATCCTTAGGTTTTCTTGCTTCAAATAATTCAGCTACGCGAGGCAGACCGCCGGTAATATCTTTAGTCTTTGTAGTTTCTCTGTGAATCTTCGCAATCACATCACCTGCATGCAACGGTGTTCCATCCGAAATAACAATATTAGCGCCTACAGGGATCATGTACCTTGCAAGTCGGGCAGTACCTGAAATCTTTAGCGGTTCGCCGTCAGCACCAACAATCAATACCTTTGGTCGCTTATCAGACGATTTTGTCTCCACAATAACTTTATGGGTTAAACCGGTCACAGAATCCATCTGTTCCTGCATGGTGATACCTTCTTCGATATCCTCAAACCGAACTGTTCCGGAGACCTCTGTGATAATCGGTGTGGAATATGGATCCCACTCAGCTATTAGTTGGGCTTTCTTTACCAAATCACCGTCTTTTGCAAATAACTTAGCGCCGTACACAACACTATATCGCTCTCGCTCACGACCGTGATCGTCTAATACTAAGATTTCACCATTTCGGCTCATCGCAACTAAATGCCCGTCGTGTCCGGCAACAGCGATAAGATTCACAAATTTCAATTTGCCGTTTGTCTTCACTTCAATATTAGATTGTTCAACACGCCTTGATGCAGTTCCGCCTACGTGAAATGTTCTCATGGTTAGCTGGGTTCCAGGTTCACCAATAGATTGAGCTGCAATAACACCAACGGTTTCGCCAATTGTTACAGTACGTCCACGCGCCAGATCACGACCGTAACATAAAGCGCAGGCACCAGCTTCAGACTGACAGGTTAAAACTGAACGAATTTTAATTCGATCTAAACCGCCGTCAGTGATCAACTTAACTCGATCTTCATCAATCAAGGTTCCAGCCGCAACTATGATTGCGTTAGAAACAGGGTCAAGAATATCGTCGAGTGCAACGCGACCGAGGATACGATCGCCCATTTTTTCAATGACTTCCCCGCCTTCGACGATGGCGCGCATCAGGGCGCCGTTGGAGGT
>CAYYYP010000008.1:0-12647 GCA_964475985.1 uncultured Oligoflexia bacterium | reverse complement strand
AGAGACGAAACAAAAATGCCATCAAGGGTACCGCAATCAATTTCAGAAATTACTACATCCTGAGACACATCTACCAAACGGCGAGTTAAGTATCCGGAGTTCGCAGTCTTAAGAGCCGTATCTGCTAACCCTTTTCGCGCGCCGTGAGTAGAAATAAAGTATTGTAGAACAGTTAGCCCTTCACGGAAATTCGCCGTGATCGGAGTTTCGATAATTTCACCAGATGGCTTCGCCATCAAGCCTCGCATACCAGCCAGCTGCCTAATTTGGGCGTTACTTCCTCTTGCGCCTGAATCGGCCATCATAAAAATACTATTAAAAGATGGAATTGTAACTTCTTCGCCGTTAGGACCTTTAACTTGCTGTGAGCTCAGCCGCTTCATCATAGCAGAAGCAATGTTTTCTGATGTTTGAGCCCAGATATCGATTACTTTATTATATCGTTCACCATCTGTGATTAAACCGTCAATGTACTGACTCTCAATCTCCTGAATCTGAGAATAAGCTTTTGTAAGGTATTCAGACTTCTCAGTCGGCATAACCATGTCGTTTAAGCCGATAGAAATGCCTGCTCTTGTAGCCATTCGAAAACCGGTTGCCATGAGTTGATCAGCCAAGACGACCGTCTTCTTATTTCCAGCTAATCTGAAACATGAGTCAATAAGTTCAGCTAACTGCTTTTTATCCATGACTCGATTATAAATAGGAAAAGCAATCTCTAACGGTACAACATCACTGAGTAATGCTCTACCAACTGTAGTGTCGTAAAGCTTTCCAGCAATACGACATTTTACCTTAGCCTGGAGATGAACTTCACCAGTACTGTATGCATAAGATGCTTCCGAAGGAGATCCGAAAACCTTACCTTCACCTTTTACGAAGGGACGTTCCCTGGTCATGTAATAGAGACCTAAAACGATATCCTGGCTAGGTACGATGATAGGTTTACCGTGAGCAGGAGACAAAATGTTATTGGTAGACATCATGAGCACACGCGCTTCAATTTGTGCTTCTACCGACAATGGGATGTGTACTGCCATTTGGTCGCCGTCGAAATCAGCATTGAACGCTGTACACACTAAGGGGTGAAGCTGAATTGCTTTGCCTTCAATAAGTACGGGCTCGAATGCCTGAATGCCGAGTCTATGGAGAGTTGGCGCACGATTTAAGAGGACAGGGTGTTCTTTAACAACTTCGTCAAGGATATCCCAAACTTCTTGGCGTTGCTTTTCCACCATTTTTTTCGCACTTTTTATGGTGGTCACATACCCGTAATCTATTAGTTTATTGTAGATAAAAGGCTTGAAAAGCTCGAGAGCCATTTGCTTCGGCAAACCACACTGATGCAGTCTAAGTTCAGGACCGACCACGATGACGGAACGCCCGGAATAGTCCACGCGCTTTCCTAATAAATTTTGCCGGAATCGGCCTTGCTTACCTTTTAGCATGTCAGAAAGAGATCTTAATGGTCTCTTGTTTGGACCCGTAAAAGTCTTTCCTCGGCGTCCATTATCGAAAAGCGCATCAACCGCTTCCTGCAACATACGCTTTTCATTTCTGATAATAATTTCTGGGGCACTTAGCTCCATAAGCCTACGCAAACGATTGTTTCTATTAATGACTCGTCGATACAAATCATTCAAATCTGATGTTGCGAATCGACCACCATCCAAAGGAACTAGTGGGCGGAGTTCGGGTGGAATTACCGGAACAACTTCAAGCATCATCCATTCTGGACGATTTCCTGAGTCTTTGAATGCCTCTACAACTTTTAGCCTTTTTGCAACTTTTACACGAACAGCTTCGCTTGATGCCGCACGCATGTCTTTTCTGAGGTGCCGCGCAAGAAGATCAACATCGATACGTTTTAGTGCATCTCTAATAGCCTCTCCGCCCATCCCAACGGTAATTTGCTCACCGTCTTTTATGAACTGCTGGAGCTTCTCTTCGGAAACGATCGCACCAATTTCAAGATTTGTATTGGCTGGGTCGATTACTAGATGAGCTTCACAATAGAGAACTTTTTCCAGATCTTTCAGAGAAAGATCCAACAAAGCGCCAATTCGCGAAGGCAAACTTCTTAGAAACCAAATATGGGCAACGGGAGTTGCTAACTCAATATGGCCCAAACGCTCCCGTCTGACTTTAGACTGGATAACTTCTACGCCGCACTTTTCACACACTACGCCACGGTGCTTCATGCGTTTATATTTGCCGCAGTTACATTCGTAATCTTTAACCGGTCCAAATATTTTGGCGCAAAACAGGCCATCACGTTCAGGTTTAAAGGTTCTATAATTAATAGTTTCGGGTTTCTTTACTTCCCCAAAAGACCACTCGCGTATCTTTTCTGGTGAGGCTAAGGAAATTCGAATTCCTGTAAAACTTAATGGATCTTTAGGCTTATCAAAAAAGTTTAATAAATCTTTCACGGAATTCTCCCCAAACTAATCGTGTTTATCTTCAATCAATTCAACGTTTAACGCCAAGCTCTGCAATTCCTTCACTAATACATTGAAGGACTCAGGTAGACCTGGTTCCAAAACGTGTTCACCTTTAACAATGGCCTCATACATCCGATTTCGGCCTGTCACATCATCCGATTTTACGGTTAACATTTCTTGGAGGGTATGAGCTGCGCCATATGCTTCCAGCGCCCAAACTTCCATCTCCCCTAAACGTTGACCACCAAACTGGGCTTTACCACCTAGAGGTTGTTGCGTAACAAGAGAATAAGGTCCGATACTACGGGCGTGAATCTTCTCTTCCACCAAGTGGTGTAATTTTAACATGTACATTACGCCCACAGTAACGTTCTCCGTAAATGCCTCGCCCGACATTCCATCAAACAGCGTTACTTGACCCGAGTCATCGAGGTCAGCAATCTTTAACATATCACGGATTTTTTCTTCTGATGCTCCGTCAAACACAGGGGTTGCGAAATGCACTCCCCGCTTTGAAGCATGACCCAGTATCTTCTTAAGTTCATCTTCTGATGCCGCATCGATATACTTATCCATCTATGGAGAAGAATAAATTTGCTTAATCAGCTTCCTAAGATTTTCAGGCTTAAAGTGCTCGAGGTAGCTTTCTAATTTTCTAGCTAAGCCCCAGGAAGCCCATCCCAACATTACTTCTAAGATCTGACCAATATTCATTCTAGAAGGAACGCCCAATGGATTTAAAACCATATCAACAGAAGTACCATTAGATAAGTAAGGCATATCTTCCAAAGGAACAATTCGGGACACAACCCCTTTGTTTCCATGGCGTCCGGCCATTTTATCGCCAACCTGCAAACGTCGCTTAATTGCAACGTATACTTTGACCATTTTAATAACACCGGGGGCTAGTTCATCACCCCTTTTTAAGCGCTCAGTTTTTTCTTTAAAAACCGCTTTTACTAGTTCAATTTTTTCTTTTGCGGATCTGATAATAGAAGAAACGTCTTTTTCAAGGTCTTCTTTTACAGGAATGTATTCGAGGAGCTCAAAAGGAATACGCTCAAAGCTCTTAGCTGTAAGTTCCTCTCCCTTTTCCAAAAGTTCAGTTTCACCGTCTTCACTAAGAAGTTTACCAGTGGTTTTTGAACCTTTGAGTAAGGCGCTAACTTTAACCTGTGCGCTCCATCGTATAGCATCGATCTCAATCTTTTCATCGCGACGAACCTTAGTAATTTCATCTTCGAGAATACGCTTTGTTCGCTCGTCAGGTTCGGTGCCTTCACGAGTAAATACTTGCGCGTTAATTACGGTTCCATGGATGCCTGATGGAACACGTAAAGAGGAATCACGTACATCGCCAGCTTTTTCGCCAAAGATAGCTCTCAAGAGCTTTTCTTCAGGGGAAAGCTGTGTTTCGCCCTTTGGAGTCACTTTGCCGACAAGCACACTGCCTGGACGAACTTCCGCTCCAATACGAACGATACCGCTCTCATCCAAATCCTTAAGTGCTTCTTCCCCAACATTTGGAATATCTCGGGTAATCTCTTCTTTTCCAAGTTTGGTGTCACGGGCAACACATTCAAATTCTTCGATATGAATGGAAGTGAATGCGTCATTGTGAATCAAACGCTCACTAATAAGAATGGAATCTTCGAAATTATAACCTTGCCATGGCATGAAGGCCACGAGGACGTTATGTCCAAGTGCTAACTCTCCACATTCAGTTCCAGGTCCATCGGCTAAAACATCGCCTTTGTTCACCTTTTGGCCGACTTTTACGACAGGCTTCTGGTTCACACAGGTATTCTGATTGCTGCGTTGAAATTTAATCAGATTGTAAATATCCACATCTGAATTGAAATCTGCACTTTTTCCGGCAGTAGAACGACGAACGACCACTTTAGTGCCGTCCACCATTATAACTTCACCAGCATGTTGATTTAAAACAATCGCGCCAGAATCCCTAGCTACTACACGCTCGATGCCAGTTCCCACCATGGGCGCAGCAGTTCTCAAAAGAGGAACTGCTTGCCTTTGCATGTTCGAACCCATGAGCGCTCGATTTGCGTCATCGTGCTCAAGAAAAGGAATTAGCGAGGCCGCTATAGACACCAACTGATTCGGACTTACGTCCATCAATTCAACTTCTTCAGGGTTTACCAGGGCAAACTCACCTTTACGCCGTGCAGGAATAAGGCTTCCGTCAAACTTCTTAGTACGAAGAACTTCAGGATTCACCTGAGCAATAATTTTATCTTCTTCTTCGGTGGCAGTAAAATAACGGATATCGTCAGTTGCCTTTTTATCCGAAATCAAACGATAAGGAGTCTCGATAAAACCAAAGTCATTTACCCTAGCGAAAGTTGAGAGTGAAGCGATCAAACCAATGTTTGGACCTTCTGGTGTCTCAATCGGGCATATTCGACCGTAATGTGTAGGATGAACGTCACGTACTTCAAAGCCAGCACGTTCTCGCGTCAGACCGCCGGGGCCCAATGCAGACAGGCGCCTTTTATGGGTAATTTCAGAGAGCGGATTCGTTTGATCCATGAATTGGGACAATTGGCTTGATCCAAAAAACTCTTTAATTACTGCGGAGACTGGTTTCTGATTGATCAAATCGTGTGGCATAAGAGTTTCAACTTCTTGAATACTCATACGTTCCCGAATGGCTCTTTCCATCCGAACTAGACCAACTCTATATTGATTCTCTATCAGTTCGCCCACGGCTCTTACGCGTCGATTTCCCAGATGATCAATATCATCAATAGTTCCGCGACCATTGTTAAGTTCACATAGATAGCGAACTGTTTCCATAATATCGGTTTTAGTTAGAACCGTAATTTCCGGACTAACTTGATTCTGAGGAAATTTATAATTGAGCTTAAGCCGACCTACTCGAGACAAGTCGTATCGCTCAGGGGCAAAAAAGAGGTTTTCGAAAAGCTGTCTTGCAGCTTCTAAAGTTGGTGGGTCACCAGGCCGCATTCTTTTATAGATTTCAATTAAAGCCTCCTCTGGAGAGGTAACTTTATCAATAAGAAGCGTGTCCCTTAAAAAAGGACCGTAGTTTAGCTTGTCAGTAAAGATGACACGGAACTCAGTAATTTCATGCTTCTTTAGCAAATTCAAATTTGCTTCACTGAGCTCAGTATTGACTTCAACTAGAATTTCACCAGTGGAAAGATCGTATATATCTTCAGATGTGATGCGACCGACCACGGCCTCTTTACGAACTTCAATATTCTGTAAACCAGACCGTACGATCTTATCGATTACAGCTTTAGTGTATTTTCGATTTCTTTTAACTAAAGTTTCACCTGACTTAGGATCAACAATGTCTTCGTCTGCCCTTTGACCAGCAAGAATATCTAAATTTAATTCTTTAAAAAATTGACCACCATCAAATTTGATAGTTTCAACTTTATAAAAATGGTGCAGTAATTCTTGGGTCGAAAAGCCTAGAGCGCGAAGGATAATCGTAGCTGGCATCTTTCGTTTACGATCGATACGTGCGTACAAAATATCTTTATGATCGAACTCAAAATCCAACCAGGAGCCGCGATGGGGAATTACCCGTGCAGAATAAAGAATTTTTCCGCTGCTATGGCTTCGGCCTTGGTCATGATCAAAAATCACGCCTGGCGCCCTATGAAGCTGACTCACAATAACTCGCTCGGTACCATTAATAATAAAAGAACCGTTGTCAGTCATAAGAGGGATTTCTCCCAAATAGACTTCCTGTTCCTTGATATCTCTTATATTTCTAGTTTGAGTTTCTTCTTCTACGTCAAAAACTACTAAACGCACTGTAATCTTGAATGGGGCAGCAAAGGTCAAACCACGCTGGCGGCATTCAGCCACATCATACTTAGGCGGCTCAAGAGTGTAACTTTCAAATTCCAAACTGGCGGTATGGTTAAAATCTTCAATTGGAAAAACGGACTTAAAAACAGCTAACAGACCTAGATGCTGACGTTTTGCTGGCTCAATATCTTTTTGCAGAAACAAGTCATAAGACTTTTTCTGCAACTCGATCAGATCAGGAATCTCTACAGGTGCCTGAACCTTTGAAAAGTCTCTACGAACACGCTTATTTTCAGTAAATAGCGAAGCCATCAGTATCCAAACTCCCTGTTTTAAAGCCCTAATTGAAAATATCCAGATGTGGACTATTGAAAATTGGGGTCCTCATGCGACATAAGTATCTATGAGCTATGCAAGGTAGCATCATAAAAGACATTGCGCTCGTACATTATCCGAGAACTAGATCACGGGGCCACCATCTTAGAAAGAATTCTAAGGTAATGGACCCGGCTAGTAACTTTCTATATCAGCAGAAATTACTTAATTTCTACCTTTGCGCCTTCAGCTTCTAATTTTTTCTTCATTTCATCGGCGTCGGCCTTAGAAATGCCTTCTTTTAGAACTTTAGGTGCGCCTTCAACTAGGTCTTTTGCTTCTTTAAGACCAAGACCAGTAATCGCACGTACTTCCTTAATTACATTGATCTTTTTCTCTCCGGCAGCTGCAAGAACTACAGTAAATTCAGTCTTTGCAGCAGCAGGGGCATCCGCAGCCCCACCAGCGCCACCAACAGCAACAGCCATTGGAGCAGCAGCAGAAACACCAAATTTTTCTTCAAGTTCTTTCACAAGCTGTGAAAGTTCCAAAACACTCATATTTTCAATAAAAGAAATTACGCTTTCTTTAGTTACAGCACTAGACATTTTCACCACCTCCAAATTGATCTCAAGGTCACTACTGACCCTTTTTCTGTTGAACTGCCGCTAGCACTTGTACCAAACTCCTCGGTACAGCCGCTAACACACCAACAAAATTTGTTACGGGAGCATTAAAAGTTCCCAAAAGTTTCGCCAAAAGAACTTCTCTTGAAGGCAGGGCGGACAAAGCTACCACTTCGGGTTGGCTTATTCGCTTTGCTCCAAGAAGACCTTCTTTAATAGTAAATACTTCATTCTCAGTACTAAACTTAGCGATGATTTTGGCAACGGTTGCTGCATCTTTGAAGGCAAATGCAACCATTGTTGGACCAGCTAATCCATCGGCCAAACCCACATGACCATCGCCTAAGCCAGCTTTTGCGACAGCTACTCGTACTAAATTATTCTTTACAATTCTTACTTTGACGTCATGGGGACGCAAACGTCGCCTTAAGTCCGTAATTTTTTCTACGTTTAAACCTTTGTAGTCAGAGAAAAAAGCTGCATTTGCAGCGTTAAAATCTTTTACTAATTCACCAACTAGTTGCTCTTTTTTAGCCTTATCCATTTTTCATCACCCTCAAATTTCAGTTATTCAGCAGAGGATGCAGCAGAAACATCTACCGCAATGCCAGGACTCATGGTTGTAGAAATATAAACACCCTTCATATATGTGCCCTTACTTGCCTGGGGTTTTGCCCTTAAAATCACCTGTAGTAGTGAGGAGAAATTTTCTACCAACTTTTTTGGGCCAAAGGATTTCTTGCCGATGCTGACATGAATAATGCCTGTTTTTTCAGTACGATATTCGACTTTACCTTGTTTCTGCTCAGTAACAGCTCTCGTCACGTCTGGTGTTACTGTACCAAGTTTGGGATTCGGCATTAGACCACGGGGACCTAAAACCCTAGCAACCTTGGAAGCCATTACCATCATGTCTGGGGTGGCGATAACTTTATCAAAATCAAGCCAACCTCCAGTAATTTTCTCGATCATATCTTCTGCTCCGACAAAGTCAGCGCCAGCAGCCAGCGCGTCTTTGGCTTTATCGCCCTTCGCTAACACAAGAACTCGAACAGACTTTCCAGTGCCATGAGGAAGGCTAACGGCTCCACGAACCATTTGATCGGCATGCTTGGGATCAACACCTAAGTTAAAAGCTACATCAACGCTTTCATCGAATTTTGCGTAGGCAACTTTTTCTAGAAGCTCAAAAGCTTCTTGAGTTGAATATTTTCTAGATGTGTCGACTTTTGTCAGAGCCTCACGATATTTTTTACCGTGCTTTTTATTCCCATGAACTCCGTTTGGAGCTTTTGCAGCCGTCATTGTTTTTCCTCCGTGGTGATCAGAAATGCTTCCGAATAGAAGTTTCATACGAGCAACTTGATATGCTCTCCCACTATTAATGTCTGGTTGAACCAGACCAATTTATGAATTTTTTATTAAGCTATCCTACCGTCACACCCGAGGACCTTGCTGTACCCTCGACCGTTCTGATTGCTGCAGCGAGTGAAGCTGCCGTCAAATCAGGAAGTTTCGTTTGAGCAATCTTTTCTACTTGCGCAGCGGTAACCTTACCTACTTTACTTTTATTCGGAGTCCCAGAACCTTTTTCTACGCCTGCGGCTTTAAATAATAAAATAGAAGCAGGAGGAGTTTTTGTAACAAAGGTAAAAGAACGATCAGAATAAACAGTGATTACTACAGGAATAATCATTCCCTTCTGATCCTGAGTTTTTGCATTAAAAGCCTTGCAAAACTCCATAATATTTACGCCACGCTGTCCTAAGGCCGGACCGACGGGAGGAGAAGGGTTCGCTTGCCCAGCAGGAATTTGTAATTTAATAAATCCAGTTACTTTTTTTGCCATAAATAAAGAAATCCTCGTTTAGCTTAAGAGTTACGCCTTTTCAACCTGAATAAAATCTAACTCAATGGGGGTCGAACGACCAAAAATTGAAACTAGGACTTTTAACTTGCCCTTGTCTTGGTTGACGTCTTCTACAATTCCATTAAAGTTTGCAAACGGTCCGTCAATAACCCGAACATTTTCACCTTCAGTAAATGAAACCCTAGGTTTAGGTTTAGCCTGACCTTCAGTCATTCGATTAGTAAGTTTTTGAACCTCTGTTTCGGAGATAGGAACAGGGTTTACTTTGTCGCCAACAAAGCCAGTAATCTTTGGTGTATCTTTTACGATATGCCAGCTTTCATTCGTCAAAATCATTTGCACGAGGATATAGCCGGGGAAAAACCGACGCTTTGTGGTTTTGCGCTGGCCCTTTACCAATTCAACGACATTTTCCTCGGGAACAATAACTTCACCGAAGAAGGCTTCTTTTTTCATGCTTTTGATTCGTTCTTCTAAAGCAATTTTAGCCTTATTTTCGTACCCAGAATAAGTGTGAACTACGTACCACTTCATAGCCTCAGAACTGCTTGCTGGCTGTGAATTGTGTTGAGCAGAAGTAACATCACTCATACTTGATGAACCACTCGTTGATTCTTCTGAATCTAATGTTTCATACGATTCAATATTCATTACTAATTGACACCTCTCTGGAACATTAAACAACCAAACGAATCAAGGAAGACCAAGCCCAATCAAAAATGCCTAACATGAGGCTTGCGATTAAAACCGTAACCATGACTACCCCGGTTGCCACCATTGTTTCCTTGGGCTCAGGCCAGGTTACTTTGCTGATCAATTCGATGGCGACCTCAGTCATAAAAGCATTTGAACGGGGGTTACGTAAAAGCCCTATAAACACGCCAGCACCTAGCAGCAACGATCCAATGCGTATGATGTATTCAACGGACTTTACTTTAGATTCCCAATCAAAAATGGAAGAAAGTTTCATGGCCCCTACAAACACGACGTAGGCCAGTAAAGCGGCTAAACACAAATAACTTATATTCACAAATTTTTTGTACTGCCCTTCGAACTGATTTACCATTTTGCTGTTTCTTTCTTCTTTGATGATGAGTATCTAGCTGTCTTTTTGCTATAAATGAATGGCGGGTCAGGAGGGACTCGAACCCACAACAAACGGATTTGGAATCCGCCGCTCTACCAATTGGAGCTACTGACCCCTCCAAAAAGCTCAGGTCACCCTGAATAAGACCATAAATTAGAAGAGAATCCTCCTAATTATTTGCCTTCTTTGTGATCCGTATGTTTACGACAAAATTTACAAAACTTTTTAAAGGCCAACTTGTCGGGGGTCTTAGTTTTATTTTTTGTGGTCCAATAGTTTTTTCTTTTACAATCGCCACAATCTAAACTCACAATAATGCGCATTTGAATTCTCCGAAAACCGCCCAATATCTGGTTTTACTGAGATGTATTTAAGGGCGTACTTAATAAAATAATAAAGTGCAGCAGCTGTTTAGGGCTGCTGCACTTTAGATCACTGAAAATTAATCAACGATTTCTGAAATAACACCAGCACCTACGGTACGACCGCCTTCGCGAATAGCGAAACGGAGTTCTTTTTCCATAGCGATTGGTGTGATCAATTCAACTTCCATTGCGACGTTATCGCCGGGCATCACCATTTCGATGTTTGCTGGCAATTGTACAACACCGGTAACATCGGTGGTGCGGAAGTAAAATTGTGGTCTGTAACCATTAAAAAATGGAGTGTGACGACCGCCTTCTTCCTTAGTCAAAATGTAAGCTTCAGCTTTGAACTTACGATGGGGAAGAACAGAACCTGGCTTAGCCAAAACTTGGCCTCGCTCAACTTCTTCTTTCTTCGTACCACGGAGAAGCGCGCCGACGTTATCGCCAGCTTCGCCTTGGTCAAGTAGCTTTCTGAACATTTCAACGCCAGTAACAACTGTTTTAGTTGTAGGGCGAATTCCAATGATTTCAACTTCTTCACCGACTTTAACGATTCCACGCTCGATACGACCCGTAACTACGGTTCCTCGACCAGAGATTGAGAACACGTCTTCGATTGGCATCAAGAATGGTTTATCTTTGTCACGTTGTGGCTGAGGAACGTAGGAATCTACTGCTTCCATCAACTTCATGATCGCTTCTTCACCGTAGGGACCTGCGTCGCCTTCAAGTGCCTTGAGGCCGCTACCACGAATGATAGGAATGCTATCACCTGGGAACTTATAAGAACTTAGAAGTTCTCGAACTTCCATTTCAACTAGATCCAAAAGTTCAGCATCATCTACCATGTCGCATTTATTCAAAAACACAACAACGGCAGGAACACCGACCTGACGTGCCAACAAAATATGTTCACGAGTCTGTGGCATAGGACCATCAGCCGCGCTTACAACT
The DNA here is from genome assembly GCA_964475985.1 of uncultured Oligoflexia bacterium. Lineage (GTDB taxonomy): Bacteria > Bdellovibrionota > UBA1018 > UBA1018 > CAYHWW01 > CAYYYP01. The sequence goes on along the minus strand of CAYYYP010000008.1, from coordinate 1,176 downwards.
AGAATAGCTCCGTCCATCTGTGCTGCACCGGTGATCATGTTTTTGACATAGTCAGCGTGGCCAGGGCAATCTACGTGGGCGTAGTGCCTTTTGTCGGTTTGGTATTCAACGTGAGTGGTATTGATTGTAATACCACGCGCTTTTTCTTCAGGAGCGTTGTCAATTTGATCATAGGCGCGCGCCTGAGCGAAACCTTTCTTAGCCAAAACTGTTGTGATGGCCGCCGTTAATGTTGTTTTCCCGTGGTCAACGTGACCAATTGTACCAATGTTACAATGTGGTTTGGACCGATCAAACTTCTCCTTTGACATTTTACCTGCTCCTTTTACTTGACTTAACTAACTAACTTTCAATTTCTGACTCTAAATTTTTGTGTCTTCTTAACTAAAGAAAATTCCGCTGGTGCTGACGATCGGGATCGAACCGATGACCTCACCCTTACCAAGGGTGTGCTCTGCCAACTGAGCTACGTCAGCGCACAAAAGCTTTTGCCCTATCAATTTAGAAGTACATAGCTGATTCAGTTGTTTTTAAAAAGCACTTTCTGAGCCAAGTTTTTTGGTTCGGCATTTGAGGAGAAGAATAAGAATGCGTTTGCCGACATTTAAAAAAAGCAAAGCCACCAGTTCACCTCACGGCCAAGCACTCCTTACGAAGCGCCCGTTTGCGCAAAGCAACATAAACGAGAACGATTGATTAATGTAGTGTTTCTACAGAACCGAAAAGTCGGCCCAAATCCTATTTAGAAGCAAACCACACGAATAAAGACGTGTTTTGTGCCTAATTTTGCTTCAAGTGAGTTCCATTTAAAAATGGAGCGGGGGACGGGGTTCGAACCCGCGACCCTCAGCTTGGAAGGCTGATGCTCTACCAACTGAGCTACCCCCGCAATGAAGTCTTTAAAATAGTGAAGCTGTTTTTATAGTGCAATTCCATTCGCGTCAAACAACTTCTTAGCGCCAAAGTTTTTGGCCTTGTGAAGTAAGCCCAAATAAATTCGACGATCCATACTCTCAGCCGGCAACTCCCCTACCCAAGTCCGCTGCAACCAGCCACCCAGTCCACGCAGGCCCCCAACCGAAAACACCCCACTTGCCGCGTAAGCACGCACGCCCATCAAAGTCCCCAAAGACGCCCCGTCCCGGCAAGTCCGCGCAGCCGCCCCCGTCATCTGCG
>CAYYYP010000007.1:7459-106801 GCA_964475985.1 uncultured Oligoflexia bacterium | reverse complement strand
CGGGTGGGTCAGCAACTCCGAAACGCCTGGGTCATTAGAGCCGGAACGGTCACCGCGCGTAACGGTGCCCGATAATTTAAGGACGGGAGTAAAAAAAGCGCATCTTTACGATCCGGATCTTAACCCACTCTACATGGAGTTAGCACGGCACTACGGCACGTCCGTGGTGCCAGCACGCGTAAGAAAGCATATTTATGCAAGTGGCACAAAACCGGCCATTCCCTTAGGAATAATGTTAACTTTCTGTTGCATACATTTATTTAAGACAAAAGCGTGTTCATATCGACTCGTAACTAAAATGCTCTTATTTTGGATACCCAGTTTTTCAATAACATCCAAGCCTGTGGTCTTAAGGCCCTGAAATTCATAATCAACAAGATAAATTGCCTGTTCGGAATTGCTAAAGATCTGAGTTGAATAGGAAGATAAAAATTCATCCGGTGTGGAAAAATGATGAAGTTGGATCTGCTTCTTTTTTAAAATTTTTAATTGTTCAAAGCGATTTTTCCAGATGTGATGAATACTCTCGTCGTCATCGAGTACGATTACATTTGCATTTGCACGTAAATCAATTCCTTTAACAAACCATGAAGGAGCCGAGGCCTTAGGTAAAACTGCAATAACCGCAGTTCCAAGCCCGATCTTAGATTCAATACGCAACTGACCGCCCCATTTTTCAATTGATGTTCTAGCGTGGAATAAACCAAGGCCAGAGCCACCCATTTTGTTATAGGAAATTCCCCTCTGCATTAGGCTCCCTAGGTTTTCCTCAGAAATTCCTTCGCCGTCATCACGAACAGTAAGTTCAATTTCGTTATTCAATTCTTTTAATTCAATCCTAATTCTCCCACGCCTATCAATTGCTTCTATTGAGTTATTAAGGAGATTTGATAAAACACGCTTGAATTCGGTTGATTGGACATTTGCAAAAAGTCCGTAATGCTTTTCATTAACTTCTAATTCGATTTCAATGCCCATTACAGATCTAATTTGCATCCTTTTTTCACTGATGATTTCGTCTATCAAACTTGTTAAAATTTGAGTCGAACATACTTCCATTGTTGAGGAAACTACCGCATTATGGCTTAATGATGCAGTTTGGACTCTATATTTTTCAACAAGTTGATTAGAGATATCTCTGATGCGTCCTATTGCGCTACGAATTAAAGTACGAGTATCTTCGGGCAAAGCGACTAACTCGTTTTCTACAACAGATAATGCGGCAAGTGGGCTCTTAATATCATGCGCAACTTGCACTGCTAGATTTGCCAAAGCCACCTGACTCATTTCAACAGCTTTTCTTTCCTGAAGCCTTTTAGAAAAAAGCTTTTGGTAAATAATCCGAAGCTCCATAGGCAAACTGCGACTTTTCTCTGAAATTGAATGTATTCCTAGTTCGTCGGTAATTTCTAGAGAGAGCATCAAAGCTAAATCTTCAATTTTTTCTGCTATGAAATGACTAAGAAAAATTGAGGATATAATCGCAAAAAGCGTACCTATAGTGATAAATCTTAGAACATAATATTGTGGGCTTGCGACTAGAGTAAGTAGCGTTAAGCCACTCAACATTGAGCCAATCAACCATAATCGACTTTGACTGACTAAACTCTTATAATCATAAATTTGAGTTTCGGAATATTCGATCTTATCTTTAAGAAGCAAAATTACTGGTGTCGTCGCTGTGATAATTCCAAAAGCCCAAACATAGTCATAAAAACCATATTCCGGAGATTTCCAGATGAGCATCTCCGCTCTAAATGACCAATTCTCTAACGCTAGGGCCGAACATCCAGTTGCTATGAGTCCCCAAAAAAGATCTCGGCCTTTCAGCAAGGAAACAATAGAAAAATAGAGCAGTAAAGAGCAGGACAGTGAATTTAGTGAGTGTCCAATTAAGAAAAACGACAATCCCTCAGAATTAAACTTCTGCACAGTTGGATAAACAATATACTTTAGAAAAAATGGAATACTCACTAATCCAACGCCTGCCAGGAGCATCGAATTCTGTTTTGATTTTAGTGACGGAGTAGCCTGAAGTAACCCGGTTAACATACTTAAATATCCTATTGCGTAAGGGAACTGAGTGAGAACAACAGCTACCCAGTGATTTCGATCTTGGTGGATATAGTAGAAGAGATAGCTCCAATAGAAATCAGCAAACGCAAAACAGATGAATCCGGTCGCAATTGAGACCAAAGCAAATCCTCGATACTTTTTCCTGCTAAAGCTGAAAATAGCAGCGAATGCAGCCACCATACTCATCAGGCACTGAATAATTCCTATGAGCAATCCTCTTGGAAGCCGATTTGCCGTGAGTGCACTTTCAATAGCAAAGCATAAAACTAGAATTGCAAGTGCAAGAGAATAGGCCTTAACTATAATTTTTGCCTTCATGCGTAATGCTGTTCAGGAATTTTTTCTTTTTTAATCAAAGGTATATAGTTACTAGACGTTTTTCCCACAATATCTGAAACAGCTAAGTTGGCCATTCTCAAATTGCTTTCTATGGAGCTGGGAACGAGATTTGGACCCAACGAAAATTCGCCTACACAGTAAAACCCATTTAGAATCTTCCCATGCGCATCCAATGCTTGGCGTGTACTCCAATCACAATCGATAATTCCAAAGGCGGTAAACTTGACAGTGCTATTCTGACTTAATGAACAAATCAATGGCGACAAAGTGCCACCGTCTATCCCAAAGGGAGTCGCATCGATAATGTGATTAATGCCAATTGGCTCTGCTTTTCTACATAAAATTTCATATCGAAATTTTTTACTTGAACTGCTCCGGCGACATTCAATATAATCCGGATGAATCGAAAGTTGTTTACTTTTAAATAGTTTCTCAATGACCTTTCCATTTTCAACCGGAATTCCAATTATGTTGGACATCCACCTATCACGTAAGTGCGTGATAAAATTTTTCTTACTTTTTGGGGAAACGTACTGCCATATTTCTTCCATATATGAAGTTAAAAAGAAAATTCGTTGATACCAGAGTCTATTACCAAATTCGGCTTGGTTAAGCTCTTGAGACCAGTTTTCGCAGTTTGTAGGACTCGTGTCTAAAATCTCCTTTATGGAGTTTAGATCGATATCATTCAATGCAAAGTCCATCTTTAAGGCATTCCAAAGCACCTGTAACGAAATGGGATTCTTTATAAACTTCCCCAATATTTTTTCTGATGAAATGTTCTCAAAAGTTTCCATAGAAGGGATTGGCTGTATTCGAGGCAGTCTACCAGAATGTGAAGCTATATGGATCGGGCCTTTATGACCCAAATCATAGAGTGCCCTAAGGCAATCCACCGCACGCAGGCCGGCACCTACTATGCCAATTGATTCCTCGGATGAAACACATTTTAGATCTGTAGAATAAATATCAAATAAAGGGCCAACTGCATTTGATGACTTACTGCGCTGTCGGCCATTACCAAGACACATAATAATTTTATCTGCAGTTAAAACATTCCCACTAGCTAAAACCTCAATACTGGATGCTCCATAATTGACTGCCATCACAGTTGCAATTTTTATCTCCAGAGTAATATAGCGCCGAATTTGTGTAATGCTACACTCCAGCAAATGAGATAGAAATGCTCCAAAATCAGCACGCTTAGAGTAGTGAGCTAATCGGTAGCTACTTTTACCAGACATTTTTTCATCTCTGAACTTTTTCCATTTAGGCAAAATTGGATCCAGAGATAAATTACTAGTATTTAGTATAAAGGAATCAGATACATTGCCAAATGATCCCTGATCTCCGATTAGAGATTTTTCATTAATGATGGTAATCGAGGAAATAGAATTTCGAAATTCCTCATTTCTGCTAACATTCTCGGCAATACAGGATAGGACGAATATTCCACTCGAACCACAGCCTAAAATTACTAATTTCATGAAAACTCCGCGGTCACTTTGCTATAATAAATAGAATATATCAAGTATTAAACTTTTGATATTGAGGTGAAATTTGAAAAAAGAAATTGAGAATACGGATCCAAAATTTAATATTTCTGAGCTTTTACAGGCGCAGATCAAATCTTGGAATGCATTAAACTCAATATCAGCTGCAATCGTACCTGGGTTGAACGAGATGGAAGCAGTCCAGCTTGTAACTAAATTGCTCATAGAAATGGGCTCTAAACGATCATGGCATAGGCCAATAGTACGATTTGCTGAAAATACTATTTTACCTTACTTAGCTCCGCCAGACGCCACAAAACGACTAAATCAAAATGATATTTTTTTTATCGATATTGGACCAACTTGGCAAACCCTGGGCCAAATTGAATACGAAGGTGACGTAGGGAATACATTCGTAATAGGAAACAATAAGATATATTTAGACTGCGCTGAAGCGGCGAGAAGCTTGTTTCGATTAGCACGTAACCATTGGGCATCATCTCAAGTCACCGGAGATCAACTATACAAATGGTTGGAAAATGAAGCTGAGAAGCGAAATTATTCTTTGGTAAAGGAGGATGATGGACACCGCATTGGAGAGTTCCCTCATAAAACGATATTTTCGGGACCGTTGTCCGCAGTCAAATTTCATCCCACTGGTGGTCTTTGGGTCTTAGAGGTCCATATAATAGATTCGAACAATGGAATTGGGGCATTTTATGAAGATATTCTTAGGTAGTTGAGACTTTTTAAATGGTGTTTTTTTTAAATTCAGAACACGTAAGCAGTATCATCCCACAACCACATATTAGGCATACGAAAGAAGTAGCGAATATTGAATCGGATGAGATTAACGATACTAAAACACTTGCGACACCTCCGACGACCATTTCCACAGTGTAGAAAATTGCCATGGCAGTACCCGAAAATGAAGGGAAAAGATTAAGGGTTAGGAATTGGCAATAGGGCATAAGAATTCCAATTGCAAAAATTGCGATAGAAAAATGTAAACTCATAGTTAGTTCTGTGAGTTTACCATTTAAAGAAAACAGAGTTGATGACAGTCCTACAAGAAAAACTACAGCGCTTGTCACAAACACGATAAAATTCGGACTCAAACGATTATTCAGCCACCTAGCTACAGTAGATCCCACAACCTCAATTGCGCTAAATAACATCATTAAGTACCCATATTCTAATATAGTATTTTCAAAAATAATCTGAAAAATATTTGCAGAGCTGACGATAAAACTGAAGTATGCAGCCCATGAGAGACTAATAACTAATGTGTATTTTATAAAAATTTTATTTCTTATAATTTCCCAAAGTATATTTTTAGAGGTCAAATGGTTTAGGTTAGTCGTCTCTTCATAATTTTTCAGCCAAATTGAGCATACAAAAAATAAAACTAAGCCAATAACAGCGAGCAAGATAAAATCTATTTTCCAATTTAATTCTGCTGCTATTGCGCTCCCTAAGACAGGTGCAAGTGCTGAGGCAATGCACAGGCCAGTAGTTAACCAGCTTAATGCATTGATTTGTTCCTCAGCTGGAAACATTCGCCTAACTAAGAGACGAGTTAACACCGTGGTGCAGCAACCTCCCAATGCTTGCAAAAATCTGGCGGAAATTAAAACTTCAATTGAAGTAGAGATAAAACATATTACACTAGCAAGTATAAAAACCCCCAGACCCCCTAGAAGAGTTTTTCTGATACCAATATGATCAGAAACAAATCCACTCAGAAACGTGGAGAGAGCAAATCCAAACATGTAGGAACTAAGTGAAAGCTGAGCAGTATTTATACTAGTACGAAATGATTTAGCGACTAAAGGAATTGAAGGAATGTACAGATCCGTAGCCACGGTCGCAAGGGATACTAAGGTTACTAAAATCACCAGAATTAACGTTTTTTCAGTTTTTGACCTAATCAATTTTCACGCTCCAATTTTGACGATCGGAACTACCTGGTAAAAGCCATCAGCTCTCCAAACAATGAATAATATCATCTACCGACCCAATCAGTTGGTTTTTAACTAGAAACATTATTTATGTAATCTTTTATTTCCTAAAAATATGGCAAACTCGCCATTGATCAGCAAGAATGTCTGCCCCTTCTCCGATTTGAGGACACAAAGTGGTAGCATAGACCAGTGTCCCATAGGGAACGAAAAGAGGAGAAAGTTTTCACAAGAATTTGAGTTGGAAGCAGTACAAAAGGCAAAGATTTAGGTTCAGCAGTAGCTGCAGGAAAAGCGCTCGGGGCATCTGAAGCAACAACAATCAGGATATTATTCGGCTGTTGGCGAAGCTTGTTCAAGACGCGTTGGGATCTCCGCCTGAGATACAAATGAGTTTCCTGTCCTAATGGGACCATACAAAAAGTCATTTGGTTGTGCAGTTCAATTTGTGCAACAAGGGACATAGGTGACAGATTAGTAAGGGGACATGGGTGACATTTTTTACCCCAAGGATGGTTGCCTGGGGTTTTTAAAGGGTTTAAATTTCTTCTCGTCTCCGTCATAAAGTCCGAGATCTAAATCCATAAAACTTACTCTCCATAGGCCTGTGTCTTCCTCTCTGATACCTACAGTTTGATAGGACAAAGCCTCGCCCAGGTGGAATGCGAACTTTCCGAACTTAAGCGTTCCGTTGCCGCCCACCATTTTCGCTGAATCATGCAACGGATATTGAAGCTCTGGTAACTCTTTAGGAAACGGCACGCCAGAGGGTTGATAGAAATCCGAGGGAACTTTCATATCCAGTGCCTCGTGTGGACGTTCATCATTAAAAAGCGCTCGAAAATTGTCGAATTTCTCTTGTTGTTGAAAAAGATTTGCTCCAGCAGGCCTGGTCGTTTCAAGCTTCAGAGTCAAATGCATTCGTTCATGCCTTCCGTTCTGCTCGGGATGACCTGGTACAATTCTATGAAGTTTTATTCCAAGTCTCATCCACCAAACTGACAGGCGACTGAGTCCTAAAATTCCGCAGCTGGCAAATGGTGCCCCGTTGTCAGTAAGGATTGCGTCGGGCAGTCCGTATTCAACGAATGCAGCCTCAAAGCCCGGGAGCGCTCCAGCACCCTTAGTATCCTCTAGCGATTCACATGCGATCACATAACGACTGAAGTGATCGGTGATCGTGAGTGGGTAACAGTAACGATGATTACCCATTTGAAACTGCCCCTTGAAGTCGGCACACCAAACTTCATTGGCTCGCGAACTTGATCTCACCGGAGTTTGAAAAAAGCTGGAGGCATCCTTGCGCCGACCCTGAAGTCTATGACTAACTAAGTTATATTTATTGAGGATCTCATGAACCGTAAATCGAGAAGGAATTTTGAGATCTGGATTTTTACGTAAAAGCCACTCTCGAATCTTGCTTGCACCCCAAGTGGGTTTGTCTTGTTTTGTACTTAGTATCAGACCCTTTATCGCTTCAGGCGTTTGATGAGGACTGTAATTAGGTCGACGCGAAACATCGTGAAGACCAGAGGGCCCATGCTTCTCATAGCGACCTATAAATTTATAAGCAGTCTTTCTGGAGATGCCAAACTCTTTGCAAAGATCTGTTACCTTCTCCCCTGACTGCACACGTACAATAAAATTCATTCTCTCGTCCAAGTGACTTCTCTTTTTCCAGGGCACAGACCATCCTCCGTGCTCCCAAGTTAGTGTCACCCATGTCCTCTGGCAAAAATGTCACCTATCTAGCCTGGTTGGACCCTAGGAGTATCCCCTTCCCCCCCCCCTTGCCCCACCCCTCCCCCACCCGCTATACCTACTCCCATGAAAACCGCACTCATCCTCGGAGGCACACGTGGCCTAGGTAAAAACCTCACAGACCTCCACACCGAAAACGGCTGGCAAGTCATGGCCGTCGGACGGTCTGCATCAAGCACCACCGCCACCTGCGACCTCGCAAACCTTGATGGCCCGCACGGCGTAAATTCATTCCTCTCTAACCTTGAAAAGCTAGAACGAGAAAACGCACTCATCATCAATCGCTTTCTTTGGGTCTCAGGCTTCATCATTCAAAAAGAATTTTCTGAATTTACACCCACCGAAATTCTTTCCATGGCGGATATCAATTTGCGAAATCCACTCCTCATTGCCCACTGGGTTTGGAATCATATGAAACGTCACGACCGGGAAAGCCAGTTCGTTACCGTAGCCTCCACCACGGGACTTTCAGACTCACCTAAACCGACCGAAACTATTTATGCTGCAACCAAAGCCGCGCAAGTGTCCTTTACCAGGGCTTTAGGCAAGGGGCTCTCCCCGAACTCCCCCATTCGCGTTTCTCTCTTCTGCCCAGGCGGCATGCGCACGGAGTTTTGGGAAAAAACGAATCTCCCTTCAGATACCCTTAAGACATTCCTTGACCCGAAAACCGTCGCGCAAAAAATCATGCAACAGCTTTCCGATCAAACCGAGCCTTTTTTGGAAGTCGTCATCCCTAGGGGATCGCTTCATTAACGGCTGGTACGTCGCGCTTAGCCCTCCGCGCCCTTAGCACTACACCTGAAATCACTAACAACACCGCAAAGCCAATCCCCGTAAGGCTACCGGAAGAAAACTTATGGGTGCCCATCACCTGCTGCAACATAAACGTAACCAATGGGCCCGTAGCTAAAAGCATAGTCGTGATGTTTACATCGGACCGTACGATGCCCATTTGAAGGCTATAGAGGGGAAGGATAATTCCGCCCAACGAAATACCTAACAACTGAAAATATTGATGTGACGTTAAGGCCACGGGCTCCCCGCGCACGATGATCCAGAGCACGGAGACGCCGATGATCACATAAAATCTGGTAGCCATGAGAAGTGAAGGGGTCATTCCGTTCATGGACATTTTTTTCGAGAGTACCGTGGAGAGCACCGTTGCCACTCCACTTAAAATGCAGAGCAACAGTCCAAAAAGGGTCTCCATGTGATGACGGTCATCCGTTGGAGTATCACTAAGGGTAGTCATCATGAGAAAACCAATCGTCGCCAAAATTGCTAGGGAGATAATGACGTCCTGCCTTCTCACAACAAAACCTTGGATGAGAAACGAACCTAACGCCAGACTGATGATGGGACCCACGGCGCTGTTGATGGAAGAACCTACCGCTGGCTCAATGAAATGCAGGGAATAAAGAAACGTGATCCACATTACGGCTGTGGCTACGTTATTTGCGGCCACCCACTTCAGATTTCTCCGAACAGTTTCTATAGCTACGGGTAGTCTAGTGACTTGCAGCAATGAAAAAAGCACGGTCGTCATGGAAAAAACCAGTACGATCAGAACGAAGGTATCGATCTGGTGCAACACCACCGAAAAATAGATTTCCCGCACGGCCGCAATGAACACAAAGATCAGCGTAAATAAAATTCCTGCGGCTTGGGTTTTTGGCTTCATATTCCTAGGGTTACTTATTTCCTAGGCTTAATACATAGATTTTATTTAGGGGTGGTCTTAGGTGTTCGACACCGCACCCTGCCGCCCCCCTTGCCCACTTCACTCATTCTAAGTGAAAGTTTTGGATCTCATCCTTGAGACTTTGCGGGTTTGAGGTTTTGCAGGTGCGGTGCCGGATCCTGAATTCTAGGACTCCCCTATGCCTTCTAGTAAAGCAAAGGGAGTGCCAGGATTTTAGGCCTATATTCCATGGTTTTGGGACTCATTTGACACCGAACTAGGACATTTCCCCGCGTTATAGCGGTGCGAAAGGAACCTCAGGGCCAAAGCGGGTCTAATTTTTAGAAGTTTAGAACGCCTCGTCAAAGGCAACGTTGGCGGCGGATTTTTCAAAACCCTTTTGATATTCCGTCACGCGCTTTTCAAAAAAGTTTGTGAGGGACTGCACGTCTTGAAGAACCATAAATGGAAATGGGTTTTTTGCAAAAAACCGTTTTGCGTAGCCCAGCTGCGTAAAGCGGCTATCGGCCACGTATTCCAAATACTGGCGCATCATTTTAGGGGAAATGCCACTCACTCCTAATTGCAGAGCATCTTCACAAAAAGCCATTTCCACATCGATGGCCTCACGAATCATGCTATCGACCCTAAGTTCTAAGGCCTGATTAAAGAGCTGGGGATATTCTTCACGAATGACCTTCAGCGCCGACATGGCAGCTTCAATATGCATGGTTTCGTCGCGGAAAATCCAATTCGTGGCCGCCGCTAAACCAGGCAAAAGCCCGTTATTCCTTAAAAAGTAAACGTAGGCAAAGGAACCAAAGAAAAACAAACCTTCTACGCAGGCCGCAAAACAAATGAGATTCTCTACGAACTGGGCACGCTTCTCATCGGTATCCAAGCGGTCAATGGTCTCAATAGAATCCATGTACTTAAAACAGAAATCAGCCTTGGCCTTAACCGAAGGGATGCTCTTGTAAGCATCAAAGGCCGCCGTCCGCTCCGCAACATCGGGAATGTAATTGTCCACCAAAAGCAAATAGGCTTCGACATGCAACATTTCGTCAAACAACTGTTTGCCCAGGAACATGCGGAATTCCGGCGAATTGACGTGTTTGTAGAAATTGAGCACCAGATTATGGGCCACTAAGTTGTCGGCCGTGGCAAAAAAGGCCACGAGCCGTTTGATCATATGGCCTTCCCGAGGGTCGATGCGATCTCTCAGATGCTGGTAGTCGATGGAAAAGTCGAGTTCGTCGGTGGTCCAAATGTTTTTAATCGAATCTTTATAAAGCGCAAAAAACTGGGGATACTGCATGGGCCTTAAAGTTAAATTCAATTCTGAGCTTAAAATCATTTTGATCTCCTATCCTCTACCCTCACCTATTGACACGCTTCGCAAGAATCGGGATTTTCAAGACTGCAGGCTAGTGCTTCGGAGGCAGTATACGTTGTCTGACCTGAAGCATCGGCCGTGGTTACGGAAACAGTTACGGCGCTCATGGCAAGGTTAGCATTGCTGGCGCCTACCGCCTTACCTGAACCATCCCCACCTTGGGCGGCACTCACGTGCTCAACCGTAGTTTTTTGGATCGCCGTTTTTGCGCGGGATCGCAAATAGTAGGTGGTTTTGATTCCCTGTTTCCAAGCATACATATACATGCTGGAAAGTTTGCCAATGCTTGGATTTTCGATAAACAAATTCAAGCTCTGGGATTGGCAAATGAAGGGGGATCGTAACGCCGCCATATCGATGAGTTCTTTTTGCGGAATTTCCCAAACGGTTTTGTAAAGCTCACGCAAATGACTAGGAATTTCGTCGATGGATTGAATGGAGCCGTTAGCGCCAATGATTTTTGCGCGCATGGAGGTACTCCACAAACCAAGTCCCTTGAGCGCCGCAATGAGGTGACGATTCACCTGCAAAAACTCTCCGCTCAAAGTTTCGCGCTTAAAAAAGTTTGAGACTTGCGGCTCAATGCTTTCAAAACTTCCCACGATGGAAGCAATGGTTGCCGTCGGAGCAATGGCAATGAGTAAGCTATTGCGAAGTCCACGTCGTTTGACTTCGGAGGCAAGGGCGTCCCAATCGTAATGCAAAGCGGGCATGGTGGGCTGATTTTTTCGCGCAAGATGTGGTTGAAGTTCACCGTCGGCATAACGAGATTCATTAAAGCCTTCAAAGGAACCTAATTCTTCCGCGAGTTTCATGCTGGTTTTAAGAGCATTGTAATAAATCGCTTCAGAAATTTTTGAGGAAAGATCCTTTGCCGCCTGGGATTCAAAGGGAAGTCCAAGTTTAAAAAACACGTCTTGTAAGCCCATGATTCCTAAACCTACGGGACGCCATTTTTGGTTACTGGCCTTAGCTTCTTGAGTTGGATAAAAGTTAATATCCACCACCCGGTCTAAAAACGTGGTGGCGACTCTCACTACGGATTCCAACTTTTCAAAATCAAAGCTTGGGCCGTGGCCATTTGCTTCTTTAATGAAGGACGAAAGATTAACGCTACCTAGGTTACAAACCGCAGTTTCATTCTGAGAGGTGACTTCAAGAATTTCGGTGCAGAGGTTTGAACTGTGAATGACGTTTTCAGGATTGCGAGTCTGAGCCGAACGTAAGTTCGCCTTATCCTTAAAACAAATCCAAGCATTGCCGGTTTCCGCTAAGGATTGCAGCATGCGTGCGTACAAAGTACGGGCGGAAACCGTTTTGCGGGCTTTGCCTTCTTCTTCGTACTTTGTGTAGAGCTTTTCAAAGGCTTCACCGTAACTTGAGGTTAAACCAGGCACTTCGTCGGGGGTAAATAAACTCCATTGAGCATCGGCCTCCACCCGTTTCATGAACAGATCGGAAATCCATAACGCCAAGTTTAAGTTGTGTGTACGACGCTCCTCAGCTCCGGTATTATTGCGCAGCTCAAGGAAGGGTTCGATATCTAAATGCCAAGGCTCTAAATAAATGGCAGCTGCACCTTTACGTTTGCCCCCCTGATTCACCGCGTGAACGGAGGAATCAAATACTTTTAGGAACGGTATGACACCGTTACTAAGGCCATTCGTACCTTTGATGAGAGCGCCATTGGCCCTGACCGAGGTCCAATCAATGCCGATGCCACCTGACCACTTTGAAAGTTTTGCGCAATCAATGAAGGCTTTATAAATTCCCTCAAGACTGTCATCGCCTACCGTAAGTAAGTAACAGGAGCTCATTTGTGGATGACGCGTTCCTGAATTGAAAAGAGTTGGGGTGGAGGGCATGTAATGAAATTGACTCACCACATGATAGAACTCGATGGCCTCTTCGATGGTTTTTGAGAGGCCAAGGGCCACGCGCATGAACATCCATTGGGGACGCTCAATGAGCCTACGATTTTTGGGGTGACGTAAAAGGTAACGGTCGCCAATGGTTTTTAAGCCAAAATATTCAAAAAGATCATCACGTTCATGCCGGATGGCAAATTCGATGGATTGAATGTCCTTAAGCGCAAGGCCTAATACGGAATCGCTGACTAAACCGAACTCGGCCGCTTGTTTTACGTAATCCCTAAAGGCGAGATCGCGCCCCACTTCTTTACGCATGCTTTCGGCTAGCATTCGAGCGGCTACTTTAGAGTAGTTGGGTTCATCGGCCATGAGCATCACGGCGTTGGAGATGGAAAGATCGTCCAGTTCCTGGGTGGTGCTGTTATCATGCAGTCCATTAATGGTGCGCTTTGCGATTTCGATGGCCTCGACATCCGCAATGCCTCTGCATGCTCGGTTCACAGCATGGAGGATTTTCTCAATCTTCACCTCTTCTCGGCTTCCGTCCCGTTTTACGACTTGCATGTATGAAAGTTCTCCTTACTTTCTGGTGAAATTAAAATAGAAAGTCTCGCGCAATCAAAAAATAAAAGCCGCGAGACTCCTAAGTCTAGATGACACTGCGAGGATTTTGCAAAGTCAATCTACGATGCGACAACTTTATGATTCTCTTTTTTATGATACCCCCTTTCGCCGCGCCCAGTGCGGCTTTCCAAAGGTTTTTTTCGTAAGCCTGACAAAAAAATTCCGGAAAAATTTTTTCCAAACCTTACCCTTGACAAGCGGCCGAAAAACTCCCATCGAAAATCATTCTGATATAATATCATTAAAAATGAGTGACCAAACCACGCCCCTTAGAAAAATAATTCATGTTGATATGGATGCGTTTTTCACCAGCGTCGAAGAGCTCGATCGCCCCGAATTAAAGGGTCAGCCGGTGGTGGTGGGTGGCTCGCCCGAAAAAAGGGGCGTCATCGCGGGCGCCTCCTACGCCGCGAGAAAATTTGGCGTGAGATCGGCCATGAGTTCGAAGGTTGCACAGAGGCTTTGCCCGCGTTTGATTTTTGTACGCCCGCATTTTGAACGTTACAAAGAAATTTCTAATGAGGTGTTTGAGATTTTTGAGAGTTATACCGAAAAAGTTGAGGGCCTTTCGGTGGACGAAGCCTACTTAGATGTCACGGAAAACCGGTATAATGAGTTGAGTGCCACGAAACTTGCCATGGCCATCAAAAACGAAATCAAAAGCAAGACGGGCCTTACGGCGTCGGCCGGAGTGGGCCCCAATAAACTCATCGCCAAGATCGCCAGCGATTATAAAAAACCAGATGGCCTCTTCGTGGTGAGGCCAGAACAAGTTTTGAATTTTCTAAAAGATTTGCCCGTAGAAAAACTTTGGGGCGTAGGGCCCTCCACCGCGGAACGGCTTCATGCCCTGGGAGTTTTCCTCACGGGAGAAATTAGAAATAAACCGCGGGAATTCTGGGTGGAAGAGTTTGGAAAATTTGGATCATTTTTATTTGATCTCTCCCTTGGGCACGATGATCGGGAGGTCGATTCCAGCTGGGACCCCAAAAGCCGGGGTGCGGAAGTCACCTTCGATAAAGATTTACGAAAAACCCACGAACTGGAACAGGCGTTAAAGGAACTTGTGAAGGAAGTTTGTGAAGATATTGAAACCAAGCTTCAGAGAATCCCAAGGACCCTTACCCTGAAAGTCCGGTTTTCCGATTTTCAAACCCTGACCCGCAGCCGGACTTCCCTTATGGGCTATCTTGACCCCGCAAAACTGCCGGAACTCAAACTTGATCATGAACAAGTTCTGCATGTGGCCCTTGGCCTCTTTCATAGGTTGCAGCTGGAATATCCGAACCGCCCCATAAGGCTTCTTGGTTTTAGCGTGAGCAGCTTTTTGGAGGGCCATGAAGAATTTCAGCTGCCCCTGCCCTACGAAGGGCTTTCCTTTTAAATTTAAGGGGTACCTTTGTGCGGTGCGCCTTCTATGCTACATAGCCGGAAACTTTCATCCGGGGGAAATCAAGCAACTTGAAGACACCACTGCTTAAGGCTCTATTCATTCTTTTTACATTTCACTCAGTGGTATTTTTGGAAGGTTCCCAAGCGGGCGGTAGGCACAATTATCAGCGGCAGCGCTCAAGCCGGCCTGCAAAACGGGAACATTGGCAAAGGCAAAGCCAAATTGGGACATTGGGATTTGATCCGATGTTTCATAACGAACGGATTTCTCCTCATGCATTCTGTGCAGAACTTTTAGAGTCCTGGAACTCCACCTTAGCGGAAACCCAAGGGGCGATCGAAGGCCGAGAGTTTTTACGTACCACTATACCCGTGTCAGATGTGCCGGGGCTTTACATTGTCGGCGACTCGCTCAAAAAGTACCAGGAAATAGATAGAACGAATGGGCCAACGCTTGAGGAAATTCTTGAGCTTGATGGAATTGAAAAACGATTCCACCCTCATGAGCTGCGTTCCGGGGCTCGGTTTGCCGAATTTGTTCATGAGCTCTATGGTCACAAGTTAATCCTCGCCCCAACATTATATGGTGGGTTTGTTCCTGGCTTTGATGGCATCATTTTAGACCGATCCGGTAGGGTTATTGAAAACTTCAGCGTCAAAACTGCAGAGTTCGCAAATCATCCGCTCAATGCCGCGACCAAAGCCGTGGAAGCCGCGATTCAATTTTCGTTCGTGGAAAGCTGGCTCGTGAATTTTGAACTCATGCGGTTACGTCCAAAGTTAGAGCTCACGGCCCTTGATCGTTTTCCCAAACGGAAACGAGAAGCGTTCATCCGTAGGGCGGAACGGGCGTTTCGGCTTTTTGGACTATCTAGTAGCCTTCACCCAGGACTTGCCAAAAAACCAAGACCCACTCGCATTTTCATCGATATGCAGGACCACGCACCCACGAGTATTTACGACCGTACCTGGCGGGAGCTTCGAAAGAAAGTCATTGATTCGGACGGAATCATAAGCGGAATCGTCGTAGCCCATGACAACCGGATCATTGTAGTTGAAAGGCCTTCGGTTTCCACCTTTGAACTTACACCTCTGGTTACCGGATCCTTAGCGCCCGGGCCTGAGTCAGAAGATCCGTAACCACACTGGGATCCGCAAGCGTTGAAGTGTCGCCCAAGGAATCCTCTTCTCCGTTTACAATTTTGCGCAGAATGCGGCGCATAATTTTGCCTGAGCGAGTTTTTGGAAGGCTTGGCGCCCATTGAATGACGTCGGGGGCGGCGATGGGCGAGAGAGTTTTTTTCACCCACTGCGTAAGAGTTTTTAAAAGTTCAGGCGATGGCGTAAATCCTGAACGCAAAGTGACGAAGGCGTAAATTCCCTGGCCCTTAATCTCGTGATGAAACCCTACGACTGCCGCTTCCGCTACGCTCTCATGCCCGACTAGTGCGCTTTCAATTTCTGCCGTACCTAACCTATGGCCAGAAACGTTGAGCACATCGTCCACTCTGCCCGTAATCCAAAAATATCCATCGGGGTCCAAGTGTGCGCCATCGCCCGTAAAGTAGTAACCTGGGTAGGCTGAGAAATAAATTTCCTCAAAACGGGAATGTTGATTATAAACAGTTCTCATTTGCCCTGGCCAGGAATCTGCGATGCATAAATGAGAGTCGCCACCCTTGCCGAGAATAACCGGTTTGATTCCAAAAAAAGGTTTTGCGGCCGATCCTGGCTTTAAGTCCATGGCGCCAGGGAGCGCTGAGATGAGGATGCCACCCGTTTCCGTTTGCCACCAAGTATCAACAAGCGGGCATTCTTTGCCGCCCACTACTTCATGGTACCAAAGCCAGGCCTCGGGATTTATGGGTTCACCCACACTACCTAATACCCTCAAACTTTTGCGTGAGGTTTTTTTGACGGGCCCATCGCCCTCCTTCATGAGACTGCGAATCAAAGTTGGCGCCGTATAAAATATATTTACTTTATGTCGATCGATCACCTTCCAGACCCTTGAAACATCGGGGTGCGTAGGCACGCCTTCAAACATTATAGTGGTGGCACCGTTAGCAAGTGGACCGTAGAGAAAATAAGAATGACCCGTAACCCAGCCGATATCGGCGGTGCACCAGTACACGTCGCCTTCCTTATAATCAAAAACTATTTCATGCGTGTAGGCCGAGTATAAAAGGTAACCGCCCGTCGTATGCAAGACGCCTTTTGGTTTACCCGTGGAACCGGAAGTATAAAGAATAAAGAGGGGATCTTCCGCATCCATGATTTCTGCTTCACAAACCGTAGACTGCGTGGCGGAAAGTTCACCGTAGAAAAAATCCCTGCCTTTTAACATATCGCAAGGGGCGCTGGGATAACGCTGCACGACTAAATTATTTATATTTAGAGCGGGCTGAGCCTTTCTCACGAGCAACAGAGCTTCATCCACTTGTGCCTTAAGCGGCAGCGCCTTACCGGCTCGCATACTGAAATCGGCTGTCACTATAATGTTACTTTGGCAGTCTAGGATCCGGTCGGCTAAAGAATTGGCGGAGAAGCCCGCAAAAACTACGGAGTGAATGGCACCTAAACGAGCACACGCCAACATGGCGTAGGCCGCCTCGGGGATCATGGGCAGATAAAGCGTAATCCGATCGCCCTTCTTTGCGCCCAAAGCTTTAAGGGTATTTGCAAAGCGGCTGACCTCCGCATGGAGTTCTTCATAGGTAATGTGCTGAGCAGCAGCGTTGACATCATCCGGCTCCCAAATGATAGCCGTTTGTTTAGCCCTAGTTTTTAGGTGACGGTCCACGCAATTCACAGAGGCATTGAGTTTGCCGTCAATGAACCAACGAATGTGCACTGGTTTTTCAAACCGCGTGTCCTTCACTTTGGTGAAAGGCTTTATCCAGTCCAGCCGCTCACTCACCTTTGCCCAAAATTTTTCTGGGTTGGCCACCGACTCATTATAGAGCGAATCGTAGGCCATTTTGGTGATATGGGCTTGGCTCGCAAATTTTGGATCAATGGGAATGAGAGAGTTTGTGGAGGAAGTCATGAAATCGTTGTAACAATCTGAGCAATTCTTGCAAAGGGGCGCTTGATCAATGTCAAAGAACTGGAATGCTAATGCGGCTACTAAAACGGAACTCAAATACGTGCTTTACGAAGCTTCCGTTCAGACCCCCGAACAACACGCCGACATGTTTGACCTCATGTATTCTGACCTGCGTGGTAAAAAAGCCAGTCGACTTCGAGAAGATTTTTGCGGAACCTTCGCCATTTCTTGCGCGTGGAGTGAGCGAAATCAAAAAAATGAAGCCCTAGGCCTGGATCTTGACCCCGAACCCTTGGCCTTCGGGAAAAAACACTGCTTACCCAGGCTTAAACCTGAGGCGCGGGCCAGAGTTTTCCCTTTAGAGGGTAATGTTCTGAAGCGCCCCCCGGGAAAATTCTCTAAATGGCTCGCCGATATTACCGTCGCCTGTAATTTCTCATTTTTTATCTTTAAGGAACGGACGGCCCTCTGTGAATATTTCCGTGCAGCCCGCAAGGGGCTAAGGAAAAATGGCGTATTTATCTTAGAACTAGCCGGTGGCCCCGGCATGATCGAGAACGTGCGGGAGTTTAAACGCCAGGAAGCCTCTCCGCTAAGGAAGCTTTTTGGATTGCCGGAAAAATTTACCTACTACTGGCAGCAACGGGACTTTGACCCCGTTACCCACAATGGGATTTATTCCATTCACTTCAAACTGGATGACCCTAAACGCAGTTGGATTAAAGATGCCTTTACCTACGATTGGCGCATTTGGACCGTGCCCGAAGTGAGGGACGCTTTAATAGATTCAGGCTTCACCAAAACGCATGTTTATTGGGAAGTGGAAGGTGTCGAAAATTTAAGAAAACGCATTTTGCGGAACCGAGAAGAAAAAACTTCGAAAAATTCACCAGGACTTGAGGAGTTGGGAATCATCGAACCTAAAGCTGAGGCGCTTTACGGCCATGATTACATTCGCGCGCGCCATGGAGATAACGCTTACTCTTGGATCGCCTACATCGTCGCTGAGCGTTAACGATTTAAATATGAATTGTTGATAAAAATAAACCAAATCTATTGGCGTGCACACAAGAAGTGTCTAGACTCAATAATTGTTCAGAGAATGAAATCACAATTGCAACGGAGGGCAATGGATCATGACAGCATTAAAAGACTTACTTTTCACTCCTGCCGAGTTCGCCAGACTCGCAGATATCGACAAATCACAAATTCCGGTGCTTGAAGCCGAAGGTAAATTAGCCATCACGAAGAAAAAAGTGGGGCATATCGAACGTAAATACATCTCATTTGACGCTTCGAGGGCTTTTTTTCGAAACGGTTTCGGTCGCCGTGGCGACCAGGTCGCACCTGAACACAAAGTTCAGATGTTTTATAACGTAAAAGGCGGCACGGGAAAGTCCACCATGACGGCGCAGTACTCCATGCATGCGGCCATCATGGGTTTGAATGTGCTCGCCATCGACCTTGATGGCCAAGGCCACCTTACGGTGAACATCGACGTACTAGACGCCCACGAAAGGCCAAGTATTTACGATGTTCTCATCAATGACTTGCCCATCCAGGATGCGATCATGACCGTGGCACCGGGCCTTGATCTCATTCCTGCAAATCTTGGTCTCTGTAATATCGAAATTCCCCTCAATAATAAAACGAGGCGGGAATATCGTTTAGCGGAAGCCATCGCAAAGATTGCGCACAACTACGACTTGATCGTGGCGGATACGAATCCTGCGGCGTCCATCCTTAATGGATCCATGTTAGTGGCCTCGAACTTAGTTTCCGTGGTTTGCGCGACCAACCCGTTAAGCTTCCACGGAATGAGTTTGGTCATGACCACCATTGAACATATGGAGAGGGAGTTTAGGCGGGAACTGGAAGTGAAGATCATCCCGAATATGTATGACAACCGTGAAGTCATATCCCAGGAAGTTTTAGGTGAATTGCGTACCCAGTTTGCGGACTTCTGCACCAACACCGTAGTGAGTCGTTGCGTTGACTTCAATGAAGCGACCAAACAACGCGCTACGGTTTGGGCCATCAATGCTAAGGGCATGGGAGCCACTGACATCAAGGGACTATCCAACGAACTTCTCTACGGTGACTTACCGCTTACGGCCGAGGATGAAGCAAACGTAAAGGCCATCACCTCCGATACCGGAACGGCGGCCATGGCATCCATCGATTCGGTCGCCGCCGCGACCGAACCAAAGGAGACGCCTGAGCCGGCTCCTCTTCGACGTTTGCCCGAGGCATCCGCTTGAGATGTGAAATTTAATTCTTAAAAATAATTTCACAAACACAACATGAAATCGGTCGCCGCGGCGATCAAACAAAATCAGTTCACAGGAGAATTTCAGCACATGGGAAAAATCAAAACCAGGGAAGGTAGTCCCCAGCTTCGACAACTTTATTCAACCGCCAGGACGACGGCGTCCCAGTCACACTCGGGCCTCAAGAGTACGACGTTTCTCGTAAACTTCGTTCCCATTGAAAACGTGGACCCTAGTCCAATGCAAGTCCGTACGCATTTTTCAGCGGAGGAAATTCAGGGCTTAGCCGAGTCCATAAAAGAGCACGGAGTGCTTCAACCGATCCTTGTAGTTCAGGATGGTGATCGTTACCAAGTGATCGCTGGCGAGCGAAGGCTGAGGGCCGCAAAACTTGCGGGCTTAGATCGTATTCCAGCGAGGGTGTTGGCCTCGGCCGATCGCCAGGCGCAGGAGATCAATCTTAGAGAAAACTTAGACCGCGTGGATTTGCATCCCATTGAAGAAGGCGAAGGTTACCTCACGTTGCTCGAGGCGCAGTACTATACGAGCCACGACAGCATCGCTAAGGTTTTTAACAAACCTAAGAGCCGAGTGACGGAATGCATTTCGTTTACGAGATTACCTGAGGCCACTAAGGAAGAACTTTTGCGATTAGGCCTTAAATCCCGCGCCCTTTTAAGGAAATTATTGAACTCTCCCCCCGAAGAACACCTGAGTTTGGTCGCCACGGCGACCAAACTTGAGGAATCGGGCGAATTTCAGAAGGAAAACGCCGCATCCGCCGCTAATCCTGCCACTACGACCGAAGAATTAGCCGCGGCAAGCAATGCTGCCCAAGCCCTTGCCACCGCAACTCAGGCACCGACCATGACAAAACCCAAGCGTGAAGCTAAACCGTTTTTATGGAAGTGTGAAAAGCGAAGCGTTGCGGTGCCAGGCTTTAAGTGGAAAGTAGGCGAAGGTTACGAAAAACTTGAAACCTACCTTACAACGCTAAAAACGATCGTCAGTGACGTAGAAAAAAGACTTCAGAATAAGTAAAGTCCGATCCTATCCTTCTAACTCTGAACTTAAAAAGGCTCTTCTGAAAAGAAGGGCCTTTTTTTTGCCCTTTTTTAGGGAAATTCTAAACGTTTGATTCCGTTTTTATCCATGACGACCCTGACCCTTAAATAATTTTCGCTTAAGGGGCCACTCGCCTTGGAACTGACGACGAATCTCATGACTAAGTTCAAGTGATAGGCCTTATGCAGGCGCACGGAACGGAGATTCAAATCACGATCCACAAAAAATTCATTGTGGTAGGCGTTGGCGAGCTTTGGCAGAAAGGCGTTCACGTCAAACCTTAATATGTCCTTTAAAGATTCAGTGTTGCGTAAAAGCCCCTGTAAAGAGGAACGTGTAATGGTGACGTGACGTCGGTAATGGAGGATTTCTTCGTGGTGATCCATGGTCAAATCCACATGCGATTGAAAAGCCCGTAATTCTACGACTTCATCGGGCACGCCTGAGCGTTTCACGAAACCTACGTCCTCTTGGCATCGCCCGATAATGCGCCCGTCCTTTGATTTGATTTCAAAACTATAATCGGGGATCCAAGGTCTAAACCAATTGATGAGGTTTTCCTTAAGATAATCCTTTGCACGATCCTTAAAAACGTAAACTAAGGCTACGATCACCACCATGAGGGGCAAGGAATCTCTGATGCTCGCAAAAAAAGTTCCGCTAATACTTGTGCGTTGATTTGGATCGGCTAACGAATTGATGATGGCAGCAACGGCTGCACCAAACGCTGCGGCTAAGTTCGTAAATACGCGATCCCTTCGATAACGTTTCACCTCAAGGTAAAGAACTTCAGATACGTACTTCTTAAACCTACCCATTCGGTAGGTAAAATTTTCCCCAAGGGCGTCCCACTCAAAGTCCTTAAGGGCTTTAGTGCCAGAAAGCTGCAAATAACCCTTCTTTTCCCTTCTTTCGAACTCAGCTTTCATATGGTGAAGCACGTCGAACCCTGAGCGCTTCAAATCAATGAGCGTTTCCTCAAAACGATTGCTCATGAATTCATCGACGTAGTGAAAGGCGTCGGAGAAAAAGCTCCAATCTAGACTATCTTCGTGCTGCAAAGCCAGAGCCCTATCCATCACATCGCGGTAGGCACGGAACAAATCGGCCGTTTCGGTAATGCGGGCATTGAGGTCAGCTATGGAAAGTTTGCGGGATGTTCCCAATATTTTAAGTTGATCATTGATGAAGGTGCCAAAGAGCCTAATTTCCATAAGCCCTTCTTCAGGATCGTCGATGAAATTAGCGGGCAGCTCCTGGGAACTCACAGCTTGGCAGAGCCCAGGCATGATGCGATCGATGCGGCAGCTTCTGCGTTCCTCGCCGGGCAAAACTTCCGGCGTCTTTACACGAATGTAATTGTGCAGGGAGCGGTAGAAAAGATCTTTGGGGTAGCTATCCGCGTTAATGCCCATGGCCTTTGGAATGAAAAAATAAATGTCGTGATCAAATTCGAGTTTCTCATCCTGCGGAAGGCCTTCAGCCAACTGATAGAGAGTCTTGAATTCGAGCTGAGAGCTATCGTGAATGGTGACGGAAACGGCTTCCCCGGAATTTCTCAAGGGAGTCATTTCATCTGATTCAGATTCCTGACCTGGAGCTACTAAAAAGGCACCCATTACCTTACCTATCGACGGATCGTTGACGCGGGATAAGCCCCGCGTTAATTAATCCTAGGGGCATAGGCAAATTTTTGCCACTGGGGGATTTAAGAAAATGGGCGTTCCATCAATTTATAAAGCGACGGACCTCACCTATGGGGAATATTTAAAACTTTCAGAACTCCTGAGCCTTCAACAACCGCTCTCCGAACCGCATCATCATGATGAAATGCTCTTCATCGTGATCCACCAAAGTTATGAACTTTGGTTTCGGTTGATCCTTCATGAACTTGAGCAAGTCAGAACCCACCTCGTGGCTGGCAAAACTTTAAGCGCCCATCATTTCACCCACCGCTGCGTGGAAATCATGAAAATGCTGATCCCCCAGATTCATATTCTTGAAACCATGACGCCCAAGGACTTCCTTGAGTTTCGGGAACGTTTAGCTCCGGCCAGTGGTTTTCAATCCACCCAATTCCGGGAAGTGGAGTTCTTGGCGGGGCTAAAAGATGAATCTTATCTCAAACATTTTAAAAATCTTTCTCACCAAATCAAATCCCTGAAGAAGAGGTTGGCGGAACCCTCCATCCGGGAAGCGTTTTTAGAATTTCTAAAAGCGAGGTTTGCGCCGCGTTCGCCAGACGAAGCTTTGCTCATGATTTATGACGCACCCCATGAATACTCACCCGAATATTTGTTGTGCGAATCCCTTACGGCCTTTGATGAAAATCTTATTCTTTGGCGGGAGCATCACCTGCATGTAGTGGAACGCATCATTGGGGGCAAGTCCGGAACCGGTGGTTCCAGCGGCACTGAGTATTTGCAAAGCACTACGGGAAAACGCTGTTTTCCAGAACTTTGGGAGGTACGAACGAGGCTTCAATCCCAAGGGCAGCCGGGGCCTAAGGGTAAAGGAGGAAACGTCCTCTCAAAATGCCCCTTTGGGAAATCTGCATGAATCTGTACCTTAGCTTTTCTTTAGTCCTCTTCATTCTGCATTGGGTGCTTCTCATTGCTGGGCGCAAAGAACTCCAAGCAAAAAAGGGGGATGCGAATCATGATCCACTTTATAAAAGATGGACCGTTATTCCGGCGGCCCTGGCGCTTTTCATAACGCAGCTGGCCGGAGTCTTGGCCTGGAGCATGGCCGACAAAACCCTGCCGAATTCCCAGGTTTTTGCGGCGGTCACCCTCTTTTTTTCGGGGTTTGCGTTAAGGCTATGGGCCCATAAAATTCTCGGCCGATTTTTCACTTTTGATATTGGGATTCGGGAGGGCCATAAAATTTTAAAGAAAGGGCCCTACCGCCTCATTCGGCACCCCAGTTACACGGGGTATTTTTTACTTCTAGTGGGCCTTTGTCTCTCCTACCCGTCCTGGATTTTTTTGCCACTGCTCACCTTGCCGACCCTTGGCTTTTTTCTCCTGCGCATCCATTCCGAGGAAAAAATGCTGGCAGCTTACTTTGGTGAAGATTACCGAAGTTACCAGCGGCACTCCAAAAAACTCATACCCTTTCTATTCTAAACTTCATTCCGGGAAATTTTTGCCGACCTTAAGATTTTGGTTTTTTCTCCCGAAGCGCAGTACGTATGAAACTCACGGGAAAACATGTGTTGGTAGTGGATGACGATGCGGACTTACGGGTACTGATTCGAAAAGTAATCGAAGGGGTCGGCTGTGTAGTCCATGAAGCGGGAAGCGTAAAAGAAGCCCTTCAAGTTCTGCAAACCTACATTCCGGATCTCATTATCCTGGATATCAATATGCCGGAACATAGTGGGCTGACTTATCTTTCGTTTCGGAAAAAGAATGGATTTTTAGCCTCAATTCCCGTGCTCGTACTCAGTCTCTTAAAAGATAAACGCATCATAAACCAAGCCCTAGCCATGGGCGCTAGCCACTATTTGGAAAAACCCTTCCAGGCGAGCTTGCTGCTACAAAAGGTAAGGCACGTATTTCATTCAGCCGATACCTTTGTATACAAATTGCCCGAACCGTCCAAAGTTCAGGTCGCGGTACCGGCCGAAGTGGTATTTGCTTCCGCCGAACAACTTCGCATTTCAAGTCCCGTAAAACTTACGGCTCAATGCCCCATTACCCTACATGTGGATTCGTTAGAAAAACATATTCCAACGCCGCTCATCTGCAAGGTGGATAACCGGACTGTGGAAATCAACGAAGGCCAGTACCGACAGGTCGTGACTCCTGTGGGATTGTCCGACGAAAATCGGGCGGGTCTCCTGGAATGGCGAAAAGAGGTGGCATCGTGAGCCTACTTTCCAAAACGCCCCCCGAAGTTAAACCCGTGACCAAGAAAATGAAGGTACTCGGAATTGATGATGATGAGGATTTCAATGTCATCATGGCGCACCGGTTTAACCAACTCAACTGTGAATATAAAGCATTTACTAAGGTAGCGGATTTTTTGCAGGCGCTTATGGCG
This sequence comes from uncultured Oligoflexia bacterium, assembly GCA_964475985.1. Lineage (GTDB taxonomy): Bacteria > Bdellovibrionota > UBA1018 > UBA1018 > CAYHWW01 > CAYYYP01. Next base: position 81,773 of record CAYYYP010000007.1, on the reverse strand, counting down.
GATAAATGGGATCTCATTCTCGTTGACCTCAATCTCGCCAACGATGAAGACATGCCAAGCGGCTACCAGATCATCGAGGAAATTCGCACAAATTATAAAATTTCAACGCCCATCATCATCGTTTCTGGCGTAAAAGACTTCACTTCCATCGCGCATTGCCTGGAGCTCGGCGCCAATGACTATCTGGTAAAACCGCCCTCCAAAGAACACTTCGTGGCCAAGGTTTCTGAATACTTGCCCACGGCGAATACGAGCGGCTCGGACTATCCTGCCCTACTTGAAGTAGAAGAAACCTCAAGGCGTGCGGAGATTGATTTTTCAATGGAAATTGTTGACATTTCAAATACTCGAATTGGCTTACGAACCAGCCATCTAGTGCGCAAGGGTGCAGCATTTCGCATCAAAGGTGAGCTCATCCAGGAAATTTTTCCTGGCCGCGAACACTTGCTCGTAACGGTTCTTGGGTCCGCTACGGTGGCCGACGAAAATTCGCGAAGCTACCTCATTCAAACGGAACTCGACGCTACCGACGTTAAAGCCCTTGAACAGATTAAAATTTGGCTTAATATGAAGCGTTCGAAGTTGGCGGCATAGCTTAAACGGCTCACTCCATCGCCAGTTCGTGCGAGGAGGATCCACTCATGAGTAAAGCCTTCACTAAAGAAAACGACACCCAGGATGATGCGGACGATGATTCGCTGGACGGCGCGGTTGCGCTTTTGCCCGAGGGTGCAAAAAATTACATCACGCCCCGTGGTGCAGAAAAGCTGCAAGCGGAACTGCGGGAACTGAGAAACATTGAGCGGCCAAAGCTTGTTAACACCATTGCTTGGGCGGCCGGCAACGGCGATCGCTCCGAAAACGCAGATTACATTTATGGGAAACGAAGGCTTCGTGAAATCGACCGCAGGGTGAGGTTTTTAATCAAACGCCTAGAGTCAGCCGAAGTCATCGACCCGGTTAGCCAACGCTCAGACGAAGTATTGTTTGGCGCGACCGTCACCGTGCGCGATGAACAAGAAGCGGAAAAGACTTACCAGATCGTTGGCGTTGATGAAATCGACGCCGCTCGCGGATGCGTCAGTTGGCTCTCACCCATTGCCCGGGCACTTTTGCACGCGAAGGTGGGCCAGGTAGTCACCCTTCACTCGCCCAAAGGTGAACAAGATCTTGAAGTGTTGCGCATTGAGTATAAAACTTAAGGTATGGAATGAATCCGCCGCAACTAAACTAAGGAGGTTTACTCAGATGAAAATTCACGCGATTCAACATCACCCCGCGGAAAATCTCGGTTTTGTCGCGAAGTGGATTGAACAAAACTGTTGCGAGCTGAGCCTCACCCATGCCTATGCCGATGAGACGATGCCCTCTCCCCAAAACTTTGACGCGCTTATTCTGTTGGGCGCGCCCATGGGAGTTTATGAAGAGCCTGACCATCCTTGGATGACGAAGGAAAAACGGCTGATTGAAAGCGCCCTTAAGGATAATAAGAAAATTCTAGGCATCTGTTTTGGCTCACAGATTCTTGCCAACGTCCTGGGGGCAAAGGTTTATCCCCACCACCAAAAAGAAATCGGTTGGTTTCCCATCGAACTTACGCCAGATGGAATGAATTCGCCGCTCTCCCATTTAGGCCCTGAACCATTTATGGCCTTTCATTGGCACGGCGATACCTTTGAATTACCGCCGCAGGCTAAACATTTAGCATTTAGTAGCGCCTGCGCCAATCAAGCATTTTCTTGTGGTGAAAACATCCTGGGCTTGCAATTTCACCCCGAAATCTCAGAAGAGATCATCCAAAACATGGCCCACGACGAGAAGGCCGAACTGCTTTTGGGCACTCCCTTTGTACAGCCGGAAGAAAAAATATTAGAGTACTTCCATTACGATGAGCCGGCTCAGCAAAAAATATTTGCCATGCTGAGCGACTTCTTTAAGGCAAAGGCCTAGTAGCCCTAGTTTTGGCCACGAGACAGGCTTTAAGCGGACCTTGGGTGGTAGTTGCGCGGACCGGACCGGTGGTGAGACATAGCGCGAGGAAAATATAGCTCACTATGGACAGGGACAGTAATTTCCGGAACCTCATCCCGCGCCATTACAATAGTTCTGCCAATTTTTAAACCAAAAATATTTACATTGACAATATTTCTGGCCCTCCTAACATCCAGTCATGTCGTCCGCGGCCCATAATTCAACGCCACGCATTTCCGTCATCACCGCCCTTTATAATCATGAGAAGTACGTCGCCCAAGCGATTGAGTCCGTACTGGCCCAAACTTATACCGACTGGGAACTCATCATTTGGGATGATGGATCCCGAGATCAATCCGTTGAAATCGCAAACCGTTATGCCCTAGCGCATCCAGGGAAAATTAGGGTTTTCACCCACGGGCAGGCCCAAAACCTGGGCCAAGAAGCAACTCGGAACGAAGCGTTGAAACGTGCCAGAGGGGAATTCGTTTGCCTGCTGGACTCCGATGATTATTTTTATCCAAAAAAATTCGAACTGCTTTTACCAAAATTCTTAAATCCTACCGTGGGCCTCGCCTACGGAAAGGGCCAGGTACTTTTAGAAAATACTAAGCAGCTTTTTTCCGCGGAAATTCCCCATAATCCCGAAGGAAAAGTTTTTGCGCCGTTGGTGGAAGAAAATTTTATTTCGGCCGCGGCCGTTTTGGTGCGTCGTCAATGCCTTCCCTCCAGCATGGCTTTTGATGCCTCCTTTAAGACCATCGGTGAATACCCGCTTTGGTTAAAAATTGCGCAGGAATGGGATTTTGCGTTTTGTCCTGAACCCGTGGCCGTTTGGCGAGAGCATGGAAAAAACCAAAGCACCTTGCTGGCCCTTCATTCGCGTGCCGAACTAGTTCAGCTATGTGAAAGATTGGTTCACGAAGAATGTTACCTTCCCTACGAAGCATCTATTCGCCGGGCGCTGGCCCGTAAGCGCTACGACTACGCAAGCGAACTCTACGCCGTGGGAAATCTTGTACCTTTACGACAACTTTGCCTTAAGGCCTTGCTTGAAAAAAATGCGACGTTTCCCATTCGTTCAAAATCAGCTTTGCTTTTTTTTCTCAGCTTTTTGGGCAAGGGATTGAACCAAAAAATCGCCCGTTTCAAAAGATGGATTTGGGAGCGACGTCATCCGGTAGCCGTTGCCGTACGCAAATCAGAGCAAAGCACCTAACCCGTCGGGATCAGCCGCCTATAGTCCCTTGGATCCAAAATAATGATTGATATGATATTGCTGAATCGCATCTGCCACGAAGGAAAATCCTAGGCAAGTCAGCACGACGTGAATCATGGGTTCCGAAGATTGTGGCTCCCCACGTAAAATCATGAGGTCCCTCGCCACCACATACTCATGATAAACATGGTAAAGGCCAAAGGTGCAAATGCAGAACAGAAACCAGCGCCAAAAGGAATATTTCGGTTCTCCGAGCATATAATTCAGTGCGTCCATTTGCTCGGCATTGACATAAATATTGTATAGGAAAAATGTCACGAAGGTCAGCACCAAGTCGAGCGCGATATTACGCACAAATGCCCGTTTAGCCCGTTCAGAAGGCTCATTTGGAGCGCCCGCCGGAGAGGCACTTGATTCTGATCCTGATGCCGGTGAAACCTCGAGGTTAGACATGATGTTTTTGATGTTTTCCTTTCCGTTTGCCTTAGATGTATTTAGCATGGAGAGATGAAACTCCTACCAAAAGATTTACAATCTCTTGAAACCAGGGATCTCTACAAAATTCTAAGCAGTTGCATTACCCCGCGGCCCATCGCTTTCGTTTCAACCTTGAATAAAAATGGGTTACCGAATGCCGCGCCATTTTGTTTTTTCATGGGGGTTACGCCAAGCCCGCCTACCATTGCCTTTAGTGTCATGCGCCGCGGCGAGGAACAGCAAAAGAAGGACACTGTGCGCAACATCGAGACCTCCCGAGAGTTTGTGGTCAACGTGGTGGATGAGGCGCTGGCCAACGCTATGAATATCGCTAGCGGAAGTTTTCCGCCCGATATGAGTGAATTTGACCTTACGGGGCTTACCCCTACGGAGTCAGATATCGTAAAGCCACCTCGCATTGGCGAAAGCCCCATTAGCATGGAGTGCAAGCTGCGATGCATTACGGATCTGGGCGACTTGCCAGCTTCCATTATCGTGGGAGAAGTCGTTTGTTTTCACATCAAAGATCAGCTTTGGGTGCCTGGCCAAGGGGCCGATGTTTCAAAAATCAAAACCATTGGTCGTATGGGTGAAACTCTTTATTGCAAGACTTCAGAATTATTTGAACTCAATCGTCCCGCTTAATGGCCAGTTGAAGTCACGCCAAGCGTGAGATAGGAAAAAACTATGGCAACTGAGAATAAAAATCCTCCGCAAAACCCCACTGCCGATACGGCGTCGGACGTGCACCTTTTGCAAAAAGGCGAACAGATCAATGAAAATTTAGGGCGCCCGCCCGAGACCGGCAAGCCCATGCTTGCCACCGATGAAGCGACCAGGGCCTACTGGCTCACCCGGGTTGAAGAAGACGGAGTTGATCTCGTGCTTACGGAACTTCACAACGAAGTCGGTAAGCTTGAGCCAAAAATTTTTGATGGAGGCTTTAATAAAGCTCGTTTTGAAAGAGTGCAGAGCCTTCGTTTCATGGCCCGTGAACTTTGGAACGTAAAATTGCGTCAACAAACTGCCCAAGCCTACGGCGATGAAGCGGCATCCAAATCTTTCGGAAAACTAGCTAAAAAAGTGTGAATTCCCAGGAATAGAGTGCTGAAGCCCCTCCTATCAAATAGTAAAGGGGGTTTTATCTTTTGATAGGATGAGGTAAACTAGGCCCATGCCTCATATGCGCGCACGTTATGCAGTGGAGCTCATCAAAAAGCTGTCCCGCTTCAGCCCCATCGTAGGTGTACTGGGCCATAGGCAAGTGGGGAAAACCACCTGTCTTGAACAAATTTGTTCAGCTTACTTCACTTTTGACCTCCCTGGGGAAATGGATGCGGCAAATATTGACCCCGAGGGTTACGTTGAACGCCGCAAGACCTTGCTTACGGGGATTGATGAATGCCAGATGGTACCGGCATTGTTCAAAGTCCTCAAGGAACGTGTGCGTGTGGACAAAAGACCGGGTCAGTTCATTTTATCTGGATCCGTTCGTTTCACCGCAAAAAAAGAAATCCATGAATCACTTACGGGAAGAATCATGGACATCGAACTACTTCCCTTCGTGATCAGCGAATTGAACAATGAAAAATTGCCGGACCACCTTCCAATGCTCCTGCGGCAATCCACGGAAGTCGTTGCCCGAAAGCTGTCCTCCGTGAGCAAAAAGAAATCTATTGAGGTCATGCGACGCTATCTGAATCAGGGAGGCCTTCCCGGGATCTGCTTCATCCGGGAAGAGAGCCTGAAAAAAGAAAAATCCGATTCACAATTGCGCACGATTTTAGGCCGGGATTTTCAGTCCCTTCAAAAAACGACGCTGACTTACCTGAAAGTAAGGCAACTTTTGCAAATCCTTTCCACAAAACAAGGTGAACCCCTATCAATTGCCGAGATAGCCAGGCAGGCGAGGATCTCCAAACCCACATTGATAAAAACCATTGAGACGCTTCAGAATCTGTTTTTGATCCGGATTTACCCGACCCATGGGGGTGAGCGCCGCCCAGTGATCTTTTTCGAAGATCAAGGGGAAGCAAGCGTCCTCTCCGGCATTTTGGGTACAAAAAGCGAAGACGAGATGACACCTCGGGATGTACTCCGCTTTTTTTACGCCAATGCGCGCGCTCAATTCCTCTACAGAAAAGATAAAATCACGGAGATATTCCAATACCGCACGCGAGGAGGTGCTTTGGTACCCCTAGTATTCGCGCAAGGCCATCGCGCCTTGGGTATCATCCCCATTTTGTCTGAAACCCCTGAGACTACGGACATCAAAAGCGGTGCAAGCTTCCTTAAAAAATATCCAGATTCAAAACTTATTTTCATGCATGCAGGGGAAAAAATCCAAGTTTTGGACTCAAGGCAGCTTGTGGCCCCGGCCGTTTCTCTGGTGAGTTAGCTCACCAGAGCATCAAAGATTGAAATCCGCCCTGAACCGTCGCGCATGATCATCTGGGTGAAACTAGATTCGCCATCAATAGAATTTGATTGATCATGCCGTTCAACGGCCTAACAAATTTTAAGACTGCCTCAAACAGCCTCAAATAGATCCGTATCGATTTTCAAAAAAATAGTGTCCATGATCAAGGCCCGGAAGCTTTGGTTTATGCGTATTTCATGTTTCAGTTGCACTACGCCCAAGACTTCAAAGTTTCCGGGCGTAACTAAACTAAGCGTTGATGCATCTTTTTGCAGAAGAAAACCAACTTGGGCAGCTTTACGCCAAAACCCTACGCAAGGCAGGTTAGAAAAAGTTACGGTTTTGAAACTCACCTGCGCACCCTGCCATTGCAAATGAAAAACCTTTGCTTCAGGTCCGCTCTCTTTGGAAAAAAACCAAAAACATTGATGTTTAACATCAAACATTAGAACTGAACCCGCTTGCTTTGGCTCATCGGCGTGCCTTACGGGCATCTCGGCTTCGAGATCTTTATCAAGCCCTCCGGTGGTTGGCGTTAACACGTAATTTTGCGCAGGCGTTGCTTGAAAAACTTTCACCCCACCCCTAAGTAAAGTGCGGTGGGTCTGAGTCTCATGCCTTCTGAATTGTTTCTTAGATTCTAGGACAAAAACTTTCATCTCGGAACTCACGGAAACGATGTGGAGTTGTGCACCTTCCCTTACGCCTAACGCTAGGGATATCAATTGCTCTTCGGAAGCTAGTGGCAGTTGAGCCAAGGAATAAGTCAGCTGCAATCGTGGATTCCACTCTAGGACGCGCCCCCCTGACGTGCCGAGAATAAGGGTATGCCAAGGCGTAGCGGTGCTCGAAACCACAGCTGCGTTCTTTTCTCCCGCCCACTGGAGGATTTCCCGCACAAAAGTAGTTTCACCGTTCCATTCAAAGGCCTGCTCCCCGTTTTCATTTTTTAAAACGCAGAGGGTCTCTTTGCCCGTGAACTCTGAAATCAGCGGCAGCATCCCCTGCACAAAACTCTGGGACGGAGTCGCAGAAATCTCAAACCGCCAACGGTGGTCTTGTTCACCAAAAAGAAATTTTCTTGTGGGAGGTAAAACATAATCATCTACCAATCCCGAAACTTGGGTTTTCACTTGCCCCCAAGTAGAAATGGATTCTTTTAAAAGTTCGTTGAAAAATTTTCGTCGAGAAGACAACGGTAATTCTTTGACGCTAGTTACCGCTGTTCAAGCGGTACATAGCTCACGCCGGTCTTGCCAATGTACTGACCACGGGGCCGGTAAATTCGATTTTGCGAATATTGTTCCATAACGTGAGCACACCATCCTGAAATCCGACTCACGGCAAAAATTGGCGTGAAGAGGTCAGTTGGAATGTTCATGGAATGATAAACCGTTGCTGAATAAAAATCGACATTGGGCATGAGGCCCTTTTTCTCTTGCATCATGTCGTCGATGCGCGCCGACATTACAAATAAATCATGTTTACCGGCGGCTTTTGTAAGACGATCGGACATCTGACGCAAAATCCTAGCGCGGGGATCACCATCTTTGTAAACCCGGTGTCCAATGCCCATCACCTTAGCTTTATCACCTAAAGCATTTTGGATGAATTCATCTACCTGATTTAGGCTTCCAATTTTTTGCAGCATACGCAAAACTTGTTCGTTAGCGCCGCCATGCAGCGGACCCTTCAAAGTGCCGATGGCCGACGTGATGGCGGAATGCAGATCGGATAAACTAGAAGTGGTGACGCGGGCTGAGAATGCTGAGCAATTGAGCTCATGATCGGCATGCAGAATGAGGCAAGTGTCAAAATCCTTAGCAAGTTGTTCAGAGGGTTCTTTTCCTTGCGTGAGGTAGAGGAAATTCCAAGCGACGCCTTTGTCGGCCTTGGGGGTAAGCACACTTTCACCAGAACGTAAGCGATGGAATCCTGCCACGATGGCGCCAATGACTCCAGTCAAACGTAAGGATTTGCGATGGTTTGCGGTATCCGAAATGTCCGCCGCATCCGCATCCCACATGGATAAGCTAGAAACTACGGTACGCAAAAAATCCATAGGTACGGCATTTTTAAGTGGGAGGGTTTTCATGACACTCTGCACGTCTGCGGGGAGGTGCATGTTTTTCACAAGCTCCCGCCTTAAAGTGTCTAATTCATCTTTTTTCGGCAACCGGTCGTTCCATAGTAAGAACACCACTTCTTCAAAGGAAGCATTGGTGGCTAAATCATCGATTGTATAACCACGAAAGGTCAGAGTATTGCCTTGAATAGAACTGATTTTCGTTGTGCAAGCGACAACGCCCTCTAAGCCTTTGTCGACCGCATCTGTATATTCTTTCACGGGAGTTGCCATGAGAATTTCTCCTCTTTTTCAGGCTAATGGATGGAAGCGCCCCTTGTCAATTTGAACGCGGGGCACGAAGGTGAGAAGTTGAAATAAAACAATGCAGACCTTAGAAAACTCCCCCGAACCCGTTCAAAAATTTGACCCAAGGCTTAGGACTCGCCTTTTGGTGGGAATTCTGTTTGCCATTCTTCTGCATCTTCTCCTTCTGCTACTCTCTAAGCACGTCTATTTACCCACGGACGTAAAACCGCCCCTGGAACTCGTGAACATCGACGAAAAAAACTTAAAAGAGCTTAAAGAACAAATTTTAAAGCAAAATCGCCAGATGTCTCCGCTCCTGTCCCAGGAAGTGCGGGAAGAATATAAATCTAAGCAGCCCCCAAAAAATGCGAAGTTCATTGGCAAAGTAAATCAAGAAGTGCCGGAGGAAACCGTAGCCGGCGCTCAAAACGATGCCCCCCAGGTGGCCCAATCTCAAACTAATGAGCAAAAGCGTGCGCAGCAGGAACGAGCCGAACAAAAGAGTCAGCGCGAACAACGCTCGCCCGTAAGACCGCTGAGAAAAAATATAAATCTTTCCGATTTAGGATTTAAGAACTTTAAGTTTGAATCCAAGCCCCAGACAAAACAGGAACGGCAGGCCGCAAGCCAACGGGGACCAAATCAGATGTTTAGGCCCGTTGGAAGGGACGCCCCTGGGGTAAAACGTGGGCCAGACAATTTGCTGAATGCCGTGGAATCGGAATACTATTCTTTCTTCTCACGCTTTGAAGAGCCACTCATTAGAAACTGGTATTTTTTTAGTCGCAATAATGAACTTAAGATTCGCCAAGAGATTGCTGCGCTAGGCGCAAATCCTGGCGATGAACTGCCTTGCATCATTTCTTTTACCATTGACCGGGAAGGAAATTTTGAATCCATCAATCTCATGCAAAGCTCAAAGGTTCCAAGTTTTGATCAAGCGGCGCTTATGGCCACGCGAAAATTGGGCTCCCTTCGAAATCCGCCGGAAGGAATTTTTGAAGGCAGATCAACCTTCACTTACCAAATGAGTTTCACGCTTGTGGTGACTTCTGGCATGGGAATCAATGCGCCAAGTGTTTCTTGGCCTTAGTGAGGGTCCCGGGCGTAAACTTTGATTACAAAACGCCCGCGGCTTTGAAAATCAGTAATACCGTCAATAACGCGGCCATTCCCCTGACCAAGGGATCTTTTACTAAATCCCTTAACGCCAAAGTCGCATGGGCATGAAGCTTTCGCGTATGTTTGTGTAAGGAAAAATTCTTGGACATCGATACGGTTTTTTTTGCGAGCTTTAGGAAATCTTTTGAGAGTTCAATTTGCGGAAGGGCCCAAAGCCAGTTTTGCTGCAAAGTCTTGAAGTGCTGCAAACTGTCTCGGCAGTCCTGGCAGGCGATGAAATGTTTGTGAAGTGACTGAACTTCTTCCCAGGGAAGGTCATTCCCTAAGTAGCGCGCAAAAAGTTTTCCATCGGAAAGGGGCGGACACTCAGGATTTCGCGAGCCAGCTGCCGATAACCAAGTTTTTCCCGCACTAAACGCTAGGCGGGAGAGTTCCAGTAAGTCTTGAACCGAACTTTCATCTTCCTGCAGCAATTCAGATAGTTTTGTAGAATCGAAACTTCCGTAGGCGCGCAAGGCCGAAACAATCCGGGCCCGCACCGGAAGTTTAAAGAACCAGTCCGAGGTGAAACCTTTGAATGCATCAGGCAATGTTCGTTCCATGATTCGGGCCGCGAACTGAACGTCAGAATTTAGGTTTAGAGTTACGCCCGCCAAAACGGCTTCGACTAGTCGCGCCTCGGAGAGTTCAGCATCTTGCGTAATGGCGTAGGCCAGTTGAATTCCCCATTCTTCACTCCACTTCATAAGATCGCCAGAGGCTGCGTTAGTGTTCATCGCAGTGTCTTGCGGTTCTAATGATAAATTTTTTAAATTCATGGAGTTTCCTCTAAGCGGGAGATTCTTAAAAATTCTTTTTCAGTAATCTGGATCTCTTTAAGCCTGGTTAGACCTGCTTCACCCAGATCGTGGGCCGCCGTAGGAAGGCCAGACGGTACGTCGGGCGAATATTCAATGTGTTGAAAGATAAAAACCGACTCAAACAAATGCCGTTTTAATTCCGTTTGGATGTGCTCGCGCTGGGATTTGAATTCGTTAAAATCCATTGCCCCCCAGTTGTTCACGACAAACTGGCCAGGGCGGTCGGTAACGACCAGAAAATTTTTATGGGGTTGGCTCAGCAAAAAATCGTACTGATGCTGAGTTTCGCGATTTAAAGTCAAAGTGTGGAAAATGCGCCCTTCAATGGCCCTAGGGTGGTGCACAAGAAATGCAACCAAGCCAACGATAAGGGCCGTAACCGCGGAACGCGCCGATGGATCGAATTTTTGCAAAAGCTCTTTAAGGCCCAGATATGTAAGTACGCTTAATCCTAAAGCCCAGGGGATAAAAAACCTTACGGAAGAAGGGTGCGTGGCACGGCCGAAATGCCAACCTAGAGTGATGAGAAGATAACCCGCAACACTTAGGATTAAAGTAAGATTCAGGGGAGTGTTAAGTTTTTGACGGAAGGCGGAACCATTCTTAAGGGCCCGAGCAATGTAAATAAAGGCTGTTGCAAGACCAAAAATCTCTACAATTTGGGCGTAGGGCAAATCGGTACGGAACAGTGATAGGCTTTGAACGAGCTCGACGGTGTCATTTACCAGATTAGTAATGCCAAAGGGTTCTTGGCCGGGCGCATTTTGATACAGGCCATGTCCAAGAATCCGTTGAACAATGGTCAAACCCACCGCGACCACCGCGGCTACCAGGAGGAGACCCACGTCGACGGAAAATTTCTTGGGATAAATTTTCTTAAATCGAGGAAGAAAACAAATGATAAGAACAGCCGTGAAATATGGGCCTTCATAACGAGTTTGCGAAAGCAAAAGGGCTGACGCAATAAAAAATGAAGCGAATTGAGGAGCCGCCGGCGTTGACGAAAAATCTACGGCGTCGAGTTTTTTCGCAAGCAAGAAACAAAAGCTCAATAGAACAATAAAACAAAGGTCAAATCCAGCGCAGGTTGCCGCCGTGGTGATTACGGGTTGGCTCAAGACCAGTAGCACCAAGGCTAACGACCACAAAAGTGCGTCCCGGCCTTTCGCGACAGATTGCTGAACCCAGAGACAAAGAACCAAAATTAATAGTGCAAATAAAATGTAGTTAGTAACGAATCCATTTTTCCAGGAGTAACCCAAAACGGAATGCACAAACGAAATTAAGAGCGGAAAGAGAAACGGCCGCGTGGGAATCTCCCAATGGGTCATTTGAAAATTATGGTAGTACCATTTGCCGGCCGTAATGAGTTTCACGGCGCGTTCCTGAACCATGGATTGCGCCACGGCGAGAAGATTCGTTTCATCACTTAGGGTGCGATACTCCGTGGGAACGGAAACGACGACTACTAAGGCTGCGAAGAAGGAAAGAAGAAGGGGCATCCGGAGGTTTGTCCAATGGGTCGAACCTGGCTGGAGTTCGGAGCGATCGGGCTTTATGAGCAAACGAAGCCCCAAAAACAGCCATAAAATGAATAAAAAAAGTACCGCCGGGTAACTGCCCCAAATAAGGACCGGCGATAATGTAGATTTGAGGGATGCCAGAAAATCCAATGATGTCATATTCACAGTAAAAACATTGTAAAAGATTAGTGAACCTAAGCCAATTTTTAAGGTTATTTGGGAGTGAGGCGGCAGAAAATGCCTAATGGGAGTGGGAGGTTGTGTTTGTAACGGAAGCTTTCGTTCTTGTTTTGGAATTTTGTGGGAAACGGGGGTTAGCTTCTGTGAGAGGTGTTCGGTGAGGGAGTCACCGGTGAGGTGTGAACAAACTGACCCTGAATCCAGGCGGCCGTGGCTGAATGCCCGCCTGCCCGAAACTGACCCAGCTCCCGTCACCGAAACCGCCCCGGTCACTGTGCCCTCCCCCGCCTAACTTTTAATCACCTGTCACTTCCCAATTCAAACCCACCCTTCTATATAAACATAAACAGTTGATATTACACCTCCTTTCCCCTGGCATCCTCTTTGCTGTGTAGGTCACAGGAGACACAGAGTTATCTGTGCGTTCGAAACCAGAGTTGAGAGAGGTGTTTTATGTTGAAGCGAAATATTTTAATGTCAGGATGGAAAACCAGAATTCGAGTTTTTCTCGCCGTGGCTACCCTTTTGTGGATTCCCTTAGGTTGCGGTTCAAAAGATGGGGATGTCGTAAAACCAGCGACCGCTCCTGCCGCAAATACTACGTCTTCCGTAACGCCAGCACCTGTGAATAACGGCCAACTTAGCACGTCCACCGGCACCGGCGTTTCGGGCGGCGGAACTTCTCCACTTTTTCTTGCCTCGGCTTACGCCTACGGACCTGCCGATGGGCAATCCGGTCAACCACCACGAGTTTTGACTTTGGGGATGAGTAACGCGCTCGGCATCGATCAACGTTTACGCGTCCGCATCAAATGCCAAAGTAGCCCTGGCCGTATTGACGCCATTACAGGAACAAATACCCCCGTTGGCGGAAGTTCGACTTACAACACTTTGGCGGCAACCCTCACTTTGCTGATCAATGGCGTTACCTACCAATCAAGCGAAGTAGCCGCCACCAATTGCGTAAGCCCTTCTGGTCCAAACCAATATTCAAACGTCATTGATTTTTCATCTTCAGTTTATCAAGCTCTTGCTGGTCGAAGCGCCGCCAACGTTCAGATCATCGTAAGCAATATCAAATCCGATTACAAAATTTATAACGGAATTTGTTACCAAGAGCTGAACATCTGCAATGCAAGCTACACTGGTTACTCCATCCCTGGTTACTGCCAAGGTGAGTTCAATCGTTGCATCAGCCGCAACACTCCCTACGGCCCCATTAGCTTGGGTGCCGGTTGGAGATTTAGCTTAGAAGCTGAAACGGATATCACAACTCGCTTCTAAACATCGCCGGGCTGTAATATGACTTCGCGAAAAATGTATTTAGAAAAATTAAACCTAGGAAATTTTGGAAACCACCTCTCCCAATATTTCTTAGGTTTTTTCTTTGGCGCGATCGCACTTTTTTCTTCTATGCATTTTGTTTCGGCGAGCAGCGCACCGGTATCGCCGCTAGAAATGCCTGAAAAACCAAGTTCAGAAGATCGGCGTGAGACTCCCTTTATCCCGCGAGAGAACTTGACCAGGTACTTTGGTTTAGCCACTCACGGAGATATTGAAAACTTTTCCCAACAAGCCTGCGGCGATGTCCTAGCTACCGCGCCCCCCCCATGGTTTGATCGCCTTTTGGCCCTCTCACATGCCTCTCTGCCCCATGCTTGGGGTTCCGTGAGCACCATGCAAACACTTCATTTTCTTCATTGGCAAAATCCTCGAGCAAACGTTGAACAGGTAGCGAATAGTTACGGAAGTCGTTTGTTAACGGCCGACGAAAACTGCCAACCCTTGCCTTCCGCACTTTCAGCAAGCCCAAGGGCTGAGGTGACCCGTACTTTGCCTTTGTATGCTCGCTCCGCCACCGCAAGGGATGAACTCCTTGCCACCGGACGGGAAGAGATTGAGCGCGCCATCACTTTCTTTTGTCCAACGACCGATGCCGAGTGTCGCAGCTTCTTTGAATCAACAGACCTTCGTTTCTGTAATCTTCCCGGAACCGCGCCATGTCGCTACCCCGCCATGGAGTACGATGCGACCGTTCATTTTTTAAATACGGATGCAAACCTCTTAAACTCCTTAAACTTGGGCCCCCTGCGGGAAGAGATTCGAAGTCGTATGCGCATCTATCGCCCCTACATCAATATTAATGTTGAGATGGATCCTAGAATTTATAAGCCACGCTTGGTTTTCCGTCACGAACTTGGCCATGCATTATCTAGGTGGGAACGGTATCGTCAGGCGCGTTATGGAACTGGCGAAGGTGCAGTCGAAGATGTCACCGTTGGAATGGATTGGTATCGCAGACTCCAGCCTGGACGACGCTGCCTTCTAGATGAAAATGGACTAAGAATTTATAAAAGACTTTTCCGTGAGCAGGGGGCAAGCAATGAGACCGTCACTTGCATTCTGGATCGCATTCACCAGTATCCGCGCGGAAGATTTTCTTTATCGCCCGATTGCCGAGAAATTTGCGCCTACCGCCAGCTTGAGGAAAGTTTTGCAGATTGGACTTCTTGGAAAATGACTAGCGATCCTCAAGGCATTATCGACCAAATCAATTGGGAAGCCGCCGCCAAGCGGGACGCCGATCACCCGCTAGGGCTCGATACGACGAATTGTTTCATGCTTACGGATTCCGTAAGGCAAGCTGTGCGACAAGCCACCCGCTGCCGCGAGTAAGTCGGCCGTTGCCACCTTGAAATTCTAGGCCGCGGGTTTCCATTTCCTTGCCGTGTCTAAAATGCATTTAGGAATACTGAATTTATCCTTGGTGTTTGCCGCCTGCTTTTCGCAACTGTCGATCATGTCTTGAATGTCTTTTCTCTGCTCATCGTATGTGAGGTGCGCCACCAGTTGAGCGTTGTTTTTAAGCTGGCCAGCAGCCTTTGAGTAAGATGCAATTCCCAAAACCTCTAATTGAAGTTCAGAAAATACCCGTTCTTTTTTTGTTAGGTTTTCTCCCGAAAGCTCTCCTTGTGTATAAATAGCATTTAGTTTAGCGGCCGCGCGTTTCAAAGCTGAAGAGAACTTTTTTTGATCCAGTTGTTCCTGTTGCCAACGGGCCATGCGCGGCGAATTTTTTCCGTAGGTGCGTTCAATAAAAATCTTTTCACCATAATCACCGATGGCCGTCGCTAAACCCTCATTGAACTCCCCTTGGCCGGAGACGTACACATACCCGTGGGTCGTTTCGTGAAAAAGTAAATTGGCTAGGTCGGCATCATCCCCGCGCAACATGCTTGAGAGGAGCGGATCCCGGAAGTACCCAAGAGTTGAATAGGCCGAAGCACCTCGCACATAGGTTTCAAAACCCTTCTTCGAAAAATCATCCGCCCAATCCTGAGCGCGTTTTTCATCAAAGAAGCCAAGATAGGGAAAACAACCGGCAATGGGGAAACACCAATTATGTGCTTTAACTTCATTAGGCTTAGCCGCGATGACCACATAACTGACGTAGGGGCGATTGAGCTCTACATAAGTTGTGTAATTCCCCGTAGCTTTAACGCCCAGCTCTGCCTCAACAAATTTTTTCAAAGTGGAAACCAATTTGAGTTTTTCCTTCACCACAGTTTTGGTCAGAGGGTCAGAATAAACTTCTTCAAAGCTTCGCTCATGATTGTAGAGCGAGAGCTGCCCCTTTGCGGCATGGAATACGTAACCAACGCTAGAGCATCCAGTTAAAACGAACCCTAAGCCAAAAATGCCTAAAAGGCCGCTGAGTAAACTTGCGTTAGAGATGGAACGAAAGCCCTGCTTCCCAGTCATAATTATCCTTTGCTGCCGAAATATGGAAGTTAGGTAAGTATGTCGTAAGTTCGCACTTAAGCGAAATGTTTCGGTGAAGAAAAATTCTTAAACCTGCGCCAAGCACTCCGCTGGGTTGTTTCAGTACGGACTCCGGCTGAGCGACGCCATCGTAGGTCAACTTCTGGATCCGGTAAAGCTGAGCTGCCCCTCCCTTGATGAAGGGCTGTACAATAAAGCTTTTGGGAAGGAGTGACTGCACGATAGCGAGGGAGAGGTTGCGATCCCACGTTTGTGTCGTGGAACTACTGGTGGCGGAATTTGAAACGTATCGACTCCGCGAATCGGTGTAACCTAATTCAATTTGGGTCAGCGACGTGATGTTCACAGCAAGGCTTCCGGTGAATCGGCTACTTTTAGTGTACGTGCCTTCGCCGTAACTGGTTTTTGAGAAGCCAGCCAAAAGGCTAAGCTCAAAGGTCTGGGCCTTAGCCGTAGGAATTTGCCAAAGCAAAGCCAGAATTAGGATCAAATAGGATTTTAGGCGCAGAATATTACTCTTCGCCATTGATGAGGCGATCAATGATATTCGTCCCATGGTTTCTTTCATTGTTCTTCTTTTGCGGTGAAACACTGGCCGGCGCGCGTGAGCTGTTATGCGGAGATTCTCTGGTGGCTATGGCCCTTTTCCCGCTAACTGCATCTTGTAATGCACGTTCCCGCTCACGAAGGTGCACCGTGGCCTTCTGTTTTTCGGCAAGCGCTCGTTTCTTTTCCGTATCGGCACGTCGTTGTCGCTCGGCGATAATGCTTTCGTAATCTCTGCCTTCAAGCCTAGCCTGTAAGCGTAACTCCAATTCTTTCCTTGCTTCGTCTAATTCGCGGGCGCGCTTTTCTGAAGCTTCCTTTGCCATACGTTCTTCGTCCGAAGTCATTCTGCGGCCCACGTCATCTACGACGACGGGCTTGACGGCCTTAGCCTTAGCTTTAGCTACGCTCGCTAAGCTGCGCTCCACCCGAGCTTGCTCCTGCCTTGCGACCTCGCGTAAAATATTGGGAAAGGGAAGCCTTAGACTTTCAAATAAAACTTGCGCAGAATCTAGGTCCACTTGCCTAGGTGATCGCGGTAAAAGAGTTCGCTGATTGTAGGATAATTCCGTAAAATGCCCCGGCGCTAAACGCACGACACCCTCGGCGAGATCTGGGTGTTTTACTAGGATGGCATCCCCTAAGGAGAGAACTTGGCTTTTTTCCATGGACGCCCAAACGACCGCTTCACGTTGCGCGGAGGATAATTGAAATTCTACAAATAAAGTTTTTATATTGAGACCAGGGGCGACTTCAGAATGCGAAGTATCCGGGGCTTTGGCGAAGAGGGCGCCCTCCAAAAGTGAAATCTCATCTTTTTTGACGGGTGAGCCTAAAACCGCGCGGCTGGAAGGAGCAAACCGAATTTGCGTTCCTTGCGTGGTGGTCACTTCCACAACTTCATCGTGATGGGTAAACACCACATCACCTTGAAGCAGAATATCCCCTAATTTTATTGAGCACTCCTCGCAATTGCGGAAAGAGATGATCCCAAAAAGTTCACGAGGTTTTTCGGCTAAAGTCCATGGGCTTTGCAATCCTAACCACGCCGAGGCGCTCAAAGCGAAGATCATAAACGTCCGAATTTTTTTCGTCACGGACTTCTTAGTGTGCACGGCCACTCCTGTAACGTTTCGCTTCGGCGGAGAAAGGATACTCGTTCACAAGTTTATCGAGAGTCTGTTTGGCTTCGTTCTTAAGGCCGCTCTTTTCATAGGATAAAATCAATGCACCTAAAGCTTTAGGGCCATAATTTTGACTTTCCACCGATGCCGGGGATCTGCCGGAAGCGTGGGATAATTGGTGGGCGCGCGTAAGGTATTTACGGGCCTTACCAAAATTTTTAAGTTCCATAAGGCAAAGACCAGCGAGGTAATGCGTTTGGGCGGTAGAATAAATTTTATTTTCACTACCAGTGGCAAGGAAAATGAAGCCGCGTGCCGCGCGGTCAAATTCCGATTTTTCTAACGCCGTCATGGAATACTTAAGAATCTTTTTTGGCGACATACTTAAAATTTCTGGCGGAGTATCCGGATTGCTGAGTTCGGGTACCAAGGACGCCTCGGTGCGCGCAGCGGGATGGCCAGCTTCGGCTAGGGCTTCTTCGCTCAAGCGTTTTGCACGTTTGGATTCTTCGCGTACACCGAGTTCAAGCTTAAGCTTAGTGTTTTCCGCTTCTAATTCGTTTACGCGGTGGTGAAGGAATTCATTCTCCTGATCAGCTTTTGCAAGCTTATCTACCTTTTCCCAAAAGGCGGCCGCTCGCTCGTAATAGGTGCCTAAAAAACCGCTGTGGTTTTCTGCGTGATGGGGTTCCTCATGGGCCCCATGACTTGCAAAAACGATTTTAGTTGATAGCAGAATGGAAATGAAAAAGAGATTCTTGAGCAACATTTACGATTCCTCTCTTCAAACCCTTCGACTTTTTTAAGCGCGCCCTTAAGGGGGAATGTGCTAGGCAAATTCGGCGGAGAAAATCCTGCCTAAGAGTCTTAGGACTTGGATTCAAATTGCGGTAAAAGCCTACCATGCCGACTGCGTTTCTTATGCCGACCCTACTTGAGGCCCTGCCGCCAAAATTGGGAAACCTGTTTCCGTTTTTAACCGTGCCGCCCGAGATGGAGTATGGAGATTTTTGCCTCTTTTATGGCACGCTGGCGAAAGCCGGCATGGACCTCTCTGTCGCTAAGAATTTAAGTGCTGAGACGTCAGATGATTTTTCGGCGCTGCCGTCCGCAAGCTACTGCAATATTACTTTAAGCGGGTCTTGCCTTTCGCGAATGGTAGCCCTGCTCGCCAATGCCTGCTTTGAAACGAGGGCGGATTTTGAATTCTTAAACAAAATATCTTTCGTAGAAAATTCCCCTGCACGGCCTTGGAAAACTGGGTCGGCCCAGGCAAGGGCCGCCCGCTACTTGCAGTTTTTACTGAATTCGGATGAAAGTGCGCAGGCTCAACTTTTGGTTCAATTAAAATCAAAAACTCCAGTGCCATTAGAGAACCACGAACTCTTATCCATCCGCGCGTGGCTCCGTGGTTATATGCAAAAACTTAAGCAACCGGAGGACGCGAATTACGAAGCCTGTATCGAGGAAGCGCTTTCATTTCTTTTTAAAGGAAAGCTTCTTAGCTTTCGCGCCGACACGACAAGCCTGCTCATGGCCTTTTATTTAAAAACCCTTCAGGAGATTTCATAATGCCGCTTAGTACCGCAACCCTTTTGCTCTCCATTTCATTATCGACGGCCACGTCCCCAATTGAGCTCGAAGTCGCGCCACTAAAAAAAATGACTTATTATCTGCCGGCATCTCTCTCGTCCGACTGGGGAGTCTGCGTGCGGGTATCGCCCGAAAAAAGCGGTGAAAGCTCTCTTGAAGTTGGAAAGGTAGCCTTGAGAAAAACATTTGCCGACAGTCCCAGTGAAACTGTCGAGAAAAGGTGCGTAATCTTTTCGGGCGCGCACCAGGCATGGCCTAAACCGCCAAAAAATATTTCGGTGTCAATGGTTGCACCGCGATCCCAGGCGCAAGGCCCAAACCCCGGTTGGAAATGGGTAGCTACGGAACCTCAGCGGTTGGAGATTAAACTGAGCGCAAAAAAATAATTTGGGAGATTAACCGATCCCCATCGCTACTTTCGATAAATCTCCATGAACCACCATGGGCTTCATCGCAATAATTTCCGTTTCAAAATAAGGATTCCTCGGAACGGGGTTTAGGAGAAAAATGGGTTTTCGCAAAATATAGGCAAAACCCATTTCTAGAAATGTGTTGCCGCCAATGTAACCAGCCATTCCATTTTTATCGAAATTTAAGACTAGGACTGCGTCACAAGCATCGATAGTGGCCCAGTGCTCTCTCATGGCATCTTGATTGTATTTTTGCTCTAATTTCAGTTTTTCTATTTCCGATTCAGTCAAACCTAAAAATTCGCCATTGAAAGATGATGGGAAGGCTTGGTGTCCTTCACGTTCGAACCATTTCTGCACGTCGGCAGCCTCTTTGGCAAAATTCATGCTGTGGCATAACGCAATTTTCATTTGAGAGGGAACTGCCCTATATGGGTTTAAACAGTCAAGCAGCTTCCTTTCTTTAAAGGTCAGATCCCCATCACGATATTTGCCGTTCTCCCTCACGACCCCCTTGCCAAACGAGCGCAAGTTGATGAGAAATGCCCGTCGAGAGGTAAAAACGATGTCCATCAAATCTGACAACTGGATCACCCGCATGGCCCTTGAGCATAAAATGATTGAGCCATTTGAACCACGTCAGGTGCGCAAGGGTGTCATCTCCTACGGCGTCTCTTCCTACGGCTACGATGTTAGGGTGGCGGATGAGTTTAAAGTTTTTACCAATATCAATAACACCGTGGTGGACCCCAAACATTTTGATCCTAATTCCTTCGTTACGCTTAAGGGCGATACTTGCATCGTTCCACCCAATTCCTTTGCGTTAGCGCGCACCGTGGAATATTTCCGCATTCCTAGAAACGTTTTGACCATATGCTTGGGGAAGAGCACCTATGCACGCTGCGGAATTATCGTAAACGTCACGCCCTTTGAGCCAGAGTGGGAAGGTATCGTGACCCTTGAAATCAGCAATACGACTCCCCTGCCCGCAAAAATTTATGCCCACGAAGGCATTGCGCAGGTATTGTTTTTCGAAAGTGATGAACCTTGCGCCGTCAGTTACAAAGATAAAGCTGGGAAATACCAAGCGCAAACGGGCGTTGTGCTGCCTAGACTTTAACGGTTCGTAGACTTTGCTACCGGCTGGCCGGACACAGGTTATGCTCGTCATAACCTATGATCACGTTCGCCATAAACTCATGGCAAACACGAAATTCCCACCAGTGGGAATTTGCAGGGTACTTTGCGCAGAATTTCGTTTTCCTATTTTGTCTGCGGCACGCCACGGCGCCAGGCCCAAAGCCACGTCACGCTGCAAAACCAGGTGGCGAGTAACTGAACACTGAGCCAGCGAAGACCGCTGCGCTCAACGCCCACCACCAGAACTAACGCCCAGATGAGCATGATGTAGCCTGCTTCTTCAGATGGATTTTTTGCGCAAAGCTTACCGAAAACTCGGAAGGGCCAGCTTAAGACGGCAAAGATTGAAAATAGAAACAAAACAAAATTTTTGTACACCGCACTTTCTTGGAAGCCGCTGCGCGCCGCCGGCGATTTAGACACTACCGCGCGCTTCACACCTTGCCAGGATTGATCATTTTCTAAAAACGCCACCTGATGCGCCTCTTCTAGCTTTTGGATGGAATCAGCCTGAATCACGACATTCCGCAACGCCTCGGACACATCATTTTTTATGGCGAGTTCGGCATCTTGGGGAGATTTCAAAAATAACTCCCGGTAATCGGCTACCTTTAAAACGCGGCCCCATTTTGCATAAACATTGGACCTACCAACGGCGGCGTTTTCATAATTTAAACCGAGCACATAAATTTTAAGCTGAAGGCCCCAGCCGGCCTTTTCTTCGGCTAGCAACGCTAATCTCGCCATTCCAGGCTTAAGTGGACCAAGACTTGAGCGATCCATGGACGGACCTTCTGGAAAAAGGCAAACCCACCCGCCCTGCAGAAGCCTACGCGCTAAACTTTCATAAATGCTTAGTTGCTGAGTGCGGGATGGACGTTTTCTTAAAATCGGGCAACCCCTCAGTATCCGGAAAAAAAACCTCGTGCCCGGAATACGGGTGAAACGCATATCCACCAAAAAAGAGGCCCAACGTGGTGAGGCAATTTGGGCAATCAGAAAATCAAAAATTCCGTTCCAGTGGTTGGTGACTAAGATGCCCGGTTCATCGATGCGACCACGATCTTCGGGATTCAAGCGCCAAGGTGACTTCTGTAAATCTTTTATATTGTATAAAATATAAACCCAAGGATAGATCACAAACCATCGCACCAAAATTAAGACGCCACCACGCAAGGTTTCCCAAACGGAGACATTTGCGGTGAAGGAAGAAATGATTTTACAGTGGTTCAGCATCTCTGATGAGCTTAGCGCAAAATGGATCACCAGGGAATCGCGAGATGCTCTAGCAGCCGGGCTAAGTGGGGCCCGCGCCGACCACCTGGAGCTGCAGGCGCCTACGGCCGTTCCACTCGTTCCACTGAGGCCTGATCCAAAGCTGGGAAGAACAACCTTCGCCAAGACAAGTCACATCACCGTTAAACCAAATGGTTTCAAAGTTTCCTAATAGGAATTTCGGGTGTTTTTCCTTCAAAACAGAAAGTTTGGAAACCCGGTTTTTTTCCTCACCGATGCAGGCCCGCAAAGTGGGTTCCGGAAATCCCATGCCAAACGGCTCTAAGCGATCAACTTCATCTGCGAAACGCTCCCACTCCGTTTTCGAATAGTCCGCCATGCTCACTTGGAGGTCATAGGGTCGCGAAAAATTATATTGTTCCTGGGAAGTCGAAAGAGCCAGATATTCATTAAGCGCGATATCAAATTTCTCTAGTGCAGAAAACGGAAGCGCTGCCCCACCGGCGTGGGCATGCCCACCGAAATTCAGGAGGTGCTCACGTACGGAAGGCGTTTGCATAGTCTCGAAAATATCAATCGTTCCAATTGACCTTGCGCTGCCCTTCCAAACTTCGGCGCCTTCTTTTTTGGCGAAAATAAAAACTGGGCGTCTGAATTCTTCCAAAATTTTTGAAGCCACAATTCCGACTACACCCTCGTGCCAATCTTCATGGGCCAGCACCAGGGCCCTAGGCCACGGACCAAACTCCGCACCCGGAATTTTGGCCTTCAACTCTAGCCACCTTGGATCAGAAATTTTTTGTAGAGCCCGTTCGCGCGCTTGTTTCCACACGACGTCCTGGGTAGCGCGGCGTTCTGCATTCAGGAGGTGAAGCTGTTCAGCTCTCGCTTTTGCATCAACGGGGTCCTGACAAGTCAAGAGGGCCAGAGCATCACCCGCCGACTGCAACCGTCCGGCGGCATTGATTCTAGGCCCCAGGAAGAAACCCAAATGCTGGGATCGCACGCGTTTGATTTGCGAAACTTCCAGAAGCGCCGCCAAACCAGGCCTTGGACTATGGTTTAGAATCTGAAGCCCATGGGTGACTAAAATGCGGTTGATGCCCCGCAAATTCACTAAGTCCGCCACCGTGGCTACGGCCACGAGGTCAAGGTACTTCTTAAGATTAGGCTCGGGACGCTCGCTCGTGAAAAAACCCTTTTCCCGCAACTTTACCCGGAGGGCCATGCAGAAAAAAAATGCCAAGCCAGCACCGCAAAGATTTTTTAAATCAGCTTGGACTGGGTCCGTCGAAATCTCTTGTTTAGGGTTCACCATGGCATAGGAATCAGGAAGCACTGGCCCAGGTAAATGGTGATCGATGATGATCAAATCCACGCCACGTTCTTTGCAGATGCGCGCGGGCTCCAGGGCCGTAACACCACAGTCCACCGAAATGAGAACCTTTGCGCCCTCATCAATGAGCCGGTTCACCGCTGCGTTATGGATTCCGTAACCCTCATGAAATCGATTGGGCTGATAAACCCTAGTGGAAACGCCGCACTGACGGAAAAATTCGTACAAAATGGTAGCGCCGCATGTGCCGTCGACATCGTAATCACCGTAAATCATGATGGACTCATTGCGTTCAATGGCTTCCATGACTCGCGAAACGGCCTTATCCATATACTGAATGGAAAAAGGAGAAGGCAACCGTGTGAGGTCGTGATTAAGAAAACTTTGGATCTCCGCGGAAGTTGAAAAACCTCTGCGCACCAAAACCTGAGCCGTGAGTGGCGAAAAGCTAAACTCGTGGCTTAAGGATTGAACCAAATCAAAATCGACATCCTTGTCCATTTTTAGCCCTAGGGGCCAGAGGCAAACGCGCTAAGTTGGGGCCCTGATTTCGTACCCTTATCACTCTGACTGCGCTTGTTCTGCCACTGGGTGATGTAAATCAAAATCGGCGAAGCGATAAAGATAGAAGAATAAGTTCCGACTACGATTCCGATGCACATGGTGAATGCGAAATCACTGATGACGCCGCCGCCAAAAATCATAAGCGAGAAGGTCACCATGAAGGTGCATAGAGATGTAAGGATCGTACGACTTAAAGTTTCATTGATGGAAATATTGATGTTTTCTTCCAGCGGTCGATTCGGGTGAAGACTTAAGGTCTCCCGAATACGGTCAAACACGATGATCGTATCGTTATTGGAATAACCGATGATCGTGAGAATCGCGGCTAGAATCTGCAGCGAGAATTCCTTCTGGGTCAAAACAAAAATACCTACGGTAATCATGCTGTCATGAACCAAGGCTAAAACTGCGCCTGGGCTATAACGGGATTCAAATCGCAAAGCTACGTAGATGAAAATGCAAAGCAGAGCATAGAGCATGGATAAAAAACCGCTTTTACGAAGCTGTTCACCGGCCTGAGGCCCGACAACATCGGTACGTACAATTTCAAATTCCTCAGGGCTGATTTTTTTTGCGACGGCATTTTTTACTTTGTCGCCAACGGACTGCAAATCAGCTTCATCTCCGCCTAATTTTGCGAGAAACTCCTTTGAGTCACCTTCGCCTAGTTGTTGAAGCGTTAAATTCTTAAAGCTTTTGGACTCTTCCAATAGCGTCCGTAATTCAGAGATGGGAATTACATTTTTAAAGCGCAACTGAACTTCTGCACCGCCTCTAAAATCAATTCCGTAATTCAGGCCTTTGACCGCGACCATGATCAAGCTGGCGATGATGGCCACAATGGACATACCAGCCCAAAAGTGGCGGTACTTCACGAAATTGATATTCATTTTTGCAGGAATCAGTTGAAACATTTCAGCACCCCATCGCTTGAGACAAAATCAGATACTCAACTCTTTCACTTTAAATTTATCCAAATAAAAGTCAAACATGAGCTTAGACGCAAAGACCGCAGTGAAAACCGTGGTGATGATGCCGATGAGCAAAGTCACAGCAAACCCTTTGATGGGGCCGGTACCAAAGTTCATAAGAACAATAGCGGCAAATGCATTGGTCACGTTCGCATCCAAAATGGTGTGAAAGGCTTTTTCAAAGCCTGAATCAACGGCTGCGCGCACCGGTTTGCCTCGCCGCAATTCTTCTCTGATCCGTTCGTAGATGACCACGTTGCTATCCACCGCAATGCCCACCGTAAGCGCAATCCCGGCAATGCCCGGTAGCGTAAGCGTCGCGTCAATGCCGACTAAGATAGCCAAAACCAAAATCACGTTTAAGACGAGTGAAATATCGGCGATGACTCCGCTGAACCGGTAATAAACCAGCATGAACAAAAATACGGCAAGGCACCCAACGATACTGGCGAGCTTGCCCTTTTCGATGGAATCTTGGCCAAGGCTTGGCCCCACCACCCGTTGCTCTAAGAAATCCAATTGAGCCGGCAACGCACCCGCTCGCAGTACTATGCTCAAATCCTTAGCTTCCTGGAGCATATCATTGTACTCGCCTTGGCCTAGGGTAATTTGCGCCCGTCCGCCAGCAATTCGAGATTGAATCACGGGAGCCGAGTGCACAATTCCGTCTAGGACAATGGCCATACGTTGTTGCAAATGCTCGCCCGTAACCTTTTCAAAATTTTGGGCGCCCTTGCTATTGAAACTAAGGCCTACTTGCGGGCGATTATCCTGGGGATCCATTTGAATGAAGGCATCCTTAAGATCATCGCCGGTGACTTCGACATTAGAATAAAGCAAATAGGGAACTCGACCGAACTGGCCCTGCATACGGCCCCGACGCTCTTCCTTCTGAAAAGCGATTTCGGTATTCGCAGGGATTTGCCCCTTTGCAAGCTCGTTCACTTTACGTACGTAATCCGAAAACTTCTCGCCTTCTTTATAGGCCAAGGAATTTTTAGATTCGATTTGAGAAATAAGCGCTGCCACTTCATCAGGATTTTTCTGATCGTCGGCAACGATTTTAAATTCTAGTTTTGCCGTACGGCCAATGAGTTCCTTGGCGCGGTCTACGTCTTTAATGCCAGGCAACTCAACAGAGAGACGATCGACCCCTTGGCTAGTGATGACAGGCTCAGACACGCCAAACTCATCAATTCGGTTCCGGATCACTTCGATGCTTTGGTTAATTGTCTTTTCCCTAACGTTATCCCGATAGGTCTTAGTCAAACCAAATTCGTAATGTTGGGGGCGATCATCCGTAAGCCTGAGGAGATCATCCCGCTTTACGAGTTTTCTAAGCTCTTCTTTAGCGGCAGCATTTTTACATTCCACCAAAATCCTAGGATCATCGACGGCAGTATTGGATTTCTGAACTACGGGTGCAGAACACTCAATCTTTTTCGTAGCGAATTCATCGGTCAAGGACTCTGCCTGCCGTTGAACAACTCCGTTGAAAACTTTTTGGAAATCAACTCCAAGCACCATGTAAACGCCGCCCTGGAGATCAAGCCCCAGATTGATTCGTTTTTTCACGGGGTAACTGGAAGTTGCGGGATCAAAACCCTTTAGGGTCGGAATCAAATAAACTATTGCACTCAAGGTTACCACCATGAGCAACACGAATTTCATCCACCACTTTTTCCCCAAAGCTGTCATCGGTTTTCCTCTATTTTTCTGGACGCGCAATAGGATTGATTTGACTCTTTAAAATCCGAATCTGCACTCCCTTGGCGATCTCTAAAGTCACTACTCTATCTACGATAGAAGTGATTGTTCCAAAAATCCCGCCTTGTGTCACCACCTCATCGCCTTGCTTTAACTTTTCAACGGAGGCTTGGTGTTCTTTCATCTTTTTTTGTTGAGGGCGGATGATGAGAAAATATGCGATTCCCATCATAACGATAAAAGGAAGAATGGACATGAGTGGGCTTGGTTGCGGAGGGCCGCCCACTGGGCCGGAAGCCGGGGTTGGCACACCGACGGTGGCAGTGGTTGCGGGAGTTGCTGGCGCAGGAACTTGATTTGCGGCTTGGGAATCTTGATTTTGGGTATTCATTCCTCTGGGGTTAAAATTTTTGGGTGAACGTGTCAAACTCATTATGTTCAGATTCCGGGCCAGAAGCCGCAGGAGAAGAAATGACGCTGCGAAGCTCTTTCATGAGTCTTAGGTAAAAAGAAATATTGTGAATGGAGTTTAAAACGGAACTTAAAATTTCGCCTACGGCAAAGAGATGCCTTAGGTATGCCTTGGAAAAATTGCGGCAAGTGTAACACTCACAGAGTGGGTCCAATGGACTTGGATCCTCCGCGAATTTTTTACTCTTGATGTTAAGCCTTCCTTGACTCGTAAAAAGCGTACCGTTCCTGGCATTACGCGTCGGCATGACACAATCAAAGATATCAATCCCGTAGGCCGCGCCGACAATGAGATCTTCAGGCCGACCCACCCCCATGAGGTAACGAGGAAGGTCTGTCGGAAGTAAGGGCGCAATTTGACGCACCATGCGATGCATGGTCTCCACCGGTTCACCAATGGAAAGGCCACCAATGGCGTACCCTTCAAAACCCATAGCCTTTAGGCGCGTTAAGCATTCCTCCCTGAGATCCGGGAACATTCCGCCCTGTACAATGCCAAAAAGCTTTTGGTGAGGTTTTAATTTGAAATCCCGGCAACGCCTAGCCCAACGCAGGGTAAGCTCCATGCTTTGGGCAACTTTAGTTTTATCTTCGGAAAATGCCGGGCATTCATCAAAAACCATGACCACATCACTGCCGAGCGCTCGCTGAATTTCCATGGAGAGTTCCGGGGTCAATAAATGTCGTTTACCATCGAGATGACTTTGAAACTCCACGCCCTCCTCACGCACCTTGTTAAGCTTTGATAAACTAAAAACTTGATACCCACCGGAGTCCGTTAGGATCGGACCATCCCATCCCATGAAGGAATGTAGCCCGCCCATGCGTTCAATAAGCTCGTGCCCGGGCCTTAAAAAGAGATGGTAGGTATTTCCTAAAATCATTTGAGCGCCGGCATCTTTAAGATCCCGCGGGGTCATGGCCTTAACAGTGGCACGGGTTCCGACGGGCATGAACTGGGGTCCCGTAACCTCTCCATGGGAAGTTTTTAGAATAAATTTTCGGGGCGACAACGGCGCAAGGAGTGAGCTTGCTTTCAGCTCTGCAACCGGGAATTCACGTAAAAACTCTGATAACGCCATGGAACCGCCTTTAGGGATGACTTCCGCTTGATTTGGTTTTTTTTCAAGAATGAAAGATACTAGGATACATGACGAAGCAACAAAACCCCCTTTTGAAGGGCTATGAGAAAATTCTACGTTCAAACGGGGTCACCAGATGGGCGCCTGCCCTGGGGGTGTGGCTTGTGGACCGAGTCTCCAAAGATATGGCCTTACAGACCCTCACCGTAAGAGATTTCTCAACCGAAAACATTTCCACTTCGTTTTTAAGTTTTAAACTGATTCGCAATCCGGGAATCATATTTGGACTTCTCTCGGAATCCCAAGAAGGTTCTCGTACCTTTGCCATGGGTTGCATTGGCCTCTTCATTATTCTCGCTTATTTCATTTGGAGTCGGTTTTTAACGAAAGACCAACGTCACTTCCAGATTGCACTTTCCATTGGATTTGGCGCGATTTGCGGCAATCTCTGGGACAGGATTTTCCTGCACGAAGGGATCGTGGATTTCATCCAACTCTCACTTCCATTTTTTCATAAGTATGTGTTCAACCTTGCCGATATTTTTCTTTGGGTAGCCCTCATTGGGATTGCCGTAAGTTTTCGGGAATTCCTCGATTGGATCCTGCCCTTATCCAACCGCCGCAACGTGGTTTGGATTCGCCCCAAATTTCAGAAACGGTTTGTGGCTACACAACTCAAAATGCAAGCCATGATCCTCACATTCGCGATGTTCATCTGCTTCTTCTTTTTTCGGGTGGCCGTTCCAGAACTTGGGATTTCTGCCGAAATGTTCCGCGCGCAATTGCTAGCTCCGTTTGTAATCGTGTGCGTAGCGCTTACATTTTCATTTCTGCTGCTTACGACCTACTTCAATATTTTGCAGTCCCATCGAATGGCAGGTCCCTTAGTGGGCTTACAGCGCTACATGAAAAGCCTGCAAAAAAATGACACCTCCGTGCCGTTTAAACTACGTAACCATGATGAGTTCCAGGAAGAAATTGCCATCCTCGCGGAACTTGCAAAAGATTTAGCCGGACCCAAGAATCCGTCTTAGTTGTTCAATTTTTTCATGACTTCCTGAAGATCTACCCACACTTCTTTTTTCGCCGCGGGATTTCGCAGAAGGAATGCCGGATGGAAAGTGGGCATGACCGCAATATTTTCCTCGGAATTTGGGGGCAAGGAGGACCAAAGCCACTGCCATTTCCCGCGAGCTTGCGTAATGCGCTGGGTCTCACCAAGCAACGCACGAAGGGCCGTAGCTCCCAGCACCACTATAATTTTCGGGCGAATGATTTCTATTTGCTTTAATAAAAATGGTTTACATTCGGCCATCTCAGCTGGCTCAGGCGTCCGGTTCTGAGGGGGACGGCACTTTACTACATTGGCGATGTAAATATCTTGCCTTGCAAAACCCATGGCTTGAATCATCCGGTCGAGGAGCTCTCCCGCTTTACCAACAAAAGGACGTCCTTGAAGGTCCTCGTTCTCGCCCGGGCCCTCCCCTACGAACATAAGTTTAGTATCGGGATTACCTTCACCGTAAACAATATTTGTGCGTGTCTGACTTAACGGGCAACGTTGGCAATCTCCAATTTCTTCCCGAAGTTCACGCAATTTCTGAGTGTGGTCATCGTCCCGAGGAATTTGCGCTACGGCTACGGACTCCACGAACGGAACGGTTTCGGCCAAAAACTCAGACCCAGAACCCACAGACCACCACCGCGCCGACAATTTATGAGTCCAATCACTGCCATGGGAGGAACCCAAGGTTAATTTAAGATATTCTTCCTTTAAATTTTCCGGATTCATTTTGTTCCACCGACTTCGTCATAAATATTTATAATTTGTTCTGCCACTGTGGTTTGCGCATATTTTTTCTCAAGCTGAGGTAAGACCGCGTTCAACGCGATTTTCTTTTTTTCAAAACTATCCACGAGTCGCCGAAGGCCCGCACTAAGGGCCTGGAAATCCCGCGGTGTCACGAGTTCACCGATACTTATTCCATCCTTGCCCTCCTGTAATAATGAAGGAGTACCTCCGCTCTGGGTGCCTAGGGCAGGAAGGCCCAAAAGTACGGCGTCGATGAGAGCCAGAGAAAAACACTCTTCATAACTAGGAAGGGCGTAAACGTCGCTGCCGCACATTCTTTGCCACAACTCCACCTGATCGCAAGGCGGTGAAATATGTACCCTACGCCTACGATCTGGGTCCGAGGCACCCATGCATTCAAGTTTATGAAGTAAACGATTAAAACTTTCCTGGGCTGACGCATCTTCGGGCGATGGCTCTCCAATCAGTACCAAATTCCACTCGGGCGGAAGATTTGCCTGAAAGAACCCATCCACCAATTCGTGAATACCTTTGATCTCCTCAAATCGTGCAGCGGTAATTATGATTTTGGCATCCGCAGCTAGGCCTAGCTCTTCGCGATATTTTGTTCGCAGCGCAGGTTTATTTTCCCGAATACTCACTAGCTTCTGAGTGGGACGGCCATAGGGAATTACCCGAATGAAGGTGCCTTTCGGAAGTAATTTTTCAAGCTGGGTTTTGGCCTGCTCCGTTGAGCACCACACTTCACTTACGAAGGAGTAAAGCCATGCGTGGTAGGGGTTTTGTTTTTTGTGATTCGTCCAAAGATGGAACTGCAAAATCACCTTGGGTGCACCTCGTACCCACTGAAGGACCGGTGCAAAAATACGCAACTCCCCTGAGTGGTGAAGGTGAAGCAAATCAAACGGAGGACTTTCATTTCGCAAAATAAGCCTAATCCTATGCCACAAACGAAGACCTAACCTGCTTGCCCGTG
The DNA here is from genome assembly GCA_964475985.1 of uncultured Oligoflexia bacterium. Classification (GTDB taxonomy): domain Bacteria; phylum Bdellovibrionota; class UBA1018; order UBA1018; family CAYHWW01; genus CAYYYP01. The sequence continues at coordinate 50,876 of CAYYYP010000007.1, read as the reverse complement.
GGATAGTACGGGTGGAAATTCCCCGAATTTGCGCCTCCGCAAAAAGTTTAGAGTCTTTGCGGCAAAAAAGTGCCGCAGCGCCAGCTTGGTTTTGCGCAACATCTAATACGTAACGCTCAAGTCCCGAAAAGCTTTCGGAAGAACAAGCGTGTAACACATGTTTTTTTTGGGAGGGGTTAGCGCTTGCCATGGACTAGGGCGCTTTCCACTCAGGTTTTTCAATTTCGGCTAATGCGGCGGCCGTTTTCTGCCCAGGTTCCGGCAGTTTTAATTTTTGCCCGAGCCATGGGTCGTACTGAATTTTTCCGTCGTGAACCTGCCAAAGCAACCAAAGCTTAAGGTGCCGGACGGTGCGTGAAAAACTTTCTAAAATCACCAGCACCACCCCTACTTTTCCATTCCAAAAACCTCGGTACCGGATTCCGTTTTTTAAAAAAGTGGAAATGAAGGTAAACAAAGCGTGCAGAAGTGACGTCCGTTGCCCCTGACTAAACCGATCGAGGGCTTCAAGTGTGGTGTAGCGATTCATCTTGTTCAAGAAACGCTCAATGGAAAGATGCGGCCAATGTAGAATACTTTCCTCAATTTTACCCACGGGCCCTTCAAATACCGGATATTCATGAACCTCACCCTTGAAATGCACACCTTCGCGCTGGAAAAAGCGCCATTGATGGGATGGATTGCCAGGACCATGATTTAATTTCTGACCTAAAAAAAATTCCTCTCGCTTGATGGAATAACCCCGGGGATGAAGTTTGGGATCTTCCCTTGAAATGTTTTTAAGCCTGCGCCCAAGGTCCAAAGTGACTTCTTCATCGGCATCTAAAAAAAATACCCACTTCCCCGTCGCAAGCCCCAGAGCATGATTGCGACTTTGGGCAAAACCCTGAAAGCAAAGCGCATCCATTTTGAGTTTTCCATTTTGTTTTTCAAAATCTCGTACACGCAACGCCGTGGCGTCCGTACTTCCCCCATCTACGACCACGATTTCATCGGCAAATCTCAAGCTTTCTAGGCAGCGAAGGATGTTTTGTTCTTCGTTGAGCACAATCACGCAGGCGGTTAGCAATGGCGCACCATTTAGTTTTTCAGAGGGAAGGGACATAGACCTACCGTACCTAAGATTCTCCTTCCTTGCCTAAAAATTCCTCCCAGAATAAGATGTGCCCTACGAAGGGATAATCCATTTCATGCGCAAAAACTTCTTAGTCTTCAGTGCTCCCCGCTTTGAAGAAGATGAAATGAATGAAATCCTAGAATGCCTTCGCGGCGGTTGGGTCGGCACTGGCCCCAGGGCCTCCCGGTTTGAAAAGGAATTCGCGGAATACCTGGGCGTAAAACATTGCGTGGCCGTGAACTCCTGCACTGCGGCACTGCATCTTTCCTACGCAGGCCTTCATTTAAACCCAGGCGACGAAGTGATTGTCCCGGCCCTTACCTTCGGCGCCACCGCAAATGCCGTGGTGCATGCGGGCGGCCGCCCCGTTTTTGTTGATGTGTTGGAAGATACCCTTTGCATTGACCCGTTACAGGTAAAAAATGCCATTACTGCTCGTACGAAAGCCGTGGTGGTGGTGCACTTTGCCGGGAAATTGGGGCCCGTAAAAGAATTGCTGGAAATCTGCAGTGAGCAAAAAATCGCCCTGATTGAGGATTGCGCCCACAGCATTGAGACTAGCCTTAAAGGAAAACATTCGGGCACGTTTGGCATTTCCGGCTGTTTTAGTTTTTACGCGAATAAAAACGTTTCTACCGGGGAAGGCGGAATGCTCGCCACCAACGATGCTAAATTTGCGGAAGAAGCCCGTAAGCTTTCCCTCCACGGCATGTCTAAGGATGCGCACCGTAGGTTTTCCGCCAGTGGTTATCAACATTACGAGTTTGAACACTTTGGTTTCAAATATAATATGCCCGATCTTGCGGCAGCCCTGGGGCTTCATCAGTTAAAACGGATTGATAAAAACCGGGAGCATCGGAAAAAAATTTGGGCCATCTACCATGAAGGATTCTCAAAACTTGCGGAGCGTTTCCCCCTAAAAATTCCCCAGGTGCCAAATCAAACCTCGGCTCAGGAAAAGCAGGAAGTCCACGCCCTCCACCTCTACCAGCTTCAAACTCCACCGGAATTTCGTGACAAATTCCTAAACGGTTTTGCCGAGGAAAAAATTGGCGTAGGTGTGCATTATATTTCTTTGGTGGATTTTCCGCTGTTTGAAAAATTTCTGACCGACAAACAAATTCGTGCAAAAGATGAAGACTTTCGTGTGGCCAGGGCCTTTGGGAAATCTACGGTTTCTTTACCCTTGGGGATCGCCATGAACGAAGATGATGCGCGGGATGTGGTGAGCGCTACCCAAAGAATTTGCGAAAAGCTATTGGGTTAGACCCAAACTGCTGCGCCATTTTTTCATATTTATTCAAATACAACGTAGGTGACCGTCTGCAGTAAGTCCTCGCACTCACCCGGCGTCGCATCGTTTTTATGCAGCTGCTGAAACATTTCCGCCTTTGTAAAAAGTCGAAGGAGCACTGCCGGATCAAAGGCCGCCTGGCCCGCAACTTCATTCAGCGGAAGCAGGCTGAAGGAATTCAAACGAAAACCCGCCGACTGCAAGGCCGTTACAAATTCAGGGATAAATTCATGTCTCGACTGCCCGGGTAGATCCGGGAGTTTTCGGTAGAAATCATAAACGCGATATTTGAAGTTCGTTGAAGACTCAAGCCATCCAGTGAAGCCCTGCCGCGTTGGGCGCAATGGCAATTCCGGAAAACCTGCGGCAACGAGCGTATTTTTTTCACGAACAAATTCTGCTTGAATGCGTTTCAAAGCCAATTCAAAGGGAGTGGCGGGTACGGGGGCAAAAGAACCGACTGAAAACGTAGTGCCGCGAGGTACGTCAAAGCCTAACCCATTCAAACGCTGTCGATCTAAAATCATCCATTCGAGGTCAGTGCCGCTTGCCTCAGATGAGAGATGCACAAAATGAAGCGTTGAACCGGCCAGAACCCAGGCGACATCCTCATGGGGACCGAACTGAACTATGCTAGGACGATACCCTTCATGAGTGAGAAGCGTTGTATACTCGGCGACCCTGAAGTGGTTTGGGCCAGGTGGGCCCCGGTAATCAAATTCAACTAATTTAGTTAAGGCAATCTGCTCACTAAAGGTTGGCGCCGGATTAGTTTGCAGCTTTTTAAATAAAACAAGCAACTTCCCTTGGGAGGAAACCATATCAAATACCGTGTCGATCCGGTCTCGATCTCTATGGCGCTGGTCGAGATAATCAAAAATTCGGTAATCGATATCGGTAGAACCGATTAGCTCCGGAGCGGCTGAGAGATTATGCCACCGAAATCGAAGGAGCCTAAAAAATTCAGTCAATATAAAAAGGTTACCCTCCCGGTCCAAGTGCGCCTTAATGATTCTTCCCACTGCACGATGCTTCTCGTACCATTCTTCATTCTGCGGTGGCCAAGCTTGCGCGGACATAAACCCCCCGGATTCGGAAGGAGAAAAGTGCCGCTCCATTTCGCCCCCTTCAAAAATCACGATGGCGCCGCTAGGATAACCATTTGTTCCGGGTACACTGAGCAAACCCACGGCTTTCTTCCTTACGATGATGGTATTCGCAATAATTTTTTTATGGAGATTGTGCTCAAAATAACCATCGAGCGATGCGTATCCACCGGGAGAACTAATTGCCCCGGTAGTTCCGTCCTGAAACCTCAAAAGAATGAGCGTCAGATCGTAGAACAAATTAGGTCCTCGCATCACTACGGATTCTTCAATTTCTAAATCTTTCACCGGTAAAACTTGGGATGGTAGAATCCAATGAAACGGAATCTCGCGAAGATATAAGCTACCTCGATCGGCCAAGGTAGGTTGATTAAAGAGCCCAATAAAGGGAACCCCCAAAGTCGGTCCGCGTTGATCTTCCGACACAAAGTCTAAGAGCGACAACCGTAATGCATTATCGTCGGTAGACACTGATCGCATAAGACCATAGAGCGGGGTGCGGAGACGATTGTCGTCATCATCCTGCGCGCTGCCGATGGTTTCACCCGTGACAATACCAAAAGAGGAAACGCCGGTAAACGCTCCGGCCAATGATAGAAATAAAAAGAAGAATAAAAACACCGCAAAAACCGTCCTATTTTATGAACGGTCTTTACCACAAATCTTAAAAAAGACACGATGGAATGCCCGCCACGTGGTCCGCTTGGGCTCGGCCTAGCGGCTCCCATGGCCCACAAACGGATTTTGCCTCAGCTCATGCCCTATTGTCGTAAGGGGGCCATGTCCCGGTAAAACTTCCGTTATTTCATCTAATGTGAATAGTTTTTTCTGAATGCTTTGGGTCAGCCGTTTTCCGTCGGCGCCCCAAAGGTCCGTGCGTCCAATGGATTCCCGAAAAAGCGTGTCACCGGAAAACAAAAAAGGTTTTTCAAAGCTATCAGAAGAATCCGAATGCAAACACACTCCGCCCGGAGAGTGACCGGGCGTGTGAATCACTCGGAGTTTGTGCGCACCTAAAGTCAAACCATGCCCTTCTTCCAAAAACTCATCGGGCGTAGGCGGTCTTTCGTAGGAAATGCCAAACATCTGGCCCTGCATCGGCAAATTTTCGTAGAGCCAGGCATCGTCTCGATGAAGCAGAATTTTAGTTGATGGAAGCGCTCGTTTCAAATCCGTCACCGCACCGATATGATCAAGGTGAGCGTGGGTGTGAAAGGACCACTTCACAGTGTACCCTTCCGTAAGCAAATCTTTTTTGATGGTGGCAAAATCATCCCCGGCGTCGATGAGCCCCGCCTCTTTAGAAACCGAGTCCAATAGAATAGAACAATTGCATTGAAACGGACCCACCACGATGGTTTTACGAACGAGCAGCATATTAATTTTTTCCTCTTAAGAGCATTGCGTCCCCAAAACTATAAAAACGAAAACCATTGTCCATGGCAAACGCATACGCTTCCTTCATACGTGCGATTCCAACTTTAGGATCGTCTCTGTTTCCCATGGCGGCCGAGACAAGCACCAGCAAAGTTGACTGCGGCAAATGAAAGTTAGTGATGAGGTCATCAATCATTTGGAATCGAAAGCCTGGATTGATGAAGAGGTTGGTCTTAAAAGTACCTGGGTCCAGACTTCCTTGGGTCAACGAATACCAACTCTCTAGACTACGGGTAACCGTAGTTCCAACGGCTACAACACGGCCCTGGCGCTTTTTAGTTTCCAGAATTTTCTCCCGGAGCTCCGGACTTACCTCAAAAGTTTCCTCATGCATGAAATGCTCAGACAGCGTTTTCGTTTTAATGGGACGAAACGTTCCGATTCCTACGTGTAAAGTCAGTTCCGCAAAGGAAACTCCCTTGGCCTGGAGCCTACCCATTAACTCTGGCGTGAAATGAAAACCCGCCGTCGGGGCTGCCGCAGAGCCTATTTTGGAAGCAAAAACTGTTTGGTACTGAGTTAAAACTTGTTCCCGGTCCTTCGCCTGGTTGGGGGTTTGGTTTTCCTCAATATAATGCGGAAGCGGCACGGAACCATGCTGGCCCAACCACTCCACCATTTTCGCATAACTCATTTCGAACTTAAGTCTGATTTCCCCTTGGTTTTGTAAACGCTCCTCTGAGGTGGAGAGGCATTCTGCATGGAGGCCTGGTTCAAAAATGAATTTCAGCCCAGGCCGAAGTTTCGCCGAAAGATGAAGAAATGCATTCCAAACGCAACTCTCCGCCTCCGGCGCCAACGTTTCGGGCGTCAGTAAAACGGCTTCCACTGCGCCAGCCTTAGATCGCGTTTTTTCATCAACACGAAAACCCCGCAAACGTACGGGTAAAACCTTAGCGTTATTGATCACCACCAAATCACCGGGGTTAAAAAAATCTGCGATCTCAAAAAATTTTCTTTTTTGAATTTCAAACTTTTCACCGAAGTCGCCTACACGGCCGCTCGCCGTAAGGACTAAAAGTTGCGAATGATCTCGAGGTACCGCGGGAGTCACGGCGATGCGATCGTTTGACAGCGGGTAGTCAAATTCAGAAGTGAGAAAACCTGGCTCCATGGCAGGAGGTGTAACTTAGAATGGCACCGAAAACACCTTAGAACGTGAGTTGATTTTTACGTTGTAAAGTAGCCAGCGGGTAGTATTGCTTTAAAATGGACCGGTAACCTTTGCCCTGCGTGGCCATTTCCTTAGCGCCCCACTGACACATACCAACTCCATGTCCCGCACCGCGGCCCTTGATTCTAACCCACGGTGAGTTTGCCATTACGCTTTCAATTTCAAAAGCATTGCTTTTCACCCGATCAAACCCCAGCAGTTCGCGAAATTTTTGCACTGAAATATGAATGAGCTTGAAGGCCTCGGGTCCCGTTTTTAACGGCGCGGAGAGAAGCTCTGGCCACAAAGTTTTTTGCGGGCGCAGTGCAATTTCCATGGTCTTTGCCCGCCCGCTTGGAGTTTTATCTAGCACCCGGAGGGCCAGCACGTACCCGATAGATTTCTCAAGCGACTTCAAACTTACATCTAAACCCCAACCATAACGTGGCGATTTTTTACAATAGGGACACGGAACCGAACGAAATACCGCATGCTCTTCGCCCCAAACGTTTACGGGAATTTCGGTACGGCCGGCGCACGTGGAATGATAAAAGGCCTTTACGACTTTACCTTGAAAGGTAAGGACTTCATCTTTCGTCATCCGGGTCGCCAGGTGAGTTTGATACATTTCGCGGTGGGCGCCATGATAGACTTGATCCTTCACGGTGGATTCAAGATCAAAGGGGCGCTCCTGATTTCGGCTCGCGATGAATACGGCATAGGTCCTTGCCGCAACGGCCTGGGCCTTTAAACTTTCTAGGGGCCAGTTCCCGGCCATCTCACTATTCAAGAGCCCGGCCACATACGATTCGATATCAATAACATTTATTACTAAACACTCGGAGTTTACCTTGGCGAGCCGAACTTCGCCGCGCAAAGATTTTCCTTCCCATCGCAGAAAACCGCCCCGGCTTTGGATGGAACGAAACTCGCCGTCCCGCAAGCCGTCACAGGAGGTAGAAACACTCGCTTGATTTTCTTCGCGCAACTCGCGCGTCCGGCCGTTCGACTTTCCATCACCTCGCGCGGTTTCTACATCAAAACCGCTAAAGGAAGTTTTATGGGCTACCGGAATTCTCTTTAAAAGAACGCGGAGATTTTGGATCGGTGCCGGAGGCTCGGTGGCCTTTGCGCTTTCAATTCCGCCGAAGAAAAAGCAATGAAAGATGGCTGTGGCCATTAAGGAAAGGGGCCCAATCCCTGGGCCTTGTAACTCCACCGTGAGTCCCCCCTACTCCAGTATGAAGAAAGTTTGCTACTTATTGCAAGACGCGACCTCACTATTTTTGATTTAACTAGGTTATTGCGCAACGCACAGCAAAACATTCCCAGTGGAAAAGTAAAACGGGTCATTCACCATGAAAATTTCGCACCACTAAAGTTGCCTATAAGTTCCGGTGATTAGGCCTTTTTACCCATAAAGTTTATTCGTTCTTCCCCCGAAGCAGGAGATGGAAAGTTTGAAACTGCCATGGGAGGCACAAATGGAAAAAATTCATAGCAACACGCAGGGAGCGACGCCAACTTTTGAAGAATATCATGAGTGTTACGGAGAACCGCTCGAAGTGATGAGACGTCTTCTCCTCTGCCACCATTGCGGAGGCCACCTTCACTTTAATCACCTCACCAACTTCAAACAAAATTTAGTGCAAGAAACCGCTCGTTGCCCCGATTGCGATCTGCGCGTACGCAACCGCATCCATAAGATGCAGTGAAAATTTAACTTCCGCTTCGCGCCCGGTCCCGAACGACGCGATGAAAATTAATTGCAAAACGATGGGCCTCATCCCGTAGCGATGCGAGCATGCGGTACGCGCCCGTACCCGGATGCAAAAGAATGGGATTTTTTTGCCTAGGCTTAAAAACCCGTTCGGAAGACGCCTTCACCTCTTGCTCCTCAAAATTTGATTTCGTGCGGGCCTTGGCCAGCCCCACTACTTCCAGATTTGTAATGTTAAGCTCCGCCAGCACCGCGAGCAATTGCGAGAGCTGTCCCTTGCCACCATCCACGACCACCAAATCCGGTACCGCGGCATCATTTTGAAAACGTCGCATCAGAATTTCACGCATGCTGGCAAAATCATCCGGCTGATCCACCGTACGAACGTGGTAACGGCGATAGTCATCTTTATTAGGTTTGCCATCGATGAACACCACGCGCGAAGCCACGGTGCCCTCGCCTTGAAAATGGCTGATATCAAAACATTCCATTCGCCGAGGAAACGTACGCAGCACCAAACGGCGCTGCAAGTCTTGAAGATCGTCCAACTGTTTGGACTCGCGCTGGGAAAAACCCGCTAAAGTCTGGGCGGCGGTTTTTGAAGAAAGGTCCTGAAGCTCTCGGTATTCCCCCCGCTGCGGGCGCCAAAATTCCACGCGGCGGGAAAGCGCCTTGGACAAAATTAAATATTCAGCAGCAATTTGGGGATCCGTTTGCAAAGGCAGAAGCACTTCCTCCGGCAGAATCATTTCCTTAGGACGATTGATGTAATACTGAGCCAAACTCTCAAATAAAATTTGTTCATCGGGTTGTTCCGGATCTAAATCTTTTAAATTGAAATGTTTGATCTCCTGGGCACTGCCATCCCGCATCATGAGAATCACGATGGCGGCTTTATCTTTATCCCGAGCGATCCCCACAACATCCCGGTTCAGCTCCGATTGAGGATTAAGGATTTTTTGTTCATCGAGCGTGGAGATATTTTCAATTTGCTCCAGCATCTGAATTTGATCTCGCAGAATTGCCGCGTCCTCAAAAAGTTCTTGTTCCGCCGCTTGTTCCATTTCCGCTTGGAGTTTTCCCAATGCCTCCTTAGTTCTACCCTCAAGTACCAGCAGCGCTTTCTGAACGGCTCCGTTGTATTTTTCAGAATCAATGAGCCCTACGCAGGGCGCCGTACACTGCCCCATCTGGTACAAGATGCAGGGCCTCGCGCGATTGCGAAATTCCATATCGCTGCAGTCCCGAAGCCTAAAGGCCCGGCGAGTGACGCCCATAAGTTCGCGCAGCCGCCCGGAAGAGGTAAAGGGGCCAAAATATTTTGCGCCATCCTTTACCGAACGCCTTACGAATTCAATCCGGGGGAAGGGATGATTTTGATCCATGCGAACATAGGGGTAGGATTTGTCGTCCTTAAGCCGCACGTTGTATCGTGGTCGGTGCCGCTTAATGAGATTACATTCAAGGATGAGGGCTTCCGTTTCATTGTCGGTAATGAACACATCCAGGTCGCGGATGAAACTTACCAGCAGCTGAGTCCTTGGCGCGAGATTTCTTGCACTTTGAAAATACTGGGAAACCCTGCTTTTTAAAACCTTTGCCTTGCCAACGTACAAAATCTCCCCACGCTCACCCTTCATGAGGTAAACGCCTGGCTCTTCTGGTAGTTGTGACAGCTTTTCTGAAAGAATGGTGGACGTCATTCTGCTTTTGAAGTAACCGTTTTTTTCGTATGACACCATCAACAAACAAACCCTCCAGCTCTAAAAGTTCTGAAAAAAACACAACCGGCCAGGAAGTCATAGCCTACTGCGGTGCATGCAAAATGGACCTCGCCGCCACGGTGGTCGCTAAAGTCGGCCAGGAAATCGTTCGTGTTGAATGCAAAACTTGCCGCAAAGAGAGGGCATACAAGCCACCCAAAGGCGTACAAGATCCCAGTGCTGCGCCTAAAGCAAAACGCAAAACAAAATCTGCTTCCGCTGAAGAAGTTTCTGCAAAGTCTGCGGCCGCGGCCCGTGCCGTAGCGGTGGAATGGCAAAACGTCATGACGTCGTCAAAGGCTTCAAAACGAATCAAGTACAGCCCAAAGTGCATGCTGGAAGCAGGCAATATCGTTGACCACGCTAAGTTCGGCGATGGCGTTGTGCTAAAACTGCATCACCCGAACAAAGCCGAAGTGATTTTCCAAGACGATATCCGTCTTCTCATTTACTCTCTCTAAGAGGGTTTTTGATGGATTCAAAATTAAAGGCCAATCTAAGAAATTTTTTGACTCTTTTTACGGTCATTAATTTGTTTTTAGTTGGTGGCAGCCTTACGGGCTGTTCAGGAACACGGAAAAAAAGCGATCTGTCGGCGGAAGACCTACGCTCTAAAGTTATTGCTTTAGTCGATATCGATGGCGGAACCGAAGAAGACTCCAAGGCGGGAAAACTTCAGCTGGAGGTTTCCTTGGTGAACGAAATCATTTCCCAAGGGCACTTTCAACTCGTAGACCGCGGCACGGTCAGGGAGCACCAAGTAGATCACCCTACCCATGCCGATTGGCCAGCCCTTGGAAAAGCACTGAAGACCGACTACTTGCTTTCAGTGAACCTTCAGGAAGTCCGAATCGATACACGCCAAGGTTACGATGCGGCGGAAGAGGAAGACAGCCTGTTGTCGGCGGAGCACCGCACGGACCGCGACACCAAATGGCGTAAGCTTCACAAAGTAAAGGCCCACACTGGGACAATGACCGCACGGTTTTTGTTTTTTGATGTGTCTCGGGGCGAAGTCACCATGGAGCGCACGGTTGAAGCAAAACAAACTTTCAATTCCCGTGATGGCGATTTGCCGCGTAAAATGAAAATGATTGAAAACCTATGCACTGAAGTTTCCCATAAATTTTTTGAGAGCTTTGAGGCCGAATAGCCGTTCATAGGTGAAGGCACGCTGACACAAACCTGACGGACAGCTGACCCCGAATTTAAAAATAAACGGCTATAAGCCGGACATGAAAAATATTTTGATTCTCCTTTTGTTCGGAATGTCCCAGGCTTGTTTCGCAAACGGCGGGGAAACGCTTAATACTCTTGCTAGTTGCGAAGCGATGCTCGGAATGCATACCGTAAGCTTGGCTGAGGTTCAAAAAAGTGACGCTAGACACTTGCCGCAAACCTACGACGGCCTTTTGGCCAAATTTGAAGACTTAGAGAAAAAGCTCGCTACGGCAGAGCTTGACCTTATCGACGCTATTGAACAGAACCAACAATCCTACAAAGTACGCTTCAATTTCATTAGACGGGCCTTTGGCTTCTTTGGCCTAGGCGCCGCCGGGGAATACCGCAGGGAAAATATTCTAGGGCTTCAACGCCAGCTCCCAGAGTTTGCGCCAGCCTTAAGGCGAATCCAGAATGCAAAGGCAGATGTGCATGAAACCCGGCTGGATGCCATCAATGATCCACTGGTCTTTGATGTGAGCATGGTCGTGCGAATTTTAGATGAGCAAGTTTCTGCAGAAACTGAACTTTTACCGGTGACCCGCGCGGTGCTGCGCTCTCGAGAATTTTTGCGTGCAATGCCAAATCTTCTCGCCTTACGTGATCTGGTGAAAGCTAGATTTGGTCGTACTCCCGATTATGAATTCATTTTGAATTACGCTTTAGCCAACCGGTTGGACACGCCGGCGATTGCCACCATCGAAGGTTTACGAAACGCCGTAGTTGGAAAATTTGGTGCGCCCATGGGCTCCGTCATCCTTTCGGGCCTGCTCGTGCGAAAAATGCCCGCGAACGAACCGGAAAGGACTCAAACTATTTCTGATAGCCTTAGAAAAGTTCAGGCCATCTATGCACACATTCAAGCCACACAGTGGGTACTACCGGGGGCTTTGATTCGCATCATGATCTCCGAAGGTATGGATCCCGACACTCAGGATCAAGCGGTGAAACTTTTTAACGCAAGTGCGGGGCTTGGCCTTAAGACTGCGCCCACCGCCGCGATAACCGCTGCGATGATCCGGGGTGGCTGGGATTCCTCAAGGCTTGGCGAAGTGAAAGATATTTTAGAGACCATGCGACTCAATCACTCTCATTTACCTGCCTACACCCCGATTGATTTTACGGTTGCAGCAATTACCAGCGGGTTGGGTCTCCGTGCTGTTCCAGAGCTCGTGCGTCTGTATGAGCGCTTCCGCAAATCCTTCACCCAAGCATACGCTCCGAAGCTCGCGGTCCTTGCATTTTCATTTCATAGAATTAATTTTAGACCGGAAGTCATGGCTGAGCACCGCGCCTGCGTAAATGCGTGGCTAGAAAACGAAGGCGCAGCACGGGCAGCGAACAATCAAACGGACCGAGCCAGCGATGACTCGACCCTAGGTTATTTATTTTTTCAGAACTCAGCTACGAGTGATGCATATTTATACGCTGATGACTTCAACCCCGTGGACTCCTTTGGGACGACTCACGATAATACCCGGTTTGATTTTGGGGATCATGGTCCTTCAACTTCTACCAGCCACGGCAGCGAACATCCAGATTTCACCCACCACGATGGAGGGTCTTCACATAACGGCGGCTCCCATCACGATACCGGCACATATCATGATCATGGCAGCAGCCACCATCATGATGCTGGTGGTGGCCATGACTTTGGTGGTGGCCATGACTTTGGTGGTGGGCACGACTTTGGTGGCGGGCATGATTTTGGCGGTGGGTTCGACGGAGGCGGAGGCGGAGGCGACTTTTAACAAAAAGTCCGTGCTGCAGACCTAGGGCCGGTACGCGGGACGCGGGCTCGAGCCTCGGGCGTTCCGATTACAGAAAACCGTGCCCGCATGCCGGCCTACCCGAACCCGTCCCAGCCCCCGTTTACCATCCACCGAAACGCCCCATTCCTCCTGTACAGAGTTTAGGCACCCGCCCGTAAAATAGCCGCGAAACTCCGGAATTCTCGTTTCTTAACTTCTGATGCTTAAGTTCACCGCCCCCCCTCCTAACCCTATATAATTACGTAGTTTTATAAACTATTACTATTTATAAAGTCTTCAGATTTATGCATCGGTCACGATTGGCTTTCTGATTGCAATCTTCCTCCTCACGAGGAGATCCGTTCCATGAAAAAGAATTTTAAGAAAGCCACTTTGGCCATGAGTGTTTTGACGATGACGAGCACTCTCAGTTTTGCAAATCCCGCCGTTTCCCCATCCCGCGCCCCAGCGGTTGCCCCCAGCGCACCTGTGGCTGCTGCAGCTGCACCTGCGGATGTTCCGCATCCCGCCGGAAACCAAGTTGGTTTCGGTCCAGCGGTTACGGGAACCATAAACGCTGGCCCTATGCCGGGCTTAGCCGTAATGGCAAGTGGCAACACGGCCGAAGTTCCCGCTAACCGCGGGGGCCGCCGCAGCTTACGGGGTAATTTAAGTTTGAACGCCGGAGCCGGTTCAGCCGGAGCCATCGCGACCATCGATGTCGGTGGTGGATATCAGTGGCGCTATCCGTTGAGCCGTGGAGTTCAACTTCGCCTTTCTGTAGACGGCCGCACCTTACAGGTGGTTAATGCTCCCCAAGAAGCTGGTTTTGGTTTCACAGGAGCTCAAGGCAGCGCAGCTTTGGACCTGGGATCCAATCGAAATTTCAGTATTGAACTTTCCTCCTCCATCGGAGCCGCGCAAATTCCCGGACACTCAGCACTAGGTTCTTTGTCAGCCTTAGTTTTGCGTTATCAACATATTTGTCAAAACAACACCCGTTGCTGGACCATCGCGCTTAGCAACCAAGGCGTAGTAAACATTTTTGGCGAGTATGCAAACCGCTCTTCCGCTCAAGCCGTAATCCCTACGAGCCTCCGACTCTTTGGCGTACCAACAAGCATTACTGCCGAAGCAGGCTCGGTGATCTCCCACAATCGTGAACCTGCATTTTTCGCCAATGCCGGTTTGCTGTTCAGACCTGATTTCAACTCTAGATCTGAGAACGCAACTCGTTTAGCGCAGATCGAGCGAGACCTCGCCGCGGCTCGAAATGAGACAGACGCGTTATCTTCAAATATCACTGGACGCCTTTCCGCCGCCGATCGACGCGCATCTCATGCAGAGAGCGTTGCCGCGGAAGCTTTGACGACGGCCCAAAACGCACAATCTGCCGCTGAATCCGCAACCGCTGCAAGCGACGATGATCAGGATGAATCCGCACCGGAAGCTCCGGCTCCCGCACCAGACGCGCCAGCGCCTGAAGCACCAGCATCCGACGCACCGTCTGATGAACCAGCAGATGCTCCCCAAGAATAAGATCGTTTCATAAATTCTTTTTCCTTAAAGAAGGGATCCTAGGCCGGCCAAGCCTAGGATCCTTTTTCATTTCATGGTATGCGACGCGTTAATTACTTTTTAAAAGGAGTTCCGTTACGCATGAATACCGCCCTAAAATTTTTATCCGCCACGCCGTTGGCCGTAGCCCTTTCTTTTTCCTTATCAACATTAAGCTACGCCGATCCAGCTCCCGCAAGAACCGTCTCCGGAGCTAACCGCACTACGGTCGTTTCAAGATCCGTTGCCGTAGCCCCTGCACCAACTCCGGCTCCCACCAGTTCTCTTTCTGCGGGCGCTAATGCCGGCCTCGCGGGTACGGCCACCTCTGGAGTACTTCCAGTTCTTGGCGCACAAGCCCGATATCAACAACGCACTTTTACCAGTCCAGGCCGCTCCCGCACTTTAAGTGCTGAAGCCCAAGCCGTGTTCGGTACCGGATCGGCCGGAAATTATAACGATACCCAAATTCGTGGAAGCATCAATTGGGACGCTCTAGTGAATCGCCACTTTCGCCCCTACGCCGGCGCGAACGTAAATTTTAGACAGATGGTAACACCCGGAACCGCAAGTTACGGCATTGCTACTGGCGGAGTTCAAGCCGGTTTCCATACCTTGGATGATCGCCTTCGGGTACAGGGTCAAGCAGGCATCGGTTCTGGAACCGCGCCCAGTGGTGCTAGTCTAGCTTTCCTTTTTGGTACCTCAATAGAATATGTTCATACCTGTAGCTTAAGCCCACGTTGTTGGGGGATTCTGGCTCAATATGTCCATTTCCTAGATGTTTATGGACGAGTTGCCCACGACGTTAGAGTTGCTGCGCGTATTCCACTCGGGCTTAACGGAAATCTTGCACTTGTCCCACAAGTGGGTTGGTTAAGGTCCTACGGCCAAAATGACACGGCCTTTTTTGGCGCAAGCGTTGAAGTCAATGGAAATATTTTAGGTGGGGCAAGCGTGCCGGCCCAAGAACCAGCGCCTGAATTACCACCGGTTGAAACCGAACCAACCGCTGAACAAAGGGCTATTGCCGCACAAAATGCGGACACAACCGCGCGTAACAACATTGCCCGAAGCTTAGCTGTGATTAATGCGCAGCTAAATACTTTAGATGGTGGCGAAATCACGGCGACGCAGCTCCAAGGAGATTTGGATCAGTTGAAGGCCGACATCGTGACATTCCGCGAAACGATTTATCTTCCAGCTTCTGATTTACGTGACCTTGAAGGCCGGCTCCGAGCCATTGCCCAAAGAGCTAGTGCAATTGCACTTCGCTTAGATGCCGCTCGGCAAGCGCCCCCCACAAATGTGCCACCAGCCGCAACGACGGAGACGGCACCTGCGCCAACCGGTGCACCAGCCGGTGATCCAAACACAACGCCTCCTGGAGCAGATGACGCCGCAGATGAAGGGGTCGATACAAGCGACGACGCAGATGGTGAAGAAACTCCTGAAGAATCTCCAGCACCGAATGCTCCGGCTGCTCCTGCACCTGACGCGGCCCCAACGGCACCCCAAGCTCCGGGCACTCCGCCGGCTACACCTCAGCCACCCGCTGCGCCACAGCCTCCTGCAGCACCGGCACCGGGCGCACCCAATGCACCGGGATCCTCAGAAGTCTATCCTATCGATTGATAGGATTTTACAAATCGGTCAGGGTACAAATAATTTTGTGCTCTGACCGATTTTTTTGAAGCGAATCAAAGGCGCTCGTTACTTTAAAAGCAGCGAAAGCTGTCTTGCGATCTTAAGTCGCTCCCGCACTTCAACCGCTTTTTCAAATTCAAGATTTTTTGCCGCTTCTTTCATTTTTACGGACAGTGCCTCAACCAATTTTTCCGTTTCCCTTCGGCTTTTGGGAACTTCCGAAAGTCCTAGCCGTTTACTCAGCACCGCCGTGCGTTCATCGTCATCCACCAGGTCCAGTAATGCTAAGCTAGATATGGCATCTACCGGCGGCATTAGGGCTGCCGACATAGAAGGGCCTTTCCCTTCAAGTAAGGCCGCTAAATCAGCGCCCTTCGGTAAAGTCGAGCCCGGAATGATGCCCGAAGAAATTTGTTTGCGTACCGTGGTCGGCGTAATGCCATGCACTTGATTGTGCGCTTCTTGAACCGCGCGGCGCCTTTTGGTTTCACCAATCGCGTTAGCCATACTGTCTGTCATTCGATCGGCGTACATAATCACATACCCTTGCTCGTTCCTAGCGGCTCGCCCGATGGTTTGAATGAGGGATCGTGTACTACGCAGAAAACCTTCTTTATCGGCATCAAGAATGGCAACTAAGGAAACTTCCGGCAAATCAAGGCCCTCTCGCAGCAAGTTGATGCCTACGATGACGTCGACAATGCCTTGGCGCAATTCCCGCAAAATCTCCACCCGCTCCAGGGTGTCGATATCGGAATGTAAATATTTTACTTTTACACCCTGTCTCGCCAAAAAGTCCGTAAGCGTTTCCGATAATTTTTTAGTCAACGTTGTAACCAATACCCGGTCACCTAAAGCAACTCGCTTTACAATTTCTTGATGAACATCTTCTACCTGTTTTCCGGCGGGCCTCACCTCAATGATAGGGTCCAAAAGCCCGGTGGGCCGGATGATCTGCTCCACCACTTCGCCTCCGCTGCGCTTGAGTTCGTAATCTCCGGGTGTTGCCGACACATAAACGACATGTTCCATTTTTTCTTGGAACTCATCAAAATTCAGGGGCCGATTATCCAGCGCGGACGGGAGACGAAATCCATGTTCAACTAAATTCATTTTGCGCGCACGATCCCCACGGTACATTCCACCGATTTGCGAAACCGTGACGTGGCTCTCATCGATGATCATAAGAAAGTCTTTCGGGAAGTAGTCCAGAAGTGTAGGCGGAGTTTCTCCCGCAGCCCTACCCTCGATGTGCCGAGAGTAATTTTCAATGCCTTGGCAGTAACCTAACGCTTCGATCATCTCGATATCCAAAAGCGTTCGCTGTTCCAGTCGTTTCGCTTCCTCAAACTTGCTCTGAGCTTTGAACTCCGTGAGCCTTTCCCTCAACTCCACTTGAATGGAATCAATCGCACGCTTTTGGGAATCCAAGTCCGTTACGAAATGGCTTGCCGGGTAAACTGTAACCCGACCAAGCCTTCCCAGCTTGATACCCCGTAGCGCATCGATTTCATAAATGGCATCAACTTCTTCGCCAAAAAGCTCTACCCTTACCGCCCGTTCTTCTTCATAGGCCGGAAAAATATCGATGATGTCGCCTCGCACGCGGAACGTGCCGCGATGAAAATCGATATCGCTCCGGGTATACTGGATCTCGACTAGCTTTTTTAGGATGTGTTCCCGTTTTCGGTTTTTGCCTTCCTCAAGGTAAAGCAACATTCCTGAGTAAGCTTCAGGTGAACCTAAACCATAGATGCAAGAGACACTCGAAATGATGATGACATCGTTGCGATCCAAAAGACTGCGCGTAGCGGAGTGCCGTAACTTATCGATGTCATCGTTGATGGCGGAATCTTTTTCAATGTAAGTGTTGGTGGCTGGGATAAACGCTTCTGGTTGATAATAATCGTAATAACTTACAAAATATTCCACTGCATTTTTTGGAAAAAATTCTCGGAACTCTACGAAAAGTTGCGCCGCCAGGGTTTTATTTGGCGCAAGCACCAGGGTTGGTTTCTGGACCTGAGCAATGACGTTAGCCATGGAAAAAGTTTTACCGGAACCCGTGACGCCCAAAAGGACCTGATGGCTTGGCGTCTTGGATTGGATGCCCGTGACTAATTTTTTTATGGCTTCCGGCTGGTCGCCCTGAGGCGAATAGGGAGATTCAAGTTCAAAGGGTTTTGCGCTTTGCAGACGATACGGAAGCGATAAACTACGGTCCATAGGCTATGAAAACTCTGCCTGAGTCATGCACGTGTCAATTGAATTTATGACGGATTTAGGGCCGATTTATGGGAATTTAAGGCGCACTACACTATTTTTCGTAATGCGACGCACATTGCTTAACGAGGGCGCGGTTTATACGAACTTTATAGGGTTATGCAAATTTCGGGTATATCGGGGTGGTTACTTTTTTCGTTAGGGTCTGCCCCATTCAGACTTCTTTTTTATTTAGCGACACTTCATTCAATTCCGTACGCCTATTCTCAGACTACGCCACCCGAACTAGCTCCCGCAGAAGCTACCGATTCAAACTCTACGTCCACGTCAACTGGCACCTCAACCTCAACCTCAACCGTTTCACCGGACTTAGACAGTAGCAATGTCATGGGTGGTTCCATTCAACGATTCTTGTCCTTGATGGGACAGTCGTTCAATACCAATGAGGTCGTTCAACAAATGGTCGGCAATCCTTGGCTACTAGAACCCGACACTCGGCAACGGGTAGCTTTGTTACCGGCAAGACTACGATTTCAACTTATGACGATTCTTACTCGGCATCTGCGCTCAGGCCAACTCACCCTTGCGCCACTTAACCCGGCTTTGCCTGTTTCTGGCGAAACTTCGCCCTGGCTTTTGCAATTGAGCGGGCAGGAAGGACTAAACGATTTCCTAGAACTCTTGAACACCGCATCATCTTTTTTTTCAACCGAACAACTCGTTGACCTTTTTATTTTTGGCCTTTCGGGAATCGAAGGGTTTCCCAGTTCCTGGTCGAGGTGGAATCATTTGCGAAACACCTTAGTGAGTCATGATATCGCGATTACGTTGGGATTTATTCTTCTGCAGTCGGCGTTGAACTCGGGCACAATCCGCGTTGCGCTGCCCATACGGAGGTTTGATCAGAACCGCAGTCGGGTAGGATGGTTTTTTGAACTCCGCAATTTTGGCTTCGACTGGCGAACTCTGACCGGGGCAGGCCTCACTCTACAGGCAAGAACATTTGAAACCAGCATTGGCGCATATCATCAGTTCAATGCACGCGATGGTGAAGCCGGTAGTTACCTTGAATTGCAGCTGAGGGACCAAGTAGCAAGAAGCCACGCTCATGGAGGGTGGGACCTTTCCTTAAATTCGCGTCTGCGTTGGTATTTAGAGGAACCCAGATATGGCCCGGGCCAGTTGCCGCCTGGTTCTGCCCAACTTTATGCCGAAGCTTTTTTGCGTCATCCGTTTCAAATGCAAGGGGCTGACGCATCCCTAGCTTTTCAATTTTCAGGCAGCACTAATTTTGAAAATGGTTTTAACTTAAACTCCGGGGCAAGCCTTGAGATTGTGCCGTACGCGCTTAGCCTTACCGTTTCAGGGGGGGTCGCACGAGATAACCTTCGCGGCTGGAGTTTCACCGCCCCTGGATTGTTCTTAGGTGGCACGCTTGATTCCGAAACTCATCGCCGTGAGCATCAACTGGCAAGTCTTGCTGAGGGCGTTTTAGCGACCCTCCGGAGCTTAACTTTTCAACTCAGAGATTTCCCGTTCATCGCGGCGCCCTATCATTCCCGCGTCCTTTGCCGCCAGCTGACCCAGACGCTTTCGCATTTCAAACGCCTAGTGACCGCTCACGCCGAACTTGGAAATTCCGGCGTGAGGGAAGGCCATCGCTCGCTTGCGTACTTAAACCTGCCGACGGAATTTGAACGCATCATTGAAAATGAAAATTACCGCAGCATTTTTCAAACTTGCCGAGACGTCAAACCAGCGCTTTATGAAATCCTAAACCAACTGCAGCAGCTGCCAAATTAACTTATTTGTACTTCCATGTAGTACCTTGCGGAGAATCCATAAGGATCACGCCGCGCGCATCTAACTCTTTGCGAATCTCATCGGAGCGGGCAAAATTCTTATTCACCCGCGCTAGTTTTCGTTCTTCGATGAATGCTTCAATTTCCTCCGACGTAGGCACGCCCACGCCGCTTTTTTGAGAGCGGGTCGCACGAATGCTGGCAACGCGCGCCATGAAATCAGTGACATCTTCCGCAAATACGCCCAAGAGTTTTGAAAGCTCTTCGCGAAACAGCGCTAAAAATTCCTGCGCTACTTTTACAGTTGAGGCCGTTAGCTCCTTGGCGGAGTTCTGCGCATGATTAAGCTCCCGGATATAAACAAAGAGCTGTCCCAGCACGCCAGGCGTATTAAAGTCATTAAAGAGTTCGTCCTCAATGCAGCTTAAAATTTTCTGCGCCCGTCCTTCTAAACCTTGAAACGCATCGGCGCCCGCAATGCTAGCCTCAGCGGTGCTCGCGCGTTCCACCACGCCAATAGCCCACGCCTGCGCCAGATAAATGCGTTCTAATTCGTGAAGAACTTCATCCAATGCCTGATCGTTAAAATCAAAGGCTGCACGGTAATGGTGTTTTAGAAATAAGTATTTTAGAACTTCCGCCCCATAACTTTCCAGGAAGACACGGATATCTAAAACATTGCCTAAAGACTTACTCATCTTCTCGCCGTTCACCGTAAGAAAACCCGTATGTACCCAGTGGCGGGAAAAAGTCTTTTGCGTGGCGCCCTCACTTTGGGCAATTTCATTTTCGTGATGCGGAAAAATCAAATCTTGCCCGCCGTGATGCAAGTCAATGGTTTCGCCAAGCCATCTCAATACCATGGCCGAACATTCAATATGCCAACCGGGTCGACCTTCGCCCCACGGGCTTGCCCAATGCGGTTCACCTGGTTTGGCCGGTTTCCACAATGAGAAGTCCAATGGGTTTCGTTTATTTTCCGAAACGGAAATGCGAACCCCCGAAAGCAGATCATCCGTTTTTTTTCCGGAGAGCTTTCCGTAGGTGGCAAACTTTTCAATGGCGTAAAAAACTTCGCCCGCCTCCACGTAGGCAATGCCCCGCTGGATGAGAAGTTCAATAGTTTTTATGATGTCATCCATGGATTCGGTGACGTTCACGGTGCGGGAAGGGGCCTGTAGGCCGAGCTGTTTTAAATCTTCTTCGCAATAATCCGTGTAACGCTGAGCGATTTCCTGGGCGCTCACTTTTTCTTCATTCGCGCGGGTGATAATTTTATCGTCCACATCGGTGTAGTTGCGTACATAATTTACTTCATACCCGATGTGCCTCAGCCACCTGGTCATGACATCCGGAACATAAAGCGAGCGAGCGTTTCCGATGTGCAACGGCCCGTAAACGGTGGGACCGCATGTATAGAACAGAACTTTGCCGGGTTCTGCCGGAGAAAAAGGTACTTTTTTTCTTTGGAGGGTGTCGGTGATGCGAAACGGTTTTTGGTTATAACTCTGGTATTGAAATCCCATGGTTTACTCTAGGGCATGCTCCGCTTCGGCTTCAAGCTCGTCGGTGAGTTCGGCTTCGGTAACTTTAGGCTTCACCGCAACCTTTCCTTCAAGCATGCGCTGAACGCGAGAAAGCGCTGCCTTTGCACCAAGCAGCGGCAACACTAGTTTTAATTCTGGGCCATGGCACTGCGCCGTAAGCGCTACTCGCATGGACATAAAAAGGCCCTTGCCCTTAGCTCCCGAGGCAGTTTTCACCCGATTCTGAATTTCTGAGAAATCTTCGGCGGTAAGTGCATCTCCATTTTTGGCCACGTGAGCTTCAAGCTCCTGACGCAGAGCCTGAGCCACGGGAAGAAAGGCCTGATCTTTAGAAAATGCTAGAGCATCTTCTTCCAGCAAAAAAGATTCCTCGAAATAAAGGCCCAAGAATTTCGTAACGTCGGTCAAGACCTCAAGGTGTCCACGAATGGTATCAAACGCGGCCTTCATCCAGTCCTTTGATTTACCCTGCAGGGGCAATCCGCTCTTTTCAATAAAAGGCAGAGCCCGTGCGAAGATTTCGTCCAGGGGCATTGCCCTAATGTACTGACCATTCATCCACTTCAACTTTTGCGGATCAAATACGGACGGTGCCTTATTGAAACGATCTAAACTAAATTGCTTTATGATTTCATCAATCGTCATGATTTCACTGCCTTCGGGGGAAGACCATCCCAGGAGCACCATGAAATTCAGAAGCGCTTCTCGCAAAAATCCCTGTTCTGCGTACTGATGCACGCTGGTGGCGCCATGACGTTTAGAAAGTTTAGAGCGATCAGCGCCTAAGATTAATGAACAGTGAGCAAATTGCGGAGGCGCCCAGCCAAATGCCTCAAAAAGCATGAGCTGCCTTACAGTATTCGAAAGGTGCTCCTCTGCCCGTATTACATGGGTGATGTCCATGAGGTGATCATCGATGATGCAGCAGAAGTTATAAACCGGCATGCCATCACTTCGTAGCACTACGAAGTCCCCTACTTGATTCTCATGAAAGGTCACATCACCCCGCACTAAATCATGAACGGTGTAAACCTTGATTGGCGCTTTGAACCTCACCAGCGCTTTTTCACCCGCGGCAAGTCTCTGACTCACTTCTTCTTTGGAAAGTTTACGGCATGTTCCATCGTACTGAGGAACGGTGCCCAGTTTCAAAGCAGCCTGGCGTTTTTGATCAAGAATCGCATCGGAGCAGAAACAATGATAGGCCTGGCCGTTGGCCATAAGTTGATTTGCATATTTTTTGTAAATGTCTTGGCGCTCGGATTGCCGATAGGGCGCGTGGGGCCCGCCGACATCCGGGCCTTCCTCGTACATTAAACCTAACCAATGGATATCTTGGATCTGCATTCGCTCCGCTTCCGGCGTTGAGCGTTTTTGATCGGTATCCTCGATCCGAAGAATGAGTTTTCCGCCGGTGTGCCGGGCATAGAGCCAGTTAAAAAGAATGGTGCGCGCGCCCCCCACATGAAGATAACCCGTGGGGCTAGGCGCAAAACGAACACGAACCGGTGAAGATGAGGATGTCGTCATAATGCCTATAGAGATAACATCATGAAGAAATTTTGCACTTCAGATTTAATCTGATTTTGGACGAAATTGAAAATCAGTCGCCAAAAATGGAACTGAGTTCAGCTTCAATGCTTTGCTCATCGGTTTTTTTCGCGATGGAGAGCTCTCTCACCAGCAATTGTTTTGCCGTATCGAGCATCTTACGTTCGCCAAAGGAGAGATCTTTATTGTTTTTCAAAATATAAAGATTTCGTAAAACCTCAGCGATTTCGTAAACCGAACCCGTGCGGATCTTTTCCATGCATTCACGGTAGCGGCGGTTCCAGGTGGTGTTATCCACACGAACGTCTTTCATCTGAAGAATTTTATAAACGTTCAGAATTTCTTTTGAACCTACGATGGGGCGCAGGCCAACGGCTTTCGCGTTGTCCGTAGGAACCATGATGGTCATTTCATTTTCCAGAACCTGAAGAACGTAAAATTGTTTTTTCTTCCCGCCCACTTCACGTTCATCGATGCGTTTGATCACCGCGACTCCATGAGCCGGGTAAACGGCGTTGTCGCCGACGTTAAAACGAACATCTTCCGAAGATGCATCTTCAAAAAGAAAAGAAATCGAGGGAGTCGTACTGTACTGGGATGCACGAAAGATTGGCCGTTTGTTGCTAGAAGAAGTCGGGGTAGTTGAGTCCCCGTTTTTCTGCACCACGATGGGCCGACCCAATGTCTTCTCCAGGGCTTGCTTAGCCGACGACATGGAAGTTGCCTTAGCGAGAGATTTCGCCAAAGTCCTAGCCGCCGTTTTTGGGGTAGCTAGTTTGGTGGTAGCCTTTTTGGAAGGCTTTGCCTTAAGGGTTTTAGAAGAACTTGTTTCACGTGTTTTTATAGGACGCGCCATCTCTTTTTCCACCTCAGGAAAGTGTCGCTATTTTTAACACAAGTCTGAAACTTAGACAATGAATTACGCAAATATATGAAGTATTTTTATTTATATTGACCCCGAGAAGTGATGATCGCGGCCCTTACCTCGACCCGCACCAAAATTACCAGTGTAATTTTAACGCGTAATATTAGCTAATTAGAAGTTAATCTAAAACATCCCAGGTGAAACCACCGCTCTCTACGGCATGATCGGCTAAGGATTTTATGGCTTCGTCATCGTTGTCATCTATTTTGCCCAAATTGGATTTCACCCGCCTGCGGACTTGATTGGAGAATACCAGGAGAATCTCCATTTCCTTCGTGGAGCCAGCGCCACCTTTAAGTCGCAGTGCAGCATCCACTCGGCTCAGCGTGCACGCTAACGTGAACAAATCGATCATGATATCGGCCAAACGTTTGGTCGCAAATTGTTTGCCGATGATGTTTTTGCCATGCTTGCGCAGAATGCGGTCCGCGGCCGAGGCCATGTCCCGGGAAAGATCCGCAAAGGTGTCTGCAAATGGTTTTAGTTTAGGACTTAGTTTTGAGAATTTAGTTTTTTCCGAGAAGAAGGGAACGCCGGCAAACGAAGCTTTACGCTGCGCGTAATCCGAAAGCACCCCGAAGCCTTTGATGGGCTCTTTGAAAATGCCCTCTAATGATGACGATAATTCTTTAAGGCCTTTGCCAACATCCTGCATGGCCGTGAGCGCGATAAAAAGGCGCATGACCTCGTTGGTGCCCTCGAAAATGCGATTCACGCGAGAGTCCCGCAAATACCTTTCGTAGGGAAACTCGCAACTATAGCCATTGCCCCCCGCAATTTGCAGGGCTTCATCGGCCGTACGCCACAGGCACTCCGTAGCAAAAACTTTGCTGATGGCCGCTTCCACGGCATAATCCTCAAAACCTAAATCCATAAGGCCTGCGACCATACCGACGACCGCTTCAGAAACGTAACATTCAACGACCATATGCCCCAATTTTTGTTTGATGAGGCCATACTCCACGATGGGTTTTCCGAATTGAACACGTTCTTGGGCCTGCTTAGTGGACAAGGAGATGAGTTTTTTCATCCCGCCTACGCAGCCGCCGCCTAGGCCAGTGCGCCCATTGTTTAAGATTTTCATGGCCACTTTGAATCCTTGGCCCACTCCGCCCAGCACGTTTGCGGCCGGAACCTTCACGTGGTCAAAACTCACCGTGGTGGTTGAGCTTGCACGTAGGCCCATCTTGTCTTCGTGGGAACCGATGGATACGCCTGGTAAATCCTTAGTTACGATGAAGGCCGTCATTTTACCTTCTGGCGTGTCGGTGCGTGCAAATACCGTGAAAAAGTCGGCGATACCGCCGTTGGTAATCCACATTTTGGTGCCATCTAATATCCAGTCATCACCTTCACGTTTAGCGAAGGTTTTGATGGAGGCCGCATCGGAGCCTGCGCCAGGCTCCGTAAGGCAGAAGGCCGCAATCATTTCGCCCGAGGCTAGGGCCGGAAAAAATCTTTTTTTCTGTTCATCGTTTCCAAAAAGCACAAGTCCTCGCATGCCGATCGAATTGTGCGCGCCCACGGTGATGGCAACGGATGCGTCATGGCGTCCTAGTTCCTGAACGAACCTTGAATAGGCGGAACTTTTAAGACCAAGCCCCCCGAATTCTTCTGGGGTTATGAGGCCAAAAAGACCCGCTTGCTTAAGCTCGTTTAAAAACTCTGCTGGCATTTCACCGGCACGGTCCCATTTGCGATACTCTGCATCGCGCCCCTTAAGCACCTGTTCCACGGCCGTAAACATCGCGGTCAGGGTGTCGCGGTCTTCGTCCTTCATGCGGGGAAAAGGCAGGATCATCTCTTCCTCCACCATGCCCATGCAAAGCGAGCGCATAAAGCTGCGTTTTTTTAAGTCCGTTGATTGAAGTTCCACGTCGTTTGCAACGTTTGCCATGTTTTGATCCCCACGCCCTTTCCTTCAAAGTACTCGGACCAGAACGAGGAGGCAAGGTTATCGCCGTTATAAAACTGACTCTCGGGATGGGGAAATAAACTCGGCATCCAGGCGTCAGTCTTTTAGGTCTTCACGCTAGTAAACGCATGCGGCTTGTCGACAAATTGCTCACTCAATGTGGTCGTAAATACGGCCGCATGATTTCTGCGCCGAGGGAATGAATTGCGGCCAGGGAGTTATGCTGTGAGCAGAGCAGGCGGCAGTTTTCGGTAGTGGTCTCACCACTTAGGGCAAGGGGTTGGACATGGTCGATATGCAAGAATTTGCGTGCATTGCAACGTTTCCCGGTAAGAGGATCGATATATGCACATTGGCCGTTGTCACGTTTATGAACGAAATTTTTGATGTGAGCTGGAATATAACGAGATGGTTTTTTAAGGGGATGACCAGCTCGAGGTAAACACTCGTTTGGGTGGGGAATCTCGTCATGATTGACTGACAGGGGTTGTGATTGGGACTCTGAGTCTGGCTTCCTTGGGGAAGCACAGGTTTCAAATTTAAATGTTTGTTTTTTTATTTTTTCAGTTTTTAGAAGCGGATCGATTCTTTTTAAAAGCTGATCAGCCATGAGCTCAAAAAGGCTGGCGTAATCTTTTGCTGATTCCGGATGGTGACTCAAAATCTCTTTTAGCCGGGTAAGTTTTTTTTGAAGCTCTGGCCTGATGTTAAGAATCACTTCAATGTGAGGCTCCAAAGTTTGGGGCGTGTTGGACGGAGCCAAATTCGTTGCTTTTCGAACGACCCGTACTTTTTCTGGTCGCGGTGCGGCGGCACGCTCAGGCGATAAGTTTTGAAAAATCTCTTCACATTGCCTTCTTGATTTTAATGCAATGGACGCCACTACTTCCTGCTTTTGCAGGCTTGAGTATACCCGCTTAAAATCCCTTTTTTCCGCGGTAAAAAAATCCTGTGCCGCGGCAAGGGTCGTGAGATTGACCGACCCTTTTTCAAGAGCTGGAGCGATGAACTGAGGCAAAACACGAAGAAGCCTTGCGGCGGCAATCCGGCGGTGAGCTGAGCTGTCCGAGTATCCCAGATGATGAACCATGAATTCATGCAAACTAAAAAATCCGGAACTCAAATGCAGTCGCCTCAGTTCAATCTCATTTACCGCAAGCAAAACCTGCGTCGTAGCGGATCGCTCTTCGGCTACGAGGTTTCGGGTAGCGAGCAGCAGTTCTTCGTCTTTAAGCTCAGAAAATGAAGGTGACTTGAGTGCTGCATATTTTTCGTTGATAAGGTCCTTAGGACCGGACATCGAATCCGCATACGACACATTATTTTTCATAAACAAGTCATAACACGGGTTTTCTGCGTGAAAATGACGCCTCTAGCGCCCTCGTTACTTCGCTTTTCTAAGCAAGAAGAGGTTTGAAAACAACCATCGTATCTGCGATCGGACAGGACGACAGCAGGCACACTAAACATGGTTTTTAAATTTCGCTTTCGTAATTTCAATATGCGCCGGGAAAAATGCCCCAAGAGAAAAATCTTCTCGATTAAAATAATTCAAATTTTTTAAGGCACTCAGTGGAACTTGGACCCATTTTAAAGATTAGGATCTTGATAGAGCTATTGGCTATCATCATGGCTCTTTGGTAACAAAGACCTCCGCGACATGATCGCTGTAAACCTGGCGAAACTTCGTGCTACTGCGCAGTTTTTTGAAAAGTGGCAGCCGGGGCGGTCCAATTACAATTTGAGCTGTGCGTAGTTCCGGATCATAAACCCAATCATCAGCAGCATTCCAGGTCGAAAGATTTCTCAAAAAAACCGTCTCCCCGTAGAGGAAATTTCTTCCATCAATCGAAACGGAGCTTTCGGGCATTGTCCAAATCAAATAGCCACCCCAATCATAGGTATTGTAGATCTTTCCTTTTAGACCATGATTTCGCATGAAATTGACGGCTGCTGTTGGAAAATGCTCCGCCACTTTTTCTTCGATGACCGTACGCCCGTCACTGAGAAGGGTCGCGCACACGGCTCCTATCGCCATAAGTATCGCACGAACCCGATTTCCGAACCCTTGTACGATGATATGGACTTGGTTTTTAGAAAGAGCCGCTATCAGTGTCCCCGTAGGAATGAGCGCAAGCCATATATCACGTCTCGATCGTAAAGCGAGAATCACACCGACTATCGACAAAAGTACAGGTAAAAAGCCTGCGGCTCGCGCTCCTTTGCGCCACACTAGTGCGAGTGCCACGGCAGATAGGAGGGGCAATGACCAATAAGTCGCCATTGAGAAGTCGGGTGGCCGTAGTTCCGACAAATTCGCGAAGTAACTCGAGTTGTTCAGTTCGTAGGCTAGCGGATACAGCCGATAGCCATAGGGATTAAAGAGGCTGGCAACAGCACACCCCGCAAATGTTGCACAAGCGGGTGGAAACGAGCGACGTCTTTCGGGCATAAGCATTGATTCGGCCGTAAACAAGGCTAAAATGAGAAACCCGTTAATGAACTGTATGTGTATGTTAGCCCACAGACCAAACAACGGCACCAGCGCAATGAGCAGACGCCAATCTTCCGACTTTCGATACTGATAAAGGAGACGAAGCTCCAAAATGAAAAACAAAATGCTCACGAGCCATGGCCGGGGCATAAAAAGTGGTGTGAGTCCGACCACCGTAATCAGCGCTAGCACCTCGCTGATAGGAGAAGCGCCTCCTTGCTCTTCCAGCAAAGCATACAGATTGAGAACGATTGCGAAGACCATGATCTCCACCCCCAGAATAATGCCTGGGTAGCCCAGAAGCTTATAGGCCATGAAGAGCATGACTTCAAATAGCCAGCTGTACTCAACCCATGGACGCATTGCTCCAAGCGACGAAAATGGATCCGTTTGAGGCACGCCATGATGCGCAATGATCCAATCACCTGTCCTAAGTCGCCACCAGATATCTGGGTCGATCCATTTCTCAGCGACTGGAATGAGTAAGAAAAAAAGTAAAATCGCGAAGAAAAAAAGTCTCAGCCGCACCATCAACTGCGATGTTATCATACTGAGAAGTGAATTTGAGGCAATTTGGGGGATACCAACTATTCGTTGAGTGATGTCCTCATATAGGGTTCACGCGGTCTAATCCTCTGATCACCCGTCCGACGAGCGCCGCCCGGATGACTGCGCCTGCCTCCACGATAAAGCAGCGCTTTGACACTCCGCCATAAGAATTGAAAATTAAGCCTCTGGTTTTGACTTTTTGACAAAGGGAAAAACCAGAAAAACTTGCCCGGGACGAAAGCCCGTTGAGCGTGGCGAAACGAAAATTCCCGCATGATCTTAAGCCACGGTAGGCGCATATTTCCGCCCCAACTTACTTGGCCCAACTCTGGCCATGGACTTGCTTTGATTGTTCATTGGATGAAACCGAGTTTCGAGAAGTTTATTTCTAAAATTAAAAGTATCGACTTTTCCAAGGCGGGCACCGGGCTTCGCCGGGTGTCGCATGCCGTCAAAAATTCGGTGCAGGGAAAATACCGATCCTTTCGCGACGGTGGCTTTCCTGCGTTTAAAGAAAAAATTCGCTTAGGCGCGTCTGAACAAAGCGCCAGACTGAAGGAAAAGTTCAGCCAAGTCCGGGAAAAATTTTCGACTTCCGTAAAAGCCCTGCCCGCGCACGTAGAAAGCATAAAAGAATTAAGAAAACTTGAGCCGCAGGAAGTTTATCGCCGCACCCTTGAGACATTAAGTAAAAGTAGCCTTCCCACTTACGCAAGAGGGCTAGGCACCGTGCTCATCGCCTATTTTTTAGCGGATACTGCGGCACTTTTGACGGACTTCATGCTGCCGGAGCCCCCCGCCGTACCTTCTCCCCAATTTAAAAAATCCACGGATCAGGCCAAACGTTTAGAGGATTATTCTAAAATCCTTACCCGCAATATTTTTAGTTCCCGCGGTTTGATTCCCGAGGACGAAAATATAATCGATCCCAATGGGCCGGCAAGAAAGTCTAACTTGCCCCTGAACCTCATTGGCACCGTGGTGCTCCGGGATGAAACAAAATCTATCGCGGCCGTGGAAGATAAACAGGCCAACCAAATTTTCCCATTGCGCGTTGAGGAAGAACTTGACCGAAAAATTCGCATCAAAAAAATTGAACACCTGAAAGTCACCTTCGTAAACCTGAGCACGGGTGGACTTGAGTACATCGACATGCCGGAAGATGGCATCAATACCAACGTCACCGCTACCCCTTCGGCCGTATCTAAAGGCCCCATCGAAAAAGAAGGTGATCGCTTTACGATTCAACGCAGTGAAATCAATAAGGCCTTTACGAATTTTAATCAGGTTCTCACCCAGGCGCGCGCGATCCCCAACTTTGAGAACGGCGTGCCCAATGGATTCAAAATTGTCCAGATCGTGCCGGGAAGCATTTACCAAAAGCTCGGCATCAATGAAGGCGACGTCGTGACCTCCGTGAACGGCGAGCCCATGAACGATCCAAGTAAAGCATTCATGTTGTTAAATGAAATTCGTTCAGGATCATCAAACCTTGAACTGGGCCTGAAGGGGCCGGATGGAAAAGCGAGGACGCAAACCTACAATGTCTACTAATTATAAATTATTTATAAAAGCGCTAGGCCTGACGGCCATCCTTTTGGCCACCGCAACCCCGAGCTGGGCGCTAAAAATTCCAAAGACTAAATCCGCCGGTAGGCGGCCAGCACAAGCTTACCCCGGAGCCGATAAAGGGGTTGCCTCACCCAACGATCCCTATAGCGGAAACCCCTTCAAAAGCGATCCTTCGGCGGCGCCCCAAAAAGGATTCCAAGATGACTTCGCCGACGAAGACTTCGAAGAATTAAGCGATGATGAGTTGAGACTGCGCATGGAACAACGAGCCCGGGAAAAACAACAGATGGGTGGCGGTGCTCCCCAGAACTACCCGCAAAATTACCCTGCCCCCACCGCTCCCGTTCCGCCACAAAATCTATCGCGAGCGCCACAACCTATGGCAACGCCGCAAGCTCCGGCACCTACTTATCCTGCACCCACTTATCCTGCGCCCACTCCGGCCGGCGGAATCAATATGGGCGGAAATCCCGGCGGTATTGGCGGTGGTTCAGCCACCTCCGATCGTAAGCCTGGATGTTTACGCCTTGACCCCGACACCGGAATTGGACCAGACGTCGTTTCAAATTTTGATTTCCCAGATGCCGACATCGTAGAGATTGCAAAAACTCTAGGCCGCCTTACTTGTCTGAACTTCATTTTGGATAAAGAAGTCACGGGTAGGATTTCCATCGTGAGCAACGCGCCCATCACCATCGGCGATGCCTGGAAAGCTTTTCTCACGGCCCTAGACGTCCGCGGTTTTGCCCTAGTTCCATCGGGGAAATATTTGCGAATTGCCAAACAGCGGGACGCCAAAGACAAACAGTTAAAACTCTATTCTGGCGCTTTTTCTCCGGACAATGACGCCATGATCACCCGGGTAGTTTCCTTGAAATACATCAATGCCGAAGAAGTGCGGCGGGTGTTCATGAATATCGTATCCCCCAACACTCGCATGACGGCCTATGATCAAACCAATACTTTGATCATCACCGATACGGGCTCCAACATCAAAAAACTCACGGACCTCATTGGCCTGCTTGACGTGGAAGGTTTTGATGAAGGTCTTGAAGTGATTAAAATTAAATACGCTTCCGCCGAAGACATTGCAAAACTCATTGACCAGCTCTTGCCTTCTTCTAGCGGCCCTGGCGGCTTTCCCGCACCGGGCGCACCTGGCGCGCCACGCTTTGGCCCGCGAGCGGCCCGCAAAACCAAGGAAGGCGGCGTAGTTTCTAATATCATCGCCGATGGCCGGACCAATTCCTTGATTGTGAACGGAAACGCCAAAGGGGTCGACGAAGTACGTGCCCTAGCAAGAAAATTGGACACGCAAGTCACCGCGAATTCGGGCAGCAGCCGCATTCACGTAAAGTATTTGCAGTACGCCGACGCCGAACAGGTGGCGACCACGTTAAACAACCTCACGGCCGGCAGCACTGGTACCGCCGGAGGGGCCGCCAAACCTGGAGCCGCTACGTTTGGGCCAGGTTCAGCTGCAACTTTGTTTGAAGGCGCTGTAAAAGTCGCCGCCGATAAACCTACAAACTCCGTCGTCATTACGGCCTCGCCTACGGATTATATTCTAATGAAACGCGTGATCTCAAAACTCGATGTCGCGCGCGATCAAGTTTATGTGGAAGCCGTCATCATGGAAATGTCCATGAGTAAGGCATTAGAAGTTGGTTCATCCCTCGCAAGCCCAAACAACAAGGTGGGCTTTGTGCCGAATCCTAAGGACCTCGCAGCATTTTTAGCGGCACCCGCCGTGGGCCTTCAGGGTTTAAGTTTAGGATTTGGCCTTGGTAAAGAACAAGATTACCAGGTGCCCGGAACAAACACGACCACGCGGATTAATTCCGTAATGGGACTAGTTCGTTTGCTTCAAACGAATGCCAATGCCAACGTCTTAGCGACTCCCCAAATTCTAACCTTGGACAACCAAGAAGCTAGTATCGAGGTCGGTGAAACCGTACCAGTTCCGGTAGCCACCCAAGTCCAGGGCGCCGGCACGGCCCAAAGTTTCAATCGTGAGCGAGTGTCCCTTAGCCTTAAGCTCACTCCGCAGATCAATAAAATCTCAAATTTCGTAAAGCTCAATATTGAACAAAGATTTGACGATTTTTCTGCCCGTGAATTGCCTTCCGCTATTCAAGGTTCAGCCTTCGGAACCACAACGCGCCAAAGTAAAACTACGGTCATCGTTCAAGATCAAGACACTGTAGTTCTAGGCGGACTCATCCGCGATAAAGTGAACGAGACGACCACCAAGGTTCCGGTACTAGGAGATATTCCCGTTCTTGGTTGGCTGTTCCGAAGTAAACGATCAGAAACTAACAAAACAAATTTGTTAGTATTCATTACTCCACGGGTGATCAAGCAATATCAAGCGGTCCGCTCCATCCTAGATCGAAAAATTCAGGAACGGGATGATTTCATTGAACGCTCCAATGGTGGAGATGATCCATTTAAAAATGAAAAGATGAATATGATACGAAGCCTTCCACCGCTTGCCGAATTAAAAAGTGGAATTCAGATTCAGAATACGGATGATGACGAAGAGCCATTCATTGATGAAAATGATGATAATCATTCTAGAGCGCCAGCGCCTAACCCCTCTCCCGCGCCCGAAGCCGGCATGAAAGAAAATTCATCGGAAGTCGATGCGTCAAAAACCTCAAAATAGGTTATTAAGTATAACAAGGTAGGAAAATTCCAATTATGACTGGCGGCCAAGTGACTCCACGGACTCCTTCTTCAAGTGATCCTTCCCAAAAATTAGGCGAGATCCTTTTGCGCACGACGTCCCTTACGGAGCAGCAGCTGGACGAAGCATTGGGTTTACAGTTTAAAGAGTCAAAGCCCTTGGGTGAGATTTTGGTGACGAGGAATTTGATCTCGCCACACGAGTTGCTCAAAGCGCTTTGCGAGCAGTTGGAAATTCCCTTCATTGATGATTTGCGCCCCAACGAAATTGATGCGGCATTAGTCAAAGATATCCCCATTAATTACGCTAAATCCAAAGAAGTCCTGCCCATGGCGTTTCTGCCCCAGGAAAACCTTCTCATGGTGGCTACGAGCAATCCCTTCAACCTCGCCGTATTGGAAGATCTCAGAATCCTTACCGGAAAAAATATCGACCTTGTCGTAAGTTCCTCCACCCGCATCCAAGATGCGATTAACCGTGTCTATGAGCGCTCCAACGCCAATATGATGACGGAGATCAAAGATGAGTTTCAAGAAGCACTCGACCTTGATGAGACCATCGACATCCTTGACGCCAGTGAAGATGACGCGCCCATTATTAAGTACGTCAACCAGCTGATCTTTCGTGCCGTAAAAGAAAGAGCCAGTGATATTCACATTGAACCATTTGATCGGGAAATGGTCGTTCGCCTGCGCATTGACGGCGTGCTTTACGATATTCGCCGTGAACCTAAAAAAGTTCACGCCGCCATTTCTTCCCGCATCAAAGTTATGGGCCAGCTCGACATCGCCGAGAAACGTTTGCCCCAGGATGGCCGGATTAAAATCAAACTCGCCGGTAAAGACATCGACATTCGGCTTTCCACCATCCCTACAACCTATGGTGAAAGGCTCGTTATGCGGATCCTTGAGCAAGGCGAAACCCTCTTGGAATTGCCTCACCTTGGATTTGAACCCGAGTCCATGGTTGAAATCAAAAAAATGCTTTCTAAAAAGCACGGTATCATCTTGGTTACGGGACCCACCGGTAGCGGTAAATCAACGACGCTCTCGGCATCCCTACAAATTTTAAATTCGCCGGAACGCTGTATCATCACGGTGGAAGACCCCGTGGAGTATCAAATTCCTGGCATCAACCAGATTCAGGTGAATACAAAAATTGAACTCACTTTCGCTAAGGCGCTAAGAAGTATTTTGCGACAAAATCCTGACGTCATCATGATCGGGGAAATTCGGGATAAGGAAACGGCCGAGATCGCCATTAATGCTTCACTCACCGGTCACTTGGTGCTCTCAACCTTGCACACCAACGACGCTGCCGGAGCTACGACAAGGCTTATTGATATGGGAATTGAGCCTTTCCTAGTATCCTCTTCCCTACTTGGTATCATTGCCCAGCGGCTCATTAGAAAAGTCTGTAAAAAATGCCGTGAAGTTTACGAACCAACGCCCGAGGCTTTGGCCGAAGTTGGACTTACGCCCGATCGAGTTAAGGACGTGGCGCTATTTCGGTCCACGGGTTGCCCTGCCTGCGCGAACAGCGGGTATTCTGGTCGAACCGTGGTTTATGAATTCATGGTCATCGAAGATGACCTTCGCAATATGATTTTAAAGAACGTAGATGCCGGCTCCGTGAAACGAAAAGCCGTGGAACATAAAATGGAAACCCTCAGAGAGAACGGCGTTCGTAAAGTTCTTGCGGGCGTCACCACCATTGAAGAACTAGTTCGTGCAACCCAGGCGGATGAATAATGGCCCTTTTTGAATACAAAGGACTGGATGCAACCGGGAAATCCACCCGCGGAATGGTGGAAGCGGAAACCGTCAAAGCAGCAAGGGCACGACTGAAACGTTCGGGCCTTCTCATCACGGACATCGCTGAAAAAACTTCCGGCGGAAAATCAGGCGGCGGTGGAGGTGGTCGGGCCAATGCCAATCCCGCTTCATCTTCTTCGTCTTTATTCGGTGGAATTAAACTCAAAGACGTTTCCCTTTTTACTCGGCAGTTCTCCTCGCTCTTAAAGGCAAATATTCCCGTTGTTGATGCCCTAAGCGCCCTCGTTGAACAGGTGGACAATGAAAAACTAAAAATGGTGCTCTCCGTAATTCGGCAAGACATCAATGAAGGTAGTTCGCTAGCCAAGGCGCTTTCTAAACATCCGAAAATATTTAATCTCGTGTTCATCAACATGGTGGAGGCGGGAGAGGCGTCGGGAACCCTACCCCTAGTCCTCATCAAACTGGCTGACTTTCAAGAAGGGCAAGTGAGACTTAAGGGTAAAGTGACTTCCGCCATGACCTATCCTGCCCTCATGATGATTGTTTCGTGTGCGCTCATGATCGGAATTTTCACTTTTGTTATGCCAAAGATTTCAGAAATTTTCGTAAGTATGAATAAACCTTTGCCCATCCAAACGCAGGTGCTTATGACGATCAGCAGCATACTGGTGAATTATTGGTACATCCTGCTTTCGGCCGTAGTTTTTGGAACCATGTTTTTCCTAAAATTCATCTCAACCCCTTCCGGAAGGAAATCCTGGGACGGATTTTTACTCAAAGCACCACTTCTAGGACCCCTGGTGCGAATGATCGGCGTTGCCAGATTCGCCAATAGCATGTCTACGCTCATGGCCGGCGGCGTTCCCATCCTTACGGCCATGAACATCGTCAAAAACATCGTCGGTAATGTTCACATCACGGAAGCCATTATGCGGGCTCGGGAAAATGTCACGGAGGGCCAAGGTATTGCCGAACCTTTAAAACGCAGTGGGCAATTTCCGCCGCTAGTGATCCATATGATCGCAATTGGCGAAAAAACCGGCGAACTGCCGCAAATGCTTTTGAATGTAAGTACGACCTACGAAGAACAAGTCACGGCGAAGATCAATGGACTTACATCTTTGATTGAGCCTATCATGATTATTGGCATGGGTTTAGTCGTGGGCGTCATCGTCATTTCTGTCTTTATGCCCCTCATGCAACTCAATGACATTCATTAAATTTTTGAAGGAGAGTCTCATTATGCAAAATCAACGCAGCACCCCAAATTTTAGAAAAAGGTTTCGCGCCTACGCCGCAAGCGGTTTCACCCTTATTGAAGTCATGATCGTTGTGACCCTGCTTGCCATCATCGGCACGATGGTCACCACTAACCTCATGGGCAGGCTTAAAGAAGGAAAACAAAAGTCCACAAAGATCGTCATGCGCCAAATCCAAAGCGCGCTTGATGACTTCTATCGCACATGCAGTTTTTATCCCAATACGACTCAAGGCCTCCAAGCCCTGATCGAAAAACCCACTTCTGGGCCCGACTGTAAAAATTACGACCCCACCGGTTACTTAAAGGGAAATAAAATTCCCAATGATGCTTGGGACCGCGCGTTCATTTACGTCAATGACGATGGCTCAGAAAAATTCACCCTGAAGTCCTTAGGTTCCGATGGCAAGGATGGCGGCGCTAGTTATGACCAAGACCTGGACATCTCCGATCCTAATTTCTAGGATCAAACAAAAAGGGTTTACACTCCTTGAAGTTCTCATTGTCGTGGGACTCATGGCCATGGTCACGGCGTTAGCCGTACCGGGAATTGGTATCGCTACTCGTGCGTCACTTGAAGGCAGTACGCGGGATCTGGCGACGACCATCCGTTCTGCCTTTGATGAATCCCAGCTTAAGGGCCGCGTCTTTCGCGTCGTGTTTGATTTGGATGAAAGTATTTACTGGGTGGAGCAAGGGCCCCAAAATTTAGTATTGCAGTCCGAAAAACAAAAGGAAGAACGCGGAAGGCTCAACGCAAGGCTTTCTAAAGATGAACTAGAAGCGCAAAAAAAACCAACCTTTGGAATTTCCAAGGGAGTTACGCGCGATAAAAAATCCTTGCCCATGGGCGTAAAGTTCACGGACATTCTGGCTTCGAACCACAAGGACCCTATGACTAAGGGCCTCGTGTACACGCATATTTTCCCCCATGGATTCGTAGAAAAAACCATAATCCACGTCAAAGATAAAATGGGTCACGAAGCCTCCCTCATCGTTGACCCAATTTCAGGCAAGAGCCGATTTGAAGGTGGTTATTTCAAAGAAGGAGCAAGCTCCCTTTGAAAAAAACCGTAAGACTGGTTCATAAAAAACAAAGCTCTGGCTTCACCCTCCTTGAAGTCATGATTGCTATGGTCATTATGGTGGTAGCATTCACGGCAATTTACACGAGCCAAAGTGGCAGTATTCTACAAACGGCAAAAACCAAAGACTATAACCTGGCAGGCTTCCTGTTGCAAAATCTCATGGTGGAATCTGAGCATTTGCTGGAGGGGAAACCCTTCGGTGAACTGAAAAAAACTGAATCGGGCGATTACAAAGAACCCTTTGCCAAATTCAAATGGAAACGGGAGATCATCGAGATTCAATTTCCTAACATTACGGGCGATGGATCCTCGGAAAACAATCAGCAGTCAGAAGATGAAAAGAAGGACTCCACCAAACTTCTGACCCAAGCCGTAACCAAATATCTGACGGATAGCATTCGTGAACTTAAAGTCACGGTGTCCTGGAAAAAGGGCGATGGCATGCAGAACATTTCTATATCGACCTACTTGGTTGATCTTAACCAAAAGTTTAATTTCACGCCTTAAAGGGGACCATGGGCCGAACTCAAATTGCTGCACAAAAAGGTTTTACCCTCCTGGAATTGCTCATCGCGATTTCCATCTTGGCGTTTATTTCCATTGGCGTTTACCAAATTACGGCTAAAACTTTTAGCATGCGCAGTAAGCTAGGGGCCGACGCGGAATTTTACAATCTCGTGCGGGGATCCCTTGATCTTATGCGCAGGGATTTAATTCACATCTACACTCCGCAGCTCTCTGCGCTGCCCGCTTCGCTTTCCCAGAAACAAGTGGTGAATGCCGGGGACAACACCTTCGATCCTGGGCAACCGACCGCCTACTGGAGCCTTAAGGTAAATAATTTTAATATAAGGCCGTCTAGATTCGCGGGGGATAATAAAAGCATGACTTTTATTTCCAACGGTCACGTGCGCCTTTACGAAGACATCCCGGAGTCAGAGTTCACCAAACTCAAATTTGAAATCCAGGATGACGACGTGAATAAGGCCGAAGGCCTGAAAGCCATAACGCGGATTTCCGATCCCAATGCCTTTCCCGATGAAAACCGCAAAAGCGATACGGAGCAAACCCTCGTAATTTTAAGGCGCGTGAAATTTGCACGGTTCCGCTACCTAGATGGCGAGCAGGATCAATGGTTTGATACGTGGGACTCTTCCCGGGCGGAAATGCAGAACCGCTTTCCATCCTTGATTGAAGTGAGCATCGAGGTCGTGCCAAGCCCTCCTTTGCCTCCGAACGCAACCCTTGCCATCACCCAACTTTATAAGCCGGAGCTCGCGTTATGAGGCGGCGCAAGGGTGAAGAATCAGGCATCGCACTTTTCATGATCATGAGTACGCTTGCCGTGCTCGCCGTAGTCATGGGCGAACTCACCTACTCCGTTCAGATTCAGCAGCGACTAGCCTTTAATTTCATTGATGGATTAAAAGCTTTTTATTTAGCGAAGTCTGGATATAAATTTTCGCTATTGAGGCTTAAGGCTTACCGAGAGATTCAGACCTTCTTGGAGGATCCCACCAATCAGGCGATCTCCGCCATGGTTCCCAAAAGCATCATTGATCAAGTCTGGAGTTTTCCCTTTGCCTTTCCGTTGCCCGAGCCTCCAGGTTCCACCCCATCCCAGGCCAACGCCATAAATGAGTTCAATAAGAAAACTTCACTTGAGGGAACGTACCAACTTCAGATTTCAAGCGAGTCATCTAAGATAAACTTAAATAATTTATTAGTTTTGCAGGCCCAAAGTGCGCTTACCGGCACCGGGACGGGAACCGCAACCGGAACGGCTACGGGGACAGCGACCGCAACGAATACGAACACCAATACTAATACCAACACTGCGACGGGAACTGGTCAGGGCACGGACGTGGACTTTAAACCCATTGTTGAACAAACCATAAATCACCTGCTCGATAACCGCCGCACGTCGGACCGGGAATTTCTCGAACTATACCGACCGGTGGTGGGACGGGATATTTTAGCCGTGATCTTGAATTATATGAAGCCTGATCCGGAGCTTGCAAAGTCGCAAAATAATTTGCTCTCGCAAATTCCGCCCCACGAATACGAAACGAGGCTTAAGGATTATATCCCGAAGGCAGCTCCGTTTTATTCGATTAATGAGCTTCATTTCATTCCCGGCATGGATGATCGCCTCTTTAACCTCATCGCACCTTCATTCACGACGTTTTCCACCACCGGAATCAATATCAATACCGCTAGCAAGGCTACCATCTGGGCGCTCTTCCCTAGGTTTTCGGAAGAGGAAATCAATACCTTTTTAAAACAAAGGGATGATCCAGAAACGGGAGCTCCGTTTGCGAGCGAGGAGAAATTTTGGGAAGCCGTCGGTAAAACTTCGCTTGCGCCACAGGTGAACGACATCAAAGAAAGTTTCAACAAGGCTGGTCTAAAACTTATCACTTCAGAGAGAAGCTTTCGCATTCTGGTGACGGCCCAGGTTGGCTTGGCTACGAGAAATCTTGAAGCCTACGTGATCTTGGATTCTGAAACTGGGCAAAATCCGCCGGCCGCTCCCGGCACGCCAGGTCAAACGCCAAACAATCCTACGCAGCCCAATCCCGCGGCTCCGAACGGGCAAGCCAATGCCCAAAACCCTTCTGCAATCAACCCAAGCGGGTTACACTTAGTCTATTGGCATATGTTTTAGGGCGTGATTAAAAACAGGCCCATCATGAAAGGTCTTGAATGAGAATCCTTGGCATCGACATCGGCGCTGAAAATATAAAGGCACTTGAACTTGATGTGCGCTTTGGGCGCGTAGAACTAGTAGATTACTTGGTTGAACGAGTGATCCCGGATGAACCGCTACCCGTCAACGCCGAAGCCGCAAAAGATTCTTCTCCCGCGGCGAACTCTGAGGAACCGTTACCGTCCCGAAGAATTTTAAGTAGCGCTCAGGCTAAGGCTCTAGAAAAACTTCTTAAGGACAAAGACGTCTCCCAATCGCGGGTGGTTATCAACGTGCCTGGCTCGTTAGTCACTTCACGATTGCTCACTTTTCCTACGAAGGATCGTAAAGTCATTCAACGCTCCATTGGTTTTGAATTGGAAGATGAGATCCCCCTTGATCTTGAAAACGTAGTTTATGATTTTGTGGTACTGGCCAGCCAAACGCAAGCAAGCTCCGTTTACACTTCACTCATTCTGAAAAAGGATCTGCACGGTTTGCTAGCGGATCTCGGCGATTTTGGGTTGGACCCCGACGTCGTCACCACGGAAGCATGGGCCATGCATTACCTTCTGGAAAAAACTTTGCCCGACTCGGCACCCGTGGAGCCCATCTGTCTAGTGAACCTAGGCGCTGCCACTACTTCCATTCACCTCTTCATGGGTTCTCATCCCATTTTCACCCACCACGTGCCGGTGGGCGGAAATAAAATCAGCCGCGCCATTGAGTCGGCCTTTAGAATTTCTTTACCGGAAGCGCACACCGCAAAAATGGAAAGCGCTTTCGTATTGACTCCCTCGCAGTTCGCCGGAACCAATTCTTCTGAACCCCTAACGGAAGACCAGAAAAGGTTTTCTAAAACCATCAGCGATGCGCTGGCCCCTGTAGTTAGGGACATTAAACAGTCGTTGATGTCTTTTAAAAGTCAATATCACTTGCGGCCCCAGGAGGTCATCATCACCGGTGGTTCAAGTCTCATCACGAACCTCGTACCCTACCTGAGCGAGTCGCTTGGAATCCCGGTTAAAAGCTTAAATTATTCACAGCAAGTGGCGGGTTCGGCTCTTCAGCTTTCCACCGATACCCAAGCCGAGTTCTCGGTTGCCATGGCATTAGCGCTTACGGGGATCAAACCGGCGCGTGGTCAATGCGTAAATTTCCGCAAAGATGAATTTGTAAAGCAAGGTGGCGCAGGCCTAAGTTTTTCCCTGAAGGAACTCAAAACTCCGCTACGAATTGCGGTGGCGAGTTTGGCTTTTGTGTATGCGAATTTATTGGTGCAATACTTTTTAATGTCCCACCGTTTGGATGAACAGGAACTTTCTCTGGAACGCGCAGCAAGGGCCGTGCTGGGAAGCGGGGTTAGCAAATCAAGCCTAGCCACCTACATTAACAGCCAGTCGGCACTTAAGTCGGCGGTTGAAAAAGAGGTAGCAAAAGTGAAACCGACCACGGTTGAACCG
This sequence comes from uncultured Oligoflexia bacterium, assembly GCA_964475985.1. Lineage (GTDB taxonomy): Bacteria > Bdellovibrionota > UBA1018 > UBA1018 > CAYHWW01 > CAYYYP01. Next base: position 9,567 of record CAYYYP010000007.1, on the reverse strand, counting down.
CCTAAGGTACCGACTTCCGCCTTTGAGGTTTTACATAAAGTGAGTGCCGCTTTTCCGAATGACCTGACCCTTGATGTGACGCTTTTTGAATACAAACAAGATCAATTTAAGTTTCAAGCATTGGTAAATCAGCCTCAGGATTCCGATCGAATCTTTAAAATCCTAGACGATATGAAGTTGTTTTCCGGGATCGCCAAAGGACCTGTGGAAGAAGATGTAAAATTGAAAAAATTCAAAATTGAAGTAGCGACCGCGAGCGGCACCCCCAAAAATGACGCGCCCGCCGCTACCCCCGAGAAAAAAACAAAATGACAAAATTTGATCAGCTGAAAGAAAACCTAGCAGAAAAATTTTCAAGTCTTTGGGAACGCATTGAAGGCTCTGAAGCCTATCAACAACTGCGAAGCAAGTATGACGAACTCGATTCACAGAAAAAACTCATTCTAAATATTGCCTTCGCAGTGGGCGTAGTGTTGTTCATTCTATCCCCGTTGTTTTACGGCCTAGGTAGCCTGCGTGGTCTTAAAAACGACCTCGAAACTAGGGAAGAGCTTATCGGCTACCTGCAGTCCTCTGCCGATCGCATCAGGCAATACCGCGCTCAGTCGGCGGCTCAGTCAGAAGGCCAAAAAATTGAAGGACCGTTAAACCAATGGGCGGAAGAAGTGCTCATCGCAGCGAATATCGATCGCACGCGGGCCGAAATCAGTGCGGAACGCACTTCTCAAGATACCAAAGAATACTCTGAAGTACTTTTGGACATCAAACTTTCACAAATTAACCTTCGTCAGTTGACCAGGCTCTTGTTTCAATTCTCGGAAAAGGGAAAGCCCCTTCACCTTGTAGTAAGAGATCTTACGGTCGATACAAAAAGCGAGCTTACGGGTTTCCTGGATACCACCATGACGCTTGTGGCCTACAAAGCAAAGTGAGTAACTTCTATGTTTGAACCTTCCCAGGATCCCTTCAGAACGACGCAGTACCATCCCGTCTTCAGTCAATCCAAAGATAAGGATGCGCTACGCCCTAACCAGGACAGCGATGGATTAGATGCCGATCCGTCCGAACGAAAGTCAGCGAAGGACACCAAACCAAGGGTAGAATCGAACGCCGAAAAACGCCGCCACCGTTTTAAACTTTTTTTATTGGGCCTAGTACTATTCATTTTTTTCTTCCTCGCAAAAATCCCCCAGGCGCGAATCACAAATTTGATCCTGGCTCACCTTAAAATCGCCACCCAAGCGGCAGGTTTTGTCCTTACCGTAAAATCCTCGGAAATGAGCTTTCTTTTACGACCGCACTTGATCCTTTCGGAAGTAGAGATCAGGTCTTTAGAAAATGAAAAAGCCGTGCTGAAAATTAATGAGCTCTATCTGAGGCCCCACTTGCTTTCTTTTTTGCCGTTTGTGGAAAATAAAGCGGCTACCGTGAATTTTAAAATGCTGGGCGGGGAAATCGGGGGCACCGTCGCCGGTTCTGCCACAGGGTTTGCGATGGATCTTGATCTAGATTCACTCAACCTCACATCTACTTCGTTGCTGAAACAATACGTACCAGTGGAATTTTCACATTTTGAGTTGGATGGTGATCTCGACTTCGCCATGAACTTTGCCGATCCTAAGAAAAATCGCGGCACCATTGATTTAGAACTGAAAAGCCTAGCTCTTGCGGAACAAAATATATTTGGATTTCAGTTGCCTAAAATCAGCACGCAAGCAAATGAACTCCACCTAAAATTCAAAGGCGAAAAAATTCAATTCACGGAAGTCAAATTGGGCAAGGACTTAAAAAAGGATGATGTGGTAGCTGAAATCACGGGAGAAATTACGGTATTGCCCGTAGCCCCCGGGAGCTACGCACCCTTTGGGCCTATGCATTTGAACTTGGCTCTCGCCACACATTTTCTGCTTTCACCTGCACTGCACAAATCTATTCCGTTTTTAGATTCCATTTTAGGATCTGCAAAATCCAAAGATGGTCGGTATTCCTATAGCATTCGCGGAAACTTACCTATGCCCGCCGTGGAGCCGACTCCTTGAAACAAAAAGGGCCGCTTCCGCGGCCCTTTTTGTTTTAAAAACAGTTGTTATGGATCTTTCCAAAATGGA
>CAYYYP010000007.1:0-7449 GCA_964475985.1 uncultured Oligoflexia bacterium | reverse complement strand
GCTTAGCAACGTAGTCATCGTTGCGGATGAGTGGAGTACGCTTGACCATGCCCGGGATTCAACTTTGCACTTGTTGAATTATGGTCATCAACGCAAGCTTTTTAAGCGGGCTTTTTGGACCGAAGCGCAGGATTTGGTTTTTGTCGCTTCCTCACGACCAAAAGTTCACTCCGCTAAAATTCAGGAAGTGCGGTTTCACGAACGAGGCTCGGAAGTGTATTTGCGGCCATTGCCAGGAAGGTCTAGCACCTTTGATTTATTGACCGCAGGTTCCATCCATTGGCGCGTGGACCCGCCCATTAATTTGCAGATTTTTTCCATTTGGCAAAGTTTAGCAGCCTTTGCGTCACTGAAAGGCCGGGCGCAATTCATCAATGCCCCTAGTGGCCTTCTGCTTTGGAATGAAAAATATTCCACCGCAAGGTATCCTAACTGGGCACTTCCCAGTGTGTTCATGCGTGATGAAAAACATTTAAAGGCTGCACTGAACTCCTTTGGGTTCCCCCTGCCGCTTGATGCAAAAACCCCAGTTTTACAGAAGGATCCATTTGAGGCGGCCAGCCGCGGTGTAAAACTCCTTCAAACCTCGGCGGAACAATCTTTGACGGGTACACTACAAGTCATCCAAAATTTTTCGAAAAAAATTAATTCCTGCGGCGAAACCCGCGCGTTTATTCTCAAGGGAAAAGCCACAGCATGGCTTAAAAAATCAGGTAAAGCGCCAGCGTCGGATCCCATTTACCGTTTTGAAGGTGGCTTTGCGCCGACCGTCGAAGAAACAAAACCCACGGCGCGCCAGATGCAACGGGCCCAAGTTATTGCGAAGGATCTTAAGCGCGATGGGATTCACTTTGCTACAATAGATTTTATTGATGAAAAGATATTAGAGATCAATGTCACAAGTCCAGGCTTGCTCTGGGGTCTCACGGAAGCTTCGAAGCGGAAAGTCTGCCGCGCCTATTGGGATTTTTAGATTCCCGGCCGCTACTTTACCAAGCTGTAAGCGCACCGGAAGAAAGTAAGGTTGAGCCTAAGTTTAAGAAAGCCTCGCCGTCAAAGCTGCTGATGCTACCCCCAACCGTGACCGTGTCGATACTAGGCTCCAAAGTTACCGCGATGTTTCCGACGTCTAGATCAGGATCCCACGCGTTTAGCCCTACGGCCAATGCCAGATCAAGAGATGCCGCGCCACGGCGAGTTGTCCCTGCCCAAGCCGTATCAAAACTACCGCCGGCCAATACGGCGGACCCATCCGTTGAGATTTTCACTGAGTATACCGTGCCGTTGAAGTTAGGATCGGAAGCTCCCACCATAATTGTGGGATTCTCATTAATGATAAGGCTCGCTAAATATTTGGAAGCCGCCGACGCAATGGTAGTAAAGTTGCCGCCGACGTACAAGTTGCGACCAACGTGATCCACTTCTAATGCGTACACCCCACTATCGGGCGCTGGGTCATAAGTGGTCACTAACGTTCCGTCGGATTTTACGGCCGCCAACCCCGTTCTTGCGGTGCCAGCAATATTAGTGAAATCACCGCCAACGAAAATCGTGGTGGCGCCGGTACCTGAGACACTCATGTAGTCCACCGCCAGCGCTTGCACATTTCCAAGCGGATCGTTGCCCGCGGTGGGATTCCAAGAGCTCAGCGTAAAACTATTTGCATCGAAGGCCGCCAACCTCTGACGCGTGGACCCGCCGGCCGCCGTGAAGGCACCGCCTGCATATACCACTCCATCGTAGGTTGCCAACGCGTAGACCGCACCATTTAAGCCGTTGTAAAAACTTCGGAAGCTAGAGTCCGTCACGGGATCAATGGCCGCGAAATAGCTTTGCGCAACTCCCCGCACCGTCGTGAAATCCCCCCCGAAATATATGTAAGAAGAATTTCCGGTGATGGTACGCACAGAGCCGTTAGGCTGGGGATCCCAAGTATTGGGAATACCCGTGGTTATGTCGATGGATGCTAAATAGTTTCTATTCACACCACCAATCCAGGTAAAGGCGCCGCCAAAAAGAATTGCGTTGTTCGGGATATCCATGCTCACGGAATATACCGGTGCAGAAGCGCGTGGATCAAAGGTTGATTCGGGAGTCCCCGTGAATGCAGAAATCGCCGCAATGTATTTTCGAGAAACCCCAGCTACAGAAGTGAAACTTCCACCCAAAATGACATTCGCACCATCGGTCACAAGCGACTCCACCGCACCATTGATGGCTACGTTTAACGAAGCGACGTTGCCGGTAGTAGTATCGATGGCCGCTAAGTAAGTTCGGCTAGAGGCGCCAACGGTGGTAAAATTCCCACCGAGATAAAGAGTCGTGCCGGAAACATCGAGCGATGTCACCGACCCGTTTGGCGAAGATGGTACCACGCCAGAAAAACTAACGCTGGTGGTGGTCGTACTTAAGGAAGCTAAATAACTTCTAGCTACGGAATTGATGTTTAAAAAACTTCCACCCACAAATACCGCGCCTGCGCTGACTTTGATGGCTGTAACGGCGGCATCCGGGCTTGGGCACCAGGTGGTGACATGATTATTGGTGGTCGTAAACGCCGCTAAGTTTGCACAGCCGGTCCCGCCATCAACGCTCGCGAAGGTTCCGCCAAAAAACACTGTAGTGCCGGAGACTGCAATGGAATTAACGATGCCGCTGACGTTTGGGTCAAACGCAAGGATGACCGGCACTCCGCCGCTTACATTCAATGCGGCCATGTGATTCCGGGCGGTCACTCCACCTTGGGTAAGGTTAGTAAAATTCCCACCTAAGTAAAGAGTCGTGCCGCTTAAAGTGAGCGCCGTTACGGAACCATCGGCCGTAACGTTGAACGCCGGATCTAATGCTCCGGTCGAGAGGATATGATGAATGCCTTGAGTGAAGGTTCCTCCGATATAAAAACCTCCACTCCCATCGGCGGCGGAAGTTAAAACCGAACCGTCTAAAGTGTTTTGAACCTGATTCGCTAGGACGCTGGGACTCCATGCCGCACCGGAAATACTTAACAAGCCCGCATATTTCACGGGCGGCGCAAGAAAGGTAAAATCCCCACCTACGTAGAGATTCCGGCCGCTACGGTATTGCGCTCGCACGGTTCCATCCGCTACCCATACCTGACTCTCATCACTTGGTGAGATGGTTTCCGAGTAGGCGGCTGCGCTGTAATCGGGAGTCGCCGCTCGGATCGCACGCACCCGCAGCTGATAACTGGAGCTCGCAGAAAGGCCCGTAAAAGTATATCGAGAAGAGTTTGCGGGCAGTACGGCGCTATCAACAATATATGTTGAGGTAGTGCAACCGACATCTACGCAATGACTGACTTCGTAGGCGGTCTCATCCGTGGCCAAATCATCCCAACCAATGGAAATCTTCGTAGCGGTTAGCCCCTTGACCCGCACATTTTGCGGCGTGGCCGGAAGGCTTAAGGTCGTCTGTACCGCAGTCATGGGGGAACTATATACGGTAGCTCCAGAGCTTAAATCGTAAGTTCGCAAACGAAACGTATAGGCAGTGGCGGCCGTGAGTCCCGTAATGGTAGTGGTGAGAGTGTGACCAACGACTAAAATCGTTCCACCGAAGTCCGAACAGACGCTTCCGGTGCAATGGTCCACTTCGTAGCCGGTCTCGCCGGCGACATTTCCCGCCCAGTTTAGGGTCATGGTCGTGGAGCCCGATGCCGTTGCAGTGAACGTAGTTGGGGCCGTAAAAAAACTCGAAGTGGTCACGCTTACCGTGGCCCAGCTGGATGCTCCTGCGGTACCCAGCAAACCAACGGCGCGGACACGAAATCCGTAGGTAGCACCGTAGGCCAAACCACCAATGCCGGCAGAGGTCGCATTGGCGGCGGCCCCGGCGTAGGTTGCATAATCGGTACAGGCAATGCCCGTACATTTTTGAATTTCAAAATAGGATTCTGATGTTGAATTGTCCGTCCAATTTAACGTAACGGAAGTTCCGTTGAGATTGGTTGAAGCGTTCATAGTAGGCGCAGCCGGAACAGTAATGATCGCCGCACTCACCCATGCCGAATTACCTGCAGCATTATAGGCCCGCACGCGAATGTATTGCACGGTATTATCCGTTAGCCCAGCGGCCGTATAAGTCGTCGTATTTGCCGCCACCGTTGTGTTGAAACCGCAAACCGTAAAAGCTGAATCACAACTGTAATCAATTTCAAATCCGGCTTCATTAGTGGAGAGATCATTCCAGTCTAAAGTTACCGTCGTTGCTGTGGAGGCCGACGAAGAAAAGGTAGGCGCAGGAGGAATCGTAACTACGGCTGGAGTAGTCAGGTTTCCGGTAATAGCCCATGCGGAACCCGTGGCACCTTGAAGGGCGCGGACGCGAAACCGGTAAGTAGTTTCCGCAATTAAACCCGTAGCCGTGTAACCGTGGGAATTTGCGGCAAGCGGGGAACCACTTACGGCTACGAAATTTGTGCAACTACTGCCTGAACAGAATTGAACTTCATAACTACTTTCTGAACTAGAATCATCACTCCAGTTTAAGGCGATGGAGGTTGGAGAAAGAATCGTCGTACTTAGGGAACCGGGCATTTGAAACGTAGCGATAGGATTTTTTTGCGGAACACCATCGGCAAAAATACGATTTCCCGCACTGTTTAATGATTGCCGGCAACCTGTGAAAAAAATCATCAGGAAAAAACCAAATGCTAGTTTTAAGATAATAGTTTTTTTCATCGATATGCTGCCGAATAAGCGCGGTGGTAAAACCGGGTAAGATCACTAGTGTCCGGCAGCGCATGAAAAAACACGGATCCTAAGCCACGGCTATTTATGGCGGTTGTGGGATCGCTGTACAACGCATTCAACGTAGAGCTCACCTTTGCTTGGGGCGTAAAGCCTGCCCGCTTGGTGCTGTACATCCGGGCTTGCACGGAAGTGGGAATGCCTGAAGTGAGCCCCTCAAAAGCCGTCATAAAAAGTGCGGCATTCGAATCGTTAGGATCGGGAGCTCCGGAAATAAAATATTGCCCGACGCCATCGCTGTTCCAACTTTCATCCACGGTTTGCGGATCGTTCCAGGCATTCCGCGTTGGGTCGTAGGTACGTACGCGGAACCTGGGGATTCCGCCTAATGTATCTGGCTGGACATAACCCACTACTGCATAATTTCTGGCAAATGCCAGAGCTGGTGCGTGAATCCGCCAATAGGTTTGGGTTGGCTCATAATTAAAGGAAGGGATGATACTGGCCCAAGTGGGTGAGTCCATCCGCACCGCGGCGGACCAAGTTCCGATGGTACCATCGCTTGAAGTGGACGCACGATTTACGGCGTAAAGTTCCGTCGAAGTGCCATCGTATCGATAATAGAATACAACCGCCGAACCATCTTCTCTCACCCAAACTCTAGGCTGGGAAAATTTGCTGACCCCCGTGCCGCTCGTGTAGGTTGCCAAAACATTTCTGGTTGAAGAAAGCCCGGTGGTCACCGAATAGTTTTGTGCATAAAGCACGGTGGTATCGGACCCGCTGTGAAGGGCGACATATGCTACGATTCCCGCACCGGCTGAATTCATTGCGACATCAATGCCTAGGCCTCCGGCATTGTCGGCCGCTGCTAAATTCTGAGCGCCGAGGATCCCATTGCCCGGTTTGAAATCACCGGACGTAACTCCTGCGATGGTAGCGCCATTCTTAGAATCGAGCAGAACGCTGGCCCCTGACCATGAACCACTAAAGGCCGAGCTTGGCGTATAGACATTTAAAAAGTAACTGTCGCCTGGCGCAGTATCCGTTCCACACCACGCCAAAAGTACGAGTCCTGAAGAATACGTAGCGGTACGCGGGACGCATTGCCCATCTACAATCCGGTTAATATAAATACTATTTGTTAATGGACTAAGCCTGCTGGGGCTCGCCGGCGATTGCCAGGCGTCGTACTCGTACGAAGGAGAAGGATAACGGCGAGTGCCGTAAAGAGCACCTCGACCGATGCCGCCCGTAAGAAAAGTTTCTTTAATAAGAAAGGCATGCAAATCTCCAGAACTTGGCGCGGCAAAACTTAAATGGACTCCGCCGGCGGGGGCCAGTGCTCCACCGCTAGCCACGGCAACGCCAGGAATTCCTGCACCGACGGTTTGGAAGGAGTTAAATTCCGACGAGGAAGCCCACACTCCGCCGGAAAAACTTGAAGCAGAGGAGATCACCATTTGGTAACGCAGATTCGCCGTGGGCGCCGTGGGGTCATCGGGTGCGGTTAAATCAAATGATGAGAGGCCAGCATAACCACGATCGTAGGCATCAAATCCTCCCACGACGGGAAGCAAGAGTAAACCGGCCGGAAAGCCGTCGACATACACGCTGTTCGTATGGCCATAGCCACCACTGCCGGTAGTGGTGTCATAGGGCGAGGCAATGGAAGCCCCGGTGACCACGGTAGAATCGATGGCAAGCGGAGTGCGCCACGTATGGGTATCCGCAATGGTCGTCACGGAGTCCTCTTCCTGGACGAGGGGAATGGGGACGTAGGAAAAGGTCACTTCCTTTTTGGAATTGGAAAAAGGCCGGCAGCCGCTGGTCAGGGAAACCAAAACGAGGAGGACGGGAAGGATATGAGAGGGACGGGATTTCACATCTTCCTCTTCGTCAGCTGGGCAGAAAAATTCACAATCTTTCCGGATCCGATGCGGGATCGGTCGCCCCCGGGGGAAAAACTTGCCTAGGGCTTTCGAACCAGGCCCATTTAAAACCCGCGTAAAACGGGCGCCATCATAAAAATAGAAATTATTTACATAATCCCATGGAAAAGCTTGCTATTTAAATAATATCTATTTATATTACCCGACTGTCAGCCCCTTGGTTATCCCATGATTGCCAAGAACCACAAGGAGTCCCCGTTGTGACACGCTCAAAGCTCCACCCAAAATTTCCTTTTGCCTCCCTAGTCTCTTTTCTGCTGTCGTTATTTTCAACGACCTCCCTGGCCAGCGTGCCGAGGAATAGCGAAATTATGAACGACACGGCGATATATCAGAATCTCCATGAGATCAAAGCCGAGCGCATCCGAAGGGTAGATTTCAGCGGCGATCTAAAGCGCCTTGCCCAGAATGAGCAGGCTTATCACGAAAGCTTTTCCAAGAGCGCAAGGCCATTAGCGCAACCCCGAATCACGAGCCCGATGGCACGGATCGAGAGTACGCCGTATAAATTTTCGGGGAAGAGATTACGGGCGGCACAGGATTAGTGGGTTGGGAAGCTCGGGCAGCGGGTGGCGGCGCTTCGGGTTTCGGTTTCGGGGTCAGGGACGGTTTCTGTTTCTGATGACGGATTTTGCCGATAACTGATGCCTGAGGTTTTTTTCACCCCTTTTAGCTTGGGTGAGTGAGCTTATAGAGGCTTGCGGCTAAGTGATCAGCGGTTTTATAGATTAGACTTGTTTTAGGAATTTCTAGATCAAGAATGGCTTGTACTTCTCTCATGCTGCAGA
>CAYYYP010000006.1:100475-108694 GCA_964475985.1 uncultured Oligoflexia bacterium | reverse complement strand
TTTCCTTCACTCGGCGCGGAAGATGCCACGTTGCCAGAAGTTGGACTTGAGGACATGACCGTGGAGGCCGGCATGCGCGCGGGGCCCTCGGTCGCACGCATGGAACTTACAATGGTGGGAGCTGGCCAGTCTAAACAAGGGTGCCCGGGATAAGCCTTGGCGGCGACGTCAAAATATTGTTTCGCTTCTTCCTTAGAACCGAGGGCCGTGAGGGCATGGGATATGCGCACCAAAGATGGCGCAATGCGAGCGGAATTGGGATACTGCCGCAAAACTTTTTGGTACTCCGGAATCGCAAGTTTATATTGCTTCAGCATAAAGTAAGACTCGCCCGAATAATAGAAAGCACTGGGCGCTAAGAGGGATGAAGGATTTCGATTCGCAAATTCAGAAAAGGCCAGTACCGCTTCGGAAAACTGGGAGCTTCGAAATAAATTCATGGCCGAGGTAAAGGGGGAATCATCGGAAGCTACGGGTTTCTGAGCAAGGGTCTTGATTGCTTGTGAACTCTTAGCGTCGGTCTGCGTCACTCCGACACCATCGGCATTTGAACCAACGCCAACCGTACGGAGGTCCTTAGGGCCTAAAACATTGTCCACACTTGTACGCAACGAACTCATGGAGTCCGTAAGTCCCGCAAGTTTTGCTTCAAGTTCTTCAATTCGAGTGTGTAACCTAGAAATTTCCAGAGCCGTGAGATCGGCGGGTTTTCCTGAGGTTCCTCGCATCTCAGCCACTTCCACCGGGCTTTGCGCAGTAGCCGAAAGCTCCTGATTTTTTTCATCCTGGTTTCGCCGGCTCAGGGAGGCGCAGCCCGAAAAAGCTAAACTTCCCGCTACGAAACAAAGGAGAGGAAACCCTAATTGATTTTTCCGCATAAAATACCTCAAAGCGCAAATGACTGGTACGTCACTCTCATTTTAGGAATGAACACCTCCTAGCTTCAATATAAAATATTTATAATGCCCTCCAATCCCTCATTTCTTGATATGGCGCGGCAAACTTCCCCCGGTCAAAAACTCCAGCGGGCAAGTTTCACCAAGGAGGATGCCTTCCAACAAAAAACTTTTACCTCGCTTGACAACTCTGCCTCCCCTTCCAAGGATGGACTCAACAGTTTTTCATGAAGGGGGAACTTAAGATGTCACGGCAGATCATCAACCTATTGAACCAATTGTTTTGTTCACGTGCCTACGGCGCGCTCAGGTCTTATTCGAGCTCACTGGGAATCTTAGCTTCCTTTACCCTTTTTACTGGAAACTTTGCCCAAGGTTCGGCCGGAATTCCAAAGGTCATTTACGGAAACGATGATCGACTCGATTTGTATGAAGTTACCAATCCCCTTCATCAGCGTTTAGCCCACGCTACGGTTGCGCTCGTGACGACATCCTCGCTCGTTCCTAGTCAACAGGGTTTATTTGATCTCCTAGGCCAAAATCTTATGCAAAGTCTAAACGTATGTGCGACGGAGCGTTTTGCGGTTCAACAGACTTCGGCGTTTTGTTCAGGAGTCATCGTGGGCCCTGACCTCGTACTTACTGCAGGCCATTGCATCGAAGATGGGGAGAGTTGCACCAACACGCGTTTTGTCGTGGGATTCGGCTTGACGTTACCTAAACAAACCCGAGTGGACCACATATCCGGTATGAACGTTTATAATTGCAGGGAGATTGTCGCCCACGAGCTCTCCCCGCAAAAAGGCGACTACTCTTTGGTACAGGTAGATCGCCCCTTTAGAGATGTCGAAATCGCTTCATTAAATCGAACCGAAGATGCACCCGTTGGTACACCACTAACTTTAATTGGTCACCCGAGCGGCCTTCCCGTTAAGGTGGCCGCCGGCGCCAGCGTTCGCGCCAATCGTGCTCCGACTTTTTTTGTGGCGAACACCGATTCCTATGCTGGCAACTCCGGAAGCGCTGTTTTCAATAGTGTTACCGGTACGCTTGAAGGAATTCTCGTGAACGGAGCACCGGATTATGAGCGCTCGCAATCCGGTTGCATCCAATCCGTTCATTGCACGGAGAACGGCTGTCGTGGAGAACATGTGACAAAAATCGGATTGGTAAAAAACTTTATTCCCTAAAGATATTCAACCCATTTGCGATTAGTTTGACAAAAACGCTTAAAAAACGAATACTCAGCCCTACTATGGCTGAAGACACGCTTAAAAATAACCCTAAAAATGCCACAGACGCGTCTTCTGAAACTCAAAAGTCCGAAGCCAAATCTAAAAAAAAGGCCGCACCCAAAACTAAAAAATCTGCTCGCGCAAAAAAAGATTCTAAAGATTCCGCTGTTCCTAAAAGCCCAAAAGAAGGCCGATTTCTACTCATCGTCGAGTCGCCCAGCAAGGCAAAAACTATTCAAAAATACCTTAAGGGCGAAGGTTTTGTCGTTAAAGCAAGCGTTGGCCACATCAAGGATTTACCTAAGAGCAAATTAGGGGTCGACGTCGATAAAGATTTCGCGCCGGTGTACGAAACAATTCCTGCCAAACAAAAAGTATTGGCTGAGCTCCATGCCTATGCAGAAGATGCGCCCATCATTTACCTCGGGCCTGACCCGGACCGCGAAGGAGAGGCCATCGCTTGGCACATTGCCGAAGCGATGCCGAGTAAAGGGAAAAAAGTATATCGCGTTTTGTTCAATGCCATCACAAAGCAAGCAGTCAAAGAGGCATTGGCAAATCCCGTTGAACTCAATGAAGACAAATTCAACGCCCAGCAAGCCAGGCGTGTTCTGGATCGACTCGTGGGTTATAAATTGAGTCCATTGTTATGGGATAAGGTAAGGCGGGGACTCTCGGCCGGTAGGGTTCAGTCCGTAGCCGTACGCCTTATCGTAGACCGAGAACGCTCAATCGGAGAATTTATCCCAGAAGAGTATTGGAGCATCGCCGGAAACTTTCGTTCTACAAATAATATTTCTCTAGGGGAATTTCGGGCGAAGTTCGCCAAGCTTAACGGAGAAGATCCGGTGTTGGGCAACGAAAGCACAGTACGCGCCTTGCTTTCCGCAATGAAACCTCTTCCCTTTACCGTTACTAAAGTTTTGACGCGTGAACGGCAGCGTAAACCGAGCGCTCCCTTCATTACTTCTAAACTTCAGCAGGAAGCCGCCAATAAACTTGGTTTTTCCGCAAAAAAAACCATGACCCTGGCCCAACAACTTTATGAAGGTAAAGATTTAGGCGAACTTGGCCAGACTGGGTTAGTGACCTACATTCGTACCGATTCCGTGCGCACGACACCCGAAGCCATGGCGGAAGTCCGGGAATACATTTCTGAAGCCTATGGCAAAAACACGCTGCCCGCGGAACCTAATATTTATAAAACAAAAAAATCAGCCCAAGATGCCCACGAAGCGATTAGGCCAGCTTCTCTGAAGTTATTACCAAAGACCGTGCAACCTTACCTTGATGCGGACACCTTCAAACTCTATGAACTGATTTGGAATCGTTTCATTGCAAGCCAAATGCTGCCTGCCATATATGACCAAAAAGTTATTGAACTTTCGGCGAAGGAAAAAGACACCTATCTTTTCCGGCTTACAGGCTCAAAAATAAAAGTTCAGGGTTTTACTGCCGTGTACGTTGAAACTCGTGACGAGGCACCCAAAAAGAAAACTAGTGACGACGCGACCGAAGGCAGTGGCAATGAAGAAGATGATTTGGCGTTTGATTTGCCTGACCTTGCAGAAGGTGATCAAGCCAAGGTTCTGGAGTTTTTTCCTGAACAACACTTTACTCAGCCGCCCCCTAGGTTCTCAGACGCTAGCCTCATCAAAGAACTCGAAGAACTGGGTATTGGCAGGCCTTCCACCTACGCAGCCATTATCTCGAACATTCAGGACCGCGAGTACATTGAAAAACGCGCGACTCGGTTTTACCCAAGCGAGTTAGGTGTAGTGGTTACAGATCTACTTTTGAAGTCCTTTCCAGAAGTCATGGACCCGCAGTTTACGGCGGATATGGAAGAGAAGCTTGACCTCATCGAAGAAGGCAAATCCGATTGGGTGCAGGTGCTCCGGGAATTTTACAAACCTTTTGAGAAGAGCCTTGAAGTGGCAAAGATCAAAATGAAGGACATCAAACGCCTCGAAATTCCCACGGAACATAAGTGTGAAAAATGTAGCGCCATTCTTATGATCAAGTGGGGAAAACAGGGCTCCTTCCTAGCTTGCTCCAATTACCCGGATTGTAAGTTCACCCAGGAGTTCAAGAAGGATGAAGAAGGGAAAATCATCCCCCTTGCTAGGGAAGTCTCTGACGAGAAGTGCGTGAAGTGCGGCAAGGAAATGCTCGTCCGCAACGGTAAGTTTGGAAAATTCTTGGCTTGCAGCGATTACCCAGATTGCAAATCAACTAAGGTTATTACAACGGGAATTAAGTGTCCGCTTTGCAAAGAAGGTGAGCTCGCTAAAAAAGCTTCACGTTATAATCGGCCTTTTTATGGTTGCACGGCCTATCCTAATTGCACCTACGCACTATGGGATAAACCTATTCCCGTGGGTTGCCCTACTTGCAAATGGCCCATCATGGCAGAAAAGATTACCAAGCGTGAAGGTGCTTACTTGAAATGTCCGCAGAAGGAATGCGGACACAAGGAGCCCTTGCCCGAAGGACACATACTTGAAGAAGGGGCTGCCCTTACAGCCGTAAATCCTGGCATGACGAAGGTTGCAGTTTAATCAATGAAGCTTGGTCAGGGAGCGTTCTGCCACTGTTGGTTCAACCAGGTTAGGGCCGCAACGAAGTTAGAAATATGCTCGGCATAGGCGTCGTTGATGAGTTCTTTATTTCTCAGCTTAGTTTTCACGATGCTAGAATTGAGCTCATCAAAATCCGCCTGGGTTACCAAAACTTCCGGAAAGTCTTGATCCAAGGATTCAATGCGTTCGCCCCAAAGGGACCAAAGGGGAGCTAGCGACTGGGGAGCGAGTTGAGCCGAAGCACGCGCCAAGACATAGGCCATTAAAGCAGGTGTAGTATCTGTACGCTTAAGTGCATTTGCTAAAAGCGGCGTAGGTTTGGGCGCCTGAAATGCACCATGCAATAAAATGCCGCTTGGACTAGAAGCACCACGAGTGAGGATATCGTGCAGGTTATCATTAAAAACTTTTCGCATGGCATAATGCAAGCGGGCGGCTTTTTTATGAAAAACTTTTTCACTCCGTAAATAAGACATCCAGGGCATAAGCACCGTTGAGCCGAATTGGGAGCAGTGGAAGGGATGAGAAAGGTCCGCAAGCGAGTGAAGGGCCATGCCCAGGAATACTTCTGCCACCCACGCCTGCTTCTGGGCCTTTGCCCCCAGGGATAGGTTCCACAGATTTTCAAACCGGGCTAGTGCTCCGCCCATATTCAATTTTGGTTTAGGTAAATGAACCGTAATGAAAGGCTGCCGGTAGTCCCAAGCTGTCCAAAAAATTTCATCCCAGGATAAACCTCTTCCACCTAGGATCTCTTGCTGAAGCCCCTCAAGGGCCGTGGCTACCTCGCCGGGCGCCTTCGTGTCTGTGCGGTGAGATTTCTGGGCGAGCTCATCGGCCCATTTAAGCCCGACTTCGAGCCCCGAGGGTTCACCAGGTTTTGCGTCTGATTCCAGTTGAACTGGCCAGGTGTCGGCGCCCAGTTTTTTTAAAAGGTTTGAGGAAGTACCTACCGGTTCAGATGCCCAGCGGAGTTTCCGTACGACTTCTTCATCTAATGTTTTTTTATTTACATCAGATAACGAGGATTTGGGCCAAACCTTAAGTGTCCACTCATCCGCAAGCGGGTGAGCAAAAACGTTTACACTCAGTACTAAAGAGCTCAATAAGCAAACGTAGAAAGCCACACCAAACAAGCTACCCAGAGCAGCCCGGCAGAAACTAAAAATGAATTTCATAAATACCTTTAAGGAAAAAGACCACGCAGAAGCATTGCACGGTTTAAGCGATCAACGCCCGTGATGAGAGCGGCCGTTTTTGGATCCTTGATGCGAAAAAGGTCCATGCAAGCCATCACCCGCGTAAACGCGTTCACCATGGTTTGTTTTAATTTGGCGTTCACTTCTTCTTCACTCCAGAAAAAACTCTGTAGCCCCTGGACCCATTCAAAATAGGAAACGATCACTCCTCCGGCATTACAAAGCACGTCCGGAATGATGAAGCTTCCCTGCTCAACAAGTACCTTATGGGCTTCCGCCGTAATGGGTCCATTGGCGCCCTCGGCAATGACCCTAGCCTTTACGTTATGCACATTATCTTTGTGAATCACGCCATCGATGGCCGCAGGAATAAGCACATCAACATCAAGGCCAAGTAGCTCCTCATTAGTGATGGCGTCGGCATCCGGAAAACCTTTCACCATACGATTTCTCGCTACGAACTCAAGGAGCGCTGGAATGTTTAAACCGTTTTTATTGTAGATACCACCTGACACGTCACTTACGGCAAGCACTTTGCACCCAAGCAATGCCATCTCTTCGGCCGCAATGGCTCCCACTTTACCAAATCCGTGCACCGCTACGCTGATGGAAGAATCTAAACGCATATTCAGACGCTTGGCGGTTTCAATTATTGTGTAAACGACGCCGCGTCCAGTGCTCTCGTTTCGCCCAAGGCTTCCGCCGATTTCAATGGGTTTACCCGTAACGACTCCAGGAATGGCATATCCACGCTCTTGGGAATAGGTATCCATCATCCAAGCCATGGTTTGAGCATCCGTACCCACATCGGGCGCCGGAATGTCTTTGTCGGGCCCAATGATCATATTGATTTCGGTGGTGTAACGTCTGGTCATGGCTTGTTTCTCGGACCTAGAAAGCAAAGCCGGATCAACTCGAATTCCGCCCTTTGCCCCCCCAAGTGGCAAACCAACCAGGCTACATTTGAAAGTCATTAACATTGCAAGCGCCGCAACTTCCGAAAGCGTAACGTCGTGGTGATAACGAATGCCGCCCTTGCCGGGTCCGAGGGTCATATTGTGTTGGACCCGGTAACCTTCAAACACCGCAATGGAACCATCGTCCAGACGAATAGGTACGCTTACGACCAACGCTCTTTTAGGACGCTTTAATCTTTCAAAAATATTTTGATCCAGACGCATGGTAGTGGCGGCTTCTTCAAGCTGCTTGACGGCATTTTTATAGAGGTCACTGGTTTCCCAGATGCCGGAGATAAAAGGTGCAGAAGGGTTGGTTCCCACTCCAGAATGTGAAGTGCTTTGCGGTGAAGTCGGTTGCAACACGAGAAGTTCCTCCAATGGTAGCCGATAATTGCATGAAAGAATCACCCTGCCAAGCAAACATGATCAGTTCAATTTTTGCAAAAGCAGCTTAACCTCCGGCCGTTTCCCGCAGGCCCAACTCTTTCATTTTGATCTGCAAACCCTTGCGACTTAAGCCCAGCATTTCCGCCGTTTTTGTGACGTTCCCTTGATGATCATCTAAAGCTTTACCGATAAGTTCCCGCTCAAGGATTTGGGTTTGACGCTTCACGATATCTTTGAAGGGCTCACCACTCTCTAGCGCCGCCACCGCATCAACAACTTCCATTGGTGCATTAGGGCCGCCCGTGATGGGGAGACCGAGCGCCGCGTCATCTTCAAGAATTAAATTGGAAAGCTCACGCGGCAGATCCCGTAATCGGATAAGATCCATTTCACTCATCAGCACGGCGTGCTCCAACACATTTTCTAGCTGACGCACATTGCCTGGCCAATAGTAATTCTGAAGTCGTTTCATACATTCGGGGTCAATGGACGCCACTTGCTTGCCTAGCTTATCGTTGAACTTGCGAATGAAAAAATAGATGAGCTCTTCGATATCTGATTTGCGCTCCCGAAGCGCAGGCAACTGAATCGGCACTACGTTTAAGCGGTAGAAAAGATCTTCCCTAAAGCGGCCGGCTTTCACTTCTTCGGAGAGGGCCTTGTTGGTAGCGGCGATCAATCGGACATTTACTTTTATGGTGGAAAGCCCCCCTACCCTTTCAAATTCAGATTCCTGAATCACGCGCAGAAGTTTCACTTGCATCTCAATGGGCATTTCTCCCACTTCGTCTAAAAATAAAGTTCCTTCATGGGCGAGCTCAAACCGGCCGGGCTTAGAGTGCACCGCACCGGTGAACGCGCCTTTTTCGTAACCGAAAAGCTCAGATTCAATCAAGCTGTGGGGTAAGGCCGCGCAATTGATTTTAATGAAAGGTTTGTGCACCCGGTCGCTCAACCGGTG
>CAYYYP010000006.1:0-100465 GCA_964475985.1 uncultured Oligoflexia bacterium | reverse complement strand
TAGCTCGGATTCGAGCAGGTCTTTCGGGATCGCGGCGGTAT
The DNA here is from genome assembly GCA_964475985.1 of uncultured Oligoflexia bacterium. Taxonomy (GTDB): domain Bacteria; phylum Bdellovibrionota; class UBA1018; order UBA1018; family CAYHWW01; genus CAYYYP01. Next base: position 100,424 of record CAYYYP010000006.1, on the reverse strand, counting down.
TGATCGCGACGAATGGCTTGGCGGCGCGCGGGCTGTGACGGTGCAGCGCGCGGGCGACGAGCTCCTTGCCGGTTCCGGATTCGCCGGTGATCAGTACGGTAGTCGGGGAAGCTGCCGTTTTTTGGATGATGCGAGCAACTTCCTTCATCTGCGGGCAATGGCCTACGTGAATTGAGCTTTGGGATTCCACGCTGGGACTGGGCTCAAGCTTTCTTAAACTGAAAGTATTCACTGCCTTTTCGACGATGCGCAAAAGTTCGTCCTGTTCAAAGGGCTTAGTAACGTAATCAAATGCACCGGCCTTCAGAGCATTCACCGCCGACTCAACCGTGCCAAACGCCGTCATGATAATGATGGGAACATCCTGATCACGCTTACGGATTTGCGCGAAGAGCTCCATCCCGTTCATGCGCGGCATGTAGAGGTCAGTAATGACCGTAGTAAAGCTCTCGTCAAAAAGGGCCAGCGCCGCTACGGGGTCATTGGATACGACCGGGCTGTAACCAGACTTTTCAAGCAGAGTTTGCATGACAAAGGTGATATTTTTTTCATCATCCACCACCAGAATTTTCTTTTTTAAACTTTTTTTTGCCGGTGCCGTCATTAATTACCTATTATTCTGGGTTTCTAGCGGAAAGAACAGAGAAAACCGCGTAAAGGCCCCTTCCTCACTTGCTACCTCCATGCGGCCGCCATGGGCTTCCATGATTCGTGCGCAAATGGAGAGTCCGAGGCCCGTGCCTGATGGCGATGTCGTAAAAAACGGAATAAAAATCTTTTCCAAGTTTTCCTTAGCAATGCCACTGCCGCTGTCCTCAACATAAACTACAATTTCGCTGCCGCCACGAGTGTTGCGCTGTAAAACTGCCCCCACCAGCACCGTTCCCAAAATTTGCGGTCCGGAATTATCCACTTCCGGTAAAAGAGGCGGCGATGCTTCAGATATTTTTTTTTCAATGGCCAAGGCTGCGTTCTGCAGAAGATTGACCAGCACCTGCTTCACCTGCTCCGGATGGCATCTGATTTTAGGCAGGGAATCTAAATCGTATTGTGGGGTCTCTAGACGCCACTCAATTCCCGATGCACCTTTCATGGCTACCATGAGGTCTAAGGCTTTTTGTAATATGACTCCTACCGAATATTCCACAAACTCTTGTCCCACGGGCTTTGAATAATCCAAGAATTGGCTCACCACTTTATTCAGACGGTTGGCCTCTTCCACGATGACTTGCAGAAGTTGGTCCTGATGGGAACCATCCCCCATTAGGAGTTGAGCAGCACCTTTGATGGCCCCTAACGGATTTCGAATTTCATGCGCCAGTCCAGCCGACATTTCCCCAAGGGCGGCAAGGCGATCCCGCTCCCTGAGTCGGGCATATACATCCATATTCTGCAGAGACAATGCGGCCTGGACGAAAAAGGGATAAACCGCCGAAAGAATGCCCCAATTATTTCCCCAGGGCTCAGGTGGCGAAGGTACTCGCATCACGACAAATCCTAGGACGGTGGAATCTACGATGAGCGGAATGACCACGTTGGGATTCACGGGTAAAGCAACGCTTGCGGGATCGGTCGTTAAACCCCCTTCAGACTCACGATCATTTTTCCAGCCCTCGTTATGCAAACCCTTGAGCCCAAGAAAAACGACTTCATAGCTTTGCCGTTGCACCAAGCTGGTAGTGCGGTCGATTTCATTTTCAAGGTAGGATTCAAGAATGACTGGGGTTTCGCCCCTTTCCTTCATGCGTAAAAAAAATGCGATAACAGGATGGGACGCCGAAACTTCACGGGGCGCCGTTTCTTCATCGCGTAAGCCACGAAGCCTTCGGAACGTCATGCCGTTTGAACGCAGCACATATACCGTAGCAAATTCAGGTTTTAGCGTTTGATCCACGAACTGAAGAGTGAGTTGGGCAAGGCTCACCGGATCTAGAGTTTCCGTAAGTTGCGCCTGAAACTGTTTTACCTTTTCCTCAAGCCTTAAGTACTGACCCGTAAAAAGTTGCATCACGCCAATGCTCGCAATTTTTTGAATGGGCTCAATCAGCATGAGAATGATGAAGCTAGCAATGAAAGTATTTAAAACAAAAAGTCCGGGCGAATTCTCCACCCACGCCACCAACAAAGAATAAATTAAGGTTAGCCCCAAGGATAAAAATATAACCACTAGCATGCGGTGAATCAGAGCCGTTACGTTCAACAATCTTTGTTGAGTTACCGCAGCGGAAAGCATGAAGAGATAGAAAGCTAAAATCATATTGCCAACGGAGGGGATTACGTCGCCGACCCAAGGCAGATGATAACTTAAGTGATCCATGGAACAGCTCAACTGCACGAGGATTGCACCTAGATAAATAAAGCTTTTGCGAGTCATCCCGACCGTTGAAGGGATATCGCGAAGCCTACCTCCCGGCCCGCCTCGGCTTAACCTCACATCAATGGCCATGAGATGAATGCATTCAAAAGTCAAAAATACGGGCGCTAGATGGGTTAAAATTCGCGCGAGGTCATGCTCACCAAGGTCGCTCCACTGCAGCGGTATGAGGGGAAGCGAATAAACGAGGGATGCGTGCCAAATTCCCCGGGACCAGTGATCTTCCACCCGAGTAAAAACCCTAACGAAACTTAAACACACCGGGGCTAACAAAAGGTGAAAAGTAAGATGCGTACGATAAAAAAAGTCCGGCAGGACTAGGCGGGAGAGCAAAAAACTCAATGCCCAAAGACTCACTAGGGCACAAAGCGCTACGAAACCTTGCCCTAGACGATTCCGAAGATTACGGGCCACCGTGGTTACGGCTAAAGAAAAGGCGGTTACCGAAAGTATGAGTGCCGATTGCGCGAGCAGGTCCATATTCGGTTAATTATCATAAAGTACTGGGCGCCGGCACTTGCATCTCTTGCACTGCCTGTTCCGGAAGTGGTGGTTGGGGCATTTCCATGGATGGATAAGGATTTTCGGGCGAAGGAGGAGGCAGCGGCGAAGGGGCAAACTGATTTTGCGCAACCTGCGCCTGTTCTGGAAATGAAGCAGGCATTTCGGAAGCGGGCGGTGCAGCAGGTGCTTCAGGCTCAGGGTTGGCGGCGGGAGGTGCAACTTCCTTCTGGGCAATCTCTAGCCGTGCGTCCACTTGTCGGGCTTGTGCGGCCAGAAAAACCTCTGGTTCATTGGCCTTAAGTACCGTAAGTGCCGCATCGAACTCCTGACCTTGGATGGCCCCGGTAACGGCCGTGGATAAGAACTTTTGGGTCAAACAAAATCCATTAATGGAATCTAGATCCACGCAGAGGCGCAAGGAAAAAACACTAAATGCTTCGGCAGTACGGCTAAACGCGTACTTTAATCGGAACCCGTAATTTTGATGGGACGCTACGAGTTGAGAGAACGGATCCTTTGCGAGATTCTTCATCAGGGTGAGGACCTCGGCCTGGGTACGCTCAAAAAGTGCCGTGATCCGGGCTCCGGAATAAGAGGCTTCCCCCACCCGGGCCTCAATTCGGATTAGCCTTGATTGCAGCTCAGCCATCTTCTCGGAATGGGCTTTACCCAGGGGCGCGGAGAGCAGCTGAAAAAAAGAGATCGCTTCATGGTGAGCCGATCGTAGACCATCAAGATTCACTGTTACCGGTTCTGCCGGTGAAGCATCCGCATTCTGATGGGCTGCGGTCTCTTCAGCCGCTAAAGCGCCTAGGGGTAGCAGAAGCATTCCCAACGCTAAAATTGCAAATAAGTTTAAACGGCCCATAGGTTAAGGCAAAGCAGGATCCATACCATGATCGCCACCGTTCCTTCCGCCAAAACTAAACAATTATTATTTCTATAACTTATTATTATTTATAAACAATTTACCTCGGTTGGCTCACGATTTAAAAAACGGCTCGGTACCAAATCCCTGCCAGTGCCCAAGTTTTTTTCAAATGCTTCATTTTTGACTAAAATACTCCAAAAATAGACCGAAAAGTCATTTGTATGGCTAGAATGCGCCCACCGCGGCTTACCTATCTGGAGCTTAGTCTGGTTGGAATCCTTATATTAGGTTCCTTCCACTCCCTATATGGGATCCTTCACGCGCGCTCAAGCAGCGCCAGGACTGCGGCGCCAATCACGACTGCGACGTCAAGCAAACACCCAAACTATGAAACGTTTACGATACAACCACGCGACTTAAAGTCTGCGGTACTGGTCTTTCCCACAAAGGCAAGGTTCGTTCAGTTCCAAGGACACGCCAACGACTTTTTGCCAGCCCACGTAATCGATGTACGCATAGCACTTGATGCGTCTTTAAACCCTGAGCGCTCACGGACCCCAGCAAGCATTGGTGGCTCAGTTAAGGTTATCCCGCTTGAAACTCTCGTAGATCCTTTGACCCAAAGCTTCTCAACCGAATTCGTTGAACTTCCACAAAGCCCGGCATGGATGAAGCTTGAAATTAAGCTTTCCAACGGAAAACACCTTCAGAAAACTCTGAAGGTGATTAGGAAATAAGTACGAAACCTAACCAGAGAATAGCGCCACTCACCACGGGAATGGTGAAGTTGTCATCGATTTCCAAGGGTACGGTTTCCGCAAATGCGCTTCCGAATCCGCCAAGCAGACTCAACCGCACCAAATTCAAACCGACGTAATCACATTGGCGCAAATAAAAATAAGAAGCCAAGGCACACACGGCAAAACAACCTAAAGAGCCTTGCAAACTTTTTTCACCAAATAGTTTGATGGAATGTTTTTTCGACAACACGCCAAAGAATGAAGCGGCCGGATCGCCCAATGCTAAATAGGTCAACGCGAGCAACGCGATAGTTTTTGGGAAAATGGCGATGGAAACCACGGAAGCCGCTAAAAAATAAGGAACCGTGGAATAACGTTTTACTTCGTGGCCACGCATGATGAGGCTGAAAGTCTTGATACAACGTTCATTGAAGTGAGGGTTTCTTAAACGTAGCGTTTCCAAAATCATGGCCACACTGAAAACTGAGGTGAGGACAATTAACGCCAAGGTACGCGGAAACCCAGCTGCATAAAGCCCCACAATGAGCATTCCCATGGATGCATGCCAAATTTTACGGGCCAGGTGCAAATCATTACGCAAGGGGAGATGCCCCATCCAGGTTTGGAGTCGCGTTTGAATGACTTGAGCAGGAGGTAAAGTATGAACTCCAGAAATCTGAGATGAACTCTGAGATACATGTTGAAGAGGCTGCAGTTGTTTCATTGTAATATTAAGAGAAGGCAAGGGTTGTGCCAAAGACTTATAACCTCCAGCTTGGGCAATAACCTAGAAACGTAGTTATTTACTCCACCTTTCCGGATACTGGCCTTCCCAGTGCGAATTCTTAACTCGGCGCGGCGCGAAAACAATTTCGCGGTATAAAAAAAAGGAATGGCTGACAAATTGACACAATTTTTAACGTCTCCCATACTGAAACTCAGGATGCAGGGGGTAATGTGAATTTAGATCCAAAAACCGAGTCAGTTCCAGAAGATGAGCGCCATAACCTGAGTTCAGCTTCGCGCCCTTCCCAGAGGGTTTGGGCAGTGGGGGGAGGAAAGGGTGGCGTCGGTAAAAGCCTAGTCGCAGCAAGCCTTGCCATCACCCTAGCCCGCACCAAGAAACGGGTTGTTGCCGTGGATCTAGACCTTGGTTGTGCGAATCTGCACACCTGCTTAGGCCTAGAAATTCCAAAGGTGACTTTATCTGATTTTTTCGCCAAACGCGTAAACAATATTGAGGATGTGCTCGTCCCAACGGAAATTCCAAATCTGCATTTAGTGAGCGGAGCACAGGACGCTCTAGGAATTGCAAACTTAAAACACACCCAAAAAAGCAAACTTCTACAGTGTTTATTTGAACTGCCAGTGGACTACTTGCTTTTTGATTTAGGTGCGGGGACTGGTTTTAACACCCTTGATTTTTTTCTCACGGCGGATGACGGAATCTTGGTCCTGCTGCCTGAGCCTACCAGCATTGAAAATACATACCGTTTCATCAAAAGCGCTTATTTTCGCAAACTCAAACTTGCCGAGAGTCTCACCGAAGTCCGCCCAATGATCGATATGGCCATGGATCAAAAAAACCCGCTGGGCATCCGGTCGCCCTCGGATTTGGTTCGCGAAGTCACTCGTTACAACTCCGACCTAGGCCTTTTATTGCGGCATGAAATCAGTTTGTTTAAACCTAAGCTCATTATCAATCAGGCTCGCACCCAGACCGACATTGATATTGGGTTCTCAATAAAAAGTGTTTGCAAAAAGTACTTTGGAATTGACTTGGAGTACCTGGGTTATCTTGATTACGACAGCGCCGTCTGGCAGTCCGTGCGTCGAAAACGGCCCCTCGTCTTGGAATTCCCCAATTCGAAACTGGTCAGCAACTTCGAGCGCATCGTTCATTATCTCACCGGTAAAAATAAATCACGACCCCTGGAGATCTACTGATGAGCTTTAGTTTTTTTGACGACGAGAAAAAAAATTATTATGAAATTCTTGATCTCAATCCAGGCGCTTCGCCGGTAGACATAAGGCAGGCCTACTTGCGCGCCAAGGGCGCCTACGGGAAGGACTCCGCCGCCATTTACAGTTTGTTTGATTCCGCCGAAATCAAAGCCGTGCTTGATCGTATTGAAGAGGCCTACCTGGTGCTTTCCAATATTGAGCGCCGCAAAGAGTACGACCGTGCCCACGGCCTCATTCAAAATCATTTTGAACCATCGCCTGAGCTGGTTGCTAACTCGCGACCCCATCCCGTCGGCGAAAGGGCCTTTAGTTTTTCTGCCGGAGCGTCAGGCGAGCCGCTAGAGACGGCAGCCCTTGAGAAACCTAAGGCGCCGCCGAGCATGCCTCCCCCGCCCCTGGATCGGCCAGGGGTGAGACGTATCGATATCGTGAGTTATCGCGACACTTATAATACGGTATCCCAGCAATTAGAAGCGGAGTTGCAAAACGGGGCAGAGACCGGTGGCGCATTTTTGAAAAAAGTACGCGAAGCCTACGGAGTTAGCCTTCAGGAATTATCGGACTTCACAAAAATCAGTAAGCTCTACCTCACCAGCATTGAAGCGGAGGACCCCAAGGGGTTGCCGGCCGGGGCCTATGTGCGATCCTTTATTGTACAAGTGGCCAAGGCCCTTAAACTACCGACCGAGCGAGTGGCTAACGGCTATATGAAAGCCTATTTGACGCCACCTAAAAAACAGCCTTAAAGGCCCTATGAGCCATCACTTCTTAGTTACCGAGGACCTCAACGGAAAACGTTTAGATCAGGCCGTGAGCGTTTTACTCGCAAAGGATACGCACACTGCCTCGCTTTCTGTCTCACGCTCCCAAGTCTTGAATTGGATCAAATTAGGCTTGATCGAACTTAACGCAGTTAAAGCGATGAAACCGGGGCAGACCTTAAAGACTGGGGACCAGCTTCTAGTACAAATCCCAGAAACCAAGAAGCTGGATCTCACCCCAGTTGATTTGAAGCTAGAGATCCTTTTTGAAGATGAACATTTAGCCCTCATCAATAAACCAGCCGGGATCAGCGTTCACCCTTCGGATACCGATGACGCTCCAACGTTAGTGCATGGCCTACTCTTTGGTTTAAACTCCCTCTCAAGCATTGGCTCCGTCGAACGTCCCGGTATCGTTCACCGGATCGACAAAGGAACTTCTGGCGTGCTGGTCATCACAAAAACTGATCAAGCCCACCAAGGCCTGGCTAAGCAATTTGCGGATCATTCCATCGAACGACGTTACGTCGCCCTGGTTTGCGGTGACTTGGCCCAAAAACAGGGAGTTTCTGGGAAAATTGAAACCCTTTTTGGACGGCACCCTTCCCAACGAAAAAAAATGACCGGAAGGATTAAAGCTTCGGCGAAATCGAAAAATGCCATCACCCACTGGAAAGTCTTGGAAAGTTTTTCCGTCGATAAATCTTTGTCCCTCACTAAAGTCGAATGTAAACTTGAGACGGGCCGTACCCACCAAATTCGGGTGCACCTCTCAGAACTTGGTTTTCCGCTTTTGGGAGACCCCATTTATAAACCGCAAGTTTCTTGGGTGCAGGCCCTGGTAAAAAGCCGCCCCGAATTGGCTGGCCCACTCGCGAAACTTGACCACCAACTTTTGCATGCGGAATCCTTAGGCTTCGTTCATCCTATCACCCAAGAAAAAAAATCATTTAAAACTCCCCTTCCCGCTGACTTTTTGGAAATCCTCGATTTACTCAAATGAAATCAGAAATTTTTGCAAAATTCAAAGAAACGGCAACCATCGAACATGAATTTGGAAATGCTTTAGCGCCGGCCCCGCCAGGGTGTGGTTCATTAAAGCAAGTCCACGGAATTGACGTTCGGGAATGGAGCGCGCAGCTTATGACGGCCGACCCTTCGCAGAAAGAAGGCGATGGCTTATTTAGCTTAATACCTGGCCAGTGGATTGGAGTTCAGACGGCCGATTGCATTCCAATGCTGTGGGCCGCTAAATCGCGCCCCATGGTGATGGCGGTTCATGCTGGCTGGAAAGGTGTGCAAAAGGGCATCATTTCGAGCACGGTGGAAGTTTTTGAACGTCACGGTGTGCGGCCTAAAGACATTGTCGTTGCGCTCGGGCCATCCATTGGCGCTTGCTGTTTTGAGGTAAGTTCGGATCTTCTAGATCAGTTCCAAAAAAGTTGGGGTTGGCTCTGGACGGCAGCGCAAGTTCCATATTTCAAATCCACGCATGGCGCGCAGGGGCGTAAAAAAATTCTAGACCAACTTGATCTACATCCAGCACTTTCCACTGTCGCAAAAAGCAAAAAGGATACCGCATCAATAGAAAATATTGATGCCTTGGATTCGACGGCCGTGAGTTTGTGGTTTGACCTAAAAGCGCTGGCAAAAATGCAATTGCGATATCTAGGCATTTTAGAAGAACACACCGATGATCTTTCTATTTGTACCTACTGTGGGGTGATGCGACTGCACGGACAGGTGTTGCGTCCCGAATCGCCAGAATTTGCTAGTTACCGGCGGGGCGGGCACACGGGGCAAGTAGCCGGAAGGCAGTGGTCAACGATTCGAATTTGACGGCGCCCCCAACTCCGCTCGCTGCGCCCTCGACAAATGAAGCTTCATCAGTTTTAATCAAAACCATGTCTAGTTCCATGCCTTTGTTCAACACATTTCAGAATTTACTGGAAAACACTGCCAACTCCCCCGGAACATCTTTGCTTCAACTGACCCTTGGCCTTGTCCTAGCCTATCTGGGCGGAGTGATTTCAAGTTTTACCCCCTGCATTTATCCCATGATTCCTATCACCGTCGGATTCATTGGCGGGCATTCCGAAAAAAATTGGAAAACAGGCCTTACCTTGAGCATTTTTTACGTTTTAGGGATGGCTTTTGTGTATTCCTGGCTGGGCGTATTCGCCGCCCTTTCGGGGAGGATTTTCGGAACGCTCACCAATACTCAAGGATGGTATATTTTTTTAGGGGTGGTGCTCACGCTTTCAAGCCTATGGATGCTTGATGTTTTAAAATTTGATCCTAACGTCATGGTCGAAAAACTAAGACGGAAATTCATTGGCGGAAGAGCGGGACGGGTCACACTTAAAGAGAAAGAAGAAAACTCTTGGTTAAGCGCATTTACTTTGGGTGCCTCAAGCGGTTTTCTTGCCGCGCCCTGCACGACCCCGGTACTCACGGTGATCCTTACCTTTATCGCCACGAACCATTCCATCGTTCGAGGTACTCTACTTATGTTTGCGTTCGCGCTGGGTCTAGGTACCATTTTAGTTATTGTAGGAACTTTTGCGGGCGCGCTCAAACTCATGCCTCGCTCCGGTAAATGGCTGAGTCTCATCAAAACCGCGTCGGCGCTTTTGATTCTATTTATGGGTCAATATTATATTTTTCGAGCAGGGGGAATTTCATAGTGCAAACCTCGCAAGCACCACAAAACACGCAAAGTCGTGAGCGGCTTTACTTAATCATAACTTTGTTTCTTTTGGTCCTCGCGTGTTTGTTGTCTGCTTACTTAACCTACGACCATTACCAACTCATGAAGGGTGAGGATTTCCAAAGCATCTGCACCATCAATAGTTACTTGAATTGTGATGCCGTAAATACGTCCCGCTTTTCTGAGCTTTTTGGCTTTCCCATCGCCAGCTGGGGCCTAGCTTATTATCTTTTTAGTTTGGTGCTCATCATGATGGCCATAAATTCGAGTCACGTTCGTCGTGAAGTGGGATTCATTCTGTTGCCGTTACAAGTCCTCTCCATCGGTACCAGTATTTTTCTCATCATTGTTTCGGTAAGCCTAATCAAAGCGCTGTGCCTATTCTGCACAGCGCTTCACGTCATCCATATTCTTTTACTCATTACTACATTTTGCGCACTTAAAGATTATTGCTGGCCAGTTTCCCAAGCCTTCAAAAAAGTTCATCGAACGCGGTTGTTTCAACTTCCGGCCCTTGGATTGTTAATTCTGGGCATAACTCTAGCCATTGCCGCCACCCAAGATGAGGAGCTTCCGTTTCAGAATCAAATCTTTGAGGAACGGTACGCCTCCCAGACTCCGATAGAAATTCCCGATGGCGAATCGCCCGTCTTGGGATCCTCCCTGCAAGATGCAAAAATTCAACTTGTGGAATTTAGCGATTTTGAATGCCCTTTTTGTGGCATTCAAGCCAAACTCTTACATGGGCTCTTCCGAAAATTTGGTTCAGAGATCCGGTTTGTATTTAAGAATTATCCCCTCGACATGTCCTGCAATCCCGACATGAAAAACCCCATGCATCAGCAATCGTGCAAAGCCGCCAGGGCCGCCTGGTGCGCCAACCGTCAAGGAAAGTTTGATGTCTTTCATATGAAGCTTTTTCATAACCAAAAAGAAATCTCCGATGCCAAAATGCGGCAATGGGCGGAAGAGTCGCAGCTGGACCTTCCGACTTTTGAGGTTTGCCTTGGATCTCAGGAAGCATTTGATGCGGTTTTGCGTGACATTGAACTGGCCCGAAGCCTTAAGGTAAATTCAACCCCAACTTTTTTTATTGATGGAAGAAAAATGCCAGGCTTAGTCACGGAGCAGACCATCCAGTATTTACTTCAACGAAAAAAGTGAACCCATTTCTTTTATGGCCTAGGCAGCCATTTTTTTGTTAAGAAATCTCCATGAGTAATTCTTCCGCCACAACCGCTTGGATTGATACCCACACGCATCTAGATTATGAATACCCCGGTCAGTCAGAGGGTTATCTTGAACGCGCCAGAAACGCCGGGGTTATGGGTTTTGTGAGCATAGGGGCGGACCTTAATCACTGGGATCAAATCAAGATCATTGCCGAAAGGAACCAGGACGTAGCATTTACCGTGGGCATTCACCCCAACGACGCACAACTTTTTGACGAAACGGTTGCGAAGAAAATTGAATCTTATTTAGAGCACCCGAAGTGCGTGGCGCTAGGTGAAATAGGACTTGATTATCATTACAAGGAGCCACTCCCTACGGTTCAGCACGAAGCATTTGAGCAGCAATTTGCCATCGCAAAAAAACATCAAAAACCCATCGTGGTGCATTCCCGGCAAGGCGAAGAGGACCTTCTTCAGCTTTTAAAGAATGGATTAAGATCAAGCGACGTGGGGGCAAACGGTCCTGGGGTTATCCATTGTTTTTCCGGCACGCTTCCCTTTGCCAAAGCTTGCCTAGATTTAGGTTTCTATATTTCATTTTCCGGCATCTTGACCTTTAAAAACGCCCAAGAAGTACGGGATGTCGCTCAGTATGCACCGCTTGACCGGATTCTAGTAGAAACGGACGCGCCCTACCTGGCACCTATGCCGCACCGAGGCAAACCTAATGAGTCTATGTTTTTACCCTATACCGGCCAACGCCTTGCAGAATTACGCGGGCTCACGACGGCAGAAATGGCGAAGATCACCACCCAAAACGCGAAGGCCTGTTTTCGGTGGGAATTGAATTAACCAAGTTCGTACGAACCGGAAATATAAACTTGTTTTATTTATATGATTTTGATAAGAACTCACGCGTTATATGGAAAAAATGGGTGTATCTCGGGGCCTGATCTCAAGCTTCTCTTTTTTGATTCTCGCTTCGCTCATTGCCGGAGCGTTTTTCCTCGTGTCTTTTCCGCTCACGCCGGAAAAGGACATTTCCATTAAGACGTTCACCCGAAATGAAGCACTGATGCGTCTAGAAACTTTAGTGGACTCACTTCAGAGAGACGAAGACGGTCGCATTGCAAAAACTCTAGAGGACCTACAGTTAGACTTTGCCATCCTTGAAGGAGGCCTTCGGGAGCTTGAAGCGCAACAAAGGCAAACGCTTGATGAAATGCTGGTTTACCTTTCGCGAACTTTGGGAATCTCCGACACCTCCATTTTCGAACCCGGCATTATTCAGGTCGTGCGGCAAAAAAAATACTGGAATGGACGTATCAACGGAACCCCGGTGCTGGCCTTTCACACACCCTTTCCCATCGGAAGAACCAGGCTTTTTGAGGTGAAACTTGAGTCTGCTACCCCGTGGGCGGCCACCTTGCCGCCCCAAGTCAGGCAGAAACTAGAAGGCCGCTACATAGGCCGCATCAACGAACTTTTAAAGCGAGGTGGTCAGGCTCTCTTTGATTTCCAATGTAAAAGCTTTGTTAAACTCGGGCTCGTGCTGCAAACGGATCACCGCGACCATCTACTGCTTCTAAATCAGTTGAGCCACGAGGACTTATCCGTAGAAGAAAATCAGAGATTTTTAAAGATTCTTTCCGACCTTAGCGTCGTGGGCGTTCATTTCTCCCCGGAAAAAATGAATGCCAGCGCAGAGCGCGAGGTACCGCATTTCGTGTTTAGAGGAGCTATTCTCGGTCCAGAGCCTCAGTTAGTAAAAAGGTTAATCTCCTTGCTTCAACACGGACCTACGAATCCTCAGTCGCGCCTACCGATTACCGGAACGGTAGAAAACTAATCGAGATTAGATTAAGCAGCTTGTGATTGGGATTTCTTTAAAAAATTTATAGCTAAAAAAGGCATACTTGAAAGCGGAACTACCTTCCCTACGATCATCTTGGTTTTTGCGCCAATACCTTCCTCACTGTAGAAAAAGGCAATGTCCGGAAGATTCTGAAGCCCTAGGAGCCCGGGAAAGGAATCTGGTGAGAGCACCTGGACGGCCAACGAAAATCCTGGGAAAATCGATTTGAGATGGTTTCCGAGGACTGAATCAAATCCATAATAGATATCCGAAGGATTTGAATTTTTCGGCATCACCATATTCAAAAGACATGGTTCCTTTTTCATAACCTGCTGGATTTTGCCGGTGAACGTTGACACGGATTTCGGATCTGCTTTCATTCGAGCGGAAAACAGGAAAAGCATCGGCATCCCTGAGTCACGAATACTGATAAGGTAATCCTGGATCACATCGAGATTTCTTTCATCCACCGCAATAATGTGCACGCCTGCCTCGGGAGTTAAGCTTAGGCCAAATTGCGCAAATATTTTTTCATCAATGCCCGCCTGGGGAGACTGGGAATTTTTCTTAGCCAGGTGGATTTGACGTAGCTGCTCCCGAAAGCCTACCGCGGAATTGAGAATGTTTTTTGTCTTCGAAATTTTGAACACGGCGCTTGAGCCGAAATTTAATGCCCGCTCCAAAAGTTCTTGCTCGCCCGCCAAAGATTGCGAAACGATGATCACCGCTGGATGATTGCCCGTATAGGCCCTCTGCAAATAATCAACGGCCGTTTCCTTTACCAGCTGAGAATCAAGGGTCATGAGATCGGCCGTGAACGTACGCAAATAAGCCTCTGCTTCATTTGTATTCTTTGCATGAAACACGATCTGAAAACCTTGTTCTTTAGTGAGGACTTGATCAAGGTGAGCATGCACCACCGAACTATCGTGGACACAAACTACTCTTAAACATGTAGTGCCCGTTGTCTTAGATGTGAGCCGAGAAACGTTTGTCTTTCCCATAGGGGGCTAAGCTACTTTCTTTTTTGACGACTCATTTTTCAGTTGGTTGACTATGAATTCCGTTACGCAAGTGGAAGCGCTCGTTCCACGGGCTACGCATTGGTCCTGGAATTGGGTAAAAAGTTCCAAATCAATTTTAACTTCAATGCGCGCAAGCGCTGCTGCGGCCGGGCGCGGTAAAGGGTCAGCGCCATTTTTTAGCTGAAGCGCCGTAATTAGAACTTCATGGAGTTGTTCCAAGTTCATAGGTTTTTCAAGAACTTCAAACACTCCGTAACGCCATGCTTCCCGAAAAAGTTCTGTCGTATGGTAAGCCGTCATCCAAATTACCGGAGTCTGGTTTCCCATTTCCCGAAGGGATTTCAAAAATTCCAAACCATTGAGTTTCGGCATGCTGAAGTCCGAAAGAATCACATCAAATGGATTTGAAGTTTTGCGTGCACGCACCAGAGCCAAAGCTTCCGCACCGTTTGCGGCCGTAGTCCACTCCACCCCTAAATCATCCAAGTTCATTTGGAGGATTTCGCAGATATCTGGTTCATCATCGATCAATAGGCCCTGTCTTAAACGTAAGTTTTTATTTTTCTGACCACTAGTCTTCATTTGAAGAGCTCCTCTGCAATTGGCTTCTATAGCCTCATCGTCAAAATCCGAAAATTCTTGAGGGCTTGACAACCGCCCCGGGCCTGCATGATTTTCGGGTGGGGTAAGTTTTTCCGTTTATCTTCAGGGGGAGTTCTAAGTGTCTTATTTTATAAAGAATGCTGCGCGCATTTTTGCGTCAGCCGTGGCTTTGTCGATATCTATAAATACATTATGTTTTGCCAATCCCGTGGTTCCGGATACCGCCGGAATGTGGATGCCAGGCCAGCTGGCCCAGCAGGAAGCCTTGCTCCGAAGCCTTGGCCTCAATATCAACGTCCGGGAAATTTCCCATATGGATGAAGGGCTCCTTCAGGCCATTGTAAGTTTGGGCGGCTGCTCAGGCTCGTTTATCAGCGCAAGCGGGCTCATCATTACCAATCACCATTGTGTGCAAGCAATGTTGTCCTACCTTTCAAGCGAAGAGAACAAGCGCCTCAAAGCAATCCATGGAAAGGAAACGACTCACCAGGTTGATTACTTTAGGGACGGCTTCATTGCCCATTCACAAAACGAAGAACGATCCGTGGGGCCAGCACAGAAAGTTTTTATCACGACCAAGATTGAAGAAGTCACGGACCAAATCCTTGCGGGAATCGAAGAAATTACGGACTTTGAGGAACGATCACGTACTATTGAATCCCGGATCAAAAGAATGGTCGCGGAGCGGGAAGACGGCAGACCGGCTCACCGGGTTGAAGTAAAACCCTTTTTTAGAAATGCTAAATATTTTCTCATCGAAAAACTTGAACTGCGGGATGTGCGACTAGTATTTGCACCTCCCGGAACCGTTGGCTACTTTGGGGGCGACCGAGACAACTGGCACTGGCCACGGGGAACCGGGGATTTCTCGCTGATTCGAGCCTACGTGGGCCCGGATGGCGCCTCTCAGGGATACGCGGAAAACAATGTGCCTTATTCGCCGGAAAAATTTCTTAAGGTTTCAAAAGCTGGCGTAAGGCCAGGAAGTTTAAGTTTGGTTTTTGGTTACCCCGGCCAAACCACGAGGGCTTCCACCGCATCGGAAGTTGAAACCCAAATGAACACCACAATGCCCGCAACCATTCACTTTTTACAAACCCTCATCGACAGCCTCAAAGCCCTTGGGCGCAAAAGTCATGACCTTCACATTCAAACAGAATCCATGATTTTCAGCGCATCTAATGGGCTCAAAAAAAACGATGAGGCTTTAAAGAGCCTTAAGGAATTAGATTACGTGACCTTAAGGAAAACCCTTGAAACTGAAATATTGGCGTGGGTAAATGCCGACCCAGCGAGGGCTGCCCGGTACAAAAACGCTCAAGGCTTAACGCCCATTGATGAGATCCGGGAATTCCGAGAACGCACGCGAGCTCGCCAGGGAAACATCGTCACGCTTAGCCGCATGCTGCGGTTTAGTGCACTTACGGACTCCGCTCACAATATCCTCAGGATGGCCGAGGAGCGACAAAAACCCGATGCGGAACGGAACCCTGGTTTTCAAGAGAGGCTTTGGGCCATTATCGAAGGCAATGAACGGCAGAAACAATCGGGTTATTCAAGGGCCGTCAATATTGAAGCTTTTGTCGTGAGCGTAAATGCCGCCGTCAAGGAAGCTAAAGATGCCGTCACCGAAAAAGTGACAAGTGGTTCGACGCCGGCCGGAAGTCACGCAAGTTTAGCGGACGTTCCCAGTTACCTTCATCCTTTCTTAAACGAAAAGCTTGAAACCCAAAGGGATCGCGTTGAGGCGCTTTTTGAAGAAACGGAGCTTGAGGATGTGGAAAAGAGGTTAGCTCTATTCCGAAGTGCTACGCCTGAGGAACTCCGAAGAACTTCAGATCCGTTGCTGATTTGGTACCGAGATTTTGCCCTTCCGGCCGTTCATGACAATGAGCGTTTTGCCCACGAGGTTTCAGGCGAAATTACGCCCATTGAACGGCGCTACATAGCAATGATGGAAGAATATCTCGCCGCCCAGGGGAAATTATTGGCGCCCGATGCAAACTCTACCTTGCGGGGAACAATCGGGGTTGTGGCCGGCTACTATAGTGAGCGAAGAAAGCGTCATTTACCTCCGCAGACGAACTTTGAAATGATTGTTCATAAAATGGAAAGATGGGAGCATGAAGACCCAACCTTTCGCATTCCGCAAGCCGTCCGCGAAATCATTTATCGTTTACGCACGACATGGGAAGGAGTGTTCCCAGTATTAGGCGATGAAGCCTACGGAAGCCTACCCGTAAATTTCTTATCGAGCGTGGATACCACCGGAGGAAATTCAGGGTCCGCTACCCTCGATGAGAACGGGGCACTTACGGGACTTCTATTTGATGGAAGTGACGATACTCTTTATAGCGATCATCTTCACGATGAACATGTCCGCTCTATTCACTTAGACATTCGTTACTTTTTGGCCTATTTAGCCCTGGGAGTCGGCAAGCCAGCCCACCGCATTCTTAAAGAACTTGTGGTCACGCCTGGCGGTTGCGAGGAGTTGCTTGATGAAGCACTCACAGCACGACCCCAGGAGAAAATATAAATACGACTGAAGATTTAGAAACTGCTTTAACGCAAAATACGGAAACGACCCTGGGTAACCATTTAAATTTTGGTTACCCAGAACTTTCCTGGCGCGGTACTACGCCTTTTTCAAAGGCGTTTGATGATATTTATTTTTGCGTTGATGAAGGCATTGCCGAAAGCCAGTACGTCTATATCAATACTAACGAAGTGCCGCAGAAGTTCCGGTGGCCGGACCACCTGAATTCTCATTCCTTGGGTTTAGACGGCATACCGCCCCTCTGTGTGGGAGACATTGGTTTTGGCACCGGCCTAAATTTTCTACTGACCTGGCAAGCCAGGTTGCATGCCATTCAAACGGCAAAGGAGACGGGATTCTCTGGCCAGATCCGTCCCCTTTCTTATCTCGCCTTTGAGCGCTACCCCTTAAGACGCTCAGATTTGTCACGTTTTTTAGGTTATCTTCAAGCCGAGAACGCTGCCCCTGAACCGCTCAAAAAAATTGTTGATCGATTTTTAGAAAAGTATCCGGAAGACTTTTTTCAAGGTTCTTTAAGGCTAGCGTGGCCAGAGGAAAAAATTGAACTAACCCTAGTGTTAGGCGACGCGGCGGAGGCTCTTCCACAATGGGTTAAGTTTAGTCCCGGTGCTTGCACTCAGTGGGGCGTTGAAGCGTGGTACCTTGACGGTTTTGCGCCACGGAAACACTTGGACCTATGGACCAAAGATGTTTTTTCCATGATGGCAAAACTTTCTAGCCGGTCAGCGAAAGTTTTATCTACGCTTGGCCTAACTCCCAGCCTCACCACTTTCACGGCTGCCGGTTGGGTAAGACGGGCGCTTGAAGAAGTAGGTTACAAAGTTGAGCGAATTAAGGGCCATGGTCGGAAACGACAAATGGTAAAGGCCGTTTATGAAGGCAAGGGCAACGTCGCGGAAACCGAGGATGCGCTACCTGCCCAGCCTTTAAAAAAACTTTCTACGGCACCTTGGGATTTTTTACCGCAAAGGCCAGCAAGATTAAATCGCACGGCTGGAGCCCCCAAAGCCGCAGTGGTTGGCGCAGGCTTTGCCGGCACAGCAATGACGAGAGCTTTAGTAAAAGCTGGTTTTGAAGTTCATCTGTTTGATAAACATACAACACCCGCCCAGGGAACTTCTGGGCAAAGGCAAATCCTTACTAGCCCCCTCATCACTGCGCTGCGCGACCCACTAGGTGATCTTACGCTGATGGGCACCATGACTTTCATCGAGGAACTTAGGGAATTGAAACTTGATACGCACGTCAAGGGAGCTTTGCTTTGTGCGCACGATGAAGATGAAACAGCCCGGTTTGAATCGGCCATAAATCAAGATTTGTTGCGAGGGTCCCGGGCGGAGTGGCTTACGAAGGAAGCCGCTTCCATTAAAGCAAACGTTACCCTTGAGTGCCAAGCGCTGCACTTGCCTTGGATTCCTAGTTTTTCTGGCCTAGAGCTCTGCGAAGCTAGGCTTCGGGACGCTAGAGCATGGCTATTGTCGCAAGGTAGGGACGCCGATAGTTTTTTACAGTTTCATTTTGGTGAGAGATTTATCCCTGAGAGGACTGAAGATTATGATCTTACTTTTTTCTGCGGTGGTGCAGCTTTCTTTCGGGATAACGTAGGTTTTGATTTTTCTTGGATGCCCCTGCGTACCGTCCGTGGGCAAGTTTCGTTCTTAAAAGAAAATGCGGTTTCTAAAAATCTTGCCACTCCGGTAATTTTTGATGGTTACCTCACTCCTGGCAGAGATGGCGCCCACGTTTTAGGTTCAACCTTTCAGAACGATGATTCTTTTACCGGAATACGTAACGCCGATCACGAGCAAATGATGGAAAGCTTGGCTAGAATTTCGCCGGCGCTTGCAGGCTCCTTTCAATATGAAAAATTAAGTGCAGAAGGACAGGTTGGATTTCGCCTCATGAGTCCCGATGTGCGTCCCGTTATCGGCGGTGTTCCAAAAACTAAGTTTTTCAAAACAGAATATTCGGATTTAGATTTAGGACGCCCCTGGTCGCACTATCCGGCTGCGCAATATGAAGCGGGTCAATACCTGTTTACGGCACTTGGTTCCCGCGGCGCACTGTATTCCTCCCTGTTTGCAAAAGCACTTTTGGATTTAGTGCTCGGTAAACCTAGTTTTCTAACCCAAGCTCAATGGGCATCCGTAGCACCTTCACGATTTTTAACGAGACCCGTGCTGCGGCGAAAACTAAAGGGTGGCGTGAGTGATACGGACTTACCGAGCCAGCCGCAATAACCATCGACGCCCGCTCGGAATAAAAGCCTTAGCCTTTGCCATTTGTGATCCTGACGAAGCAGAAAAATCAGAATTAACTGCTTTAAAAAACTTTTGAAAAACAACTTATGAAAGGGCCAAACCGCAGAATTTCGCCGGGCGACATCATAATAGTTTCGCAAACGATAATACATTTTCCAAATGTGAGGCCACTCGTAAACCTCCGTTGGATTTCTGAAGAATGGAATTTTTTTCTCGGTACTTTGGGCTTCTGAACCGTGAGTCACCTGGCTTTGCGGAATAAGCCAAATTTTAAATTGCCGAGAAATGCGGAGAAAAAATTCTATGTCATCAAACCAGAGAAAATAATCTTCATTAGGAAATCCGCAGCTCATCAGCGCCCTACGTTGCACCAGCACGGAATCAAAGGAATTGGTGTCCACCGAAATGGCTGCATCGCCGGGAACCGCAGGTACCGGAATGAAATTAAAATTCTTCCGATCTACCAGGCATTGAATGTTATTTAAAAATCTGCCCCCCCGTTCATCTCGGACAAAACTCCCAAGTGCGCCCGTCATTACATCCTTTGCCGCAGAAGACTCCAAAAGCGCTTCCAATGTATTATCCATAAGCGCTACGTCATCATCGAGCAACCAGACCCAATCCGCCCCATAGTTAAAACCAGCCTTTGCGGCCGCGCAAAAACCGCCCGCACTACCGGTGTTTTCCGCATGCCTAATCGCGGTAATTCTGCCGGGATGTAAACTTTGCAAACTCTCAATAATTTTAGGCGACTCATCAGAGCTTGCGTTATCAATTATAAATATTTGTTCAACAGGCTTAGTTTGGCTTAGGAGACCTCGGACGCACTCACTTAAGAGCGACGATCGATTAAAGGTTACAACGCCGGCACAAACTTTAACCATGCCCCATCACCTCCGACGACGGCGGCTTTGCGCATAGGAAGCGCAGTAGAAGAAGAAAAAGCGCAATCCCATACACGGCAACGTTCGCTTGCGCCGCCTCCAACGCACCAAACTTTGCGGCCCAACTATAAAAAATAACCGAAAGAACCATCCAAGGAAGGTTTACAAAAAGCACGATTTTCTTAAGTTCGCCCCTAGCACTGAGATAGGTGCCCACCGGATAGGATACGCAATAAAGGAGCACCCCCGCTACTTGCCATCTAAAAAATATGATCGCGTTCTCAATTTCCATAACGCTGGCTTTGCCGCGGGCGAGAAATCCCATAAGGGGCGCACCAACTTTAGCGCTCAAGAAAAAAAGCCCTAAACAAAAAGCCAAAAATCCTAGGCTTAAAATCAAACTCACACGTCTTTCGTATTCAAACTCACCAGGCTCCGTCTTTTTATGGGAACGCCGGGCTAAAAAAACGCCATAGGAACTCGCCAGGGCAACTGGGATGACCTGAAAAAAGTTAGCCGTCTTTAAGGCAAGATTATAATGACCAATTTCAATAAGAGAAATACCCCGTTGGTTGAGCGCAAAAACATCGAAGGTTTGAATCATCTGGGTGATAACGCCGTTTACGTGAATCCATAGCACCGTACCCAGGAATGATGCTCGTATGGTGGCCCAATAAGCTGGCGAATAAGCGTCAACGCCACTAAGGAATTTTTGCGAAAATATTCGCCAAAAGGCCCCCGCCGTAAGAAAGGCCAGGCCCGCCAGAACGAGTAACGCTAAGGGTTCACCCTTAAAAAAATAGGCTGCGCCCCAGAATGCTAAAATCAATAGTACGCGCTGAATCAAGCTTAAAAAAGCCACTATACCTTGACGCATCTCAAAACGGAGCGGTTCACGCATATAACTATAAATCGCCTGAGAAAGGGGCAGAGATAACGCAATTGCGAGAAGGGCGCCCCGCGCAGTATAAGACAGCACACCTTGGGGAACCATGGCCAAAATAGCCACAAAGCCAAAAGCGAATATGAGTTTTAGCGCATTAAAAAACCGGTAGGCCCCTAACGCTTCGCCTAATTTATTCTCCTGCTTCAGCTGGCCGTACTCCCGAAACATTGTAAGCTCAATTGCGGGTAGAAAAAGAAAAAGCATGGCTACCCAGCTCTGATAAACGGAGAACAGACCAAATTCTGGCGGCGTTAGAATTCGTAACAAAGAGTACGTGATCAGGGCATCTAGTACCCGGACAAAGCCATGCTCCGCCAAAGTAAAAACGGCTTGCCTCATCCATAAGGCAAGACGGCTTTTCTCAATAGATAGAACGGCCTTCATTTCAGTAAAATGAGCTAATTACAGAGCAACTCCGGCTAAAACCTGGGCGCCTGCATTGCCATCGACGCTCACCATATCGGCTTCCGCACGAAAATCGATGTCCTCGTTAATTGGAATGAAAAGTCCGCCACCGATGGCTGCACTGAACACAGCGGCATTGCCTGAAGTTTGGAACGTCGGACCTAGAGCGACTCTAGCAAAGGGCCTGACCGCAGAACGAGCAACATCCACGTCGTAGCGTAAGCCGCCTTCGATTTGGAAGCGGGATACGGCAGAATGAAAGGACATGAGGAAGCTAGGTTCCGCATATAGCGGATAATCGGAAAGCAACCGATACCCCATTCGCGCGCCAACCGATGCCGCCGCACGATCATCGACATAGGTAAGCCCCGTCATGGGGGTCAATTGCCACTCCCCTAAGACGGAACTTTCACGATCACTCCCAATGAGCGTTGACTCTACCCGCTCCACGGCGAGACCGGAAACGCTCACGAAAAAAGCGACGCTCGCTGCAAGCTTCTGAAAAAAACTAGTTGTGAAAATTTTGCCTACAGAAGTATTGTTTTTAAATTTCATGAAATGAGTTTTCTCCTTCTTTTTACTTTTGGCAAGCGCCATCAGTTACACTTATAACGCTAGCCTTTGCTCAGCAAATTTTTCTGAAATGGGAATCTAATTTCAACTATGGCAAACTCCCCCGTAAAAATGAAACCCACCGCGGCAACTCCCCAAATCAGCTCACCCCCGTTGGCTCCGGAGCACCAGCTGACCTCAGTTGAAAAAGCTAGAATCATCAACAACGATCCAAAAATTTACGGCTCCTTCGCCGAAATCGGAGCAGGCATTGACGTTGCGCGCTGGTTTTTCAAAGCTGGTCGAGCATCGGCTACGATCGCTAAAACTATGTCCGCCTACGATATGGTTTTCAGCGACGCGATTTATGGCGCCGAAAAGAATCATCGCTACGTTTGCGAGAGCCGACTACTTAAAATGCTTGAGAAGGAATTTTCCCTCCTACAGATCCGACTGGAAAATGTGCGTGCGGATCGTTCCACTTTTTTTGCATTCGCCGATACCATGGCTTCTAAGTCAGTGCGAGAAGGCGGCGATGGTGGCCACGGCTGGATGGGCGTACGATTTCAAACCCATCCCATGGGGCCTAGCAACGACGTAATCCTACACCTCCGCCTGCTTGATACCTCGGCCATTGATCAACAGGAGGCCGTGGGCATTGTTGGCGTCAATTTGATCTACTCATGCTTTTATCATCACGATAACCCAGTAACAATTGTGGATACCCTTTGCGACGCATTGCGGCAGAGCCGAATTGAGGTGGATATGATCCGCTTTAGCGGACCTGCGTTTAAAGACGTCGATCATCGACTGATGAGCCTTCGACTCGTACAAAACCAGCTCACGGACGCAGTACTAATTTCACCGGAAGGTACGACCCTTCAGCCCTCTGAAGTTTTTTTTAATAAACACCTCTTAGTTCAAAGAGCTAGGTTCCGGCCGCTCACCAAACTTCACGTTGAAATGCTGGAGTCGGCAAAAAAACAATTTTTAAAGGACTGCTCAGAAACCGAAGCGAACTTGATTCCCGTCATGGAAATTACCCTTGAAGATTTAGAACGCGCGGCCACCAATGCGGGCGGCACCCGGAATACCCACGAAATGTTAAAAGATTACCTAGCTAGGGTACAAGTCCTCTGCGCCCAGGGGTACCATGTGCTCATTTCGAATTACTCTAAGTATTTTCAATTAAGTGAATTCTTTCAAAAATACAGTGTCGGGAAAGTGGGCCTCGTCATTAGCGCAGCGAATCTGCCGCGCATTTTCCAACAGCGCACTTACGCGGATGTTCCCGGTGGAATTCTTTCAGCTCTAGGTCAACTCTTTAGAGAAAATGTGCGTGCCTATGTTTTTCCGGCATTACTTACCTCCGCAAACACCAGTTCCACCGCCGCGCAGGAGCCCCCCACTTCCGGGACTCAAGAAAATACTGGAGTCATTGATTTGAACCTATTGACCCAAGCTCAAAAGTCGCATTCACAGAATGCAGAGAAGTTCATCTCAGCGAAAAACTTTACCCCTCCGGCGGAGCTCGTAAATTTGTACGCCCATATGTTGCAGAGTCATGCCATTGAAGACATCAAAGAGTTTGATACCCATGTGTTATCGCTCCGCAGCGAAGAAATTTTAGATAAAATAAAAAGGAATGATCCTACCTGGAAAGCTGCCGTGCCTGCCAAAGCCGCCCAGTGCATTGTAGAAAAAAGGCTATTTGCCAAAGGTGACTAGGACTAGGACAAGACAAAAAAAATAGGGCCACGGACAATATGAATTGCCCGCGGCCCTTGCCACTTGAGTGTAGTCTAGTGGGTTTTCTTCAGATTCGTTTTATCTTAGTGGGTTTTTCTGCCCCGGCCCGTTTGGCTCGGAGTGAAAGTTTTCGCGATCGATTTACGATTGCGGTAAACCAAAAAAGTTCCGCCGCTCAAAACTAGTCCTGCGGCAACGGCCCAAGCCATTTTTGTACCGGAGGGAAGTTTTCCACGAATCATAGTGCCAAGCTCACTGATGGAGGAGCCAAGCTCAGAAATCGAGCCATGGTCGTAGGCTGATTTAAATGAACTTAAAACGCCTTCCGACGCTGGTTGGTTGTCACGATCGTGACTGTATTCGGTTTCGTGTTCGAGTGCTTGTCTCATGGTATTAAATCCACCTTTTCTTGATTGAGATTGATCGCGGTATTGTGATTGAGATTGATATTGGTCAGTGTTTTGTTTCATATTCCTCTTCCTTTCCATCTTCCTCTGTTCTTTCATTTTTTACTTTTGCAACAATTCCCTTCACGAGTTGAGAACCGCCGTCCGCCACTTGACTGCGCGTCAAGGTCGATAAGCCCATTCCCAATTGAAATGCATTACGCGCACTGGCGATGGGATTTTCCTTTACGGACTGATGCAGGGATTCAAAAAAGTTCCGAAGGGAAGCCGAAATCCCGTGTTGGGGGATATCTGCCGTAAGCCTTACTAAGGAAGCTAACGCGGAGCCGAGATCGGCACCTTTAGGTGCAGAAACTGAATCAGTTTTTCCATCAGCTAATTGTGAAGTTGCTTGTGTGCTTGCCATTAGTGTTCTCCTTGAAGTTTTGATGCGAGAAAGCGTGAGTTCATCACTTTGTTGGTTATGAAGCCGACTACTAGTGCTCCGGCGAGAAAAGTCAGGGGCCTGGCTTGAATGAGGTCTTGAACTTTTTCTTCGAAGCCTTCAGTTCTTGCGACCAACTGATCAATCCATTCCACGGAAGTTGAATTACCGCGGTTGTTTTGGCCAGTTAGTGAGACCGATGATGAAGATTCTCCAGAAGCACTTTCCGACCTACCGGAAAATTGTCTTGAGGAAAGGCCTTCTTCAGAGTTTCTACCGCCTTGGATGTTTTGAGTTCCCGAGACAGCTTGTTGAGTTGCTCCGCTACGATCATTTCCCGAAGCACCACGTGATGATTTGCTGGCGTATTTTGATGCGCCGCCTTCGGAAATGTTTTTATCAGAAGTGTTTTTTTGCTTTTCCATTTTCATTTCTCCGTTTCGTTTAATTTTAAGAGCAAACTTCAGGCCAACTTTTTTCGGACTTAAACTAGGAAAAAATAGACCTGCGTGAATCTAAAAACCCCTCATATTGCTTCAGAAGGACTTTAGTGAGGGAGGAAGAAATTTATTGGTCCCATTTTATCGCAAAGTGCTCGGGACGAATTTTCCATTTTGAACTTTTGTAGGACAAATTGTCTGAGAATGACTTCCTACTCCCTCACTTTTTCCAAAACCAACACCCTATGTGGTGAGGTAACCTCTGAAAAGCGAACTAATGTTTTAGATCTTCACGTCCGGTCACTGGCGCTTGATCAACCTTGTTCATCTTCGCTTTGAACTCTTCAAATTCTGCCCAAGCTTTATCTTTTGTACAGCCGTAGGCTTGTTGAACTCGCCCTACTAACTCATCAAGGTTACCCTCGATGATACCCATGTCGTTGTCCGTGAGTTTAGACCAACGTTGCTTGATATGACCTTTGAGTTCCGTCCAACTGCCCGACAAAGTTGCTTTGTTCATTGCTAATTCTCCTTCTCTTAACGAACAGCAAGATCCATGCCGCCAATAAATATTTGGACGAAAGGGTGCTGGAGGACTATGCAAAAACAATCAGGTGCGCAGCTGATTTATGCAGTATCGTGGATTCAGCGTTCGCACGTATCCAGGAGGTTTCATGTCTACTTCACAAAATAAACCTATTCACATCGCCATCAACGGCTTCGGTCGCATCGGTAGAAATATTCTCAGGCTTGCATTGGATCATCCTCATATTAAAATCCTTGCGATCAACGACCTCTCTAAGCCCGAAGTGAATGCGCACCTCTTGAAATACGACTCTGTCCATGGACCTTTGCCGGTAGAGGCTAGGCTTGAGGGCGACACCTTGCAGGTCGGAAAACAGAGCATCAAACTTGTCAGCGAAAAAGATCCCGCAAAACTTCCATGGAAAAGCTTAGGTGTAGATATTGTCCTTGAATGCACCGGCATTTTTACGGATCGCGAAAAAGCGGCGCTGCACCTTACGGCTGGCGCAAAAAAGGTGATCATCTCAGCTCCTTCTAAGGACGCCGATCTCACCATCGTTTATGGCATCAATCACAAATCCTACGATGGACAAAAACACCACGTAGTCTCCAACGCTTCCTGCACTACCAATTGCTTAGCTCCCGTGGCGAAAGTCTTAGATGACGCATTCACGATTGAGTTCGGCTCCATGACTACGGTCCATTCTTACACCAACGACCAACAGCTCTTAGATCTTGCACACAAAGATCTACGTCGAGCACGCGCAGCTTCACTCTCCATGATCCCCACTTCCACTGGCGCAGCTAAAGCCATTGGCTTAGTTTTGCCGCATCTTAAAGGTAAGATGGACGGAATTTCCATAAGGGTTCCCACCCCTAATGTATCCTTGGTCGACCTCACCGTGACCATTGCTAAAGCCACCACCAAGGAAGAAGTGAACCAAAAACTTCAGCAGGCCAGCCGCGGCGCTTTGGAAAATATTTTAGGTTTTTGCACTGAGCCTTTGGTTTCATCTGACTTCAATGGCGATCGACGCTCCAGTATTGTCGATGCGGAACTCACAAACGTGTTCGGAGGCAAACTGGTCAAAGTGACTGCTTGGTATGACAATGAAATTGGATTTTCAGCAAGAATGCTTGATCTCACGAACTATGTAGCAAACGCTGGGTTTTAATTTTAGTACATTCTTCGTTCGTGGTTCCGTGTAAGGTTCGCGAGGTTCTCGAGGTTCTTATGATCAAATGCATTGATGAAATTAAAATTTCCGACAAACGTGTTTTTTTAAGGGTGGATTTTAACGTTCCGCTTTCCTTTGATGGAGACACACCAACCATCACCGATGAGACAAGAATCCGTGAAGTTTTACCAACCATAAAGTACGCACTAGACCAAGGCGCGAGGGTTATCCTCGCCTCTCATTTGGGTCGCCCGGAACCTCTAGAAAATGGAGAAAGGGATCCTAAGTTTAGTTTAGCTCCCATTGCCGCAAGACTTCAGGAAATGCTTGATACCGATGTCTTGTTTCTCGATGATTGTATCGGAGATGGTGTAGAACTCGCCGTGCGTCATCTTAAGGTCAGTCAAGTGATTTTGCTGGAAAACCTTCGGTATCACGAAGGCGAAGAAAAAAATGATCCTGACTTTTGCCGAGGCCTTGCGGCGCTCGCGGAAGTTTACGTGAACGATGCCTTTGGCGCATCCCATCGTAAACACGCTTCAATCTATGGCATTACCCAGTTTCTGCAAACCAAAGCTAGTGGTTACCTTATTCGACGGGAACTCAAGTACCTGAACCAACTGCTGCAAAATCCAGAGCATCCTTATACGGCGATCCTCGGCGGTTCTAAGGTCTCGGATAAAATTAAGACGGTAGAAAATTTATTTTTGACGGTTGATCATGTTCTCATTGGCGGCGCCATGGCCAATGCATTTCTGCTAGCCCAGGGGCAATCGCTGGCGCCAAAAGCGAAACAGCCAAAACCTGAAGAAGTCAGCCTCGCAAAGTCCCTCATGGAAAAAGCAAAAAAACATGAGGTTGAACTCAGGCTTCCTGTCGACGATATCGAGGGCTTTGACATTGGTCCCAAGACCATCGACATCTTTTCAAAAATCATTCGTGATTCAAAAACGATTTTTTGGAATGGACCACTGGGTATGTTTGAAAAAACTGAGTACGCGTTAGGCACTAAGTCCATTGCTCGCGCCGTATCCGAAATTCGGGGGCTTAAAATCATCGGCGGTGGCGACACCGTGGCGGCGGTTGTTCAGTCAGGTACGGCCGGCCGGATGGATCATATTTCTACCGGAGGTGGAGCTTGTTTAGAATTCCTAGAGGGCAAGGGGCTACCTGGAATTGAAGTTCTTCATGATTACAATAAAAGGGGTACCGCATGATTTCTCGCGACACGGATTCACACCAACGACCTATGATTTTTGCCGGTAACTGGAAAATGAACCATACTCCGGGTGAAGCGTTAGCCTACTTTGCAGAGCTCCAAGGGTTTTTGGCCGAAATGAAGAAAGCCCCCACCGACCCATCAAGGCCTCATATGCGGGTTATTTGCCCACCAGCTTATTGTCTCTCCCCACAAATCCAACAAGCCGCCGCCCACTGCCATGTTGAGTTAGGCAGCCAAAATATCCATTGGGATACGAAAGGCGCGTTTACCGGTGAACTCTCCGGTTCGGCCATGCACGATATGGGCATCCGCTGGACTTTGATTGGACACTCGGAGCGAAGGCAGTTTTTCGGAGAGACAGACGAAACCGCTACCCGGCGCTTAAAACAAGCCCTGCAACTTGGATTCAATATTATTTATTGTATTGGTGAAACATTGGCAGAAAGAGAAGCCAGCAAAACGAAAGATGTACTCTCACGTCAACTGCAGCCCATTCTGAAAGTGTTGCGCGAAAACACTCCCCAGCCAGCTACAAAATTTTCCATCGCCTATGAACCAGTATGGGCCATTGGCACGGGAAAAACCGCAACGGCGGCCCAGGCGCAGGAAGCGCACCATTTTATCCGCGGCACCTTGATGGAACTTTGGAACCGCAACCAGGCCGATCTCACTGCGCTTTTGTATGGCGGAAGTGTAACGCCGGAAAACGTTAAAGAGCTCCTTGCCCAAACGGATGTTGATGGAGTTTTAGCCGGGGGCGCAAGCCTTAAGGCCGAAAGTTTCGCAAAGATTCTTACGGCTTGATTATGCGCGCCCGCATCGATATATCTGCGTGATCATGCTCACAATCGTTACTGTCATCCATATTGTCGTTGCACTTCTGCTTGTCGTAGTAGTCCTCATTCAACCTAGTCGTGAAGGAGGCGGAATCGGAGGCTCCTTTGGGGGCTCAAGCCAAACTATTTTTGGTAGCTCAGGCGGAGCAAATTTTTTCACTAAATTTACGGCGGCTTTAGCTGCGATTTTTATGACGACCTCTTTAGTCATTACGATTGCAAAGGCAGGCTCAAAAAAATCTGTATTTGATTCCTCAGCTCAAAAAAGTACCGTCACCTCAACCGTGACCGCGACGAATACGGGAACGGGAACCACTGCGTCAGCTCCGGCGGGCACTCCTGCTGCTGCAACTACGGCCGAAGCTCCGGTAACTGCACCGGCAGCGACAGCCCCGGCGGCGGCGCCCGTTGCTCCAGCTGATGCAAAAGATGCCACCCAAAAGCATTAATGGCGGTACGGCCCCCCAGTTTCGCAGTGCGAAATTTAGCGAACTTTATTTTCCAGCTCAAAATTGGCGGTTTGTACGAGAATCAAAACGGCTGGAAGAAACGCCCGATGCTTTTCTTTGGGCTTGTTCCTTTCCCCAAAAGTCTACGAAACATTCTGAACTCTGGGCTTGGCATCCTAAAGGGACGTTAGTCACCAATGGTTACGATGACCGCGTGATTCCACTTCATGTGATGAAGGTTGGCTCTGAACTTGAAGCCTTTGGTCTCTTTTTAAAAACCAGCTTTTCAGCAGAAAGTCCGATTGAAATCGAATGGGTGAACGCCCTTCACGTTTTAGAGCAGCATTTCAAGTACGATTTCAGTTCAAAAAAGTTACCGCCCTATTGGGAATTTGCGCTTACCGAGGCAGGTCTTGAGCCACACCTCAGCAGCCTAACGGAACACGGGAAATTTGTAGGGCTCACCTTGGAAGAGAGCCAATTTATTTACCAGAAGAAATGGGAGCCGTCGGTATTTGAACTAGCCCTTTCGTTAACTGACGAAGTCCGCGGCGCAATCCTTGAAGTCATCAAGCGCTTTGGAATCTCTGCCATTCACAGCAAGGAAGTTTTTAACTGGGCGCTTTTACTTTCTAAAAAATTCTCTCCGAAATCCGCCCTAGACATCATTGCGCAGAAGAAGTTTCAATCGGGCGATGAGCTCAGAGTATCACTTTTCAATGTGGCTCAACCAGAACTCTCCAGGCTCTCTGAGCTGCGCATAGATAAACTCAGGCGGTTGTACCTTCCGCCACGAACCTCCGTATTCGGGGATCCTAGTTTTGAGAACGATACGCTGAAGATCACCCACACTCCGCGCAGCGTCAGTGACTGGGAAGCATTTAAGGAATGGGTCGAACGTTCCGAGGTCACGGCGAAAATCAAAGACTTGCTTGATCTTTATCAGTGAGGATTTCACTTTATTAGGAGAATCTCATGGCGAAAAAATCAAAGGTATTAGTCGGCATCATCATGGGCAGCGAATCAGACGCCCCGGTCATGGACCAAGCTTGTACTTTATTAAAGTCGTTTAAGGTTCCGTTTGAAGTCCGCGTGCTCTCCGCGCACCGAACCCCTGAAACCATGATGGCCTACGCAAAAACTGCGAGACGAAGAGGTTTATTAGTCATCATTGCGGGTGCGGGCGGTGCAGCCCATCTGCCTGGCATGGTTGCATCTTTAACCACCCTGCCCGTGATTGGAGTACCGATAATTACGGGTAGCCTTCAAGGGGAAGATGCCCTGCTTTCCATCGTACAAATGCCAAAGGGAATTCCCGTGGCCACGGTAGCCATTGGAAATGCGGAAAATGCCGCACTCTTAGCGGTTCAAATCCTTGGTACCCGCAACAAAGCATTGGCGTTGAAACTCGAAAAGCACCGCAAAGGAATGCAAACCAAAGTCAAAGCGATGAATGTGCGGGTGCAAAAGTTATCCCTGGAAAACAAGACCTAATATTTCAAGTACCTGTAGACTCCTTTCCTTTCTGCATTTAATCTCAGGCCATGTTGCGCTTTGATCTTGTCGGCACCTGGAATCTCGTAAGTTATGAAATTGATGATGCACCTGGAAAAAGAAAACCATGGTCCGAAGACGCCAAGGGTCTCATGCTCATCACGCCAGAAGGAAAATTTTCCATTGCGATTTGTAGCGCGTCCATTGATCGTAACGAATTTCACGCGGGAAGTTTTTACATTGAAGGCACCTCAAGGCTGGTCATGAAATTTGAATTTTCGACCAATCCTTACCGCCTGGATCGCGAGGAACTGCTGGATAGTTTCCGGGAGCTTAAGGATGAAGATCTGCTCATCTTGGCCGGACGCGCAAATCAAGGAGCTTTTCGTTGGCGATGGGTCAGGCCGTAACTCTTTGCTAGGATAATACCTTAGTTAAAATCATCCATGCGTCGATCTCCGCGGAAGTCATTTTCGGCACCTAGGATGAACTTTGCGTCCAAACCAATTTGATAAATGACTTCGCCAAAGCCCGCACCAAATGAGCTTAGGACCGCAAGATCGTCATTAGGTGGCGTGACCCAAGTATTGAAGCGCTGCGGCAGATAACCGAGATTGCCCCATGCCGATATGGTAACCCTTGCCGTAGGGCGCATGGACGCAGAGAGCCCAAAATTAAACCTTGGAAAATCGAATCTTGGCAAGTTTGTCGTCGCGTTTACGGAAGCGCTGAGATCAGCGGCTTCAAAGTGCAGAAATGCCAGGGCACTGGCGGTGTGTTGCACAAACAAATCCCTGTTCTGGCCTAATGTGGTGGTTGCCATGTATTGATTCCAGACCGGGCCCATGGAGTACCGGAGCGCGAAATTGTGCGAAAGGGTTTGTTGGGCAGGGACCCGTATCCATTCGATGGCTAACTGCCCTGAGATGGAATGATCATAGTTTTGCCTGGGATCATGGGAGTAGCCGGTCATAGCCGCAATGTTCACATGGGAGGAAAGGGATCTTAGAACCAGAAAACTTCCGCCATAACTAAACACATCGGCATCGGTTATGGTGCCGGTAGTGCCATCCGTGAACCGCACTCGTCGATAACCCACATTGGCATCATGCCGAAAACGCCAGCGCCTCGTTGAATAATTTACGGTCTCAGAAATGCTGCCGTTCATATCCAGGCCTTGCCCGCCGGAGGCATAGATGGACATACCTGGCGCAAAATACCAATTTGTGCCGGTTCGGGAGCGCCGGCCCAATTGAGGTTGCGGCAGTTGATAGTTAGCGGCGAACTGCCCATTTTGTTCGGTACTAGGCGCAGTTTGGGTGAAAAAAACCAGAAGGGCTTGTTGAATAAATCCTACCACCATACCCGTTTCGATATTGCTTGGCGCGCCGTCATTGACGATTCGACCAAACATCACATTTGGTAGCTCAGCATAAACCCCATGATTCATTTCAAAGGCTCGAACGAGGTAAACCCGCCGCCCCGCCTCATCCCGGCGCGTGAGCTCAATCCTTACTTTTGCTAAAGCCGCTGGAGCTTCTAAATTTAAAGAAGGCCATCGCTCGCCCAAAGATCTCACAACATCATTGCAACCCACAGCAGCGGGGGCGGGAAGATTACAATTCCACAAAACTTCAAAACCGTCGGCTAAGCATTCCTTTGGAAATTGCGCAAATACCTGAAAAATGAAAACCCATAGAATTTTTTTCAAATTGCCCCCCAAAACCCGTTTCTTAAGAAAGGATCAGGAATAACCATTGCCGAAAGGTTTGTAAAATCTGGCGGATTGAATTTTTAAAGGCGCTGGATTTCTCGCTTGGCCAAGAGGGGAACGCCCATCAGGCCTGAGGGATCGGAGAATAAAAATTCAAGCCGGCTCTTTCTCCTGGGCATTGCCCTTGCCGCTTCATCCTCTAAAAGTAGGTGCAATTGATCAGCTACGGTTTTTGCTGAATTTACGACCCGCCATTTTTTTAATCGCTTCGCAAAAAGTGGTTCAATCCACGGGTAGTGCGTACAGCCCAGAAGTAAAATGCCTTCCGTTGCCGATGGGAGTTTTTGTATGAGCTTTGATTGGTGAACATACCAATCAACGGTTTTCACTAGAATCGGATGATCCAGAAAACCTTCTTCAATCATCGGAACTAAGAGCGGGCATGCCACTTCTTCTACGCGGCTAAGCCCTGCTTTCAATAAATACTTTTTATATACTCCACTGTTCACCGTAGCCCGAGTGGCAAAAACTACCACCGGAATTTGTTTAACGAGGACTGACCTTTTATTCGCTTCTAAAAGTACGCCCTGCACTCCCGCCTCAACTACCCCCATTACTGGGCGCTTACCCATGGCCTTCTCAAAGACATCAAGCGCTAAACTTGAGGCCGTGTTGCAGGCAATCACCAGGCCGTCGATATTCTGGCGCTTCATGACCTTCGCCGCCGAAAAACATAGACTTCGTATTTGGTCAGGCGATTTTGTGCCGTAGGGAACGTTGGCGGTGTCTCCGAAATAAAAAAAATCCACGTGGGGCAACGCTTTTACGAGTTCCCGCAGAACGGTTAGGCCTCCGATCCCTGAATCAAAAACCCCGATTTTCATCCTTTGATTTTCCCTACTCATCGTAACCTTTCTAAAAACATGCACTTTAAATATCTAGTTTCTGGAAGCGACGTTAAAACCGGATGATCGGAATCCTGCCCACCTTGGTAGCTGACGCAGACCTGCTCCATACGACTACGAAAAACCCTGGCCGACATTTCAAAAAGGTCATCCCAAGTGAGATGAAAGCTACAGGCGGAAAAAGCCAAAATTCCTTGAGGGGCTAAAAAGTCCATGGCCCGGTAAAGGCAGCGTTCATGGGCCTTTAGGCTGCTCTGAGAATCTTTACCATGCCCGCTCATGGAGGGTGGATCACAGGCTACGGCGTCAAAACTCTGCAAACCTAGTGTCGCCGACAACGCCTCATCCCTTAAAAAGTCAGCTTCAACAATTTCAATTTGTGAACTCAAATTGTTCTCTTTAGCGTTACGCAGAAGCAACTCTAAAGAGTCGCCCGAAATGTCGACGCAAAAAACTTTCATTGCCGAATTTTTTTTTGCCATCGCTAATCCCCAGGCACCTACGTAGCTAAAAGCATCCAACCCTAATTTTCCTTGAGTACGCTCGGCAAATGCCTGCCGATTGGCACGGTGATCGTAGAAATACCCGGTTTTCTGCCCCGCTTTTAAATCAACAAAAAAACGTAAATCACCTTCGCGGGCAAAAACTTGGGTTTCATCAAAGTCCGCCCCCCAAACTTCGACATATTCTCGCACGCCTTCGCGTTTTCTCACATCAAGGTCGTTGCGAATCACGCCGGACGCCACAATGAGGTTTTTCTCAAGCCAACGTTGTGCCGGTAGAATCAATTGGTCGGCCCCTGCGCTATGGCACTGAATCACCGCCCTTAATTTATCGCCGGCTTCGGTGGTCTCAAAAAGGTCAATGATGAGTCCGGGAAGTCCGTCGCTCTCCCCAAAACAAAGCCTAAAACTAGAACGAGGGAAAATTCGACGTCGTTTTTGCAAGGCTGCATCAAGCCTTTGTTCTACGATCTTCTCTAAATTTTCCGTAAGTGGAACATCATCAAAACTGCCTTTTTTAAGCACTCTAAATACAATTTTAGAAATAGGATTAAAAAAACCGCACGCTAAGGGCTGACCTTTAGGATTTGCGAGAACGGTAATGGTACCCGGAGTCAATTGATCCAGGCCGTCTTTGACGATACGCGGCCAATCCACTTCATTTAAAAAGACATGCGGTGATTGAAAGCGCTCAAACCTTGATTTTGAAAAGTTTTTAGCAAATCTGCCGTCAGTATCCGGTGCGCTTTGCAAATAAATCATCGGAAGTTTGTTTTTCATTTTAATGAACGAATGCTAACTTCAAGCCATGGCAAAACATATTTCTTTTTCACATAAAATTTATGGACGTGCGCTCTTCATCATTATGGCTTTAACGCTTAACCCAGTAATTGTACTTAAGGCATTTTCGCAGGTTGCAAGTCCCGCAAACGGCGGCGCGGCAACTCCCTCTCCTACGCCGGCGTTGTCGGCCCCAACCCCGGTAAATAACTCCATGCCCGCTTCACCGGCCCAATCTCCTTCGCTGGCGCCATCCCAAAATCCTCCAAACGCTAATCCTTCGGCAAACCCAAACTCATTATCGGTACCCCTTACTCCAAACGTACCATCAGGCCCTGCAGTTCCGGCTGGACAACCCAGCACTCTTCAAAACCCCTCCCCCGCTGGTCGGGTTCCGCGTCCGCGAAACCCTAAGGCGATTCCAAGTAATCGATCAGGCCGGGATAATCTAGAAGAGCACCGTAGAGTTACTGGCGCTCGGCCAGATCGCGGCTTAACCCCAGATGAAGCACAGTCCTTGCCATTACGAAGTAATGTTCAGACAGGTACGGAAAATCTTGAGGTAGATCCCGATTGATTTTTTAAAGGATTTGCCAGAATCCGTACTGCAGACCGCCGACAAACTTAAGGCCGCTGGTTTTCGGGCATACCTTACGGGAGGAAGCCTTAGGGACCTCATTCTGAAACGCAAACCTAAGGACTGGGACGTCGTTACCGACGCGCCCCGCGATGAGCTCATAAAAATCTTTCCCGATAACCTTGAAGTGGGTCTTGCCTTTGGGATTCTGAAGCTCAAAAATCATCCGGATATCGACGTAGCTACTCTCCGTAAGGACGGTCCCTATAAAGATGGGCGAAGGCCACAGTACGTTAAGGCCGGCACCGCGCTGTCCGATGCCTTACGGCGGGACTTCACCATAAATTCAATTTATTTAGACCTGGTTCAGGGCCAGGTCATGGATTTTACCCATGGCCTAGCCGATCTTAAGTCAGAACTTATTCGAAGCGTGGGCCGAGCAGAAAAAAGGTTTTCTGAAGATGGCCTTCGAATTCTTCGGGCACTTCGCTTTAGTGCTCAATTGGATTTTGATATTGAGTCAAAAACGTTCCTAGCACTTAAACAGTGCAAAAAAATGCTTCGACACATCTCCAGGGAACGCATCCGTCACGAAGTCATGTTAGCCTTAGGTGGTCCTGGCGCAGCTCTGTTTCTAAAAAGAGTTCAGAAGCTAGGGCTTGCCCCCTACATTTTTACCTCGCTACCTGAAAAAAAATTTGCCGAAGCGGTTAAGAATTTACCCATCACAAAACATCTAGCGTTACGTCCAGAGATTTGGCTCGGATTTCTAATGAGCATCACGAAAGATTCCGATCTTAAGTCAGATCTCTGCTTAGCTAACGCAGAATTTTACACGACCCAAAACTTTGCTAAAATTTTTAGATGCGAGTCTCCCTTAGAATTCGGAGACGAAATTCTTTGGCAGAATTTTAGTACCCATGAAGCTTCCCTAAGGGAAGTAAGGCAGCTTACCAAATTGCCCAAGGCCAAGGTATGGCAAAAACTTATGGCTGCAAAAGACCCACTTACGAAGTTTCATGCCAGCTGGTCAGCTTTCCAGCGGGAACTGATCACGACAGCGCAAGGGCAAAACATTGTCGGCCAGGAGCTTGGAAAATTTTTAAAGGAAGAAAAAAAAGCCCGGCTTATGAAAATCCTTTACCGCGATAAAGCGGCCTGAAGTTTTTCTTGGGTCACGCCAACCATCAACGTTTTATTCTGCGAATAAGTGACTAAAAACTGTTTGCCAGAATCTTTTCCGGGTTTTCTACCCTTATTTCCGCCAGAAATTCGTTTCACATTTTTTCGGGGCGTATAGTCCACCTCAACCTTGCTTCCTACTTTTACGTCAGAATAAAAAGCGCAAAGCAGGGCCGCGTCCAGAAGCGTCTCGAGCGATACAGATTTATTTTTCTGGGCTTGCACCACAACGTGCGCTCCCGGTTTGCCTTTAAGGTGCATCCATAGATCGTTGCCCTTAGCGAGTCTCATCACGAGCTCTTCATTCTCTTTCGCGTTGCGCCCCACCCAAATCCGGTGGCCTTCCTTGGAGGAATAGGATTTAAGGCCAGCTTTCTCAAATAGCTTCTGTCGTTTTGGTACGGATGCCGCAGGTTTTTTATGCGCAAGTCCCGCTATAAATTCCGTACCTTCAGTAAGCGCCTCTTCCCGAAAAATCTTCTGAGCTTCCTGGACTAGGTCAAAGGAGAGGTCTTCAGAGTTTTTTGCTAACTGCAAAAGCGCCTGCGCAACCCTGGTGAGCTTTTGCAGAACGGATGAAATAGTAGTCTCCCTAGCTTTGACTTCAATTTCCGTACGCTCAAACTTTCTGGCGTTATGAAAAAACTTTGCGCTTTGCTCAGGTAGGCTCAAGCCTTCCTGGATGGGGATTTCAAGCCCATCAACCTGAATGGCCGAACCCCGCCAAGTTTTAGGATACTCATGCAGAACGGATTTCAAGGTTTCGCCGTATAATCTAAGCTTTTGTGCTTTTTCGGATTCCCGTTTTGAGGATTCCAGTTCCTGTGAAATCTTACGAAAATGGGCTTGGCGCGACCGTACCCAGACAAAAATTCGCTCCATGAAAAGCTTACGAGATTCAGCAAATCTTAATTTTAAAAAATGGTCCGCGACCACACGCAAAAAGGACTTCGCCGCCAATCCCTGGAAGATGTCCCTCACCTGGCCTAAAGCAAATGCCGCAGTAGGCCTCGGCAAATTTGAGATCTCTCCTCGCCATCCGAGTTTTTGGCCAGCCGCTTCAAATTCCCAATTGGGTTTGGCCGGAAAAAGTTGGGCCCGAAAAACTGCCGTCTGCTGAGGAGAGGAAGTACCTTGGGACCTCGCGTTTTCTTCATAAACCAGCGAAAGCTCTACCACACGATCATTGGGCCAGAGTGAAAGGGACTCGATGCCTATGATTTCCTTGCCCAGCAAAAAATTTATGCCACCAAAGGCCTGGGAGAATTGGGAAACGGGTTTCCACAGAATGCTTTGCCCCTGAGCTTTAAACAAATCCCTGAGGAACTCTGAAGATAAAAAATAGAGTCCTACCCAGGGAGCCCGAAAACAAAAAACTAGAATTTCCCCAGTTTCAGTTTCAAAACCAAGATTCAAATCACTTACGGGAAGCGGAGCATTTGGACTTAAAAATTCGATCAGCCCCACTCGCTTCAAACCCAACGGAAATTCGGATTTCAGGGCATCGGCGGTTTTTGCAAGCTCTTGATAATTCATACTCATGGCCCCTTCTTTATGACATATAATCAAGGACGCAGCTCAATTTTATGGGACCCACAATTTCTATGAATTCATCCTCCCTCTATTCTCGCACCTTGCGTAACCTTGATTGGCAAAGCCTAACGCACGCCCTGATGGAACGGGCGCGCTCTCCCTTAGGAAAAGATTTGGCCGAACGCATTGCGCCCCTGCCTAGCCAAGGGGCGGCGGAGCAGCGACTAAAACTTTTAGATGAGGCGGGGCATATTTTACAGAATGCGGAGCTACGCAATCTTATTGGACTGCCAGCCCTTTTATCGGATGTAGCCGATCCCCTTCCAGCGTTTCACCGATCCTCCCGCGGCGGCGTGCTTGACCCTCAGGAGATTTTTATTTCGGGAAAATTCATGGAGTCCATTACCCTCGTTGGGGAAGGCCTGCGGCAGGTTTCAGCCGAAAGTGAGATTCCAAGTTTGCAAGGCTTGTTTCGCTTCGCCCCAAAGGCCGTGGAGCTCGTAGCGATCATTAAGCGTAGTGTAAATTTCTCGGGCGAGATTCTAGACACAGCCTCTACGGATCTTAAAAAATTCCGGCAAATGCGGACGGAGAAGCGGGTGGCCATTCAAAAAACTTTACAGAACCGCGTGCGGCGCTGGCATGACGATGGTTTATTGCAGGATGATTTTTTTGACCAAATCGATGGTCGATTCGTGGTGCCCCTGAGGGCTGATCACCGAGGAGAAATCTCTGGCCATATTTTGGCCCAAAGCCAAAGTCGGCAAAGTCTTTTTATTGAGCCATTGGAATTCGTTGCGGAAAACAACGAACTGCAGACCATTGAAGCTAAGGTGA
Source organism: uncultured Oligoflexia bacterium (assembly GCA_964475985.1). GTDB lineage: Bacteria > Bdellovibrionota > UBA1018 > UBA1018 > CAYHWW01 > CAYYYP01. The sequence continues at coordinate 61,481 of CAYYYP010000006.1, read as the reverse complement.
GGTTTGAGGAATTACGCATCCTGCGGGAACTTTCCCAACGGATCGGTGACCGAAGCTCAGAATTTTTAGCGTGGGTAGAACCGTTAGCTGAACTAGACTTTATTTTTGCCGCCACGGATCTTGCTCGTGACTGGACATTAGTGCGGCCCGTTTTTTCGGACGGCCTTATTCTAAAAAACCTCACCCATCCGTACCTGAAGGCGGCCGGGAAAAAAGCCATCGGCAATGATATTCAACTGGAAGGCCAAATGGCCTGCGTAATTTCGGGGCCCAATACGGGCGGAAAAACCGTTCTGTTGAAAGCACTGGCACTGAATGCACTCATGGCTAAATGCGGTCTATTTATCTCTGCAAAAACTGGATCCCAGCTTCCGTTTTATAGAAACGTAGTTGCGCTGGTAGGCGATGATCAAAATCTAAGCGACGGCCTTTCCAGTTTTTCCTCGCAGGTAAGGGATATGAAGGCCGTCATGGCCGAAGTTGAACCCGTAAGTCTCATCCTCGTGGACGAGATCCTCTCCAGCACTGACCCTGAAGAGGCTACCGCTCTTTCCACTGCAATTCTAAAAAAGTTGATCACGGCCGGCCATAATATTTTCATGACCACGCACTTTTCTGGGCTAGCCCAAAATGCCCTGCGTACCGAGAAAACTACGGTGGCCGCCATGGAATTTCAAAACCACTCTCCGACCTACCGATTTTTACCGAATCAAATGGGACAGAGTCACGCCCTGGAAGTTGCGACACTTCTTGGACTTGACCATGAGGTTCTAAAGGAAGCCCAGAACTGGATGAATCCTGAAAAACTAGATTATCAGGGCCTTTCACTGAGGCTGCAAGAATCCCTTAGGGACGTAGAGGCGAGAAGCGCCGTCCTCGAATCCAATGCCCAAATGGAGCTTCAAGATTTACGGGCAGAACTCGAAACTCAATTCCAGGAAAAACTGAGCGAGTTTCTACAGCGCTCAGAAGACGAGATCAGAATTTTAGAGAGGAAATATGAAGCTCAAGCCCAAACTCAAAGTCTCGCAAAGAGACCCCAGGAAAAAATTTCTGAACTTAAGAAAACCAAAGACGAGTTAAAAAACTTCGCCAAGGAAATCCTTAAAGGCCCGGTGAGTTCCGAGGCCAAAAGACATGACAGCTCCCCAACTGCCCCGGGCACACGAACTCCCGAAAAGGGGCTTGAGGTTAAAGTTAAGGATCATATTCCTCTCTGGGGCGGGCGTTACGGGATCATTGCGACGTGGAACGCGGTCACCAAAAAGGCTACTATTTCCATGGGAGCGTTGCGTACCGAACTTGAAGACAAAGATTTTACCGTAGAAGGAAAACCAAAAAAGACGGGCGCCCCAATGCGCAAGGTGAAAAAATCCTACCAAGCTTCTTCCGAAACTTATTCTAGCACCCCCTCCTCCACCCTAAATCTTCGTGGACTTAGGGGCATTGAAGTTAAAGAAAGCTTAGAAAAGTTTCTAGATTCTGCGCTCTCCACGGGCGCCTCCAGCGTGAAGGTGGTGACGGGTCATGGATCGGGTGCGGTTAAGGCGGCATTCTTAGAAGTCATCAAGTCACTAAACTATATTCAAAGTTATAAACCTGAGCGGCCCGGCGACGATGGTGCGTGGATCGTAGAGTTTTGAGAAGTTCCTTGTCGGTCAGCAATTTGAATTGCGAATCCGCCTCGTTGACTCCGTACCTAAATCCCATTAGCGTCGAGGCCCTATGACACAAAATAGAAACGAACCCTGCGCTTGCGGAAGCGGTAAAAAGTTTAAAAAATGTTGTGGAATGCAAGCACTGGAGGCGGGCCCCATCGTAACGACCCAGACACATGTCGCCCAAAATTTAGAGTCACCTGAGGAAAGACGTCAGGAACTCAAACGCCTTTTGGACGTTCAACTGCTGAAATATGCGCCGGAGGTCCAGGCCGGTGAAGTTGAGACCAAAATAAAAGAAACCCTTAAAGATCAAGGATCTAGTGCCAATCCCATCGAAACTTTAAAAACCATTTTTACGGACGATAACCTTACCATTCGAAACCGCAAACACGCAGACCGACTTTTTCGAGCTTTTTTAGCTCTATGGCAGGACATTTCCCAAGTTGATCCCACATTGGGAAAAGGATAGGGGAACCCCCCCGTTTGAAATCTAGCTTTAGCGGTCTAGGCACTAAAGATAGCCTGGTTTGTTTGATTCATGATATGGAGGGAGTCTTGTGAAAACCTCGAAAGCACCGAAAAAAAATCAGGATGCAAAGGAAGCTCATCCAGAGCTTCCGCCCAAGGACATTTTAAGCGAAGCCCTTAAAACTGTTGTGGGAAACGAGATTAAAAAACGTTTAAGTCAGTTGGGACTTGATCTGGAAATCGACTTTAAGTCTCAGCCCGACTTAGCCAATGCTTTAAATTTGAACGATGGTGTGAAGCCAACGCCCGGGAATCAAACCGTAGCGCCCGTCGTGGACACGCCCGCAAATCTTTCAAATCAAAGTCTTCCAGCATTTCCTTTGCCGTCCCCCTCTGAAGCTGCAGTTTTGGATAAACTTCCAACCCTAGGTAGCCTGCAAGGGTTACCGCATCCTATCGTGATGCGTTTGCAGTCCGACCCCTTCTTCAGAGCGGGTTACCTGTATCAAACCGTAGGTAATCTAACGGCCGCCATCATTTGTTATTCCCGCTCTATTCAAACGAGCCCGTCTGCCGAGGCTCATACTTACTTAGGTTGGGTGCTCTGTCTTATGGGCGAAATCGATGGCGCTATTGTACATGCTCGCAAGGCGGTTGAGTTAAACGCTGAGTATGGCACCGCGTGGAATGATTTAGGCGCTTATTATTTAGAAAAATTTTCCTACGATGAAGCCATCGAATGCTTAACTCGTGCCTTACAATCAAGATCACTCGAAAGTCCAAGCATAACCTATTTTAATTTAGGCCGTGCTTTGATGTCGAAGGGATTTTTTGTGAGAGCCCAAGAAGCGTTGGCCGCGTCCGTAAAAGCCGATCCAAAATTTAATCCCGCCGTTCGATTGTTAGACCAGATTGGCCGTCAACTGCATTAAGCCCGCGGGCAAGTTTTTGTTTAAGCCGCTTGCTCGTCTGAGTTGCCGCCATTTTGATCGTCGTCGTTCTCCGTGCGATCACGCCTACGCAAAGGCTGAACATTGGAAGGCAGAGTGGAAGTTTGATCTTCTTCCAATTGCTCAGTCGCGCTTGCACCCTTAAGGTTCGTGCGAAAAAGCGCCGCATCCAAATGATAGCGCCTAAAGAGGCGCAGAAGATTTGCCCGATCAATCTTCAAAAGGCGCGCAACCGCTGAGACATTACCTTGATGCTGCTCTAGGTATTTAATCAGTAGCTGTTTTACAAAAAGCTCTTCGGCATTTTTGCGTAAATCCGAAAGCGTCATGCCATCGGGAAGGGCTCCGGCCGAGGTCGGAATCAGACCTTGCCATGCGGATGCTGCACCTTCCGGCGTAATGGACGTAACATTACTTGGACTATTGGAGGCTGCAGAACTTGTGCGAGAAACAAGGCCCATGGACTCCTGACGGAAATGGGAAAGCTCAAGCATAGGACCTTGCTCCAATATCACCGCTCGTTCAATGACACTGCGGAGTTCACGCACATTGCCTGGCCAGCGGTACTGATCCATGGCCTTCAACGCTGCGTGGGAGAAACCTTGAAAGTCCCGGGTGCGGCCCTTAGAAAGACTTTCTAAAAAATGTTTTGCTAACGGTGCAATGTCCATGGAACGACTGCGCAATGGTGGAATCACAAGCGGCAAAGTACTTAATCGATAATAGAGATCCTCCCGGAAGGTTTTACCTTGTACGGCGGAAGCCAGATCACGATTAGTCGCCGCAATGATTTGTGGCCTTACTGGAATGTCTTGGGTGCCGCCAAGTCTGCGAATGACTCGCTCTTGTAATACCCGCAGAAGTTTAGCTTGCATGCGCAAGTCCATTTCACCTATTTCGTCGAGAAATAGGGTTCCGCCATCGGCAAGTTCAAAAAGTCCTAATTTTCTTTGCTGGGCTCCGGTAAAAGCGCCTTTTTCGTAACCAAACAGCTCACTCTCCAAAAGTTGTTCGGGGAATGCTGCGCAATTAATGGCAACAAACGGAGAGTTACCCCCGGCCGTTTTACCGTGGGGGGTGCGAAGGGAAAATATACGGTCATGAATGTAGCGCGCCACCATTTCTTTTCCTACCCCGCTCTCGCCAGTGATGAGCACAACCGGATCGTTGTCTCCGCGAAAGCCTTCCGCAATGGTACGCACAGTGTTTTTAAGATTTTTTAATGCATCGGAATCCCCGATGAGGGTCGCCTGGGATTTGTCATGGGCTTCATCACGACCCAGTAAGTTTGTCGTAACTTCAAGCTTGGTTTCTAGTTGCTTGTTTACGACTTTAAGTTCGTCAACAAGCCTATGGTTTTCCCGGCGCATGAGATCTTTCTCTACAGCCCTTCTCACAACTAAACTAATATCATTCATATCAAAGGGTTTTTCTACGTAATCAAACGCCCCTTTGTGCAGGGCTTCGATGGCACAAGCTTTATCGCCGTGGCCGGTAATGAAAATCACCGGAGCTAGACAGCCCGCCGTCTGAACGGCTTCCAAGAATTCAAAACCATCCATTTGCGGCATCTTAATGTCCGTAACGATGGCATTCACTTCGGGCAATTTTTCTTTTCTTCTTTCCTCAATGACGTCAAGCCCACGTGCGGCGTGATCTGCCACCAGGACTTCGAAGCCTTCCCGTTCAAGTTTTTTCTTAAGTAGATTACGGATCGACTCCTCGTCGTCTACGATCATCACGGTCTTGCCAACGGTATTTTCAGCCATAAATCACCCTTCCTTTTAAAAGTTTCGAAAATCCTGCGGTATTCTTACGAAAAAAGTTGTCCCATGGCCCGGGGTCGACTCGAAGGTCACCGTGCCGTGAAGTTGAGAAACCATGTTTTGCACCAGGGAAAGCCCTAACCCCATCCCTTTGCCGACTTCCTTCGTAGTGAAGAAAGGGTTAAATATTTTTGATTTTATTCCAGACGCAATGCCCACGCCAGTGTCAGATATTTGGACTTCCAGAAAGGGACGCTTAACGCCTTGAAAGTCGAGAAGAATATTTTTTCCTCTGACTATGATTTGGTCAGTCGGGATTTTAGCATTACGATCCGGGGCTGGGCGATCCTGCCTCTGGCTTAGGATTGCATCTCTGGCATTGGTTAGAAAGTTTATGAAGATTTGCTCAAGCAAGGTCGAATTTGCATAGACTTCTGTCAGCTCTGGATCCCAAGCTTCTTCGGATTGAATATTTAAACCCCTGAGCTGAGCACCGACCAAAATCATGGCGGATCGGTAAGCCTGAGGCACCTGCACCATCTGAAAATCTTTTTCGGAATTGCTGGTGAAGTTCCTAAGGCTCTTAATGATGCGCTCCATGCGGGTCACGGCGGATTCAATTTCCACCAAATCCTCTTCTACTTGCTTAATATCTTCCTGCGCCTTGGATGAGAGTGCCGGAATCGCCTTTAATTTTTTTGTGCGCTCCTGGGCTTCTTGAGCGTAGCCTTTCATAATTTGCAGCGGCTGATTGATTTCATGACCAATACCCGCCGTGAGTTCACCAAGGGCCGCTAACTTTCCAGCCTGAACTAGCGCTTCCTGAAGGTCCTTAAGCTCTTTATGTTTTTGAATGACTTCCCGGGCGAGTCGTACTTTTGCGGTGACGTCACGTACCGCCGCAACCAGGTATGCGGTAGATTTCAATTCAAAGGAAGTCACTTGAAAATCCATGGACCGATCGCCCACGGAAACTTCCTCATGCAGGCCTTGATCCACTAGGATGTCGTAAAATTCCGCTAGATTTTTATTTGAAATGACGTCGCCGTCATTGATGTGAAAATTTTTGGTGAAAGCTTGATTGGCGAATTGTACCACGCCGTCATTCTCCCGATATACGCAGATGGCGTCCGCTTGGGCTCCCAAAAAACTTTGAAAGAAATTTTTAAAGTCTGGAGTTAGACCCTCAGAAAAAAGCGGGATAATATTTGTTTTGCGGTTGGCCTTGCTCATGCTTGGCCTCCCAGAAGAGACGCCGCGCGCTCAAGTTCCGTGGACACCTTCTTAAGGAGGTTTGATTTTTGTACTTCGTCCATGGCCACGCAAGTTTTTGCATAGTTTCCGGAATGACCAAAATTCCACTCGCGGGCGAGTTCGTTGGCCTGCGTTACGATTTCGATGGAGACTTTTTGCTCAGGGCTGATATTTTTTATGGAGTTAAGATCATCATGATGATGCTTGAGCACCAGCTGCACGAGTACCGGTAGCTGCCATTTTTCCGCAAGGGCTGCACCTAAGGTCGTATGTGTCGTGAACTCCAAATGGAGTTCCGCCGCATGAAAACTCTCGGAGTTTTCCTGGGCCCAGCCCATAGCTTTAGAAAGGGCACCGGGATCAATTTCATGCAGCGCAATTTTTCCGATATCGTGCAAAAGGCCACAAGTGAAAACGTCTTCCGGCTTTATGGCTTGAAGTTTTTCCGACTGTCCCTTAGCGAGTTCCTTTGCGCAGACGGCGACGGCAAGGGCATGCTTCCAAATATTTTCAGTTTTTACCACCATGGGCAAGGCGGAAAATACTCCAACGCTGAGTACGATTTGGGCTACAGTATTGAAACCAAGGAATGCAAGGGCACGCCCCACGTTACTCACTTCGGAAGGAACACCGTAGTAAGGTGAATTCACCAAGCGTAAAACTCGCGCGGTCAGGGCTTGATCCTGCCTTAAAACTTCCGCCACATGGGCCACTCGCACACGCGGATCGGATAACATCTGAGAAATTTTTGTGACGACCACGGGCAAGGCTGGCAATGAATGCAAACGCTCAAGCAGGGAAGCCGGCGGCGGAAGTGCAGATGCGGACACAGTGTCTTTTTCTTTCACAAACTAATCTTCGGAGACTGACTGTGTAAACTTGACTGGGGTTGAACTTGCCTAGGGACCAGATTGTAGATAGGACTTGAGGTCAATGGATCGCTGGACCAAAATCATTCAGACCGACGGTTTCCTTAAAGCAACGGCCATCAGCGCTACGGATTTGGTAAGTGAAGCGGCAAAGCGGCACAAGTACGGAAAAAATTCCCAGCGGGAAATTATTGCCCTGGGAGAGCCACTCATCGCAAGTCTTTTGCTTGCCTCACGTCGCAAACAAACGGAGCGGGTAAGCCTAGCCGTGAGGGGAGATGGGTTTCTGCAAAAAGCGATTGTAGACGCAACCCCTAGCGGGACCTGCCGAGGTTTCTTGATTACTAGGGAAAGCCATCGTGCTCCCCTTCCCCAGGAAGAAGCACTCAATCGAGAGTTTGGTATCGGCCCCTGGGGCGAAGGCTCACTGTCAGTGGTCACCCTCATTGAAGGTGAGAAGGAGCCCTATACCGGAACCTGTCAGCTGGTGACGGGGCATTTAGCGAAAGACGTCACCTTCTACATGACCCAATCAGAGCAAATCCCATCCGCCGTTGGGCTTGCCGTGAACTGCACCGAGGATGGCACCGTACTTTGTGCAGGAGGATTTCTAATCGAGGTGATGCCCGGCGCTTCAGAAGAAGACATTGAGCTGATTGAACAAAATTTAAAGGAGCTTCAGGGGCTGCCGCAAGCCCTTTCGGAAAACTCCGACCCAGTCCACTTTCTTGCCCGGATTTTTAATGGAAAACCGTTCAGCATTCTAGAGAACCGCCCCATCTTTTTCCAGTGCAATTGCTCGCGGGATCGCGTGAGGCGCGCATTGAGCCTCATTGCCCGGGCAGACCTTGAACAAATGATTGAAGATGACGACGGGGCAAAGGTTGACTGCGATTTCTGCGGTAAACATTATGTATTTAATAGCGCCCAACTTAAGGAACTTTTACCCTAACGAATGCTTAGGCATTAAGCGGAAAACCATTCCCTTGGCACGAAGGTAAATGAAATCAGTTTTGCCAAGCCCGTGATATCTGAAGGGTTATCAAATACAATAGGGGTGAGGCCCCATGACGCGCACCCATCGCCAGCAAATCAAAGTTTTGGTTTGCCTTACGTTCACCATCTTACTTTCGCACACTAGTTTTGCGGAATTGCATCCTCACTACAACCGCCCCCGGATTGAGGCGGTGGCCTCCCGCCCGTTGCCCGCTGAAGTCATGCCTTCCCGCTGGCAGCAAAACCGCGAAGGCATGTTACGATTTCTGGCGGAAATGATGGCCTTCTACCCCACGGAAAATTTGTATTTCATGGCGCGGGATGGGGAATATCTCTATGACATGGCCAGGATTCTATTTCGTAACGAGCCACAAGTTTTGGCGCGGTTTCATTTGCTTAATGTTTCAAGGGTAAGCATGGAATCCGATCATTTAAATGAGTATCTCGCCCAGGAAGGATTTACGCGTGAGCAGCTTACTGTGAGGCGCGCAATTTTGATTGATACTTGTTGTGAGGGAACCATCGATACCGAAATTCGTGAGGGTCTACCTCGGTGGGCGGAAGGCCGCATCTTCTCCCATTTTTTTGAGTCGTCCAACTCAGGAATTCCGTCAAGTCGGGTTTATCTAGAAACGCACTCACCCACGCGAGATATCAGCACCATAACCGTCACGGAAAACATACCGCACTACACAAACTCGTCCATCGACTATGCCCGCGCGAACGGCCGGTTCGTTCCCGTCGCCGACGATGCGGCTGCGGCCCACACCCAGGCCTATGCCGTAGCCATTATGGAAGATGTCCGTCACTTTAGCGAAGCACCAGAAACTTTGGAAAGGTTTCAGAACTTGCGTCGACACATGGAAACCGTAGTTCATGCTGCTCATGGCTTAGTACCTTTAGACATCAACGCCGTGAATCGATCGCTGCGGTTCCTTGAAGAACAAGGCATTCATGGACTGCTACAAGATATTCGGGATACCGCGGATTGCGAAAACAGCATTTTTTCCAGCAAGGCCCTGACTCAGTTTTGGCGAGCAGTTCCCGGTGGGAAACCCAAGATTCACCCCACCCGAATTGCCTTAGAGCCCCACGGTCCTTTTCCGGCCCACATTGCCCCTTACTTTGCTTCTGACGGACCGGAATTGTTGCTCAAACTTACGGGCGCTCAGCGGCCATTGCTTCTAGAAATTCTTCCTCACCTTTCGTTTAACTCTGCAAAAAAACTAATCCGTCGAAAACTGTGGTCCCACGACATTGATGTGCTGCTCCACCTCATTCGGCGGTCAAAGGATTTAATTGACGGAGAGTTCCTCGGCCCTTTGCTCAGTGATCCATTTTGGTCAACGCACCCAAGAAGTCGCGAAATCCTACGGCTGCTTTCTGGCGCTGAGCTTGATTTTGGAAATGAACTCCGGCCGTATTTTGTGGAACTCTATCGTCAAGTGGCAAGCGATCCGAACTGGCAAAGGCACCCAGACATCCAGGCTGCTAGACGATCCATTCCCGCGAAAAAATTATTGTCCGGAAATGCAGTTGGGATGACCGACATGCATCGGTATTTCCAACTGCAAATTGCAGAAATCATCGGACAGAACCGAGGTGGAAGTATCGGAAGCGTAAACGCCACCGGCCCCGCAGCCCAGGGACAGATTTCGTCGGAAGATTGCATGGTGAACAGCCTTGGTCGCCAAAGGGCCGTGCGGGACTAGGATCTTCCTACTTAACCTTCTTCACTTTCTCATGCTTTGCCGTGATGATGGTTTTGATATTTCCCCGCACGTTGAAATCTCCTACCACTTCAATGAAGTGCGGATCCAAAAGCTCAACGAGATCATCTAAAATAATGTTGACGACATCCTCGTGAAAGACGTGCTTATCGCGGTACCCGTTCACATAAAGCTTTAAGCTTTTAAGCTCTACGCACCATTGATCCGGAACATAAACTATCCTAAGCGTAGCAAAATCGGGAAATCCCGTTTTTGGGCAAAGGCAGGTGAACTCCGGACAGTGAAACTCCACGTTGTAACGACGTACCAACGTTCGGTTTGGAAAACGCTCGAGCCGGTTTTCCTCGATCTCAATTTGTCCCCTTAATCTTTGACGGTCATCCGCCTGAAACATCCCTGGGTTTGTAAGATCGGAGCGGCCTTTGGATACCGTTTTTTTCACAGCCTTCTTTTTACTTTTCGCCTTCATAACTTAAAGTCTATAGTCAAAAGCATGTCACGAATCTACACGAAAACTGGGGACAAGGGCGAAACTGCACTAGTGGGCGGGCAACGGGTGAGTAAATCCGATGTGCGACTAGAAGTCTATGGTACGGTGGATGAGCTCAACTCGTGGCTTGGCCTGGTCCGTAGCAGCCTTAGCGAAGCCTTGGCCCACACCAAAATTCTTACAGAATTTGAAGAAGATTTTTTTCTACTACAAAATACCTTTGAAGAACTTCAACACCGCCTTTTTGACTTAGGCAGCCTCTTAGCGGCCCTCCCTGCCGATCGGGAAAAATACAAATTATCAGAAATTCAAGAAGCTCAGATCACCTCGCTGGAACACACCATCGATTTACTTCAGGCAAAGTGCCCGGAGCTCAAGGAATTTATATTGCCTGCAGGACCGGTAGCAAGCTGTCACTTGCAAATCGCGCGAACCATTGCCCGCCGGGCGGAGAGGCATTTATTATCGCCAGATTTTCCTAAGGAAGAAATTCCCCATCTGGCGGTGCCGTACCTTAATCGCATTAGCGATTTTCTTTTTGTTGCCGCACGCTTCATCACCACTGCTCAAGGGCAAACCGAGACCCCTTGGAAAAAACTCGAGCAGCAAAAGTAAAGCAACTAGATCATATAAGTTTTCATTTTAAAAATTCAGGCAGCCTTGCTGAAAATTCCTGCGTCATGTTAGGAAGTTGTAAATTTCTAACTAGACCTAAGGGGGGTAAATTTTGAAATTTACAAAATTCTTCATCGTGGCATTCTTCATCACGCATTTTTGCTTATCCCCCTCCGGATTCTCAACGCCCGTTTCAGACGACGATGCAGAACCTAGCGTTTCCGCTTGCGAACGGGGCATGGACCCCAACGCTGAGTTGATTCCGCAGCCCAACCAAGGTTCGGTGGATTTCAGAAATCTGGGCCACCTCGTTGACTCGAGATTTCCTCCTGAAAAAGCTTTAATGCGCATTGAGCATGAAATCGCCACGCTTAGAATTTTTGATTCCTCGCTGGACAATGCCCAAGGGACTCTACGCGCGGGGTTTCACTTCTTGAGGCCCCAAGCAAATCATACGCCGGACACGGCAAATCGCTTAGTCGAAGTCATGCAAAACGATGCAGTCAGGGATTTGCACCCCATGTCGCTTCGGGCAAATCATGGATTGCTGTACTGGAAGCTCTTGCTTCTGGATTTGGTAGAAAAAGTGGAGCGGGATGCCTTCATCGAAATTCCGGCGGGCGCGCAGATCGCTTCTCTGCAAGTTAGACCTGAACTTGCTCCCCGAATCGCCGAAGAACTTCCGGAAAATTTCGCCGCAAATCCCATCGCACATCTTCCCAGTGTAATGATCCCTGTAATGGCATCGCATCGGGAGCTGGCTAAGGAAAAAGCACTACAGCTGCTACGAGCCGAGATCATTCGGGTAGAACGTCTTTTTAAGGTGAGCCTTGCCCTACTTGATGTGTGGCTTCCGCGCCCAGCCCATTTGCCCGTGAGGAACATTCAGGAGCGTTTATTCTCCATTTGGGACGCTCACCCTGAGGCATTTGCCGATCTATACAGTTTGCATCCGGCGCTTATAAATCCAGCGGCAAGGGAAAAAAACATTCGTTTTGACGGCGACCTCCTCAACGAATCCCGTTTTATTTTAGGTGTCATCACTAGCTTTTGTTACGCCATGATTCAGCATGCGAATACTAACCTAGATCCCAAGCATACCTTTGTGGCGAATGATCAAGTTAGGGACATCGCTACCCTACTTGCTTATTCTGAGATGGCGGCCGTCGATGTCGTGTCCCGGCAAACCACTCTGCGCAATAAAATATCCCTGCGTCGCATGCAAAACGAAGCTAGCGATGACGAACTAGCAAAACTGAAACTCATGCAGGCATATTTGGGGAATCTCCAAGAACTCATCGCTTTTGTCAGATTAGCATCTAAAACTTTGATTTCGGAAAGTGATCCGGTCGTTCTTGCCGCCGGACGCCGTGCCTTGACGGAAATTTTAACCCAAGCCGTGGAGGCGGTTTTTGGGCACGATTTGGATCGAAACCAGTTTCACATCTGGGTAGATAGCCATGGCCAAAGTATCCTCGCCGAGTCTCCACCGAGGATGACGTCACCTACCCAAGTCTTTGAAGAAGACTTTTTGAGACTCTACCAAAGCGAACTCATAGGTGCCTATGAGCACCGCAGGAATGCGCGCGTTGAAAATATTCTAGGCTATTTTCAGCGCCAGAGCCTGCGCGCAATATTAACCGCCAATGATCAAGCCGCGACGACAAAAAGGGCCGCCTATTTTGAGCAACCGCCTTATTCGCCCGACATAAAGCCCGTTCGGTTTTTCGTAGCACCTCTCCATGACGGTGAAGTCCTTGAACGTTTAGTACTCATCCGCGAGGGTGATGGATTTGCGAGAAAAGACGGTAAAAAGTATCGCTTTTCAGGTTTTTCCCCAGAAGGAGTTGCCCTTGCAGAAACCCAAGAAGATGCGGCAACACTTCAAAAAAATACTCACAGCATCGCGGAGGAGGACCGCCGGCGAAACCTCTCCGTAGTTTCACGGATCATCTCTACGCCCTACCCCGGTCAGGTCCTAAACGGCCAAGTTCTGTTGGTGCGTAGGCCCATTTTACCAGCAGATTATTTACCGGGAATTAGCCTTGCGCCTGGTGCAGCGGTGGAACTGGAACATTTGTCTTCACTGCTGGATGTGATTGCGGCTTTGCCTGCGGCACAACGTCTGCCTTTGCCACGGGTACGGATTTTTGACGAACTTGGTCGTCATAATCGTGAAGTCACTTCCGGAAACTCACCAAATTCCAACGCTCGAACTCCTGGCCTACCCACGGGAAATCGTGGCGGCTCATCTTCGAATTAAATATTTATTTGTAAGGTAAGCGGGCCCGATCAACAGATGAAGAACGTTTTTAAAAAATGCCGGCGACTTTTTTTCAAAAAGAATATGTCCCAAAAATTGCAGAAGCCAACCCAAAGCAAAGAGCGCCCAGGCTTGGGGTGTGGTCAATAAACAGCCAAGCCCATAAAGCAAAGCGAAGACCGCTGCCGTAGCCACGCCCACTTTCAAATCAAGGCTTACGTAAAAAGTGATAAAAGCCGCTAGAACTAATAGACCAACGGAACCATGAATGAAAAAGCCTGTCTCAAATATCTCAATTTGATTGAGCAGACCCGAAGTCGAAGCGATGATGAGAGGGATTCCCAGCAAATGCGTCACTCGATTCCCCTTGGTTTGGTGCGCTTCGCCGTAATCTTGCATCCATACGTTAAGTTTTATTTTTGATTCCTTAGATTCGAGCGTCATTTCCACCCCCTAAAAATGGACGGCAAAATTAAAATTCACAAGAAAGCCTGAAAGGTCAATCTCCCGGGTTTGCCAAACCCCGGCAACCCGAAACACGGTTCCCCCATTGGCCGTATTTTCCGGATCTAGTTTTGAAGTCTTAAGGTAACGATAGCCCCCGCTCAATCCTACAGAAAAGAGCCTGCCTAAAGGCCTAGTGACATGAACTAGACCCATCCCGGTAAAATGGGTCATGGCAAGCTTTGCGGTATTGGGTTCTGAATAATTTACGGCTTGCGCTGCAAAGGTCGTACGCACGGCAATGCCACCGTAGGCTGCGATACTTAAGTAAACCGGAAGTTCCTTTAGAATTTTGAAATCAATTCCTGCCATTAAGGGATAACTGCGTAAGCCCAGCGCATAAACTGTATTAGTTGTAGTTTCCTTCGCCACCGTATCTTTTAAAATCACTTCTCCTCGCAAGATAGCCGACCACCGATCGGCATAATTCCAGATGAATTCGGCACCGGCGTTGTAGCCGTAATTCAATTCATCAAAGGCAAAAACATCATTGAGATCGTTGGGCCGAATAAAGTTAAAACCACCTAACGCACGAATGGCGAAATGACGATCCGCCACGGGCTCGGGCGGTGCGTTGGGGTCCTCCGCCTTCTCATCGGGCATTTTAAGGTCAAGGTATTTCATTTGGATCCAGCCGTACTGTCCGTTGCGAGCACGGACTTTATAAAATTCAGAATTCACCGGAAAATTTGAAATCCTTACTTCGTCGCCCGCTTGTAAATAATCAACGATGCGGCCCTTTTCTTGGGGCTCCTCACGAACTGGCGAGTTGTCCTTTATGACCGTGACATCTTGCGCACTGAAAGCAGGCGTTGAAAAAAGGGCCGGACTTAGCAGAAAAAAAAATCAAATCCTAAACGAGTCCTGTCGTCTCATTTTTCCCCCGCACCCCGCGCCAATGGTTTTGGCCAATGAAATTCCTTTAGCGCCATGGGATCGATTTTTACCCCATGCAGCTGCGCCCCCCAGTGTAAATGGGGGCCGCTTGCCCTGCCTGTCATACCGGCTAATCCTAACTCTTTACCTTGAGTTACGTGTTCACCAACTTTAACTCGCAGTTTTGAAAGATGGGCATAGATTGTAAAGAACTCATGACCATGATCCAAAATGACCGTATTCCCCGTGAAAAAGAGCGATTTTGCCAACGCTACCTTCCCGGGCATCGGCGCTTTGACGGGATCGCCAACTTTAGCACGCAAATCGGTACCCAGATGGGAACTTGCTTTGACTCCGTTATAAACCCTGCGGCTGCCAAACACTGAGCTTAACGTAGAATCAACCGGAAGGATGATGGGCGTTTCTAACAAAAACTCAGGAACAGAATTTTGATAAACTTTTTTTAGCAGTTTGAGGTCACCGAGGATTTGCGGAAGGTCTTTTTTCAGGGGAGCAATTTTACGCGGCGGAACTCTAAGTACTTCCGCCGGAAAGTCCACCTTGGTCACCAAAACTTCGGATTGACCTAGCGGCGCTTTTTCATCCCCAAAGACCTGGACTTCTTTTTTGCCGGGCGTCGTGTCCACCGGCACTGCGAGCAAAACCACGGCAGTCTTTTCATCAACGAAAGTAAGATTATATTTTTTGCCGAGAAACTGTGCAAAAAATTTTTTCTTGCCACCTTCCTGGGGAACGTCTTTATCCAGGGAAAACTTCAGTGTGAAAAAGCTTCCTTCACGGGCAGCCTGCGGGATGATTTCAAGTTGAGCGGCCTTGCACCACCACGGGAACGCGGCCATCACTGAAATAAAGATCCAATTTTTGATCATCCTTAAGTCCTTTTGAGGATTTCACCAACGCTTGGCTCTGAACATCCTTGACTAAAGTATAACCTCTACTCAAGACTTTTAAAGGTGAAAGGGCTTCTAAGGACGCGCTTAAATGTTGGAGCGTTGCCCTTCGATCATGACGCCGCTTCTCAAGCGCTCTTTGCATCCGAGTGTAGGCTTCATCAAGTTTCTGTCTTTCGGGAGCTAAGCGATTCACCAGGGCGTGGGTAAGCCTAAGCTGATACTCCTCAAGGCGACTTCGGTCGCGATTCAAACGTTGAAGCGGACTTACGAGTCGACCTTCAAGCGTTAATACGTTTTGCCTAAGCCTAGAGAGCCTATGTAAAAGACTTAATCTCAAGCGGCTTTGCAGAGTCACGAGGCTTTCTAGAACATCTGCCCGATTTTTAGAAACCAGTTCAGCGGCCGCAGACGGCGTGGGCGCACGCAGATCCGCCACGAAGTCGGCAATGGTAAAATCAATTTCATGACCAATTGCGGAAATTACAGGAATGGCGCTCTGCGCAATCGCCCGCACCACACTTTCATTGTTGAATGCCCAGAGGTCCTCCATGCTGCCGCCCCCGCGCGCAACAATGATGACATCACCTAAATTAAACTTATTTGCAATGTTGATGGCCTGAAGGATTTTCGGCGGAGCATCGTCTCCCTGCACGAGGGTGGGAAGGATGAGCAGGGAAATCCCTGCGTTTCGCCGGCCTAAAACATTAAGCATATCCTGCAATGCCGCGCCGGTAGCGGAAGTGATGAGAGCTACCCGTTTAGGAAAAGGCGGGATGGGCCTTTTTTTAGCGGGATCAAACAGACCTTCTTTTTGCAGTTTTTCCTTTAATTGCTCAAAAGCTAACTGGAGCGCGCCAAATCCTAAGGGCTCAATACTTTCCACGATGAGTTGATAATTCCCGCGTGGCGCGTAAACGGAAATCCTTCCGCGAATCAGGACCTCAAGGCCGTCACGAACTTGGAATCGCGAAGCAGAAGCGCCACTGCGGACTCCGGCGCCGGTTCCCGAACGAAACATGGCGCAGGCAATGGTAGCTTGAGCATCCTTCAAATTAAAATACAAATGCCCCGACGCGGCCGGCCTGTAACTTGAAATTTCACCCTTGACCCAAACGGTTCCCACGTCGCGCTCAAGTAAGCCCTTCACTTTCTGGGTGAGCTGAGACACGGTAATGGCGTTGAGTTGCGGAACGGGCTCCCGTGGGGGCGCTTCGGGCGCCGGTACACTTGGCGAAGTTACGCTCGAAGGCGGCGCAGACAAAGCGGTCTCACTTTTTTTGGTATTTTTTGGGAAAGTAAACGATTCGGAAAATCCCAGCTCCAAGTTTTGATCCTTCGAGGTAACCCGAGACATCTCTAGTTTTTCACCCAATCCTGAAGCAGCCAAACTCTAGCGGCACTGCCTTGGAACTGAAACGAAGTGGAGTTTTCTGTATCGTGCTCGGTGCCAAGAATCTTGGTTTTCAAAGTGTGAAGCATGGATTTCACGACGGAGACATCTTCGCCCGCTAAGACTTCATTGGGATAATGACTTTGAACCTTCTCTAACAACTTCACTTCCGAATCAAAATAAGGCTCACTTGGATTCTGGCCGTGAATCACCAAACTTAACCAAAGGCTTTGATGAAGGAGTGACCAGTCTCCCATGCTGTTTCCCGCTACCATATGCGGTTGCGCGCATACAAATCGTTGCAAAGCCGTGACCTTGGTTTCGCGAAACGGCACATCGTAAAGCATATTTGAAAACAAAATTCCTTGGGCATCCACTTTTGTCCTGGCGGCCAATACTCGCTCCGGTGGCACGCCATAATATTCCTGAGCCGCAGCGACCACCATCCACCAAGGGCTTGCGGAAATCACCCAAATCTCAAAACCTTCCTCTTTAAGTTTTTTAACCAAGGCTTGCTGTCCATCGAATGGCTTCGGCGAATGATCCTTTAATATTTTGTGACAGGTTTCCCATATGAACGATTCCTGTTTACCACCTAACCACTTCACCAAAAGCTCATAGGCGCTGGCCGGTGATTGTTCGTGAAGCTTTTCATATTCGGCTAAGGAAGCTTCCTTAGGGAAAACCGAACGACTAAACCCTTGGGTTAAAAAAATGTCGCCCACATCATCGTGCCAAAGCGTCCCATCGGCGTCAAATACGGCAATTTTACGGGAAACTCCGCTTTGTTTTGCCTTTGCAAAAAATGTATCAAGCGTTTTCTGAATCTGATCGGAAAATTGGAAAGAGGATAAAAGTTTCATCTTAATGAAGACTCATACTCTACTTGCCGGAATTTGAATATGGAGAGAGGCAGGCACTACATATGAACGGAGGTGCCCCAACTCATGGCACGCAACACATGATAGCCCTTTAGATAATTTAAAGCTTGCTTGACCTGAAAGTCATCGGCGGCGGGCGCGAGGGAGGCTTTAACGCCTACCACGCTGGCGGGTCCTCTTGATTCGCGAGATTCGCCAAGCTTTGCTTTTTCACGGCGCATAGCATCAGGCGCAGGTACGCCGTCCTCATCTCGTTCGTTATTTTCGGCTTCCTCTTCCAACGCTAAAAGTTCGTCCACCTGGAATTCGCCTTCCATACGGCGTTTGAGATCTTTTTCATGAATGCCATCGGGTTTGCGGCGGGCCTGTTCCAAAATTTTTGGGTCATAATCATCTAGCAAAATATCGGGCTCAATTCCCTTGAGCTGAATGGAACGTCCCTGCGGCGTGTAATAACGAGCAACCGTAAGTTTAAGTCCTAGATCCGGTGCCACTTCCACTACCGTTTGCACGGAACCTTTGCCGAAGGTGGGCTGCCCCATAACTACGGCCCGTTTATAGTCCTGCAGGGCGCCGGCGACAATTTCACTAGCCGATGCCGAAGCTCCGTTCACCAGCACCACCAAAGGTAAATTCTTTCTCGCCATGCCGGCCCGTGCCCTTCTTACGTCTTCTACTTCTTTAGTGCGCCCCCTAGTGGATACGATCACGCCTTCATCAATAAAAAGACTTGATACATCAACGGCCTGGTCCAAAAGGCCGCCCGGATTATTACGCAAATCCAAAACCATGCCTTTGAGTGGTCCATTTCGTTTTTCGGCTCGCTCCATCGCAGACGCTAGATCCTTCGCAGCATTCTCGTTAAAATTCGTAAGCCGCGCATAAAAATAGCCAGGCTCCATGGCTTCAGACTTTACTGCTTGGATTTTTATTTCGGAGCGCTTCACTAAAAAGTCCTTTGGCTTGGAAAACCCGGGGCGCCAAATTCCCATACGCACGGCACTGCCACGTTTTCCGCGCATTTTTGCGACGGCATCCGAAAGCGAAAGGCCCTTAGTGCTTTCCCCTTCAATTTTTACGATGCGATCTCCCGCCAAAATACCTGCGTCAAACGCCGGGGAATCTTCCAGCGGCGAAATCACGGTGAGGATATTATCCTTTAAAGTCACTTCCAGGCCAATTCCTCCGAACTTTCCTGAGGTATCGATTTTCATGTCGCGATAAACCTCTTCCGCCAAGAGGTTTGAATGGGGGTCAAGGGTTTCAAGCATGCCGCGGATGGCCCCCCGAATTAGTTTTTCATCACTGGGCTGTTCGACGTAATTCTGCTGAATGAAATGCAACACCTTATTAAACAAAGTGAGGTTTTCGTACCGTTGGCTAGATTTGTCGGTAGGCTTTTCTTGGGCTTTATCGCCGGCGAAGGTGAGCTGAAACAACAATAAGGAACTTAAAGCCGCCCATTTGAAAACCTTCTGCATCATACTTATCCTTCCTAGATTTTTTGTGACGCGTTCTGCGCAACGTACTCTAGCGGATTCACCGCCAGGTTTCCTTCACGCAACTCGAAATAAACGTTCGCTTCGGCTCCGCTGGAACCTAGCGTCTGGCCCTTGGCCACGGACTTTCCCTGATCCACTTGCACATCGCCCAGGTGACCATAAACAGTATATATTTGATCTTTATGTTGCAGAATGACGACTTTCCCGTAGCCCTTAAGCTCGCCCGAAAAGGCTACTTCACCCTCTAAACACGCCTTCACATCCTGTTTGGAATCAATGCCGATGGTAAGCCCCTTCTGAAAACGAAGTAAAGAAAGGTTGGCATCGAAGTGTTTGCCGTAGGCCTCAAGGATTTTTCCTTGCACGGGCAGTTCAAGGATTCCCTTGAGGGCACCTAAAGTACTTTTTGGGCTATGGGGCAAGGTCTGGTTGGGTTTGACTTGCGCCACCTGCGTGGTTTCTTTACCCGCCGTTGGTGCCGGACTTGGTCTCAGTAAAAGGCCACGAATGGTACGTTCCTGATCTTTGATTTTATGTAACGCTACAATGCGTTCCTTACGCTGAAACTGGCTTAATTTTACAAAATCTTTTTGGAGTTTTTCGTGGGCCGCCAGCACTCCCTTTTTTTCCTGAAGGTCATGGATCAGGTAAGTAAGTTCCGTGCGCTCCTGATTCACTTTGCCTTGCAGATCCGCAAATTCATTCTGGGAGGCCCGCAGATCTTTCACGGAATCCAGGGCGCGAACAACAGAGTTTTTTAAGTAATAGCGACGCTCATTTTCAAGGTCGATCCCCATGGCGTCAAACATGTCAAAACCTGAAAACTCCGACTCTTCCGTTAACCCTGCTTCGCCACTGTCACGTTCGTTCATGACCTTGGCCAGTGACATGAGATATTTCCGCAATTCATGCGCCCGCACGGTAGCGATTTCGTTTAAACTTTTTTGCTTTATCTTAAGGGACTCAAGAGTTTCGGAAAGTTGCGCCATGCGTTCGGTAGCTAAGCGAATTTCCTTGGCCTGCAGGTCCATGAGGTGATGCATTTTACGGAGTTGAACGGTCGCACTGTCTTGCTTAACACTTGATTCAAGCAAGGCCGCCTCCGCCTGCTCCAGTTGATTCTCAACGCTTTTGAGGGAAGGAGGTTTAAGCGCCCACGCGCCAAATGGCGAGCAAAGCAACCCACCTACGCCCGCGGCGAAAAGCCTGACCGTAATGAGATTTAAATTCCCCTTTATTGAGGAGATCTTACCAACGTGATGAAATTTCCGATTAACGCTGAACAAATGCCCACCCCTAGTACGAAAAAACCAATCCCCAGAAACGAATAATCCATGGAAGCAAAACCAAGCGAGGAATAAACCTGATTGATTTGGCCTTCAAAATAGCGCCCCCCGATAACCAGCGCTAAACCTGCACACCCACCGGCGACAATGCCTTCAAAAAGCGTTTGAGAAAACACCGGTAAAACCAGTTGTATCCGGCTTGCGCCCAAAACTTTCAGCACACTTCTCGTTTTTGCTAACCGCTGGGAGAGACTGCGAAAATGGTTCACCATCATGACAAAAAGTGCCAAAATTACGCCGAGGGTTACGAGTCCGGTTAAGGCCTGGACCGAACGCATTGCCTTTAAAGCGCCCTGAAATTTACCTTCATTAGTTTCGATGGATTCAATGCCATGAACTTTCTTAAGGTCACCCACCACAGAATTTACGGCTCCACTTAAGTCATGGCCTTTGCTCTCGCTGACTTTGACTTTGATATAACGAGGAATCAATCCGGCATCGGAAAGATTCGTAGGGTTAGCTTCCAAATCGCGGGTGAGATCTTTTGCGAGCTCCGGAAAAATCTTTTTAAAATTTTTGATGAAGTGATCTTTAGTGACGATCTTTACGTCGGAAACGTTGTTCAGCTTCTGGACGGCGCTTACGAGAATTTTTTCCCGTGCCTCCGGAACCTGCTCACTTAAATAAGCCGTAACATAACGCGCGCGACTGACTTTTTCCGTAGCTTGCAAACTCGCCTTCCACAAAAGGCAGAGCACGCCGAAAATTATCAAAATAGAAGTCATTGATGCTAGGACCAGCATTCTTGCCAGTACTTTTTGCCTCAATTCCTGCAGAAAAATGCCAACCGTTAGAACAGACATAGGCCGTCTTCTACCACGAGTTTGCCGGATTTCAGCAGACAAGAGCGCCTACGCATTTTCCTAACGATTTCGCGATCATGCGTTGCTAATATCACCGTGGTCCCCCGTAAATGTAATTTCTGAAGTAATTCCATAACCGTCCAAGTTTGTTGATGGTCAAGTGCTCCGGTTGGCTCATCGGCAATCAATATTTCTGGTTGACGTACGAGAGCGCGGGCGATGGCTACGCGTTGTTGTTCACCGCCGGAAAGTTCGCTGGTTTTTCGTTGCATTAAATTTTGCAATCCGACAAATCCAAGAACTTCTTGGCAAAGCCTTTTCCAAAGCGACTTCTTCTGAAGTGGCTTAGCGAGTGCGTCATGTCCAAGCTCCAGGGAAAGCATGACGTTGTCGAAGGCCGAAAAATCCCCGAGCAGGCGTAGATCCTGGAACACCACACCCATCCGTCGACGTAAGGCCTGAATTTCGCTAACACTTAGGTCAGCGCTGTTTTTCCCGAAAATCTCTACACTGCCACGGGAAGGGAACTCTTCACAATGGAGCATCTTGAGTAGAGTGGATTTTCCCGCTCCGCTATCGCCAATGACGTAGACAAATTCACCCTTATTTATGCGTAAATTTGCGTTTTCTAGAATTGGCGTACCTGAGGAATATTTTTTGTAAACACCGGTAAAGGCGATCATGCTTTACTAATTTAACAAGGAGCGGCGCTTTCACACAATGCGGCAGAAATTGACGGAGGACAAAAACTCCCGTTCATGGGAGATTATCCTCTATGAGCCTCCTGATCCTCTTAATCATGCTCTGGCTTGGCCGCTTGGTTTTTATGACCTTCGCGTCCTACCTTATACTGCAAACCAGGCCTGAGCAGATCAAGGAACTGGGCAATATGACCCAAGACCATTGCCTTTGGGTCTACGGCCTCATTTCATTTTTGATTCTACTGGGGCTGGGCACGAAGCCCTGGGCCGGCCTTAAAGAAGAGTTCCGGATTCATAAATTCCCATTCCTGGAAGCGTTAACCGTTGGCCTAGTATTAAGTGCCGTCCTTATTGGAAGTGATGCCGTAAAATTCGTTGGCGTGTTTCACAATCTTGATGAGTGGATTCCCACGGTTTTAGCCCTTCTCGCATCGGGCTTTGCTGCCCTGTTTCTTTTTAAAGCGGAGGTCCTGTGCAGTATCAATACGGCTTCAACTCTAATAAAACCGCTTGCGCGTAAACTTCAGTGGAGTCACCGTTTCGTACAAAAGTGGGGGCACCTGCTGCTTACTTCCCTTGGCATTTTGCTTTGTCGATTCCTCGAAACGGGCCTTCACCCCGTCGAATTTTTGAATATGGGAATTCTGCTCTTCATTATGATGCTCATGAAATGGAAAAACCTAAACGAACTCAACTTCGTATATTTTGAGCTTGGCCTCTTTTTCCTCCTGCATTCTCTCTTTGACTTTCCTTTTTTGGGACTGAACTTACCCGGAATTTTTACGCTGCAGCCCCAAACCGAATTTGATCTTTTCACCGGAGGAGGTCGGGGTCCCGAAAACGGGCTCGCCCTGACAATCCTCTTGATCATGTATGCCCTTCGCCTTTACCGTAGAGAGGAAATCAACCTATGAATCAACCATCACCTGCATCGTCCGCCAGTATGAACCTTTTTGATTTGATCATCCATTTGAGCCCCACGGCAAAATTGGTGTTTTTGTCCCTAATGGCCTGTTCCGTTTTATCCTGGGCCATCATCTTCACCAAAAAACGCAGTCTAAAAAATGCTCACGAAAGCTCCCAAGCCTTTTTGAAAATGTTTTGGCAGGCCCAGGACCTCGAGGAAATTTTTCAAAAGAGCGAATCCTTTGCCAAGGCGCCCATTGGGCAAATTTTTAGGGCGGGATTTCGGGAACTCAAAAAACTTTCGGCGCAATCGGCAAGCATCCTTCAGGAGCCGGCGGCCCTGGATAATATTTCACGGGCACTGACGCGCACTACCATGGTGGAACTTGAAAACCTTGAGGAGCGCATTGGATTATTAGCCTCCATCGCTAGCGCCACTCCGTTCATCGGCCTGTTCGGTACGGTGCTGGGAATCATGGATTCCTTCCAAAGCATTGGCTTCACCGGTTCGGCGAACCTCGCAGTAGTGGCCCCAGGGATTTCTGAAGCCTTGGTAAATACGGCGGCTGGTTTATTTGCAGCAATTCCAGCGCTCATTGCGTACAATTTATTTCAGACTAAACTTAAGTCCATGGGTGTCTTGATGGATACCTTTCATCAGGATCTCCTAAATTTAATTCAGCGCAGCATTCTGAAGCGTTAGCCCCGAGGTCAACAAATGGGTTTTCAAACACAAAGCACGTCCCATCGCCGCAGCGGTTCGGGAATCACCAGAAGGTCATCGGGCGCACTTGCGGACATCAATGTCACACCACTAGTTGACGTCATGTTGGTCCTGCTCATTGTATTTATGATTTCCGCGCCCATGATGCAGCAAGGAGTTCAGGTCGACTTACCTAAGGCGCAAGGCCAAGCCCTCGATGAACAAAAAGAGCCCATCGTACTTGTCATTCATAAAGATCAACACGTAACCATCAATGAAAATACCGTAGCAACTTCTTCGCTCGATGGATTTGAACGCAAACTCAAGGCGATTTATGCGAACAAGGAAGCCAGGGAAATTTTTGTTCAGGCGGACCAAGCGGTACCCTACGGTTTTGTCGCTCGGGTTATGGCGTTGATAAAAAAAGCTGGAATTACCAAAGTAGGTCTCGTTACGCGCGAGGAGACTAAGTAATTTCCATGCAAGAAAAGGCTTCCCCCAGCGCTGCGACTGCTGTGCCTCCGCAAATGACTTCGGAGAATGACGCCTTTTCCTGGTTCACCAAAATTTCTGCGGCCCTTCATCTCATCATCGGCTTCATTTTCATCGCCGCCCCCCTGCTCTTTCCCCACAAACCGATTCAATATGTACCTAGCGTACGGGTTGACCTTGTCGGCCTGCCGGATATGACCAAGGCTGAGCAACAAAACAAGCCGGTGCCGGCAGTAAGTAACGCGGAACTCAAACGCCTAGAGAAAAAACTGGACGCTCTAAAAGATGCACCTAAGCTTGAGCCGGTTCCCGAAGTCGAAAAAGAAGTCGCTAAACCAGATGAGATGGTGCTTAAGAAAGAAACGAAAAAGGAAGTTGCTCCCGTCAAAAAGGACGATTCAGCCCAGCGAAAAAAACAGCTGAATAGCGCCATTGAACGCATGAAAGCCCTGGAGGCCATTCGGGGTGAGCAAAGTGATTCCGAAGCCGTGAAACCGCTTAAGGGCAATGTTGTCAATAAAGGCTCTGCCCTTTTTGGTGAACAAACCAACGACACCAATGCCTATGTTGACTCCCTGGTTACAAAAATTAGGGCCAACTGGGACTTGCCCATTTGGATGGCGCGTCAAAAGGCTTCGGCCAAAATCGTGTTGCGCATCAGGTCCGATGGTTCCATAGGTCAGATTCAGTTTGTACAGACTTCGGGCAATGAAAAATTTGACCAGTTCGTAAGGAATTGCATTACAAAATCTGCGCCCTTTGACCCACCGCCCGCTGATATTGAATCAGACGGAATCATGTTAGGATTTCCTTTATGAAGATGATGATGAATATTTTTTCTGCGCTGACTGTCCTTTTTTTCGCATGCCCCGCATTTACGGGCCAAGTTTACATTTCCATCGGCGACGCTAAAATTAAAAAAAGTGTTTTAGCGATCCCAAAAGTAAAAATTACAGAAGCGTCAAAAGAAGCAGAAAAGGCAGCTGAAACCCTTCATCAAATTTTAAATAGAGATTTGGAATTTACGGCGCTTTTCCGGATCCAGGATTCCCAGGCGTTTATCGAATCGCCCACGGCGGGACTAGCCTTGGATGGGTTTAAACTGAGTGATTGGAGCACCATCGGCACGGAGTTTTTGCTTAAGACTGGTGTGCAAATTGAAGATGGTCAGATCGCATTGGAACTCAGGCTTCACGATGTCCTGGGTGGCAAACAAATTCATGGCAAGCGTTACATGGCGCCTAAAGGTGAAGCAACTACGCTTGCTCACACCGCGGCCAATGACATCATGGAAGCGCTTACCGGACACCGGGGAATGTTTCTTTCTAAACTTGCTTTCGTTTGTAACCGGTCTGGCCAAAAAGAAATCTACATCTCGGATTACGATGGCTCCAATGTAGAGCAGTTGACCCACCACCGCTCGCTGGCCTTCGCGCCCGCATGGTCACCGGATGCAAAACTTTTAGCGTATTCCGTTTATACAAAAAATTCTAAGAACGTAAAAAACATCGATTTATACGAGTATAATTTTCAAACTAAAAAATCCACATTGCTCTCCAATCGACCAGGTACAAATTCCGGCGCGTCCTATCACCCCGATGGCGACAAAGTTGCCCTCACCATGAGTTTTCTCGGCAATCAGGAAGTTTTTGCACTCGATCGGAGCAGCAAAAAAGTAACGAAGCTCACTAACTCCTTTGGTTTTGACGTGGACCCTTCGTATTCACCAAGCGGAAATAAAGTCGCGTTTGTTTCCTCCCGCAGTGGATTGCCCATGGTTTATATCATGAACGCCGATGGCAGCTCCGTTCAACGTCTCACCTTCGCTGGTAAATTCAACGCGACTCCCACTTGGTCCCCGGATGGCAAAAAAATCGCGTTTGCCGGCTGGATCGACAAACACTTTGATGTGTTCATGATGAACACCGATGGTTCAGGCCTTGAGCGCTTGACGAAAAACGAAGGCACCAACGAAGACACGTTTTTTTCTCCCGACGGAAATTTCATTGCTTTCACCAGCAACCGCGCCGGGCAAAAAAATATTTACGCCATCACTACGGATGGGCAAACGACGAGAAGACTTACTTTTGGTTTAGGGCATTGTGAGACGCCAAAGTGGAGTTTGGGGAAGTAAGCTCCATTTCACCGGAACTACTTCTGCGATTCCACTACCGTCTTTAAGTTCGCAATCCCCGCCGTAAATTGATCACCCACCATTTTCTCGCAATTGATAAAGACCGAAACGAGTTTTGCCATGAACCCACCATCCCCTGACATGGACCAAGTGAACTTGGTGCCATTTGGCTCTGGAGTGAGTTTGTATTCAATGAAATTTTCGGCATAAATGGGTTTGGTCATAGTGAGTTTTATTTCGGCGAGAGAATCCGGCTCAACTTTTAGCAATTCAAGTTTACCTGAACCGGCATCTCGATTTCCCTCAAACTCCATAATGGACCCCACGGCACCATCCGTGCCGGTGAATTTCTTTTTCATGTTCGCATCCATTTTTTCATAAGGGGACCAAAGGGCACCCAACTTAAAGTTGCTCAGATAAGGAAAAATTTTAGCGGCGGGTGCGTTGATGACGCCACTTCGTTCATAACGAAACTTACTTGGCCTCGTTGAAACGTATCCAAAAAAAATAAACAACGCGGCCGAGATTCCTAAGATAATTTTCATGATCATAGGAAAATTTTAGCACAGGCTTTTCGAAACACTTCAAATTAAGGGATGGTTTGCGCGCTGAGGCTAGCTTATAGTATACTATATAAAAGGCAGACAATTTTATAGTATGCTAAACAGACTAATTAAGCCATTAAAATCAAACAGTTTTTTCATCTTTGGGGCCCGCGGAACCGGCAAATCTACCTTCATCCAGGATTATCTCCGAAACAATAATCATACCTTTGATTTATTGGATCCTGAAACCTTTGACCTCTTGCTTACGAAGCCAAAGTATTTAGAGCACTTCTGCATCCAACAAAAGCATGAGTGGATCGTCATCGATGAAGTGCAAAGGATCCCCAAGCTCCTGAATTCAGTGCATCGCCTGATTGAAAACCAAGGCCAAAAGTTCGCCCTCACCGGAAGTAGTAGCCGGAAACTTCGACGAGGCGGAGCAAACCTCTTGGCCGGGCGCGCTTTTTTAAATACGCTTTTTCCCTTGAGTTGCCTTGAACTGAAGGAAGAGTTTGAACTTGAACACACCCTTCAATGGGGTTCATTGCCGAAGTTACTGAGCTTAAAGGATGCGCATGAAAAACGCGCTTATTTAAGGTCATACTGCCTTGCTTACATTCGCGAAGAAATTCAGATGGAGCAAGCCGTCCGAAACCTCGAACCGTTCCGTGAGTTCCTCGCGGTAGCGGCTCAGTCTTCGGGAAAAATCATAAATTTTTCCTCCATCGGCCGCGACGTCGGAGCCCAGGTGCCTACGGTACAGAATTACTTCCAAATATTGGAAGATACTTTCACCGGATTTTTTCTTCCCCACTTTCATCGCTCCGTAAGGAAAAGCCAGATTGGAGCCTCAAAATTTTACATTTTTGATAACGGAGTGAAAAAGGCATTGGAGGGTTCCTTTGATTCTTTGCCCATTGAAGGCACATCTCAATTTGGGGAGCTCTTTGAAGCCTGGGTGATTCAGGAGATTTTTAAACTGAACTCCTATTTTGAAAAAGATTTTCGCGTATCCTACTTTGCGACAAAAAACGGAGCGGAGATTGACCTCATTCTGAGTAAGGCGAAACAAACTATTCTCATCGAAATCAAATCCGCTAAAAAAGTCGACGAATTAGAAGTTAGAAAATTAGCCCGTCTAGCCGACGCATTTAAAATGCCAAACCTCAAATTATTTTACCTCAGCCGCGATTCACACGAATTTGAACACGACGGAGTCTTTTGTCGAAACTGGCGAAACTTTCTCGAAAGTTTTGCTAAACTATAAACCACTGACGCGTGCGCGCTACGCCGCCTTAGAAACTATTAGGAGCATTTCAGCATCAAGCGGATGCTACCCCTCAAACATCACGCAATTTTACGTAGGCAGACCTTAAAGATATATAAACTAAATTCATTTTAAGACCTGAGTCCCGACCCTACTTAGGCTTACCTCACTACCCTATCCCGGCCCCGCCCAGCAGCGCCCCTTGCGCCAGTCCCGCCTGTACTTACTACAGTCCCTCCGGCCCTAACGTCTTGATATTCTCCAGTAAATTAAAAGACTTGAGATATTTCAAGATCAAAAAAATCAACTATTGACGCGCTATGTAATTTTTATATAATAGGACCGCGTTTTGTTCCCTAACCTTTTTAAAAGATAAACTGTGAAAAACCCACCTTCCCACACCAAAGATCCGGAGTCTAAAATTCCCTTTCAGGAATTTGCGGGCGCCGCTTCATTCTCTCGCGGCGAAGCTTGGGCGGCATCCAGGCTCCAGCTTATCAATGAATTAAGTTTAAAGTTCCAAAGCCTCATCACTTCGGAAAATATCTATCAGGAAATCGTAGAGCTGGTTCAAAACCGATTTCATTATTATTCCTTCTCCATCTGGTCCATTCAGCCCGACGGTAGCGCTCGCATCGAAGCCCAGTCGGGCGCCTACAATAATTATCTATACGTAGGTTTTTCCATCGCCAAAGAGGCTGGCATCGTGGGCACGGTCGTCACTACGAAAAAGCCGTATATTTGTAACGACGTCACCATTGATTCTCATTTCACTAAACTAAGCCTACCGGTGGATACCAAATCCCAGTTGAGCATTCCCGTGCTCGTAGACAATACGGTGAATGCCGTTTTCTCCGTGGAAGCGAATGAAAAAAGCGCCTTTAACGAAGATGACAAACTTTTTTTTGAGAGCCTCGCTCGTCAACTCGCCGCAGCGCTGGTGAACGCGAAACTTTACCAAGAAGGAAAGTCCCTCAGCGAAAATCTTCAACGCTTAGTTGATGAACGCACGCTTGAACTCAAACGCGCTAACGATCAGATTCTTGAACAACAGCGTTTGCTGCAAAAAGAAAACACGGAACTTAAAACCATGGTGGACTCCATGGTCAGCAAAGACGTGAATGATGAAAGCACCATCGTCGTAGCGAGCCCCGCCATGGCGAGCGTATTAGGCATGGTCGATAAGATCGCGCCCACCACCGCCACCGTCCTAATCCAAGGGGAGTCTGGCACCGGCAAAGAGCTCGTGGCAAGAAGACTGCATTATAAGAGCGAACGGCGGAACAAACCCTACGTCACCATTAACTGTGGCGCTCTGCAGGATAATCTTTTGGAATCTGAACTTTTTGGTCACGAAAAAGGCGCCTTCACCGGTGCCCATGCACTTAAATTAGGCCTCTGCGAAATGGCTAATGGCGGCACACTTTTTCTGGATGAAATTGGTGAAATGTCAGCCCAGGTTCAATCCAAACTCTTAAGGTTTCTCCAAGAAGGTGAGATTTACCGGGTAGGCGGAAAAAAACCGCTGCACGTGGACGTCAGGGTCGTAAGTGCGACTAACCGTGACCTAGAAAATGAAGTTCAGGCCGGACGGTTCCGGGAAGATTTATATTACCGCCTCAATACCATCACCCTTCGTTTGCCCCCTCTGCGCAAACGGCGGGAAGAGATCAGGCCCCTCATTGATTTTTTCCTAAAACAGGATCAGCACGGCACCGGGCAAATGATCCGTAAAATAGACCCACGGGTTTATGAAATTCTTGAAAATTATGAATGGCCAGGCAATATTCGGGAACTCGAAAACACCATTGAGCGCATGAAAATCCTGGTTGAAAATTACGAACTTAGGGTCGAAGACATCCCTTTGAACATTAGGGTTCCCCGTACCGGAGCCCATCATCAAAATAATCTTGGTGAAATGGGGGTTGACCTCTCTTTAGATGATCTAGAGAAGCAACACATCCTGAGAACCCTGGCTTTTTACAATAATAATAAGACCAGGGCTGCCGCATCCCTTGGCATCACCATCAAAACACTCTACAACAAGCTTCATCGCTATGGACTCATTAAAGAGTTGAAAGACAGCGACAACCAACATCATATTTGAACTAAGGAGAGCCCTAGGTAATGCCCCATAAGAACAAAAGCAAAGTGAACAAGCATTCAAGGCACGGTCATGAAAAATCCCATGGCAAATCCCATAAGGGCGAAAAAGAAAGTTCACCTAAGGCTCAGGTAAAAAAAATCCCTAAACAGGAAGCGACCCTTAACGCTAGCAACATTACCGGACTCAGTCAGCAGAACGCGCAGACCGCAACCACTGGCGCTACGGGCGGCCTTCCTAAAAATTTCCGAAGCCATCCGGACATCGAAAATTTTTTCCGCTTCATTTATGAAAATGATCTCCGCGAAGAAGCTCTCGTAATTCTGGAAGACGTGATTCAGAAAAAAGCGGCTAAAAAAGCCGCTCAGCACGCCTAGAGTTTACAGACCATTCATGCGCACCGCTTCCTTCGTTTTCAAAAAGCGACTCCTCACCCCGGGGCCTACGGACGTTCCTGATCGCGTTCGTTTAGCCATGGCTCAACCTATGATTCATCACCGTACGGCCATTTTCAAAGATGTCTTTGCGGCAATGCGTTCGGACCTTCAAAAACTTTTCCAAACCTCCCAAGAAGTATTGTTATTGGCCGGCAGCGGAACGGCAGCCATGGAAGCGGCAGTTTCAAACTGTTTTGCACCGGGGGATGAAGTTATCGTTTTAAACGCGGGGAAGTTTGGCGAGCGCTGGACAAAACTTGCAGAAGCCTTTGGCCTTAAGCCCCAAGAACTCAAATGCAGTCCGGGGCAAACTCCAAGCCTTGCCGAAGTGGAAGGGTTTTTAAAATCCCATCCTAAGGCTAAAGGATTTTTGTTTCAGGCCTCAGAAACTTCCACCGGTGTTCAACACGATACGGAAAAATTTGCGAAGGCTGTACGAAAAATTTTAGGTGAAAATGCACTCATCGTTGTTGATGCCATCACGGCATTAGGCGTAGTGAATTTGCCTATGGATCAGTGGGGCATTGATGTGCTCATCACTGGTTCACAAAAGGCGCTCATGTTACCGCCAGGCTTAGCTTTAATTTCACTCTCGGAGCGGGCGTGGGAAGCCTGCAGTAAATCTGACCAAAGAAGGTTTTATTTTGATCTGCGCCGAGAAAAGAAAGCCCAAGTCCAAGGCCAAACCGCGTGGACGGCACCCGTGTCCTTAGTTTTAGGCCTTAAGGAATCACTTTCCATGATTTTTGAAGAAGGCCTGAATGCCGTCATTCAAAGGCACGCACTTTGTGCCGAAGCCACCCGGGCCGCCGTCGTTGCCCTTAACCTAGAATTGCTGGCTCCGAAATGCCCTTCGCAGGCCGTAACGGCCGTAAAAGTTCCCAAAGAAGTTCCCGATGGAAAACTCATCCCTAAACAGATGCGCGATGAGTTAGGTATTACCATCGCCGGGGGCCAAGATTCCCTGGAAGGAAAAATTTTTCGTCTCAGCCATCTGGGTTATGTCGATGGTTTTGATGTCGTAACCGGCATCGCAGCCCTTGAGCTGACCCTTGGGAAATATTTAAATTTCCCGGATGGCCAGGGCGTCGCCGCAGTTCTTAAGGTGCTCAAAAGCGCCGGAAAATTGGAGTTCAATTAAGCCATGAGTAATTTGATCATGAATCGGTCTTTTAAAACCCGTCGCAATATCGCAGTACTTGGCGCTCAATGGGGCGATGAAGGAAAAGGCAAAATCGTAGATATTTATGGCGAGGGCGCCGACCTCATTGTGCGATATCAAGGCGGCAATAATGCCGGTCACACTTTAGTGGTTGATGGCAAAAAAACTGTGCTTCATCTGATTCCCTCGGGCGTTCTCCATGCCGGGAAAACTTGCGTGATCGCTAGTGGCGTCGTGCTTGATCCCGAAGTTTTTTTAGGCGAAATCGATGAACTCAAAGCTAAGGGACTGCTTACGGCTGAACGCGGCACGAAAGTCATCATCAGCGAACGAGCCCAAGTCATCATGCCTTACCATAAGATTTTAGACCGCTTGCGCGAAGAGGTCGGTGGCAAAGGCAAGATCGGCACCACGGTGCGCGGCATCGGCCCCTGTTATGAGGACAAGGTAGCACGTCGAGGGATTTTGGTAGGCGATCTGCTGGATCCCATTTTGCTCGAAGAAAAAATTGAGCGGGCGCTTCACGAAAAAAACGTAGTGTTGCAACACCTCTATAAGGAAAGCACCATCACCACCGAAAGCCTTTTGCCCTGGGCAAAAAAAATGGGCGAACGTTTAGCGCCGATGATTCAGGATACTAGGGTACTGGTTCAACAAGCCCTAGCCGAAGGTAAAACAATTTTATTTGAAGGTGCCCAAGGAACATTGCTTGATGTGGAGCATGGCACCTATCCTTACGTCACTTCATCAAACACCATTACCGGCGGCATTTTCACCGGCTGCGGCGTAGGACCAAAAAGTTTGGATCACGTCATTGGAATTACAAAAGCCTACACCACAAGAGTAGGCACGGGCCCTTTTCCTACGGAATTAAACGATGCCATGGGCGAAAAGATTCGCGCCCAGGGGCAGGAGTTTGGTGCCACCACCGGAAGGCCAAGGCGAACCGGTTGGCTTGACTTAGTATCTTTGCGTTACGCCGTTGAGACCAATGGACTTACGGGTATTGCGCTTATGAAATCCGACGTCCTTGCGGGGCTTGGGCCCATCAAGGTTTGTGTGGCCTACGAAGTGAACGGCAAACGCATTCACAACGTGCCTAGCAATATTCGAACGCTTGAAAGCGTAAAACCGGTTTACGAAGAGCTCCCGGGTTGGGGCCCCTTGAACCCCCACGCAAAGGGCCTTTCGGAGCTGCCTAAGGAATTCATCGCCTATGTTGAGTACATTGAGACTAGGCTTGGCATCCCGGTGGTAACCCTTTCGCTAGGGCCCGGACGGGAAGAAACGCTACAAAGGCTTTTTGTTTAGTACTCTAAACCCTTTTTATTTACGCATGAAGTAAGATGGGCTGTAAAATTTTCAGTCTAAATTGACTCAGAGCGCATGAAGTTATAGACATCCCAGCCATGGCGCTTTTTGCATTGCGATCCTTTTTCATTTCAAAAAAGAGCATATTATCGAGCATCACCTTGGCGATCGCGTTCTTGGTTACCGCTCTGCCATCCCTGGCCGACGGTCCATCAGGCACAACGACTCGCGATCCACAGGGCATTTCCGCTACCTTGTTTGTGGACACGCCGGTTCAAAACCGTTTTGGTGGGCATATTACGGTTAATGTTGGCCGGGCTAACATTAACGATCTATCGGATGCGCTTAGGCCTGCCGCCGGTGAAGCCATTGAAGTCGTAATTGTGGTTCCAAAAAATGCTAGAGCCGATGTGCGGGAAGATTTTTTAACTAGGGTTCGTGAGCAAATGCAGCGTTACCCCAATGCGCGATACATTTTAAAAGAATCCTTCGTGGACACCCAGGCCGACGTTGCAGCCATGGAAGCAAAACGCGAAGAGTTGCATCAAATCACTGCGGCGGCCGATGCAAATGGCACGTCTACCCCACAGACCCGGCAGGTTGCAGAGCAAGTGGAACGCAGCATTGATGCCGGAATCGCCGAAACCAGGGCCCTTGAAGAAAGTTGGACGAACAAATTTTCCCGCAGACTTTTTGATCGATTGGGCCGCACCCACCCCTATAACACTGTGATCGCCGCCAGGGCCGTGGCCATGATGAAATTCACCGTCGCGAGCGTAGTGTTGATCGGAAAATACGGTTTTCAAAATCCGTTAGTGAACCCATCCAGTTACCTTATCGGATTTCTTTCGGGCACGGTATCGGCAGCGTTTGGGTACAATGCCAAACGGTATTCAAACTGGTGCACGTCCCATCAATTTCCTTTTTTTAAGGATTCTCTCCCCGTTCGCGCCTACAACCGTTCGGGCGTGGTGAAATCAGCGACCATCAATTTTGTGAGGTCCCTGGGCTTGAGTGGCGTTATGCGGTGGCTTGCGCACGTCACAGGTCAGGTCTCAAACGGTGTACCCGTAGCGTCACCATTTTCTTGGGACTTTGTGATTTCAGGACTTCCGCTGACCACCCTTGAAATTTTTTCTGACGGCGCAATGGACGTGGGCACGAGGTCCTTGGAACAAAAGCGGATCATGAACCACCAGAGCCGGTCCTACGTTCAGTGGCTCGTGGGGATTTTAGATACGACGATGCATGGGTTGTTCCGCGCGAACTCCGTACGCAGCGCCTACACCGTGGGCAGCATTAGCGTAGGAACAAAAATTGGGCTTTGGGTTTTAGGTAAACTTGCGCCTACCCCGCCGCGTAGGTTTGTTTTTATTTCCGATGAGGTCAGCCAAGTCCGCACGGCCGCTAAGCTCGCAGAAGCACCAACGTTTAAGCAATATGCGAAAGCGTTGTTCAAATCTTTTGGACAAGCCATCGCGAACCGACGAAGTGGAAAGTATTCAGTAAGTGATCGCGAGATGGTGGAACAGGACTTAAGCCTGGGCGAAGCGTGGACCACGGTACTCAGCGAAAAAGATATGAATAGCGTGCAAAACGATGACGATCTCACGCAAGACGACTTCTCTAAAATGCTAAACCTTATGGATACTGACCGGGACCTTGCCAACCGACTTTGGCAGGCCAGGAACGCAGCACGTGCTCGGGGCGTAGGACTGGACCTCGTGGATGCCTGCGCTAACGCCTTGGGTAGCGTATCGGGGCCAAAACCTGCGGTTGAAAACCACGCGAGTTTATAGGCTTTAAAGCTTAGATTTTTATCAGAAAACCCTTTAAAACCGGTTAAATTGTAGGACACACCTCGACAAATTTCCTTATAAACCTTTATAATTTATATGGGGGTTCAATATGGGGATAAAATTCACAAAATATCGTTGGTTCAGTAGTTTGGCGGTGGGGGCCCTTGCGGGTCTTTTCAGTACCCTGAGTTTAGCCGATCCAGCTTCCC
Source organism: uncultured Oligoflexia bacterium (assembly GCA_964475985.1). Classification (GTDB taxonomy): domain Bacteria; phylum Bdellovibrionota; class UBA1018; order UBA1018; family CAYHWW01; genus CAYYYP01. The sequence continues at coordinate 26,433 of CAYYYP010000006.1, read as the reverse complement.
CTAGAGATTCAAACCCGAAGCCTCCGATAGGGTCTGGATCCCAAGGCGATCAGGCCTCTGCCTCTGCCTCCGCCAGCGGGCCTACCTCAACGGTTTCCCGAAACCGCGCCGAAGGCCGAAGGCCACATTCGCGGGAGCGCCGCCACAGGTTTCAACTCCGTACCCTTCCTGGGCAAGCTCCACTGGTCTCAGGCACGAGTGCTAGGTGCGATGCGACTTTCCGAGGTGAGGCATTGGCCTTCGTTGACCCACCCGCTGACCAGCCGGAAATTACGGGCGAAGTGTTACGCGACCGCCAAATTGAGCGCAGTTTTTTAACCGAAAATTTTTGCCTTGAGTTGGGGCGTTTTCGTCGTCATCACGCAACTTCTTGCGACCCAGAAATTACCGCCAGCGGTCGATATGCGGAGGGACTTCATAACGCGGCCCTCCTCGGTTGCCGGTGCGCGTATCATTATGGAGCGGGCAATATGCCCCTTATGCGTAGACTGACTATAGAAGTAGCGGACCAAATTCACGTACCCCGAAGGTATGGCAGGCAACCCGGCCTACGGGGAGATGAACGGCCCTGCGGTTCATTCCTAAATCCCTGGATTCCTCCCGTTCGCCGTGGAGCTACTCCCGCATCACCAGCCGGGATTGCGCCAGCACCCGCCCACTAGAATTCGTTCGACTTTTTTCATTTAGGCAGTGTGCCATCCCCCCGGGCATTTCATTTTGCCACGGGCTTTGAATAGTTTTAGTCTTAGCCCATGGGCACCAATGAACGATGGCATAAAGAAACTGTTTTCCACGACGGAGATGCTTTTTTTGACGCCTTTTGTGCCGCCATCGCTCAGGCAAAAAAAACTATCGACCTTGAAACTTATATTTTTGACAAAGATTCCCTTAGCAAACGCATCGTGAAGTGCCTTCGCAAAGCCGCGGATCGCGGAGTTAAGGTGCGATTGCTGCTTGATGGTTTTGGGAGTTCTAGCTGGTCGAGTTCTGATCTAAAAAAGTTTCTTGGTGAAAAAATTGAGTATCGGTTTTTTCATCCCTTGCCATGGCAACGTTCTGATTTTGAAATTTGGAATTACCTGGCCTTCCAAAAAATCGTCATGGGTTTTTGGAAACTCAACCGCAGAAACCATCGTAAAACTCTACTCATCGATAAAACCACTGCCCTTCTCGGCAGCATGAACATTACGGAGCGCCACCTTAAAGACAAACTCGGGGCGGACGCCTGGCGGGATACTTCCGCTCTCGTGGAAGGCCAGCAAGTCCTGGACCTTCATAAAGCATTTGATAATGCATGGGAGCATTTCAAAACCTACCCTTACCGTTGGAAAAAATTTGGCGGTAAAAAACGTTTTCGTAAATTGCCTTCCTCCGAGCTCATTCGGCTTAACGTGACTAGAACACTTAGACGGGCGTCCTATATGCACTTGATCCGTCGCATATTGCAGGCAAAAAAACGGGTATGGATAACGAATCCCTATTTTATCCCCGACTTCTCATTGATCCTTGCCCTACGGGCCGCCGCCAAAGCTGACGTAGACGTAAAAGTTTTATTGTCCAAAAAAAGTGATGTGCTTGGCATCAAATGGGCCATCCGGTCCTTTTACCTGCACTTGCTTTCGGGAGGAGTACGAATTTATGAATACTGTCCAAGCGTACTGCATGCAAAGGTCTTACTCATCGATGGTTGGGTCTCCGTAGGCTCCTCAAACTTAAATCACCGCAGTTTGCATTATGACCTAGAGTCCGATGTCATTCTTGAAGAACCTTCCAGCGTGCATTCCATTGAAAAACAATTCGCCGCTGATTTAAAAAACTCCGAAGAAATCAAACTGAAGGCCTGGAAAAATCGTTCCTGGATCCAAATCCCCCAGGAGAAGTTCGCGCTGCTTTTTAAACGGTGGTTGTAATGAAGAACTTAAGGGTGCTTTCGTATAATATCCACAAGGGTTTTAGCTCTGGAAATTTAAATTTTATTCTGAAGGACATCAAGGATTCCATTGAAGCGGTACATGCGGATTTGGTTTTGCTTCAGGAGGTGCTTGGTCATCACGAAAAACATGCCGCAACCTTTGAGGACTGGCCGACGGTTTCCCAGTTTGAATTTTTAGCCGATCGCATCTGGCCTCACTTCGCCTACGGGAAAAATGCGATTTATACTGAGGGTCACCATGGCAATGCGATCTTGAGTAAATTTCCCATCTCCTTTTGGGAAAATCAGGATGTTTCCTACAGCTCCATTGAACGGCGAGGCTTGTTGCACGCAGTTGTGGACTTAGTCCCGAGTCATTCATTACACGTCTTTTGCGTGCATCTCGGGCTCTTTGAGCGAGACCGCGTAGAACAGGTGATTAGCCTCTGTCATCGCATCAAACTTATGGTGCCCCCCGAAGCACCGCTTCTCATCGGCGGGGACTTTAATGATTGGCGAGAACGAATGACTCCCATCCTTGAAGAGACGCTTGGGGTAAAGGAAGCGTTTCTCAGTACTCACGACAAACACGCGAGTACTTTCCCAAGTTTTGGTCCGTTTCTCAAACTCGACCGACTTTATTACCGTGGCATTGAATGCGTGAGCGCTGAGCTCATGAAGGGAAAGACTTGGAAAAGCCTCTCCGATCACTTGCCCATTCTCGCCGAATTCAATCTCAATGAATAATATCTAAAACGGCAGCCTTTGTGCCGGTTCCTCACGGGCCCAGTGACGGTGCTCCCCAAGGCTTTTCAGGAAAGCATTTAAGGAAGTCGTTAGCTGAGGGCCGTCTGCGATCACTACGCCAGGCGCGTCCTTTTTAAGCGCCATGCCAAAAGTCGCTTCATCAATGAGACCCTTGGAGGCGGCAATCCCACCGATGGTTTTGCAATGCTTAAAGGCTTGGCCAATGAACCGTACGGCAAGCCCTACATCCTTTGGTTTTGCGTAACTCTTGGGCGAAACCAAGGCAAAAACCCCATCAAAGGCATGGGATGGCGTAGATGAAAGGGACTGCTCCACTACAGACGCATCGGTATTTTCCTTTTCGCGACTGAACTGCGGAACCACTAGTTCAAACCCTACGCCCTGGGCCTTAAGGGCAGACTGCACAGTTTTTAAACTCGCAGCGTCCGTATCGCTACCTACGAGCAAAGCAATTTTTCTAGTTTCTACTAGTTTTTTATTGTTGAGCACGATGGATAGGGCCGTGGATTTTTTTGGTAACCCAGTTTTAGGTTTCCAGTTGGGTTGATCTTCGGCCGCTGCGTCCTGGGAAAGGTTTTCCGGCACAATATTGTTTTCGGGATCGGCTGGATTGGGCGGAATCACGGGTGTTTTAGGAATTACCGCACCGACGTTCTGCGCGACGCTTTTTGCTAGGTTCTCGTTCACGAACATAAGCAGATTTACGACTCGATTACGCACGTGGGCCGCATTTACTTTTGAGAGCTCAAAAGAAAATGCGTTTTCGATGTGTTTTTGTTCCACCTCGTTTTGGCTATCAAAAAATAATTTCGCCTGGGAAATATGGTCACCGAAACTGGAGCTCCGTGCCCGCACCTTTTGCGCCGACATGCGCTCCGTAAATTGCACCAGAGTTTTTTTATCGGCACCTGCGTGGAAGGGGCATCCTCCCTTCTTGAGGGAATTTGGCTCATAGGCCACCTTTCCTTGGGGGATAAGGTGTTGGCCAAATCCATCCCGGTTATTATTATTTACCCCCGCAAGCGTGCGATTCACGGGCAGCTCGTGGAAATTAGGCCCACCAAGTCTCGTAAGCTGCGTGTCCGTATACGAGAACAAACGACCCTGCAAAAGTGGGTCGTTGGTGAAATCAATTCCCGGAACGATATGGCCAGGGTGAAATGCCACCTGCTCAATTTCTGAAAAAAAGTTATCGGGGTTGCGACTCAATACGAGCTTGCCAATTTTTTGTACCGGTACGAGTTCTTCTGGCACAAGCTTTGTGGCATCTAGCAAATCAAAGGGGAATTTAAACTCATCACTCTCAGGGATGAGCTGTACGCCGAGCTCCCACTCGGGGAAATTGCCTTTGCTGATGGATTCAAATAAATCGCGACGGTGAAAGTCAGGGTCGAGGCCCCCTAGTTGCTGGCTTTCTTCCCAGAGCAACGAATGCACGCCAAGTTTTGGTTTCCAATGAAACTTAACAAAGGTTGCTTCACCTTTTTTATTCACCAAACGGAAAGTGTGCACGCCAAAACCTTCCATCATACGATAACTGCGGGGAATCGCCCGGTCGCTCATGGCCCAAAACTGCATGTGCAGGCTTTCGGGCATCAGAGAAACAAAATCCCAAAAAGTGTCGTGGGCGGATTGAGCCTGGGGAATTTCATTATCCTGCTCAGGCTTCACTGCGTGAACGAGATCCGGAAATTTCATGGCGTCCTGAATGAAAAACACTGGGATGTTGTTTCCCACCAGATCGAAATTTCCTTCGTCCGTGTAGAACTTAACCGCGAATCCACGCACGTCACGCGCGGTGTCCATGGACCCACGGCTACCGGCCACGGTGGAGAAGCGAACGAGTACCGGAGTTTTTTTCCCGACCTGCGTGAAAAGCCCCGCCATGGAAACTTGGCTGATGTCTTTAGTACATTCAAAATAGCCAAATGCTCCGGCGCCCCTTGCGTGTACGACTCGTTCGGGAATTCTTTCGTGGTCAAAGCTTGTGATTTTTTCGCGAAGAACAAAGTCTTCCAAGAGAGTTGGACCGCGTGGACCTACTTTTAAACTATTATGATTGTCTGAAATTAATGCGCCTTGGTTGGTAGTGAGAAACGAACCTTCTTCAAGAAAACCATCATTCCTAGGTGGGCGCGGTGGTCGTGAGGTTGAAGATTTTCCTGCAGATTTTGCGGGTGAATTACCAGTGGGACTTTTTTTCGTTTTTGCCATAATGATTCCTTAAATTGAAAAGGTTAATGTTGCCGGCGCAAGCGCAAGAACAATGGTTAAACAATTTTGATGTAATGCATGAATATTCCCGTTGAATGGGGGCCGGCAAGGGGAAAGGCAAATCAGTGCAGCGCGTTCTTGTTCTTAAATCTGTTTACAAAATGAATTTTTTGAATCGAGGTTTGCTGGCAATTCCTACGATTTTTATTAATTGTTTGAACTCTACGAAAAATCCGTTATGAACCCTTGACGTTTTTTAAGGAGCTGGAACTGCATGTCACCTTCGTTTACTAGATGGTTTGCTATTTTCTCGTTCATGACAATTATTTTCATTTCCGGGTGCGCGTCTCGTCCGCCTCTAGAAAAGTATCCGCGCCGGGAAATCGAACGGCCCTACACCCTGCCGGACGGTGTTAACAATTGGCACATCCGTACGAGCGTTTCCCGGAATAGGGATGACAAATTTTCCCAAGCTGCGATCGCACTTCCTAACCCACTCATCTGGGAGATTGCCCTTAACGACGACTGGACTTTGCTTTGGTATCCCATCAACCTTGGGATATCGCATCAGTTTTGGAAAAATGAAACGAGCCGGTTAGGATTTTCATTTCTTGCCAACATGGCCTACAGCTCGATTATGGGATTTAGAGTATACCCTACGTTGAATCTTTCCTATCGGCATCAACTGACCCAAAAAGTTGCCTTGGATTTCGTACCGTCCGTCGTTCTAGACTTTCCTTTTAAGTCCGGAAAAAAATTCCACTGGTCTACGAGTCTCGATATCGGTCCCGTTTTGCAGTTAGCGGAAAATTTTGCTTTAAAACCTAATCTTTTTTTCGCCGCGACTCACGGCCGGACCGCATTGCCCAACGCTACGGAAACCTATTTCATTGGAGAACTTGAAGAGAGAACTATTTTCGTGATGGGACTAGGCACTTCTGCAACGTGGAGTTTTGCTCGGCAGTGGGACCTTAGGCCAACCTATAATTATTCGGGGTTCACTGCGGAAAATGGCTACGAGGCTCATTTCGGTTCGCTTGAATTTGTACATTTTTGGTAGGAGGGTTTTACAAAACGGTCCGTTCGATATGAGGTGCGGGTCAATATTGTATGACGTCTTCACCTTTAAATAAGTATTATTTATTTCTACTTTCGTTTTGGTTTTTATTTTTAGGTTCGCCGCCCACTTTGGCCGAAGATCATTTTTTGGAACGCCATTTCGATGAAGCGTGCGCCAGTGAACTCGTGGACGATGGCGCTAATGGGTTGGAAGGTCAGTTTGAGTTTATTTGGTATCCAAAGTCATCGCGCTTCTCCGTAAGCCATGTGGAGTTCTCGTTAGACGGGAAGATGTGGAATCCAATTTTTGGATATAGTGTGAGCCGAACGATGGATCATGCCATTACGGCCGCTCGCTCCGGCAGGCGAGGTTTTTTTAGATTTAAGTTAAATGCCACGCCGGAAGGCCTTACTGAACTTAGAAAATTTCTCCTCGCGAGAAAAGATAAGCTAGCGCTTCAGACTTGTGTCACGGGAACTTGCCAGGCTTTGGGTATCGCCGGAGTTCGCGTGCCCATGGGCGTGTCGTTGGACCCGATGCTTACGGTAGGATTTTTATTTTTAGCCAAGGAGTTAGGGGATCCGCGTATTCAAGAAATGGAATATGTAGGCAGTAGTCGGATGCGTTCGCTCGCGGCACCGCATTTAGCGATCGAAGTGATTTTGATCGTGGCACTAACGCAGCTGCGAGGCACAGATATTATTAACTTGATGCAGAGAGCGCTAGAGGCGCTACAGATAATGATGAATATCCAGTGACTATAAAACCAAAGGCCTTGGTCTAGATATTTTCAAAAATTCAGCCATTAGTCAGCTTTTCGACCAATGCATTGAATTTTGCTTCTGAATTGAACAAATCAAACGATTTTGAAATCTTTTCTGCATTAGCGGCGAAACTGGGATTTTCTATGATTTCTAGAATCGAGCCTTTAAGCGATTCCTCGCCAAAATTTCGGGCCTTCAGGCAAATGCCGGCACCGGCGGTTGAAATTGCATCCATGGCTAAAAACTGATCTAAATTTGAGGCTAGTCCAATGACCGGCACCCCTTCGTTGAGCGCCTGATAACCCGTAGTGCTACCACCGTTACACAGGACCAACTGGGCTTGCCTAGCCACAAGGTCTCCCGGAACATAATCAAACATCATAATATTTGAGGGTAACTGTTTTTGAGGAATCGATCGACCAGCTGTAGCAACAACTGCGGTTAGGTTCATTTCACTCAAAACCGATAGTACTTTCGGCATAACATCGATGCGACCGGAGGATCCAAGGGTTGTATAAACTAGCGGCCTTGTCCGATCGATCTGGTCCCACCGCGCGGGTAGTTCCAACTTAGGAGACCATAACACAGGGCCTAAAAAATGATGGTGTTGAGGCAGTTCATTCATCGGCACCAGTTCAGGAACGTCTGGATATAGGACCGCATCGCCATAGGTCATGACTTCTTTGAGGCTGCCGATCGTAGAAAGCCCGTATTTTTTACGAAGCTGATTTACTGGACTAGCGAAATAGTCAAAAGAGGATTGAACGGCTTTTGGAAAATATTCTTCCGTCATCTTCTCCCCTAAAATTGAAATTATGGGGTGATCTGGAACAGGGATCTTTTTTGAGGCGCAGTAGGGACTCCAGTAGGCATTGATCAACGAGCATAACTTTATACCCTTAACCGCCGTGCTCACCGGCAAAGAGAACCTGAGATCACCTACGACAAGATCGGGTTTGATTTTGTCGAACAGGGCGAGCTCCTCTTTCACATATTGAGCTAATGTTTGTTTGTCGTAGGGCCTTAGCCCAAATCTCATGGAGCGAAACAGGGATTCCTTCGTAATGGATTTAATCTGCCAGTGATTGAAAACAGATCCACTAAAGATGATCGGGTCAAATTCACTGCTGGCAAAATGAATTTCATACGCCTCTGAGTCAAGGCCTTCAGCTAAAGTGTAAAGGCGTACCACTTGAGCTAAGGTCACAGCCTCGACTATAAACAGAATTCGTTTCTTTTTCACAGCTTGAACCATAGGAAACCAAAGGGTTCCTGTCCTGGTTTTTTAATGCTTTGGTGATGCACTCGGTGCAACTGCCGTATTTTATTGAGGTGGCCATTCTTCAATTCAAAATGAAACAACCGTCGATGGGTGTAAATCTCGTGCACGGCAAAATAGGCAAGCCCGTAGGCCGTCATACCGATTCCAAGGGCCAGGCAAATCCTATAAGCGGGGCTCATTCCAAGTGCTATAAGGGCAATGGCGATCGAGGCGAAAAAAAGAGAAAAAAAATCATTCTTCTCAAACCAACCTTTTCTTGAGGCATGGTGCGATTGGTGAAAACACCATAAAAACCCGTGAAATACGTACCGATGCGCAAAGTATGAAACCACATCCATGACAAGAAATGCTGCTAAAGAAACGACAAAATACCTCACATTCATCTCCAAACCAGTCGTCGCCAGGTGATTCGTGTTACCGCCAATAAGGCAAAAATAATTTTCATTCCCTTGGAGATGACGACACGTTCATCCCAAGCTGTAGCTCCTCGCTTTTGCAGCTCATTGCCGATGGCCTCATAAATTGAAGAAGCAGCTGCAACGGCGCAAGCGGCACGGTAGGGTAACATAGAAGTTCCCCTCTCGCCTGAACGGTAAAACGACCAAGCCTCCCTGAGTAGTCGGTTGACCAAGGCCACCAACGCTTGCCTGTTTTTGTCATCGCAAATCCCATCTTGGTTGATTCCGGCTTCGCGCAACCATGCCTGTGGCAGATAGACGCGGCCCAATGACGCATCTTCAAAAACATCGCGCGCGATATTGGTCAACTGCATGGCTTTACCCAGATCGGAAGCATGAGACAGCGCCTCCTGCGAAGTTACTCCCATCACATGACACATCATTTGCCCTACGGTTCCGGCGACTCGGTAACAGTACTCCAGCAGTTCTGGAAGGCTTTCATAGGTTTTGCTTTCAATGTCCCAACGCATTCCCTCAAGAAAGTCCTGTGGCAAACGATCTGGGATTCCGCTTTCTCGCGTTACGGTTTGGAATGCAGCGAAGCAACCCTCGTTGACTTGATGCAGAGCCACCGAATGGCTGGACTGCTCCGTCAAAACTTGCAATCGAACCAAACCCGCTTCGACGGTTTGCTGACGATCGATTTCATCGTCGCAGTGCCTGCACCAATGGTAAAGCAGCGACGCCGATCGTCTCAAGCGCTGATCAAACAAGGAAGCTGCGAAAGAAAAACTTTTAGACCCGGCTTTGAATATTCGCTGACTCTCCAAATCAAGTTGATGCGTATTCGCCGTGGGATTCATGGGAAATCCTCCTACTTCTGAGATCATCGATCATAAGCCCTGCAGTTGCTTTGGCTGAATTCAACACTCCGGGAACGCCCGCCCCTGGGTGAGTACCGGCGCCAACTAAATAGAGGCCACGAACAGCGCTATCGCGGTTATGCGCCCGAAAAAATGCGCTTTGTGTAAGTAACGGCTCCAACGAAAAAGCAGCCCCAAGGTGAGAATTCAATCTATCTTTGAAGTCCTCAGGGGTAAAAATACGTTTGGTCACCAGATTTTCACGCAACCCTGGCAGATAACGTTCGTCCAAGTAGTTCAAGATGCGATCGGCGTATTTAGATCCTTCGGATTTCCAGTCAACATTACCGGACTCGAGATGAGGTACGGGCGAAAGCACATAAAAACACTCGTGCCCCGGAGGCGCAAGGGTTGGATCGGAAACCGACGGAGCGTGAAGGTAGAGTGAAAAGTCCTCCGCCAATTTTTGGCGTTTGAAAATATCCTTCAAAAGCTCTCTGTAACGCGGTCCAAAAATGATGTTGTGATGAGCCAACCCTGGGTATTTCTTTTTTGTACCGAAATAGATTAGGAAGAGAGACATGCTATACTTCATCGCTGAGAGGCTCTTCCTCCTTCCCTCAAGCCTCGGTTCGTGACCCAATAACTTTCCGTAGGTGTGCATGACCTCAGCATTGCTCGCAACGGCATCGCAAGAATGGCGGCGACCATTTTTCAGCCGCAAGCCGGAGGTCCTACCGTCGATGGTCTCAATCCGCTCCACCTCGGCATTCAACTCCACACGCCCACCCATTTCTTCAAATAAGCGCACCATCGCCTTCACGAGGGCGCCCGTCCCACCGACCGGAAAAAAAACGCCCCATTCACGCTCGAGATAGTGAATCAAAGTATAAATAGAAGATGTTGTAAATGGATTTCCACCCACCAAAAGAGAGTGGAAGCTAAAGGCCTGCCTTAAATGTGGGTCCTTGATGTAGCTTGATACCGTAGCGTAAACGGAGCGGTAAGCTTTCAATCGGAGCAATTGAGGAGCGGCCCTCACCATGCTGGCCCAGTTGAGAAACGGAACATGGGCTAATTTCACATAACCCTCTTTGTAGACTTCCTCTGCGTATTTAAGAAACTGGCCGTAGCCGGCGACGTCCTGCGGAGATTTTTTCTTAATTTGCTCGGCAATCAGGGCCTGATCATTGGTATAGTCAAACTGATAACCGTCCTCCCAAAAAAGTCTGTAAAACGGCGTCACGGGCAGAAGTTCAACGTAATCTTCCATGCGGCGGCCGCAGATTTCAAAAAGCTCCTGCAGCGTCTGCGGCACGGTAATTACGGTTGGTCCCGCATCAAAAGTGAAGCCGTTGTCGTGAAATACGGAAGCTCGCCCACCCGGCTGATCAAGTTTTTCAAAGATTGTGGTTTCAAAACCCTTTGCTTGCAAACGGATCGCAAGGGCCAACCCTCCGAAGCCACTGCCAATGACGGCTGCCTTAGGACGTTTCATAAGCGTTCTCCAGTACATTATGTATTCTTTGGGTTTCTTTTATTGCGGATAACAATGCATTTGAGACAGGCAGTTGTGATCCGATCTCTTGAATCGCGTCTTCAACATATTTTTTTGCGCTAGCCCGAGCCGTGCTAAAAAAATCATTCTGCGCGAACCAATGCTCGAGGGGTTTGCGGTCCGGAAGTCCCGCCACTGCAGTACGGAAGGATTGATAATCATCCGCCGTGCCCACGGACGCTGCCATAGCCCAGACCCACGAGAGACGGCCCAGGGCAAGGTCATCAAATTTCTTACTGCCAAGGTCGTCATACATTTGCAGCCCTACACCAAAACGCAAACCGAATTCCCTTATGGAAACGAGACACTCCTCCTCGGCCTGGGCAAGGGTCGCTCCCGCAACCAACGCAAGCGCAAGCAGTGCACCCGATTTAAGCTTCACCGTAGAAATATAAGTATCTTTGACCGAATGTTGAGGCAGTAGTGCCACTGGCGCTCCGAGATCCAATGCTTGCCCAAAGTGCGCCTGCAATAGCGTGTTATGAAATAGCTGATAAAGGCGCAATTGGCCTGCGCCCCTGAGGCCTTACGGCACTCATAAATAGTAAGTGAGCGTTTCGAATTGGCCTTATTTTGGCTCTAGAGGTATCTAGGGCCAGCAAAAAGGACCTAAAATGGAAGTATTTACACCGCCACCGTACAAAGAAAAAAGAGCACCTGGGCGGCAACCCATTCACAGCTTTGAGACACGAGTTATGATTGGCCGCCAGGTATCAAACGGTGAGTTCACATACAGCAAAGCATCTCAGGCATACGGGATTTCAGAAGGCGCCATTGGGGTTTGCGTAAAGCTCTATAGGGATCAAGAGAGCGGAAAGAAAAGGACTGAACGCAAAGAGGAACGCAGCGAAGTTCTAGTGGAGTATCACCACCAATCGCAGCTCAAGGATCTTAAGCAAGAGATCGCAAATCTTTACTTAGAAAATCAGATGTTAAAAAAAATGCTCAGCCACTTTCGACAGCACAAAAAAGAGAATGGGTCCGTGATCACGCCCGAGAACTTGGCGGAATCACAAGGGGCTGCAAAATAGTGGGAATCTCAAGAACGACGTTTTACCACCAGCCGGTGAGGCAAGAAAACCAGCGCATTCGTGATCTTGAGTTGCGCGATGGAATCGAAAAAATTCATTTAGCACTTCCAGGTTACGGCTACAGGCGAGTTCGCGAGCATCTTAAAAGAGAGGGAAAAATCGTCAATTCCAAGCGAATTAGGCGCGTTATGAAAGAGTACAGTTTGTTCTCTTGCATCAAAAAAATGATGCGCCCAAGAGGAACGCATACGGGAGTAAAACTCTATTACCCAAACCTTTTGCGCGGAATGAAAGTAAATGGGCCAAACCAGGTGTGGGTCACGGATTTAACGTACATAAGACTTGTGAATGAGTATGTGTACGTGAACGCGATTCTCGACGTGTACACGCGAAAAATTCTTGCTTGGGCAATCTCGAGGGATTTGAGTCATAAGTTTTGTTTAGAAACATTACGAGTCGCCATCAATCGATACGGGCCCGTGGAGGGCGTCACACATCACTCCGACCGCGGCGTTCAATATTCTTGCGAGGACTACATTAATTTTTTGCAAGCCCACAAATTCCAGATCTCAATGTCAAGGCTCGCAACGCCTGAGGATAATGCGTACATTGAATCATTTTTTAAAACACTGAAACGAGAGGAGGTTTATTTTAAGAACTATAAAACAATGGATGACGTCATAAAAAATCTTCCAAGATTTATTGACGAGGTTTATAACACGAAGCGACTTCATTCGAGCCTGGGGTATAAAACGCCACAAGAGTTCGAAGCCGAAGTCTTAACCATCAACCCGGCTAATCGACCCGTTCAAAAACTATGGGGCTGGGCCGTTTGATCTCGGGGGCGCATTCCACAATTCCATGTGTGGCTCTAGAGCCATACTTTTCAATAATTTTAGTGACCAAAAATACAACCAGTTTCCAGCATTCAACGCAAGAGGGATTCCATGAATAATATGGAGACAAGGCTCACCTCTGCGCATTTTACCATCATCTTGAATATCATCGATTACCAACGAGCCAGCGTGAAGCGATTCGATTGCTGTTGAAAGGCCATGGCAAAGCGAAGAATCTCGCTCTGAGATGAGTGAGTCGGACCCGGCGCGCGCGGATTTGCCCATCAAAAAACCGATTCGCACCATCTCGCTTCTTACTTGTTTGCTTGGCCTATGCAAAAAACCACGTAAGGGCTGCAGCAAAGATTTTTCGAGAAGTCCCTCTATGAAAAAGTCTCCCTGAAGTTCTAACAAAGAACCAACTTCAGAGGAATGCGGTAGTGGCATTGCGCGGCTCCTTTCCAAAAAAACATGGCAATGCAGCCATGACCGGAACCGGTGGTTTGCCCGAAAGGATTCTCATCTTGTCTGACCAAGTTAATTTCGACGAATAGAAGTTCCTGATCAGGCCCTCAGGAAGACCGTAGAATTTTTTGAAAATTCGGTGAGACGCCTCGGGGGCGGCGGCCCAGAACAACATCCGGTTTAAGAGCCTGAAATAGGACTGGGATTGCCAATGCTTTCGCCCTTTGTTTTCGAAAAACTTTTTTGTGTTGGTATCGTCATCCGAATAAGCGGCATGAGCAGCCATTTGATCGGCGGCGGCCACAGTGAACGGCAATGAATAACCGGTGGTTTGATGAAACAGTCCCGCCCGCATGCCGAACTTTATGAGGGTGGTATTTTCACCATCGACTGCTAGCGATTGCAGACTTCTATCAAAACTATCGTTGAGTGGAAGGGGCAATACCCCCTGCTCTTCTCGCTCAATCGCAGCAACCCGCCAACCTTGAAGTGCAGCGTAATCAATGATTGCCGTGCGGGAATCTGCTTGGTTGATTCCTGGTACCAAGCTGTACCGGGTCTCTTCGATAAGGAGACGATTCTCACTCCAGGGCAACAAATAAAAAAACCGATACCCGTCATTTTGTACACATGTGGCGTCCATCAGAACTGGCCGCAAAAGCCCGTGAGGCTCTTTCAATAGCAAGTCCATACCTAAAAATTTCTGACAGCCGAAGGATTTCTCTGGCAAAATATTTTGCCAACCTTCAATTCCCCGCGAATCGATGATGTGGCGTCCGGTCACGACTTCCCCTGAAGTCAGATGAACTGTACCAGGCTTTAAAAAAGCAACCTCTCGACCCAGCAGCACTCCGGCTCCAAGCACCGAAGCTACGACTTCATGCAGCCGTGTCGATTGAATGGCCCGGTAACCACCATTTAGAACACGCTGAAAGCCCCGAAAGCGCACTTCATAAGCATCCCAACGCGCCGAAACTAAAGCATCCACCCAAGACAGTTGTTCAACAGTCAGGTCCGAATCATGGAAACACCAAGTGTGATTGCCTCCTAAAGTGACAGACCGCTCAATGACCACAACACTCCATGATGGGTTAATCGTCTTTAGCCGGTAAGCTAAAACACTGCCCGCCAAACCGCCCCCCAGAATAATGAAATCATGGGTCATTAAAGTTCCTTCGCCTTTTCCAGGATCTTTTTAGCTTTTGTTGCCCACTCCTCAGAATCAAACTCTTCTGTTTTCATATGCTGCGAATTCAATGCGGCCCGGGCAAGTTCACGAGCTTTCAGTTTTTCACCATCAGCGAGATAGTCTTTGGCCATATCAATGAGATTCGGGGGGTAATCAGGTGCTATACTGTAGGCTTGACGCCGATGCTGCCTTGCTTTCTTCGCAGAACCCACGGAAATTAGTGGTGGCGCGGCATCATACACGTAGGCCAACACACGGTCGGCGCCCGCAAATTCGAATTTGGAATCAATATCCCGAAGCCTCAATAAAGCGCGCTCAATTTCTTTCGCGATTGGCAAGGCTTCCAAAGGGTTACCAGTCTCGGCAAGTCCACCCTGGTGGGCAACCCACCAATAGAGTGCACCGGGATTATTGGGATCTTCCTTCAAGACAGCCTCAGTAACCTTCACTCCATTTTCGTAAATCCCGCGGCGATCGACTTTTCCGGCAGATACCTTTGCTGTGTAGAATAGGAGTTTTCCCTCCTGCACTCTCCTTGCTGCTGTCTCTGGCTGCCGACGGAGTAGAGCTAAATCCTCCTGGAATTTGCCCGGAGATGTTGCCGCAAGAGTAGTTTGAATGAGCATGTGCATGGCGAACAAAAATATCATAGACACCATCTCTTATTGTAATAAGCCTGAGTACACTCTTGTCTAATTTATGTCAAAGATTGCATTATACAAATTCGAACCATATAATTGTTGGCAGAGGCGAAATGAAAAATAGTTTGACGATCAAAGTTGTAGCGCAACTCTCGGGCGTGAGCGCACACAGGTTGAGGGCATGGGAGCGGCGATACAACGCCTTTGCCCCCAAACGCACTGCATCCGGCCGGAGGATGTATAGTATCAATGACGTCGAGCGTCTGAAGCTGATGAATCAGCTGCTTGAAATTGGCCACAACATTGGCTCTGTCGCGAATTTGTCAAAGGGAGAGCTGCTGGCACTTGCCCATGAAACCACTCCTCAAAACCAAACGACGGTAGTTGCCGTTGATCCGCCCACAAGCAGCAGAAATCCAACCACCGCTGCTATCCTGAAAGCACTGAATGGGTTCAATTTTGAACAAATCAACCACGAGCTTTCGCAGGCTCGACTGAATTTTACTGTGAAACAACTGATTTTCGAGATTCTCTCACCTCTACTTGCACAGGTAGGTGTCGATGTGGGTGCGGGCAAAATGGGCATTGCCGAAGAGCATCTGCTCTCGATGATCATTCGTGACCACATCATTGAGATCATGCAGTCCATTCGACATCCCCAAGAAAACGGCTCCATGAATTTCGTGCTCACTACCCCAGAGGGAGACATGCATGAGTTTGGCATCCTTTTAGCTGCCGTGCTTTGCCTTGCTCACGGAATGAATGTTAAATATTTAGGACCGAACTTGCCTCCGAGAGAACTAGCACGCGCAGCTTCTCGGGTTGCCGCAAGCGTCGTGATCATCGGATCAACATCCCCCTCCCCTGATTACGTCAGGCAGCCCTTGGCCGACTACGTAAAACAAGTCCTGAAGGGGCTTCCGAAAAGCACGGAGGTGTGGGTTGGAGGCATGCAGGCGCAAACCACAATGCGAAGGGGAAATGCAAGGCAAAGTAGAATCAGAATTATGGATTCACTGGTTGGACTTGATGCCGCCTTGGCCGCGCTAAAGGCATAGGTTTCTCAACTGCTTTACACATCTCTAGGACAATGGTTTTAGGAAGAGACTTAAGTGCAAGATTAAAATCAAACCCGCCGCTCCGCCTGATTATAGGTTCTGCTCACCGGGCGGGACATTTTATCATCCAATTTTTCTGCATCCTCCTCCAGGTTCGACGCGAGGAAATCCCAATTCACGATTTTCCAGAAATTCTCCAGGAACTTAGGTCTCTCATTTTGGTAATCAAGATAATAGGCATGCTCCCATACGTCGCAAGTCAATAAAGGGGTTTCGCCGCATTCAACTAAGGGATTACCTGCGTTACTTAGGGATCTGATTTTCAATTTTCCTTTTTTATCTTTAACGAGCCAAGTCCAACCTGAACCAAAAAGATCTTTGGCCTCGGTCGCGAATTCATTTTTAAAGTCCCCAAGAGACCCAAAACTTTTTTTGATGGTTTTAGTGAGTTCGGTTGAAGGTTTTTGCCCTTTACCCTCCAAGCAGTTCCAGAAAAACGTATGGTTCCAGGCTTGAGCTGCATTATTGTAGATTTTGTTTTTCTTCGACAAAGTCGCCATCATGATTTCTTCAAGGCTTTTGCGGTCAAGTGAAGTCCCTTTAATCAGATCATTCAAAGTCTCCACATATTTCTTATGATGTTTTCCGTAATGAAACGCCAAAGTTTGTTTGGACATATAAGGTTCCAACGCGTCCATAGCATAGGGAAGGTTCGGTAATCTGATTGCCATATGTAGTGCTCCCTGAAGAAATGTTCTGCAATAAAAAGACCAACCGGCTTAAACGACTGCTAGCTTTAAATACTTCCTAAGACGTGCGACCCAACGTACCATTTTCAATTCGGGACAAAATGTTGGGACTTGGGACAGTTTTGCCACTTCGAACCGTACCACAGGCAAAAACAAATTATGTTTTACAGGTGGGCGTTCCGATAGATTTCTTTGGAGCTACTTCCCGTGTGCCAAATCACCGGTCGCACAATACTTTCCATAGGGCAGCAGAACTAAGATCGCTGTGATTAAGATCGACTGAAATTTTTCGCCTCTGCTTTCACGATGTATAGATAAAGATTTCAACAATCGGAACGAAATTTTGATTTTGTGATCCTGGCGTATCTGAATTTTTTACTCTATTGCAACGGGATGAGTGTAGGTACCAAATGAATTCAAACTAATTTCTCATCGCATTTGGGCCATCATCTCCAAGCTCACTGAGCCATCGCGCTCCATTATGGCATTCGGCCTTAGTCACGTAGTAGTTATAGGGCGCACTAAAGCTTTCAAACGAATGCTGGTTTGAAAGCTCTAGAGTAAAATAGACTAAACTCCCCGACGTCCAATAATCATTCTATAGACCACTAGCAGTATGATCGAACCTATAACCGCGGCAACAAATCCAACGGGTTCTCCAGGTTGATACATCCCGGCTGCGGAACCTATCCAATGAGCAATCGTTGAACCTGCGACGCCAATTAATATGGTCACAATGATTCCGCCTGGATCTTTACCTGGCATTAAAAACTTAGCTACTGCTCCCACTAATAAACCAATCAATATTGCATAAATCATAGAAATATTTTTGACGGGGCTTTTGTTATAAGTCAATTAACTTGAAGTGGGTAATGCGTAACCGGGAGTGCACTCACCCAAACCCCATGAACTCTTTGAGCGACACATGCCTAGGCCGATACTCCGTAATCCCAAGGGCCTCAAAAGTATTTTCCTGCACATAGGAAAGCACTGAGCGAAACTCCCTCCCCCAGGTAAGCAGCCGCGTAAAAACTAATGCATCCCAGAACTTGCCTTGGGGGTTGCCGCGCGTTGCGCAAGTCATAAGCCTTGCAATCAGGGCCGTTACGGAGCGTAAGAAATTCTGGATCCCAGACTTTGTTTTGCCACGAATGAGTAAGTGCAGGTGATTTCCAGCGTTAGCGCGTTCATAGATTTTTACGTGAAAGCGGTGAGCCATGCTCGTGAGAATAGCGTCAATGGCCTTAGCTTGTTTTAGAAGGGATAGTTTTCCCTGGGCTTTTGCCGAACGCATAACAACGTGAAGTGGTCGTTTAGCCGACAGTGGCCTAGCTAATTTTCGTTTGCCTTTACGGCTGTGCTCTCCGCCGTGGATGCCTTTACTTTGGTGGGTTTGGGCAGAGCCAAGATCAAACGAAAGTTGGGATGGTTTTTTATTTGACACGTATGTGAAATATCACGGGGCAATATTATTTCAAGCGATTTAATTTGAATTTTTTGATTATAAACGGGCGCCGTTAAGAATCAGACAAGCCGGCTCATGCCACTGCGGCGCCTACTTCATATTGTAGAGAGATATTTCATGTTTTGACGTACGCGTGTCGCTCTAAATCCTACTTTGTTCTGACGCTTACTTCATGTCCTGACGCCCACTTCGCGTTTTGGCCTTACTTACCGTAATGGCAGCCGAGTTCATTTCAGAGGCCTGAATGCCGCTCTGATGCCTGCTTTGTTCTGCCACACGCATACCGCTCTGCGGCCCACTTTAATCCTGAAGTCCACATGCCGTTTTAAGGCCCACTTCAAATTCTGATACTTACTTCCCCCTACGGGATTCTACTTTCATTTTTGACGGCCGATTCCTTTCAGAGCCCGCACGTAACATTCCATATCCAGATCGCCCTCGTTGGGCGCGACGGAATGCGCTACCGGTTTACGTGATGCGCCGTCCCCCACTGCTCCACTTTCTCTACCGTCCGCCAACTCTGAATCTCCCACCGTTCCACCGTCCACGGTTCCTTCAGCCCCGACCCTTACTCCCGTACGTCCGTCAGGAATTCCTAAGGTCGCCCTTGATTGATAACGTCCGGTCATCGCAAGTATTCCATCGGCGTAGGTTGCGAAAGTGTTTAGTAAGTTCCTGGCCTGTTGCGCATTAAAACGAAATGCAACCGATGCTGCGCTTTGAGAATTTTTTTGGCGCGCAGGATTCGTGCGAGTGAACAATTTTCGCGCTTCGATGATTCGTTGTGCAGGCCAGGACGACTGGGCAAAATGGCCCGCGCTTCCAACTGCCGTCAGCAGACCAAGCACTCGTTCCATGAGCGCTCGACTCGGATTTTGAATGGTGGCTAAAACCGAAAGCGCCTCAGTAAGGCTTTCAGGGAAAAGGCTTTGCTGTAGACTCTCGGGCAGTCGTAAATGCGTTTCAATATTTTCGATGAGTCGTAGTTGTTCGGCCTCATCATGGTCAATTACGGAAAGGTTCACTCGATTTAAAATATTCCCACGCGTTACTAAACCATCCATGGCGGCGATGGCGGCCCTATGCGCTTCGGGCACGCTCGCTACTGCTTCACGATAATGTGTTGCCTGAGCTGCCGCGCGCGAAGGTAAACTTTTGTAGGATGCAATGGTAGGTGCCAACAACTCAGAAATTCGGCTTAAGGTTTCAGGCTTCACCTCATGTAAATCGTGGGTAAACATGGCGATGGCGATCCGCAAGGCTGCTCGCGTAATCTCAGGCTCTCGGAGGTCATTGCGGGTTAAAAGATCCACGATGGAAGTCGCGGTTTTTTGGGCGACAAGTTGTCTCGTAGTTGCATCAGTATAATTTTGCTCTATCGTGCGCATGGCTATTTCAAGCGTGCCTAATGCCCGCTGCCAATGACTAGTTGGTGTAATCGCTTCACGAAGTAGCCCTTCGGTTCGTGAGGTGAGATCCGAAAGCATGGCCAGAGCAGCTTCGGGATGATTCACGAAGTTCGAAAGTAAAGTATTGGCCGCGGCCGCGGCATGTCCCACGGGACTATTTTTGGCCGGCTCAAAGTACGGCGTAGTGAGATCAAAGAGTCCGTGAACTAGGTCTTGGTAAGGATCCATTGCATTTAGCGCGTGTGCGATGACTTCACGGAGGGAATCGAAAGCGCTATTGCCTGACTGAATACCGACCATGGCCATCATAGCAAGATAGGTTGAGTGCCGATAACCAATTTTCGATTCGTGCGCCGCCACATCTATTTCATCGGGATGATCAAAATGATACTGCGCGACTTTTGGATCGTAAGAAAATCGTTGGCCCCAACGCCGCTCTTCATTTGCTACCTGGTGCAACCGAAGACTCCGATGAACGGATAGCGACAGAGACTGCGCCACATCTGGACGGGTAAAGTAGTAAGAAAATATGTCGATAATTTCCCGGTATTTTTGGCTGTCCGGATCGCCGTCCCTAAACACTTCGAGCAAACGACTACCAATCGTTTGTCCAAACTGCCCGTGGGTGGGGTGTCGCCAAGGCATTCCAACCGAAAGAAGACGGGCCGCATTTTTTACGGACGCCGGGTCGTCCAAAAGTCGTAACAGAATATCAATCGCTTCTGCCTTATCGGCATTCTCGGCGAGCCATGCAACATTGTTCTCAAAATTGCGTGGCCGGTTTATGCGGGCGCGAATTTCGTTATAATCAAATCCACCATGCGCCCACCCACCGCAAAACTGAGCCAGCATACAGCCCAGCAGCAGTAAAAACTTTCTCGCGCGGTTTTTATCCCAAACCCTTAAACCCATACCATTCTTTCTCGGTCGCCCAGTGCGCGAGCCAAAGCTCACCTCCAAGCGAAAGCCGGCAATAAATTCCGCCCTTCGATCTGCCCTCGCCGTCCCTGGCCCCATCCTCTAATATAAACAAGAGAGGTTTACGTCAGAGTGCCCTACCGAACGAAGCGAACCCACTTCCTCATCACTCTCCTCTCCCTGTGGGCAGCCTTTCTCTTTCCCCACCCATCCCACGCCATGCCCGAGCCCGGAGCATCGGGCCTCCTCAGCATCGTGCCCGGGCTAGGCCAAGTGGCTAACGGTAACCACTGGGAAGGCCTAGCTTGGTTCGTCACTTGCGCTGGCCTCTTTATCGGAAACCCAGGTGGCGGCGGGCTCGGCAGACAAATTGGTTTTACACTTTGGATGTACAATATGTACGACGCCTACCGGGACGCTGGGCCTAGGGACTCCACCAAATATTCCGTTTTTGAAAATGGCATCGCACCCTACAATCCACTCAACCTCATTGATCCCATCGGAGCGCCGGTCGTAGGCATCGCCGCCATCGCCGGATCGTCTCGAGGTTATCCTGCATTAAGGAACCCAGGGAAAGTCATCATGTATGGATTTGTGGGCCTTGGTGAAGAAGGACTCTTTCGAGGTTTTCTTTTCCCGGGACTTTCCCACGTCTTTAATAATTATCCCGTCGGCGCCGTGACCTCTTCGGTGCTCTTTGCATTTGCCCATGTCACCGGCGGAAGTGTGGAAATAAAACCTGCGACCTTGGCCTTTCGTACGGCCTTTGGACTCATTATGTCATGGCAAACCTATCGCAATCGTTTTGATTTAAGAAAAAGCATTTTTGCTCACGCGTGGTGGGATGTGTTGGTGGATCCCAAGGGCCAAATCTCCGGAGCCACGGGTGGCCTTAAGTGGAATTGGTAGAAAATAAATTGTGCTCACTGAAACCGAGGCTCGCCGAGTTTGCGTTTAATTTACATCTCCGGGTCCGACTTTCGTTCCAATAAAATTCAGAGTTTCTGACAAGGCTCCAGCGCACCTATCCAATACCGTTGGTTCTCCCGTCGAAGTAAAAAGACTTGAAATCTTTCCTCGCAGAAGTGCCTTGTATTCTGCCTGCCCTTCCGCGTACCGCTCTAAATACCCTAGGGCCTTAAGGTAGGAATAAACCGAAGAATCCGTAGGAATTTCCTGTCCGGAACCAGCAGCAACTAAATCCAAAAGCATGTGTACCCCTGAGCGCTGCCCGCTTGGCCTTCGCAGACTCAAAGTATCTAAGGTTTGCCTAAAGGAGGCCCGCAAGGCCTCTCTCTTCGAGGAGTCCGCCATTAGCGCCGGGGTTTCGATGACCCTTTCAAATTCCTGCAGAATAAGTTCCATCATAGTGGGCGGGATCACTCGCAATTGAAGTTCACTTGCTCGCTCTAAAATTCCAAGGAGCTTCAGCACCGCCTCACGTTTCTGGGCAGTAATGCTTGCGATGAGCGGATAATCAAAAATTAAAACTTCGACCGGATTCCGCGAAAGATTCACTCGGAAATTTCCCATATGCCGGTCATCCTCAAAATGAATGAGGCCATTCTCGTCGGGTTCCGCAAACAGAATACTGATCTCCTTGTCATAAATGAATTTCATGATCCTACGCAATTCTGGCTCCGGAAGGCTTCGCGTAAGTGCCCGCAAGCCAGTGCCATCCGCTAATTCCTCATAGGCATACTCATCTTCCGAAGTCGCCTCGCTGTCCGGCCGCACCACGCGAAAAATCAATCCAAGGTTTGCGGCGGTTTCTTGATTCTGATTTTCATAGAGCTCGCGCATCTTCTCAAAGGCTTTGGCCTCCAGGCTTAAATCGCCTTGCACCAAGAGTGATCGCTGCAATTCCTCAATCGGACCCCGCAACCGCCGGAATTTAGGCGGAGATTCTGGCCTTTCCAAATGCTCCAGGAAAAAGTTCATTTTTTGAATCTCACGTTGGGTTGAGCGCTTAAACCCTTTGCGAAGAAACTTCATAGCTACGATGTTTTCCCCGTTGGCTCCTAAGTCAAAACCCATGCGGTGCAAACGCGCGAGGATCGCTTCACTCTTCACTTTAATTTTAATGATCACTCGTGCGGTGCCTGAACCCTCCGTGGACTGAAATTCCAAAAGGTCATCTACGTTAACGACATTAAGCAACTCAGCAATCTGATCAAAAATTTCTAACCGATGTGGCATTCGTCCGCTGTCTTGCAAGCGCTCTAGGAATTTAAGCACATCATCGGAAAACATGCGTCTCTGCACAAAAATTTGTCCAAGACTCTGGCCCGTTCCACCCAGAGCACCCAACGCCACGACTAATTTTTCACCAAGGCTTCCCCCAACCCTGCCCACCTGTCCCAGGAGGAAACCCATTATCATGTACTTAGAGTGAGGTTCTGTGCGTTCGATGGCGTACAGCAATGCATCAAGTAAATATTTCGCGTCCTCCTTGTACTCGCCCGCCTCACCCACGATGAGCTCAATGAGCTGCATGCGCATGGCCTGGTCTTCTTCAATGGCGGTACTACCTTCGCGCATCATGATTCCAAAGGGCGGACCAATAGTATGGGTCATGAATATTCCGCGTAACTCAGGTGAAATGTTCTGGAACTGCCGTAAGAGACGAGCCTCGCCAATTCCCTGCTCAACGATTTCGCGGATAGGTGCCGGTAATATACCTTTGCCTTGAAAAAATCTTATGAAAGCAAGCTTATCCTCGGAGGTCCTGAGCCGGCTTTCCAGATAAGTGAAAAGTGTTAAGCCAGAGGCTTCCGAGTCTGCTTGAACGTCATGCTTAGAGGCATGAATTTCACGAGCCTCCTCATGGGTTGAGCCAACATCGGCTGAAAGTTGCTCAAGCAGTTCCGCCCGATCTTCACTATCTTCCGGAAATCTTTTTTTGATGAATTCAATCTCCCGGTAAATAGCCACGGCACGGGCGGCCGGGTTCCTGGAACGGATTTCCAGGATGCGACGGGCCTGATCACCGGTCAACGATTCAAGTTTCAGATGGGCCTGCCTACGGTAGGCAAAATCCCAAATGAGATGCTCCTGCATAATTTCCGCAAGCGCGTTTACGTTATGAAAGCCTTCACGGCTGATTAAACGGTGAAGTTCTGAATCGGTGAAAGCGGTAGCTCCCCTGCGGGCAAGTGCCAAAGTGAGCCGCATTTGTTCGTCAGGTGACGTGGGGTAAGTGCCCTGCGCCTGCATTTGTGAAATGATGTACCTTTGCATGGATTCCGATAAATCAAGTCGGTAAGAATAAGCTGGCCCACTGCGGGAAGATTGTTTCACCGCCTCGGCCGCAGATTCCATATGGGCAATCTCCACCACGAGCCGTGCTTCTTCCTGAAGAAGCAGCCCTAATTTTTCCCGGCGGGAATCCAGCTCCTGGTTTATTAAATTATGTCGTTTTATAAAACTCATTCTTGCTGGATCTGATGCGTTAATGTGATGGCCAAACCGGGTGTCCCATGGGTCCGGTCCAACATCATCATCCTCAACCTCACGTTCAGAAAAGCCACTCAAACCCACGAGACGATCGACTTCGTGGTTTTTAAGCAGCTCTAAATCTTGCTTTAACCTTTCGACATATGTCCTTGCGTCCCGGGCTTGCAGTTGAATGCGGGCATGCATTGCCACTTCAGTGCTTTGACTGATGAAACGGCCCATTTCACTTCCGTCGCTACGGACCCACAAATGATCGCTCGCTAAAAGCGCTCGGACAAAATCTTCATCCATGATCCATGATTCCTTCATAAAGCGACGGTAATGGGTCATGGGATCTGCATTCAGGCTTTTAGTCATACTAAAATTTGCGATCAGGCGTTCATAATAAAGAGGGTCATTTAAAAGGCGCAGGAATTCCTGCCGGTCCGTCATTCTTTGGCAAACCTGTTTTAATTCCGCCGTGTCATTTGCCATGGGAATTCTCTCAGCCGTTCGAATGGACCGCAGAAAGTAGAGAAGCATGGCCGCTTCCGGGCCCGGTAAGCGTGCGTCCCGCAACGCCCGTTGCTGACGCCAAATTGTTGTGCGGTGATTTACGGCCCAGATTTCCATCCACCCGGGCCAAAGATCTTCCCTTAAATGAAGAACCTTAAAATTTCTCGTGGCAAGGGCTGCCTCAAAAAAATCGCCCAAATGGGACGTGACTAATTTTCGCAGTTCAGCACTGGGGTAAATGGAATGATCATGCAGTTGCTGCAAAATTAATATGAACTCCTCGGGCGTTTGGGCTCGTCGTATAAAAGCACCCAGCGCTTCATCTATCTCGGCATCCAAGAGCGGGCGGCCGCTTACGGACTGACCGTTGCGTCTTGCGAATTCTTCAATACTCGTCGGTGCCCCCGAACGTTGGAGCGGAGCGAGTGTTTGAAGCGTGAGCTTACGCCCAGAGTCCAAGGTATCCAAAAGGACCGCGGCTCTTCCCAAAGTAGTTTCATTCAAAGCAAAGCTTTGGGTATCAATCAAAGTCCGCACCGCATCCTTAAAGGCATCCCGTAGCGCCGGTGAGAGTATTTGTGTTGATGGACCCTTATAGTTATCCCCGTGCTGCTGAACCCACTCGGCTGGAATGTTATTACTATCGGTCAAAATAGAAATAAGTTCCTTGGGACGAGCTTCATTCGTAAGCCGGTGAGCCCTAAAAAATAAGTAGAGAGCGCGCCAGACCCTATTGTCGCCATTCACGGCAAACGTTCCATGGAGGCGCTCTAAAACCCAGGTGCGCTCATTGGGCTGCATCGCTTCAAAATGGGGCGAATCAAGCAACGCTTCAAAAATATCCAACTCACCAAACCCTAATTTTTTAGGTGCGTTTTTTAGCCCAGATAAAATCTGCATGCGGTGGAACGCGCTTCTTGAACGAGCCTTGCTCAGGGCAAAATATAGTTTATTAACTTCTGGATGGGGTTCATCATTCTCTGGCCCCCTAAGTAATTGGTCGGGCCAGTTCAAACCCTTTACAAATTCATTCATTTTTAGGGCAACCGCTCCTTCATAAATCATGGGGAGCCTTGCTCTGAATAATTCGCCGAAACGAACAAAAAAATACCTATTAACTTGGGGGTGCTCAATCAACTGCGCTTTTTCGTAGGCATCCAACGCACCTCGCGGAATAAAAGCCGTATTTAACGCCAGGATATAGGGCAAAAGTTCCGCATGTTCGGCCGGCGTACGAGCCTGGCGCAACATCTCATAGAGGCTGGTTTGCCGTTCTTCAAGGGTCAGTTGATGGGAATCCAACCGGTCGGAATATTCGGCAAGGTTTTGCGGCAATTCACGATACCGCAATTGCTCCATGGACTGCGTCAGCACCGCATCTAACTTTCTATGTTCAGTCTTTAAGTCTTTCCGATTCAGAAGCGGCGCCAGGCGATCAAGGATAAAATCAATGATGCGGTGACTCGCTTCCGGCGTCGACGCGGCGTGGATCTCATCCCAAAGTACCGCCATAATTCTTTGAAAAAGTACGTTCCCTTGCCTACGCGGCCAAGCAACTTCACTGTTTTCAAAAAAGTGATTATTGGAGAAAATGAAAGAAGAGAGTTTGCTGGGGTCAAGGTAAAAGCTAAGCCAACGGTCTACTCGGGCCTCCACGCCTTGGTTACGCATTCGGCTGGTTAAGTACTCAATGATGTGATCAAGGCTAAGGCCGTAGGCCCTGAATTCAGTATAGGCCGGCGGCGGCTGATCCCGCTCGTTCGGAAAAAGTTCAGCGGCGATGAGAATTAGAATCGGAATCAATTCCGTGCCCGGCAACTGGGGCGCAAGCTTCTTTAAATGGGCAGCGATTTCCCGCTGAAGCACCCAGCCAAATTCATTTCCGGTAATACTTGGGCCCGC
>CAYYYP010000005.1:0-119998 GCA_964475985.1 uncultured Oligoflexia bacterium | reverse complement strand
AGTTACGACGGCCGTTGCCAAAGGTGACTTATCCCAAAAAATTACGGTGGACGCGCGCGGTGAAATTTATGAACTAAAAACTACCATCAACGTCATGGTGGATACGCTCAGATCCTTTGCGGCGGAAGTGACCCGGGTGGCTAAAGAGGTGGGTAATGAAGGTAAACTAGGGGGGCAAGCGGACGTTAAGGGTGTGTCGGGAACGTGGAAAGATTTAACGGACAACGTGAATGGTCTAGCGGGTAACTTAACGGCGCAGGTTCGAAACATTGCAAAAGTTACGACGGCCGTTGCCAAAGGTGACCTATCTCAAAAAATTACGGTTGATGCGCAAGGTGAAATTCTAGCACTAAAAAACACCATCAATACCATGGTGGATCAGCTCAACTCTTTTTCCGGTGAGGTGACCCGGGTGGCGAAAGAGGTGGGTACCGAAGGAAAACTAGGTGGTCAGGCCGAAGTTAAGGGAGTGTCAGGAACGTGGAAAGATTTGACGGATAATGTGAATGGTCTGGCGAATAATCTCACCAACCAAGTGCGAAACATCGCTAACGTTACGACGGCGGTGGCCAACGGAGATCTTGGACAAAAAATTACGGTGGATGCCAAGGGTGAAATCTTAGAACTCAAAAGCACAATTAACATCATGGTGGACCAACTGAGATCCTTTGCGGCGGAAGTGACGAGGGTTGCTAAAGAGGTGGGCACCGAAGGAAAATTAGGTAGCCAAGCGGACGTTAAGGGTGTGTCAGGAACGTGGAAAGATTTAACGGAGAACGTTAACGTTCTAGCCGGTAACTTAACCAACCAAGTGCGAAACATTGCAAAAGTTACGACGGCGGTTGCCAAAGGTGACTTGTCCCAAAAGATTACGGTGGAAGCGCGAGGCGAAATCGCGGAACTGAAAAACACGATTAACATCATGGTGGATCAATTGAATTCATTTGCCGCGGAAGTGACCCGGGTGGCCAAAGAGGTGGGTACCGAAGGAAAACTAGGCGGACAGGCGGTGGTGAAGGACGTTTCTGGAACGTGGAAAGATTTGACCGATAATGTGAATCAGTTGGCCGGTAACCTTACTTCTCAAGTGCGAAACATTGCGAAAGTGACGACGGCCGTTGCCAACGGTGACTTATCCCAAAAGATTACGGTGGAAGCCAAGGGCGAAATCGCGGAACTAAAAAACACCATTAATACCATGGTGGATCAATTGAATTCATTTGCCGCGGAAGTTACTCGGGTGGCCAAGGAGGTGGGTACCGAAGGAAAACTGGGCGGTCAGGCGGAAGTTAAGGGAGTTTCTGGAACGTGGAAAAACCTCACGGATAACGTGAATTTCATGGCGTCCAATCTTACGAAGCAAGTGCGAGGTATCGTTAAGGTCGTGACCGCGGTGGCCAACGGAAACTTGAATGAAAAATTCGTCCTCGAAGCGAAAGGGGAGGTCGCCTCCCTTGCCGATACCATTAACAACATGACGGACACTCTGCGGATTTTTGCCGACCAGGTGACTACGGTTGCGCGGGAAGTGGGTATCGAAGGAAAGTTAGGTACTCAAGCGAAAGTGCCGGGCGTTGCCGGAACGTGGAAGGATCTCACGGATAACGTGAATTTCATGGCGTCTAATCTTACGACGCAAGTGCGAGGTATCGTTAAGGTCGTGACCGCGGTGGCCAATGGAAATTTGAATGAAAAATTCGTTCTTGAAGCCAAAGGGGAAGTGGCGGCGCTCGCGGAAACGATTAACAGCATGACGGACACGCTCAGAACTTTTGCCGACCAAGTGACATCCGTCGCGAGGGAAGTGGGTATTGAAGGAAAATTAGGCGGTCAGGCGAAAGTGCCAGGCGCTTCCGGAACGTGGAAGGATTTGACGGATAACGTGAATCAGCTTGCCGGTAACTTAACCTCCCAGGTGCGAGCCATCGCCGACGTGTCCACGGCCGTTACGAAAGGGGACTTAACTCGGTCCATTAACGTTGAAGCCCAAGGGGAAGTTCTTCAGCTGAAAGATAATATCAATCAGATGATCGGTAACCTTAAGGACACTACGCAGAAAAATACGGAGCAGGATTGGCTCAAAACGAATTTGGCGAAATTCTCAGGCCTCATGCAAGGACAAAGAAATATCGTTTCCGTAGCTCAGCTCATCACTTCGGAATTAACGCCGCTGGTGGATGCGCAGCACGGGGGATTCTTCATGTTAGAAACCCAAGATAAAGATAAGGATCGCGATAAGGAGCGCGCGGAACCAACGCTGAACCTCATTGCAAGTTACGGATTTTCCAATCGCAAAAGTCTCTTAAGCACCTACCGCATGAAGGAAAGTCTCATTGGTCAATGCGCCTTTGAGAAAAAACGAATTTTATTGACCGATGTTCCCGATGGTTTTGTGAACGTACAAACGGGCCTTGGCGAAGCGCCGGCGAGAAACGTAGTGGTGCTCCCCGTGTTGTTTGAAGGCGAAACCAAAGCGGTCATTGAACTCGCTTCGTTTAAGAGTTTCAGTCAGAACCAGCTGACCTTCCTTGACCAACTCATGGACGGCATCGGCGTTATTTTGAACATGATTTCTTCAAGTATGAGAACGGAAGAGTTGCTCCAGGAACTCAAACGGTCCAATGCGGAACTTGAAGCGCAAGCGGGCCAGCTCAATGAGAAAGCAAAACTCCTTGAAGTCAAAAATCAAGAAGTGGAACTTGCCTCTAAGAGCGTTGAAGAAAAAGCCGAACAACTACAGCTTATTTCTAAATATAAATCTGAGTTTTTGGCCAATATGTCCCATGAACTTAGAACCCCGCTGAATAGCTTGTTGATCCTCTCCAAAATGCTTTCCGAAAACAAGGATGGCAATCTCACACCGGAACAAGTCAAATTCGCAAGCACCGTGTTTGCTTCCGGAAACGATTTACTGGGCCTCATTAACGAAATTCTAGACCTCTCCAAAGTTGAAGCGGGCAAAATGCCGATCGATCCAAGGGAAGTGAAATTGCCCCATGTGCAAGAATATGTAGAGCAGACCTTTAGGCATATGGCGGAACAAAAAATGCTCGACTTTGAAATCAAAATGGATGGGCAATTGCCGCAGACCATGTTCACGGATGTGAACCGCTTGCATCAGATACTTAAAAATCTTTTGTCCAATGCGTTTAAATTTACGGAACAGGGACGAGTGGAACTCATCATCAAGGCGGCGGATCATGATCAACGGCTTGCCATGTCTAACTTAAGTCCAAATCAACCCGTCATTGCCTTTATGGTGAAGGATACGGGGATAGGAATCTCTCAAGACAAACAAAATCTCATTTTTGAAGCCTTCCAACAGGCGGATGGAACGACGAGCAGAAAGTACGGTGGCACAGGCCTTGGGCTCACCATTAGCCGGGAAATTGCGCGTCTCTTGGGCGGCTGGATTGAAGTGCAGAGCGTGCCTGGGCAGGGCAGTACCTTTACGCTTTATCTTCCACAAAATTATTCCGGCGCTGAAGCATCCGTTACGGCGCAGAAAGGAATTTCTGATTCCGGAACCGAGAACAACCTGGATATCCCACCCTTACCCAAGGATGCCGATTTCACGGGTAAAAAAGTGCTGGTGATGGACGATGATGTACGAAATATTTTTGCCATCAACAGTGTTTTAGAATCCCGGAAAATTAAAGTTCTTCACGCGGAGAACGGAAAAATCGGCGTGAACTTGCTTAAAGAAAATCCCGACATCGATCTCGTACTCATGGATACCATGATGCCCGAAATGGATGGTTTAACGGCGACGCAGGAAATCAGGAAAATTTCGAAATTTAAGAAACTGCCCATCATCTCACTCACGGCCAAGGCCATGAAGGGCGATCGCGAAAAAGCCATCAGTGCGGGAGCGTCTGATTACGTTACTAAGCCGGTGGACCCTGAGAAGCTGCTTTCCATTATGCACATTTGGTTTAAAAAGACGGCAAAACCTGAAAGGGCAGAACGTGGGGAAGGTAAACGAGCGGAGGCTCATCCTTCGGCTTAGAGGCCATTGGAATCAAGCTCTTGAGCAAAGATGAAAATCCCCCAACATCGCCGCCCCTAAAAGAAGGGGAGGACTATTACCTGGATGAGTGGGGACGATTGGTTTTTACGGAAAAATACCATCTTAAACGTGGTTATTGCTGTGGCAGCGGCTGTCGGCATTGCCCTTATGGTGAAAAAGGTCAAAAAACCGAGGGATAATTTCTTTTTTTCTTAGATGTACCGATGCTAAGGAAAGGTAGTTTTTAGCCCGGGAGTTTTTCTGAAATATAGAATCGTCGTATTTTTGCTACTATTTCTCATCCTATGCGGGGCTTCGTTAAGTTTTGCCATGCCTACGCCACAACCTAGTTTTCCGCGTTGCCGTACCGCCTTAGGCGAGGCTGCTCCATTATCTAAGGATACTTTGGTTCAGGCTTGGCTCTCCTACCGGACTTTGCGGGACACTAAGTTTGACGCCAAAGATGTCGTACTAAGGCACGCGGTGTCCGCCTTGGCCACTCCATC
Organism: uncultured Oligoflexia bacterium; assembly: GCA_964475985.1. Lineage (GTDB taxonomy): Bacteria > Bdellovibrionota > UBA1018 > UBA1018 > CAYHWW01 > CAYYYP01. The sequence goes on along the minus strand of CAYYYP010000005.1, from coordinate 115,483 downwards.
CGTTGAATTAAAGGAAGAAATTCTAAAGCGTATTGAAGGAGTGCTTACCGAAGGGCCTGCGCTGTTTCCGAAGCTGTTACCTTACTTAGAAAATCTATTAACACTTCTGATGCCACTCTTGGATTCCAGTGATGAATCTTCGGTAACAAGGATTTTTCGGCGGATTCAGGTACTGGGTGGAACGGGCTATACGAGCCTAACGGATTTACGCGAAGTCATCCTAGATAGCATTAAATTGGATCCTTTAAGTCTGCCCGTTTTGTATGACCCTATTAATATTTTAATTTTGCAAAATTACGCAGCAGAAAATGCAATCACGGTGGGCTTTGATCGGGAGCTTTACGACCCAGAAGTCGGATACGGGCTTGCTACGCTTACCTGGATCGACCATTTCCAGCGGTCTGCGCTGCCGCCGAAATACGGATTAGAATTAGCCCCCTTTGAGCGCTTGCGCCTCGCAACGTATTTGGATCCTCGCATCATTTCGGTAGGGACTTGGATTCCAAATGAATATTTCTTATTTAGTGATCAAGCTCCTAAAAAAGCTATGGACATTGATAATCGTAGAATGAGCGATGTTATTCGGGAGTTTTATTCACCAACGCGTTCAGACCTCATTGGCCATGCGGCAGCGCAAAAGCTCCTAAACTACGTCCACTACCGTGAGGTTAAGGAATTTATATTCACAGTACTTTTGCGGGAAGCAACTCTGGCGGCAGATCAGTTTAGCGGATTGGCCCCGCTCCAACGTTTTGCCGCAGGGCACGCCCGAACCGAGTACGCGCCAACCTATGGCCCAAGGGTTGATCTCATTGAAAGTTTAGTTTTTGGCCTGCGGGAAGTGGTGGACCACGGTGACTTACCAAAGCTTATGCAACTGCGTGCGGTGTTATCGGCGGATAAAAATAGTAAATTTACGCCCCTTTTTACTGAAATGAAAAATGCCGTTCGTTATGAAAAGCTTGGCACTGTCATTCACATGGCAGCGCTACGACCTCTCTTTAGCGCAACAAACTTACTCAGAACCACCCCGTCCGGCAGAACCTTGCTGCAGTTTTTTCAAGACCCCATATTTGATGAAAACACCGCGAACGAGTCTGGCCTAAGAGTGCTCAGTGGGAACCCTCCCGTAATATTTCGTGGCCCGACGGCCCAACGAAATCCCGAGCCAACTTTGGCCGAGGAAGTCAGGCAGGCCGAGGGCCAGGAAATTAGGTTCGCCCCTAGGTAAGATTACTTTCGATTTACGGAAACGCACCCGGTAAATGAAGACTGTTGAGTTGTGAGGTTTACGTTGTCATGCACGAACGGGTGGTCCGAGCTTTGGATTGTACCGCTCAAACGCTGTGGTATAGGCAAGTAAGTGATGGCCGAAATCACGACGGGCTTTCTGATCCAGCCCCATTGGTTGGGACCATAGCTATCTAGTTTTATCCCGCCCACGGTGTCACCGGTATTTAGTGCAGTATTGATCTGCTCCATTACCGCCATGGGTGAGCCCGCGGATTGGCAAAGCAGTCCGGACTGGACCTCATCTGCTGCCGCACCTACGGAAATCAAGGTCATGGCGGCCACGGAAAAACTAACTGCGATATTCTTAGATAAACTTTTCATTGCGTACTTCCTTTCAATGGAAACGAGTTATACGCGATGTATGGTCAACCGTGGGTCAGGGTTAGGTCAGCTTTGAGTCAGGAAGAGCTCGTAGAATCAGGCCCCAAGCTTAAAGCTAAACTTGCGGCATTCATCACCGAAGCAATGCGAATGGCAGAATGTATGCCTTCTGGCGAGATTCCCTGTTTTTTGACCTCTTCTGCGTGCGCCTTAATGCACATTCCACATCCCGAAAGGGCCGACACCGCTAAACTCATGAGTTCAAAATCCACCTTCGGTATCCCTGGACGAGAGAGGATATTCATGCGGAGTTTCGCAGGCATTTTACTTATTTCTGAGTCACCTAAAAGATGCATGGTTCGGTAGTAAACATTATTCATGGCCATGATCGAAGCAGCGCCTTTTGCCGCATTCTGCGTCTCGCCATTCAATTCAAAATCCAGCAGGATCGCCTTTGCCAGCTTCAACTCCTTGGTAGCGTAGGCACACGCCAGGGCAATGCCTAAAGTTTGGTTTATGGTTAAGCCCGGAGTGACCTCCGGGCTTAGAATGGTTTCAAGATTCAGTTTGATGTCTTTGGCCGATTCAGGAAACTGCTCGCGTAGAGTTTGTAAGTTCATATCGCTTCCTTAGACTTTAATGGTTTCTTTGCCCTTTTCCCAATTGCAGGGGCAAAGCTCATCGGTTTGCAATCCATCAAGCACCCGCAGGACTTCATTCGGGTTTCTCCCTACGCTAAGATCCGTAACATAAACAAATCTTATGATCCCTTGAGGGTCCACAATGTAGGTTGCGCGTTGGGCCACTCCTTCATTTTCATCAAGGATTCCCAGAGCCGTTGAGAGTTCACGTTTTACGTCCGCTAACATGGGGAAGGGGAGTTGATTCAAATCTGCGTGGTGTTGTCGCCACGCCATATGGACAAATTCGGTATCGGTGCTCGCCGCCAAAATCTGCGCATCGCGATCCTTAAATTTGCCATTCATATCGGCAAATCCCTTAATCTCTGTGGGGCAAACAAAGGTGAAGTCTTTGGGGTAGAAAAACAGCACTAGCCATTTGCCAGGGTAAGTATCCTGGGCAATATCTACAAATGCAGTTTTAGGGTCCGTCGAAACGGTTGCTTTGAGTTTAAATTGGGGAATTTTTTTTCCAACGCCTAACATATCTGATCTCCTTCTTGAGTCTGGGCAGCCGCGGAAATTTTTCAGTTCCGTGTTTGCTCTTATTCCCATAATGATGGAGTTAGCCATTTAGGTAAAATCGATTGTTTCTATAATATGATTGGTTTAAACTATCGATATGCCAACTCTCACCCAGCTAGAATATATTCTTGCCGTGGATAAATACCGCCACTTTGGCAAAGCGGCCACCGCTTGCCATATTTCCCAGCCTACCTTGAGCCAGCAAATTCAGAAACTTGAAGACGAACTTTCCATTACGGTTTTTGACCGCATTCAAAAACCCATCGTACCCACCGATGCGGGCAGGCGTTTCATTGAACAAGCTAAGGTTGTAATGCAGGCCCAGGCAAAACTAATTCACGTAGCAAAAAGTGGAGTAAATGGTGTCTCTGGAGAATTTCGATTAGCCATCATTCCCACGGTGGCAACCTATTTAATTCCATTATTTCTAAGGGGCTTTTCGAAAGAATTTCCGAAAGTGGAACTCTACCTTGAGGAGTTGCCGACGGATACGATTATTGAGGAACTTAAAAATGACCGGCTTGATGGCGCCGTACTTGCGACCCCACTCGCGCAATTGGGCCTTAAGGAGAATCCACTGTATTACGAGCCTTTCGTTTTTTATGCAGCTAAAGGCCACCCGCTTCTAAAAAAGTCAAAGGTTGAGGCTAAGGATCTTGATGCCTCACAAATGTGGATGCTCAAGGATGGCAACTGCTTCAAAACACAAATTTCAAACTATTGTTCCATTGACCCAAGCCAGGACTCCGTATTTAAAAACATTCATTTCCAAAGCGGAAGCCTCGATACGCTCTGTCACGTGATCCAGAAGAACCGCGGGTACACCTTGATCCCAGAGCTCATGACGGCCCTTATGAGCTCTGCGGAAATTCGGACCTCCGTGCGGTCCTTCGTAATACCAGCTCCAACGCGGGAAATTAGTTTTGTTCACCGACGGGACTTTTGGAAAATCGAAATCATTGAGGCACTGCAAAAAAGTATTTTGAAAAGCATACCTCCAGAAATTGCCCTTAAGCGTGGCAAGAATCTTACCGTCGTTGAATTTTGCAAATAAAACGTGATGCGAAGCGTGATGCTGCCCCTGGTTCATGGTGCATGGCCACTAGCGCCTGCCGGCTAGTAGGAGTAAGCTGTTTGTTCAGCAATAAGGGGCATAACAATGATTTTAGCCACGGAAGCTTCCGCGACGGGTATTAACTCTACGCAACTCAAGAAGTGGAAGGAAAAAATTCTCACCCTTTGGGCCGAGCGTTGTTTGAAGGAAGTCGTTTCTGCCGGAACCGTGACCAACCTTTCACTTAGAAATTCCCTTCCCCTCTACTTAGATCATTTGATCGATGCCCTCGCGACCAACCGTAAGCTTGATTTCAAATCCGTGGTGGCCCACGACGAAGAGGGAACGAGAATCGGAAAGTTGCACGGTGGTGATCGGGCCGGGGAAAAGAATTACGCACTGACGGAAGTGATTTTTGAATACCATATTTTAAGGGAAGTGATTTTTCAGGTGCTGGAATTCGAAGGTCAATTGAGTATCGCCCAACGCGATATCATTCTTGATTCCGTTGAGCAGGCGGTTAACGATGCGGCGGTGGAGTTTTCAGAGTTACATATGGGCATCCAAAAAAAATTCGTGAATACACTTACCCATGATCTGAAAACTCCAATTACGGCGGCAAGGCTTAATGCCCAGTTGATTTCACGGCATCAAGATTTGCCCGAAACAGCAAAGAAGTCGGCTAAGAAAGTGATTCGTAGCATGGACCGTCTAGAAGCTATGATTCATGATCTGCTCGATGCCGGCAGGCTTCGCTCAGGTGAGAAGCTAGCTCTGCAGTTTGACGTCTGTGATTTAGACTTGATGGTTCGGGATGTGGTAGAAGAGATGTCGGACATTCATGGTGATCGATTCATCTTAAATTCGATGCCGACCCTTAAGGGGTATTTCAGTTGTGATGGGTTAAGACGGGCGCTTGAGAACTTAATTGGCAATGCCGTAAAATATGGTGCACTAGAAGAGCCAATCACAATTACGCTTAGGGCTAACGTAACTCATGTTGAGTTAGAAGTTCATAACGAAGGTCAACCTATTCCAGAAAGCGAAATCTCATTGTTGTTTCAGCAATACCGTAGATCAAAAACTGCTCAGGAAGGAGTTAAGACCGGGTGGGGCTTAGGGCTTACATTGGTTAAAGGCGTAGTTGACGCTCATGGTGGAAAAATTTGCATCGATAGTAGGCCTGAATTTGGAACAAGTTTTACTTTAAAAATTCCGATGATGGAACTGGCACTTATGGCGAAGAAGAATTGATTCTAGACATTTGAATCAAATCTCGGAAGTTCTATACCTTTTACTTAAAAGCTTATGTATCTCGATGAAAGTCACTGGAATGAGGGTAATGAAAATGGATGCCATAATCGCCGTGAAGGGGAGGGGAGATAGGGATAGGAAATTCTGCGTGAGGGGCAGATGGTGAAGGGCGATCTGAAGAAAGATCGTAAGAAACACGATTGCGAGGAGTAATAAATTATTGAAAGCTCCAACCGTCCAAAAAACCTGGGTGTTGCTCCTTGCGGAAAACGCCCGAAACATTTGGCTAAATACGAGGGTCGTGAACGTAAAGTTTCTCGCTGAATGAATGTCAGAGTTTTTAAGCATAATAACAAATGTTGCAAAGATGATGATTCCCTCGGTCAGTGCGGTCGCGATGATGCGTTTCCACTCCGAAGCTCCTAACATAGGCTCATTCGGTTTCTTCGGAGACCGTCTCATGGACTCCGCGGATGCAGGGTCCATGACCAGTGCTAAGGCAGGCAACCCGTCCGTTACGAGATTGATCCATAATAAATGGATCGGCAGGAGCGGCACGGGTAAACCAGCAATTGCCGCGATGAGCATGATCGTCAGTTCACTGGTATTTCCTGCTAAAAGGTATACGACCGCTTTCTGAATATTATCGTAAACGCCCCGTCCTTCTTGGATTGCTGAAACAATATTGGCAAAATTGTCGTCGGTTAAGATCATATCGGATGCTTGTTTTGCTACTTCGGTTCCCGTAATCCCCATGGCGATTCCGACATGGGCCTCTTTTAGAGAGGGTGCGTCGTTCACGCCGTCACCCGTCATGGCGACAATTTCATTTTTACCCTTCCAGTCCCTCACGATATTGATTTTATCTTCAGGGGTTACTCTTGCATGAACTATCCCCTCTGGGCTTTCATTTGGCGAAAGAATGCCCAACTCACGGGCAATTGCCCGGGCCGTTACCGGATGGTCACCTGTTATCATAACGGTTCGGATCCCTGCCGCTCTGGCGGACGCGATCGCCGCCATGGCTTCTTTTCTTGGCGGGTCTGAGATTCCTATGAGTCCGATGAAACTCAAGTGTTCTTCCTGAGTGCCGCTCCCGGTCGCAACGGCAAGCACTCGAAGACCACGTTCGGCCATACTTGAAGCAAACTGAAGTATTTCATTTTGGTTGGTAGCAGTTGACTTTGAAAGGACAGATTCAACCGCACCCTTCACATAAAGAACGGAGTCATTCCGGAGAATCGACATTCTTTTTCTTTCGGAATCGAAGGGATTCACATGCGTTCTCGGAAAATCCGTTTCAATTTTCGACAATTGAATTCCCCGCTCAATTGCCGCTATGAGGATGGCAACTTCCGTTGGATCTCCCGTTCCCGATTTCTGATCCTCGTTAAGTTCTGCATCACAACATGCGGCGCCGACAAAAAGAATTTTATCGTGATCCGGGCCCCAAAATTCCCGGACACGCATGCTCCCGGTCGTTAGGGTCCCCGTTTTGTCGGTGCAAATGACAGTCGTGCTGCCTAAAGTTTCGATTGCCGGCAAGCTGCGAATCAAAACATTTTTTGCCGCCATCCTTTGGACGCCAAGGGCAAGCGCAATGGTCACGATGGCCGGAAGCCCTTCTGGAACAACGGCCACAGCGAGGGAAATGGATGACATGATCAGTTCAAGCCAGGGCTGCCCACGAATTATTCCAAGAATAGCTACGAACAAGACCAAAAGGAGGCAAATCTTTAAAAGAGTATGACTAACCGTTTTTAAGCGCTGTTGAAGCGGAGTTTTTGTTTCAGGACTTTGCGTGAGCAGGTGAGCAATTTTCCCGATTTCTGTGTTCATTCCCGTTGCTTGAACAACTGCCCGGCCGGAGCCCGCTACCACGTGGGTGCTTAAAAATACGGAGTTTACCCGTTCAGCCAGGGGCGTTTTTTCATCCAGCGTAACCACCTTTTTTTCTGCAGGTGTGCTTTCACCAGTCAGTGCGGATTCATTCAAAAGAAGTTGGTTTGATTCCAAAAGGAGAGAGTCTGCGGCCACAATATCTCCGGCGTCCAATATTAGAACATCTCCGGGGACAACTTCTTTGGCGGATAGCATGACCGATCGTCCATCACGCAGGACCCGGGCTCGTGGTGCGCTGAGTGACATGAGGGCGGCCACCGCACGCTCGGCTCGAAACTCCTGGTAGAAACCAACAAAAGCGTTGATGAGAAGTATCGAACTTATGGCGACCGCATCGATCCACTCGCCAAGGACCCCTGATGCAAGGCAAGCAAGGAAAAGTAACCAAATCAAGGGACTATTGAACTGACGTAAGAATAACACGAAAACGTTAGGGCCTTTTGCGCGGATGAGTTCATTCGGCCCGTGCTTCTTAAATGCATCTTTTGCTTGCTCGGACGTGAGTCCAGCCGCAACTGTATTGTTCATTTTAAACCTCATGGACTGAACTTTTCGGAAGGGGGATTTCTTCAGTGGACGTTAACACGACGGAATGTTTCTGCCATTTTTGAATGACTTGGCTCGGTGGATCAAATGAATTGCCTTTGGCGTTTCGCGTGAAATTTGCTGTAATGGGATTTATGAACTTTAGAACTCTGCAGAATGTGGCTCAGAAAACTTCAAATCGATTTCGGTTGTTTTCTATTTTCACCTTAATGTTCCAAGGGGCAATTGCTTTTGCCGATATGAGCCCCGGTCCCCATGGGGGAGATATTATTGGGGAAGGTCCCAATCAATTCGAAATCAAGGTCGATAAAAAGGGACATGCCGTTGATGTCTACACCCTTGGAAAAAAGAAAACCTTTCCAAAGGTGCTGGATTTGACCTTGTTTAGGGATTCCGACACCGGCGAAACCATAAAGCTTACGCCCATTAATCTCCACGGCACTGCAACGCACTACCGTGGAAGTCTTGCGCCAAATCAGGGTTCCTATATTGGCTTAGAGTTGAAAATTGAAACTAGTTTTAAATCGTTTAAGATTCTGCGGAAAATGCCCCAATTACCCGTCCGTAATGAACCATAGGAGTTGGCGTCAAAACTAAAATTGAACCTGTACGCCCAAACCAATACTGCGATCGGTTAGCATGACCCCGACAGCCCAGTGCCAGGCCGGTCCATACATGAGCGAGATTTCGTATTCTATATCATGGCCAATGGTTTGGGCTTGGTTTGGTCGCCAAATGAAATCCACGTCGGAAAAAATTGTCTTGGTCCATTGGAAACGCTTCTCAAAGCCCAGACGAAATTTACCGCGGTGATCAACCAGAAAATGGGAATCGATTAACATCGGTAGCAAGTAACCAAAACCTACGACCGCAGAAACTTGCTTATCAAAGCCCACGCCGCCAGCCATGAGGTGGAAGTACTGGTTAAACCACCTGTGATAAAGGAGGTCACCTTCAAGTTCCCAGGGTTCTCGAAATGAAAAGTTAAGTCCGGCGGTATTCCTGGTTTCAATTCGGGCTTCTATTTCATTCCAGGTCTGAGAAAGTCTAAAATTTGCCTGGCCATGATTGCTCGCGACTTCGGCATTTCCATAAAAATACCAGGGGTCGTGCAAATGATGATCCTGGTGCTGAAGGTGGGCAATCTCCGGTTTGGGGGTAAAGCTCGAATATTTCACAACGCGAGCCATGCCAGTACTCATATGAAAAAGATTGTGGCAGTGAAGCATCCACTCGCCGGGTTCGTTCGCAAGAAATTCAATTGTGCGGCTCATATGCGGTGGCACATCCACTGTGTGCTTAAGGGGGGAGCGATCGCCATGCTGATTCAGCACCCGAAAAAAATGTCCGTGCAGATGCATGGGATGATGCATCATCGTTAGGTTTTCAAATGTGAATCGAACGATGTCGCCTTGGTTGATGACGATCAAACGATCCTCATGAATTGCTTTTCCGTTGAGATGCCAAATGTAACGGCGCATATCGCCACCCAGAAGAAGTTTTACGTCATGTACTTTTCCATTTTTTAAAAATGCAGTCGAATCTTGTGCCTCAAGTTCGTCTACCGAGAGGATGTCTACGGCGGTACGATGATCTTCATTTGCGACGGATTCTGGTTCCCCGTGATTACGGTGATCTCCGTGGCCTGCATGCGAACTGCTTTTTTGGGCCGTAACACTGCCGTGGCTCTCATGGTTTACGTGGGTGTCATGGTTTGCATGCCCCTCATGACTTGCATGGCTTCCATGGCTTGCATGATCCATAGACGCATACATTTCAGGAAAAGGTTTAACGGGTGCGGCAACCCTTTCGCCATCCCCTAACCAACCCGACGCTGAACCAGTTCCGTCCTGACAGGTAGCTTTAAGTTCATAGTTCTTAGATTCCGGCGCTTCAAAAAGAACGTCATAGGTTTCGGCCATTCCCATCAGTAACTCTTTTGCGTATATGGGTTTAATGTCCACTCCGTCGGCGGAGATAACTTTCATGGGCATCTGACCAAGCGAAACGTAAAAATAGCTTGAGGCGGCGGCGTTAATAATCCGAATTCTTGCCTTTTCTCCCGGGCGAAGGGCTGCGAGCTGGGAATCTTTTTTTCCGTTCATCAGAAAAGCATCATAACCGACATCGGAAAAGTCCATGCCGCCCATTCGGGTCCATTCATTAGTAAGAAAAGTCCCTAGTTTTCCCGCTTGGATGGCGCCCACCCACGATCGCATCGTACCTTTTTTGTAGAGGTAATAATCACCATCTTTTCTAAGGTTTTTTAAGATACTTTCGCCATTTTCATCTGACCAATCACTTAAGACGACCACCACTTCCCTATCGTATTTTATGGTTTTCTTTTTTGGATGAACGATGAATGCGCCATAAACGCCTTCCTGTTCCTGCGTCATAGTGTGGGAGTGGTACCAATACGTGCCATGCTGGCGGATAGGGAAACGAAAGGTAAAATCACCTCCGGGTTTGATTGGTGGAGAGTTTACGTAGGGAACTCCATCCATCTCGGGCGGCAGAAGAATTCCGTGCCAGTGGACTGAAGTTTCAAGATTCGGAATGCGATTTTTTACTATGATCTCTGCATCATCTCCTTCGGTGAACTCCAGAGTCGGGGCAGGTACTCCGCCGTTTACTGTGAGGGCAAAGTCGACGGTTTTTTTTCCGCTCAAATTTATTTTCTCGTTTGTGATCGTGAGTTCGTAACGAACCGTTTTAGCCTTGGCGTCAAACGCAACTAAAAAACTGGTCAAGAAACAGAAAGCCCATAATGTTTCTTTTGTGCCTAATTTGAAATTGAAAATCATTTCAGGGAAACGCTCCTTAATCTTAGGGCATTTCCAATCACGGATACTGAACTTAGACTCATGGCGGCCCCTGCCAGCATGGGACTGAGGAGTAAGCCAAAAAAAGGATAAAGAATGCCCGCGGCAATGGGCACGCCAAGCAAGTTGTAGATGAAAGCGAAAAACAGATTTTGACGAATGTTTTTCATCACTGCGCGGCTTAAGTTCCTGGTACGGACAACGCCCCGAAGGTCACCTTTTATGAGGGTGATGCCTGCGCTTTGCATCGCAACGTCGGCTCCCGTTCCCATTGCGATACCAACATCCGCTTGGGCTAGGGCTGGAGCATCGTTAACGCCATCGCCCGCCATTGCGACCTTCCGTCCTTCTCTTTGGAGTTTTTTAATAATCTCATTTTTCTGGGAGGGCAGAACATCGGCGTAAACTTCATCAAGGCCAAGTTTTAGGGCTACAGCATTTGCGGTGTCGCGATGATCGCCGGTAAGCATGACAAGCCTTAGGCCTGCTTCCCGCAACTGCTGAATTGCTTCAGGCGTTGTGATTTTGATGGGATCGCTAACTCCGAAAATGCCAGCCGGTTTCCCATCGACGCTAAGGAAAAGTACGGTTTGTCCTTCCTTTCGAAGGGCATCGGCCGTGATTTTGATTTCTTGAGGCAGGATGTTTTCCCGTTCAAGAAATTTTGCGTTGCCAAGTAAAACCAGCTTATCGTGGACGATGCCGCGAATTCCCATGCCCGTTTCGGACCGAAATTCCCTTATTTCGGCCCCGTTTTCAATTTTCCGTTCCTTTGCTCCTGAAAGAATGGCTTCGGCCAAAGGATGCTCGCTACTTCTCTCTAAAGCAGCTCCTAGGCTCAGAACTTCTGATTCCGTAAATCCGGAAAATGTTTTTACGGTAATGAGTTTTGGTTTGCCCTCCGTAAGTGTGCCCGTCTTATCTAAAACTAGAGTATCGACGTTTTCCATGCGTTCAAGCGCCTCTGCATTTCGGATTAAAACTCCAGCTTGGGCACCGCGTCCCGTTCCAACCATAATCGACATTGGTGTCGCAAGCCCAAGGGCGCAAGGACAGGCGATGACAAGCACGGCGACTGCGTTAACGAGAGCGTAACTCAAGCTAGGTTCTGGGCCAAAGGCGAACCAAATGATGCCGGTTATGATCGACACCGCTATCACTGCGGGTACAAACCAAGCTGACACGCGGTCCGCCAGGCTTTGAATGGGAGCGCGACTTCTCTGAGCCTCATTTACCATCTGAACAATCTGAGCGAGCAATGTATCTTTTCCTACCTTTTTTGCTTCCATGATAAAGCTTCCGGTCTGGTTGGTAGTTCCTGCGGTAACCGTAGATCCTTTGCTCTTCTCAACCGGAATCGCCTCGCCGGTGAGCATTGATTCATCAACTGAGCTTTGCCCGGAAATTATCACTCCATCCACCGGTACCTGTTCTCCTGGACGAACTCTGAGTTTATCCTGAGGCTTCACTTCACTAAGCCCGATATCTTTCTCGCTACCGTCAGATTCGATGACCCGTGCGGTATGGGGGGCAAGCTTTAGTAAACTCTTCATTGCAGAACTGGTTTGACCCCGCGCTTTAAGTTCTAAAAGCTGACCTAAGAGCACCAGCGCAATAATGACGCAAGCGGCCTCATAATATACCTGAATTCGACCGTGGGATTGGAAGGCTACGGGAAATGCTGAAGGAATCATCGTGGCTAAAACACTAAAGAGGAACGCTGCTCCCGCCCCAAGTGCGATGAGCGTGAACATGTTCAAATTCCAAGTCTTAAGCGAAAGGAACCCACGATGAAAAAGTGGGTAACCAGCCCAGAGGACCACGGGTGCGGCTAGAAATAACTGTACCCAGTTCATGATGTGTTCGGGAAAATACGTATGAAACGGATTTCCGGGAATCATTTCTCCCATGGCAAGAATCAAAAGCGGCAGGGTAAAGGCCAGGGACAACTTCAATCGTTTTGAAAAATCCAAAAGCTCAGGGTTTGGAGCATCGTCATCAAGGGATGCTTCTAGCGCCTCAAGTGCCATACCGCAGATGGGACAAATGCCAGGGCCCTTTTGTTTTACCTCGGGGTGCATGGGGCAGGTGTAGAGGGCGTCATGCGGATTCAAGCTCGTTCCTAAAGTGATATTTACTGAAGATGGTTTGCCTTCAGGTTTATGGCAGCAATCATGCTGGGCAGGCTCGGTTGAATGGGGAGAGTGATTCATAATGATGTCCTTCGTAAGAGAAGATTCATAAGTTCTTTTAACTTTTGGTCGATTTGTTTTTTGTCTTTAGAGTAAAGTGCCGAAGATAAACAGTGCTCAAGGTGCTTATCAAAAATACTCACTTCAACTGAGCGCAGGGCTGCCATCACGGCGCGAAATTGGACGAGAATGTCGACGCAATAACGTCCATCTTGAATCATTTTTTGAATTCCACTGAGTTGTCCCTCAATGCGGTTTAGTCTGGGTAAGTACTCGGAATGATCGGGGTGAGGCAGGTGGATCGGCGCGCAGCAGCCTGCCACTTTTTCTTTTCGTAGGCGCTTTGGTTTTTCAGTTGGCATGACTTAGTATACCCCCTGGGGGGTATACTGTCAAAATTCAATTTGAGAATTTATTCAACGGACGGGCGGTTGAATTGAGCGGAAAGAACATCGGCGCTGGTCGCATTGAATTTAAATAGCTTAAAGGAGAAAATATGAGAAAAAATATAGATCGGTGAGGTTATATATTGTGAAATCGATTCAACGTCCGGCGCTCAAAAGCGCTTTGCAATTCAAGGTTGTTAAGAAGCGAATTACCTCGTTATTTCGCACGCCATTTTTCTGGTTTGTAACTCTCTGGGGCAATGCATGTATCCTCGGTGGAGCCGTGGCTTTTGCTTATTTGGAATCCGGAAAGAACGCTGGAATTCATGGATTTTTGGACTGCCTTGTGTGGGCCGTGGGAATCGTGACGACGGTGGGCGGGGGAGGCTTGAACCCAGTCACACCAGCTGGAAAAATCCTTTGCATTCTGATGATGATGGGAGGGGCACTCTTTCTCTGGTCTTATATGGCTTTATTTGTAGGTGCCTTCGTAAACCCCGAACTTAAAGATATCGAACAAGGCATTTCTGAGCTCCAGCATGACATGGAAGAAGGTGAGCAGTTTCTACTAAGGCTGCGAAAGCTCGCGTATGAACTTGAAGTACACCTTGCTCGACAGACTTTCGTGCGCAGCGATGGTGGCCGAAAAAAATCAGATTAACGGGACTAGATTTGGAATGAACGCGTTTTCGCCGGGCTTATGGCTTGCCGCTTTTTAGCTTGAAGGCGTTGGTGAAGGCTTGAATAGCTCTAGTTGGTCCGGGGTAGATAGCTTCGATTACCCGGTAAGGGCGCAGTTGATTTTGTATGGCCAGCTCTTCAATTACGATTCTCAATTCGTCATTTGCCAGGAGGAACCGATGCTGGTCCTTTGAGTCGGCGATTTGCCGAAGAACCTTTCTTCTATACAGGCCATCAAGTCTCTTCTGTATCGAAGATTCTGCGCTTCTCAGCTCACTGGTGATTTCTGCCGTCGTCCATATGCGTTCCGGGGTCGAGTGGAGTAATAATAAGATTCGCAGCTGCTCAACGGAGTCAATGCAGGTTTCAAGGAAATGCAAAACGTTTTCAGGAAGGTTTTCGCCAGCCACTCTAATGCGCTCCGTCTTTGCAGGCAAATGTTCGTATCATCAGAGTGCCCAGCGTTCGCAAAAAGCGCGTTCCTGTCCTTTGATGAGAGTGGAACTAAACCGGCCGCTATTCAGTGCATGATCAAGCCGGTTCAATGAAACTCTGTTCCTTGAGGATCTTCTGCAGGAGCTTTACTACTGCAGTGTTCTCCGCTCCCTGAGCCCAAAGCACAAAGAGATTGTCCTGAAGTTTTGGTGCGTCTTGAGGAGCCCGCAGTGAGGTTAGGCGTTGCATCGCCATTCGCTGCGCCGGAATCTCACTGAACACACCAATTCCCGCTCCTTGATGGCAAAGATCAAGCAGTGTGCTTGGATAGTCCGAGGTTACCACGGCTGAAGGTATAAGATCAGCGTCGATCAGGGCTTGTTCCGCTAGGCTTTGCTGCGAGGGCACAGCATTACAGATGAGGAGAGGTAGTTTTTGAAGCAGTTCTGAGAACGGAGTGCCGGCCCATTTCAGAGCAACACAAAATTTAATGGAAGCCTGTGACACGCGCTGATGGATAATATCTTTTCGTTCAGGGATTCGATCAGAGAAGCCAAAGTCAAATCGCGCGTCGGAAAGACCCTTCTCAAGCTCCGCGTAATCTGCGCGAATTACCTTCATCGTGAAAGGCGTTTGCTCTTGAAGAAGTTTGCCCAAAACTTGATTTGCGATTGGAAGTGAAGGGCTTGGCACAAGCGCTACCGAAACTGGATAGCAACCGAGAGGAATAGGGGACACCACGTCAATCAAGCGTTGGCCAGCCTCGAACATAGTTTTTGCCTGATGGTAAAGGCGCGTACCTTCCGGCGTGAGAGTGAGTTTTCGATGCTGCCTGAAAAAGAGCTGCACTTCGAGATCCACTTCGAGCTGAGAGAGATGGAGACTCAATGTCGATGCGGTAAGGTCCAGTCGAACTGCAGCCTCCTTAATGGAGCCCGCCGCCGCTATTTCAGAAAAATAGTAGACTTGATTCCAATTGATTTGATTGCCTTTGAGTCGACCTGCCGTAGTTTCAGGATTACGATTTGAAGATTTCACATCAAAAGTATTTCACATTGGTTTTTTCAAATCAATACTGTAATGTTAGGGGCTATGCGGATTGCATTAAAGTTTCTTACCGTGCTCTGCCCGGTCATAGCGCTCGCCGTCTTTGGTTCACTTAAGGTGATGAAGAAATTAGAGAGTCAATGGGTGATGGGCGACCTGGCGCGACGATCATTTTTGATTTCCGAGAGCATTCATGACTACGTAGTCGCCAATATTAAGGGAAAAAATTCGGCAAGTATTGATAAGCTTTTGAATCGCATTAGCAAGGACGAGCGCCTGACCGGTGCCATGATTTGCACGCCTGATGGGACCGTAATGGCGCGAAGTGAGGCCGTACCCTCGGAGAGTCACTGTGGCCAGGCGAGGCAAGGTGCAAAAGAAAAAGCAATTCTAATCACAACTGCCAGCGGACTGACTCTGCACCAGGCGGCATTTCCGATTTCTGAAGACCAGAAACTGCTCGGGTATCTGATCGTGTTGCATGACACGGATTATATGGTGAAGCGGCACGAGACGACGAGATCATATGTGGTTATTCTTCTCACCGCGCTTTCTTTTTTCTTCTTTCTGCTGACTCTCTTTGTGTACCGATGGACTCGAAGTGATTCAGTGTATCGTCTTAAAAAAATGTTTCGTGGTCTGCTCAGTGGTGAGGGTAGGGTAGACGAGTCAATCGCGCGCACAGAATTTTCTCCTCTTGCTGGTGAAATTTCAAAAGTTGTCCTAAAGTTGAGGCAAGCGAAGGATTTGGTGAAGGAAGCTGAAACAGGGCTAACCTGGACGCCATCAAGGCTTCGAGGCGAAGTTCAGAAAGTATTTGGGGACACCCAGCTTTGCGTCATTGCGAATCGTGAACCTTATATTCATAATCGAAAGGGTCAAAAGATCGAAGTGTTGCTTCCTGCAAGCGGGCTCGTAACTGCGGTAGAGCCAATTGTGAGAGCCTGCTCCGGGCTCTGGATTGCCCATGGTAGTGGAACTGCGGATAGAGAGACCGCCGATGCGAGCGGGAAGCTGCTCGTTCCACCTGGCAAACCTGAGTATGGACTGAAACGTGTGTGGCTTACGAAAGCGGAAGAAGAAGGCTATTACTACGGATTTTCAAACGAAGGGCTTTGGCCACTTTGTCACATCGCTCATACGCGGCCAAGCTTCGATAATGAAGATTATCTGGCCTATAAAATAGTAAACCAGAAATTTGCGCGTGCATTTCTCGAAGAGCATAAGGAATCCAACCCTGTCGCCCTCATTCAAGACTACCATTTTGCACTTCTTCCGGCGCTTATTCGTAAAGAAAAGCCAGACGCGATTCTCAGTCTCTTCTGGCATATTCCTTGGCCAAACCCTGAGGCTTTTGGCATTTGCCCTTGGAAAAAAGAACTTTTGCGAGGAATGCTCGGCGCGGACCTAATTGGATTTCATACTCAGTTCCACTGCAACAACTTTCTTGATACCGTAGATCAGTTTCTTGAGGCGCGAGTCGATCGTGAGCGGTTTTCCGTCACAATCAAAGGCCACGTTTGTTATGTAAAGCCGTTCTCTATCAGCGTAGAGTGGCCTTCGCGATATGACATCGCCGTGGATGGATTCCAAAAAGAACGGGAAGAACTTTTGGCGGAACTGAATCTTCCAACGCAAATCAAACTGGGTATTGGTGTCGACCGAGTAGATTATACAAAGGGCATTATTGAGCGTTTTAGAAGCGTTGAGCGGCTTCTTGATAAGCATCCGGAGCTCGTCGGCAAGTTTGTATTTGTACAAATTGGCGCACCCAGCCGGACTCATATTAAGCGTTATCAGGACCTCAACTCCGAGGTCCAGGAAGTCGCAGATCAGATCAATTGGAAGTTTTCAAAAGCAGAGGTTGCTCCGATTCTGCTTAAGCTCTCCCACCACAACTCACCTGACCTCTATCGATACTATAGAGCGGCAGACCTATGTTTTGTCAGCTCTCTTCACGATGGGATGAACCTCGTTGCAAAAGAGTACGTGTCCGCACATTCTGATAATTTGGGAGCGCTAGTGCTGAGCACATTTGCAGGGGCATCAAGAGAGCTGACGGAAGCGCTTTTGGTGAATCCCTACGACATTGAAGAATGCGCTGAAGCCTTGTATCACGCGCTTTTGATGCCGGAAGCTGAACGGCGCGGCCGTATGGAACGTATGCGGGCAACAGTTTCCGAGAAGAATGTGTATGCTTGGGCAGGTTCGTTTTTGGCTGAGATTCACCGAATAGCGCAGTCGAAGGGCGGCATCGAAAATCCAATGTTTCAAAGTTAGTTGAGTGTCTTCTGAATAAGAAGCTCGTGAAAAGGTCTGTGTCTTCTGAGGGGCGCCGTTACCAATGGAGTTCCAGGCCCAGTTTTTTAGAGTAAAACCCTCTCTTTTCTAAAACGCGCGGTCTCATCTTCGATTGGGAACGCTGATTCAATATTCCGCAGTTTCGTATTCAGTCACCTCGCGCCTGAATGCCTAAAATTCTATTCAGCTCCGCTTTTAACTCATCAGACTTATTGAACCCAATCCTCTCGCCAGTTTTTTCAAATGCAAGTTGGGCAACAATTCCGTTGCCTGCGTATGTGTTTCTGGGGGTTTCGAAGTAAATAGGATCTTTAAACGCTTCTTCTGGACTAATGATGGTCCAGCCTCGCTTGCGGAGCTCTTTCACAAGTGAATCAATGAACATCACAGTTGCGTCCATTTCGTGAAGAAGCATGACGTGTTTTGGTGATCGGCCAATCGTTTTCTGTGCGAGGGCATCATAGAAGTCTGCCGCGCCCAGCATGTGGTCTAAAAATAGTTCCTTCACTTTACTGAAATCAATTTTTTTACCAAGCCGTTTGGCCTGATTAATCTTAAATGAGAAAAAATAATCGTCATTATCTATAGAAACCATTCCATTTCTGTAATGGTTTTTTGCAAGCCATTGTCGCATATCATCCCGAAGCTTTTCTTTTGTTCCCTCATTCAAAAATGGATATCGAAAGAACTTTTGGCCGGAAATAAGTGAAGAAAGGATTGTGTCGCCT
This sequence comes from uncultured Oligoflexia bacterium, assembly GCA_964475985.1. Classification (GTDB taxonomy): domain Bacteria; phylum Bdellovibrionota; class UBA1018; order UBA1018; family CAYHWW01; genus CAYYYP01. Next base: position 97,316 of record CAYYYP010000005.1, on the reverse strand, counting down.
TGCTTGGCATCTTTAGAATACGCAACGAAGCCAACAGTATCCAAGCGGGGATGACTGCAAGTATGGTTTGCAATGAGGTGGCCATTTTTTTTATAATTTTCTAACTGGCGCATGATCGACACGGGGTCCTTACGTTTACATGCATTCGCAAAAATCATGACCTGTGGGACACCTAGCGCTTTAAGCTTCCTGATTAACGTTTCCGTTCGTTCAAATGTCTCAAAATGTAGCGACGATTCTTTGGGTGCATCATCAAAAGTAAGGGCGATTTCTTTGGCCTTAGCACTCCACGACCCAATCGCGAGCAGTACTACGATGAGAGCAAGTGTTTTTCCATATATCTCTCGCATAATTTCTGATGGGGTGATTTTGCAGGGTGAAGTATAGAGAAGAAAGCTGATCATACGTAAGGCACCACTTAACACAGTAAGGTACTCAATTGGTGTGTTACCTGAAGTGAATTTTAGTCACTCGAACTTGCTGCGCTCGCGAAACGTCCAGAACCAAGAAGAAGAACTGTAACGAAAGGAAGTGCTAGTATGAAACGTTTTCATATTCATATCGGAGTAAAGGACCTCGATAAGTCTGTTCAATTTTATTCTACCCTCTTTGGCCAGAAGCCGGCGAAGATAAAAGAAGACTACGCCAAGTGGATGCTTGACGATCCTCGGGTCAATTTTGCCATTTCAACCCGAGTTGGCGAAAAGGGCGTTGATCATCTTGGCATCCAAGTCGACCAAGAGTCGGAGCTGGCGGAAATCACCGAACGGCTTAAAAAAGCCGACCTTGGTATTTTTGATGAAGGCGAGACGACCTGCTGCTATGCCGAATCGAAGAAAGCTTGGGTTCAGGACCCCTCGGGTATTGCTTGGGAGACTTACCGCACGATGGCCGATGTCGAAGTCTTTAAGGGAAAAAGCGGACAGGACTCTGAGGCCGCTTGCTGTGCTCCCGAACCGGATGAAAAAGAAACGTCCGGTTGCGCGCCGGAAGAAAAGTCAAAGACAAGTTGCTGCTGAAAAGGACTGATAATGGAAAATAGCTTGGTTAGTGCAGCCGGGGGTCCGAAGAGGGAACTCTCTTTCCTTGATCGTTATTTGACGCTTTGGATCTTTCTTGCGATGGGGGCCGGAGTCGCACTGGGATTTGTTGCCCCAGATGTGGTTCCGGCACTCAACGCCATGAGCGTGGGGACGACTTCAATACCTATTGCACTTGGTTTAATCCTCATGATGTACCCTCCGCTTGCGAAGGTGAAGTACGAGGAGATGGGGCAGGTTTTTCGTAATAAGAAAATCCTTGGCCTTTCCCTGATGCAAAATTGGATCATCGGTCCCGGGCTGATGTTCGCACTGGCTCTGATCTTCCTGCCGGATAAACCTGAATACATGGTTGGACTGATTTTGATCGGCCTTGCCCGCTGTATTGCGATGGTTATTGTGTGGAACGAACTTGCCGAAGGAAGCAATGAATACTGCGCGGGCCTAGTTGCTTTCAATTCGATCTTTCAGATTCTCTTCTTTCCGGCCTACGCGTGGATTTTTATGACCTGGCTGCCTGGCCTTCTCGGTATTCAGGGGGCTGAGCTTCATATCACCATTGGTGAGATCGCAAAATCAGTCTTCCTCTATCTCGGCATTCCCTTTATCGGCGGGTTCCTGACTCGACTGATCCTAAGAAAGTCCAAGGGTGATGTATGGTATCAGCAGAAGTTCATCCCTAAGATTAGCCCGATCACGCTCTTTGCGCTTCTTGCGACGATTGTTCTGATGTTCTCCCTCAAGGGCGAGCAGATCATTCAATTGCCGTTCGACGTGCTGCGGATCGCTTTGCCTCTCTGTATTTACTTCGCCGTAATGTTCGTCGTGTCATTTTACCTTAGCAAGAAGGCAGGCGCTGACTATCAGAAGTCGGCAACTCTTTCATTTACTGCGGCCTCGAATAACTTTGAGCTCGCGATTGCCGTTGCGATTGCGACTTTTGGGATTCATCACGGGGCGGCATTTGCGGCGGTGATCGGTCCGCTTGTTGAAGTGCCGGTCTTGATCGGTCTTGTGCGCGTCTCGCTTTGGATTCGCGAACGTTACTTTACAACCATGAGGACTACTTGAGATGAAAATTCTGTTCATTTGTGTTGCCAACTCCGCCAGAAGCCAACTCGCAGAAGGCATGGCGCGACATTTATTCCGGGATCGCGCCGAGATTCAGAGCGCCGGATCGCAACCTTCGAAGGTGAATCCATTTGCTGCACGGGCGCTAAAGGAAGTTGGGATCGATGTCTCGAAGCATTATTCAAAATCGGTGGACGATATGTCTCCAGATTTTCTTGTCGCCATGGATTACGTGATCACGCTTTGCGCCGAAGAGGTTTGCCCCATCCTAGATTCCAAAGCGAAAAAGCTCCACTGGCCGCTACCAGACCCAGCAGGCAAAGGTGGCACCGATACGGAACAACTCGAACGGTTTCGGGCAACGCGCGATGAAATCACGAAACGGCTTGAAATTTTTGGTCGAGAGATGAATTTAATTTGAGAAATGGAATTGAGGAGAGATGGAAATACTAAGGTGGTTAAACAATCAACTACTTAAGATGGAATGGCTATCGAGCCTGGTCCGCCTTGCATTGGAAAACCTACTTGGCGTCGACGTACAGAGTCGCATGGGCGCAAGTTTGCACTTCATGATTTACGACACGATCAAGATTTTCATTCTCTTGTCAGTTCTCATCTTCTTAGTTTCATGGATTCAAAGTTACTTTCCGCCAGAGCGTTCAAAGAGAATCCTGGGTGGCTTGGACGGCCTTCGAGCAAGATTGTTGGGAGCCTTGTTGGGGACGGTTACACCGTTTTGCTCGTGCTCATCCATTCCGCTTTTTATCGGATTCACCAGTGCAGGGTTGCCGCTGGGCGTGACCTTCGCATTTTTGATTTCTTCACCTCTGGTTGACCTTGCCTCGCTTGTGTTGTTGGCAAGCATCTTCACCTGGCCGATAGCGATTGCCTATGTGGTGAGCGGTCTCGTTTTTGCGGTGCTTGGAGGTACGCTGATCTCTTGGTTTAAGCTTGAACGATTTGTCGAGCCATTCGTGCTGAAGAGACGAGGTGAGGCAGCGCTAGAAAGCGAGATGACGTCACGGGAGCGCGTCAGGTTTGCGCTTGATCAGGTAAAAGACGTATTTGGGCGCGTCTGGATTTATGTCGTCGTAGGCGTAGGAATCGGCGCACTCATCCACAATTGGATTCCTAAAGAGTTCATCACTGCCGCGTTAGGCAAAAACAATTGGTGGTCAGTCCCCGTGGCAGCTCTTATCGGTATTCCGATGTATGCGGATATTTTCGGAACTCTGCCAGTAGCTGAAGCGCTCTTGGCTAAGGGTGTGGGGCTTGGAACCGTGCTGGCTTTCATGATGTCAGTCACCGCACTCTCATTGCCATCGCTGGTTATGTTAAGGAAGGTAGTCAAGGGACCGCTGCTTGCGGTGTTTTTCGTCATTGTGACCGTAGGGATTATAATTACCGGTTACCTGTTTAATTCGATTGGATCTGTCTTTGGTTGAAGGGAGATAAAAGTGGAGATCAAGATTCTGGGCACAGGTTGCCCAAAATGTAAGAAACTTACCGAAGTTGTTGAGCGCGCCGCCAAAGAACTTGGGATTCAATACAATCTGGAGAAAGTCACAGATCTGGAAAAAATCATGGGGTACTCCGTGCTTTCGACTCCAGCGTTGGTCGTCGACGGCGTTGTTAGGGTATCGGGAAGAGTCCCAGCCATTGAAGACATGAAGAAGTTACTGAGATGACTATAGGTGGAAACTCCGACTGGTATCGGGTTCAAAGAATGTTCGGATGAAGGGCGGAGGTGCTGCCGACTTTCATCTTCGGGAATTTGGGGTGCCCGTTTGGATCATTGTCGAACCAATTACCATTGCTGTGGAATACAGCTACCCCAATCAAAAAACGCCACAATCTAAGGACAAATTCAGCTCTAAGAACCAGGAAACTATAGAGAAACCTATTGTTGAGTTGGCGCAGCTCCAAGAACAAATCAAAACCCTGGTTGTAGGTGAGGGGCGCTTGAGGTCGTCATCTTCTCAGACCCCCTATGGGTGGATCCTTGATCACGGCTCACTTAAACCTTTGGCGGTCGAGATGCAATTGGTGACGTATATGGAAGCAATGCGGGCACAGGATGAAAGTCTGCATGCTATCGCCAGAGCGCTCAATGAAAAACAGGTGCCAGCCAAAAATAAAGGTCGATGGCATGCGAAGACAGTGGCACAAGTTTTGAAATTCAATAAAAGGAAAAGCTAGATATAAAATCAGTCACTGATATGGAACACTTGAGATCCTGAAACAGCAGGAGTATTTTTAACGAGCTCTCAGCTTGTTCGGCACCTGGCACTGCCCATGCAAAGGGAGGTCGTCGTTTTGTATGATACTTTTTAGAATTTTAAGATGGCTTATGCCCATCCTGTTACTTTTGTTGCTTTCTTGTTCCACAAGAAAGCTAAATTCTTCTAAAGAGGAATTAACATACTTTTACGATTGGGAAAGAAGCGTTAACCTGACTGGTATTATTTCTTCTATAAAAGGAAAAAATTTATACCAAAAAGAGGACTTTCTACTGACTTTGAACGAGCCGATCTCTGTGATTGCCAAGCCCCATGACGCATTCCCTGATCCTATAGAAAAAGACGTTCGTATTATTGAGCTTCAAATGCCATCGTCCCAAAAATTTGATCTTATCAAAAATAAAAAAGTTAACGTCACTGGTTCTCTTCAAAATGGCCGTAAAACCGAATTTTCTACTGCTGTTGTAATGAATGTTGATAAAATCGAAGATTTTAGTTGGTCTCAGGTAAAACAGCAGCAGTTTTTTTATGAACCTGAGGTTGTAACTCTGCTGGGAAAGCTTTCTTTAGAAACGTTTCCTGGTCGGCCAAACTATGAAGATGTTCGCCAGGGGGATGAAACTGAAACCTGCTGGATTTTAAATTTAGAGGGCCCTATTTCTGTTTCAGCAAAAACCCCACAAGATGATTTCAACGAAGTGGAAACCGGAGTCCATTGGTTACAGCTCGTCATGGATTACAAAACTATAGTTCCAAAAAAGACCGGGTTTAAAGTAAATAAAAATGTCAAAGTTACGGGAACGCTTTATCATGCCTTTAGCGGTCATCATCACACGCGTGTTTTGCTCACTGTTCAGAGAGTTGAAATTATTGAATAGAAAAAATTTATGATAATAAAGGCGTACAAAATAAAAGGAAAGTCCCAAGTTGTTTATGAACGGGAGGATGGTTCCAGAGAAATATTCATCGGAGGGACTCCGGCCTGGAGAAACAACAACCCTGGTAACATCAAAGCAATGGGCGACTTTGCAAAGCGCCACGGTTCGATAGGTACAGCTGACTCCTTTGCGATTTTTCCTAGTTATGAGCTGGGTAGGCAAGCGATCTTTGCTTTGCTCAAAACGAAGAAATACCAAGCCATGACAATCTGGGAAGCCATGAAGCCATATGCGCCTAAAGAAGATGGTAATGATCCAGATCGCTATCGAGCTCTCGTAAGGAAATTTACAGGGATAGATCTTAGCAGAAAACTTTCAACGCTTAATGATAAAGAGCTAGAGAGTTTGGTGAATGCTATCGAAAGAGTTGAGGGCTCGAAGCCAGGAAGAATCATTGAGCAAGAAGCCCCAAAAAATAATTCTCTGACGATTTCTGCAGTTCGTAAGAACAAGAAGGGAACAATTACCGCCTACTACATTGAAACATTTGGGTGGCTGAAAAAAGGAGAAGCAATTGCTCTTGCATCGCAAGGGAAAATCGATGCTGTTGTGGCCACTTCAAGATCAGGAAATCTATATTTGCGCACTCGACCTAGTCCCTCTATCGAGAACCTAGAGGATATGGGGTAGTTCTTCTGAGTTAGTTCGGTGAAAAGAAGTCTCTTTGAACATATACCATACGGTTTGATCGTGTACCCGACTGAGTCTCAATTTGGTATTCCATTTTTCGGTATGCTACCAATCGTTTCCGAAACATCGAAACCGTAAGCGCGTTTGATGCATCGAGGTAGTCGTAGATGATCGCTTCTGATTTTCCGGGACTCGCGCGATGTAACCGCCCCGCATATTGGATTAGCTTCCCTTTAAACGAGATTGGCATAGCAATAATCAGTGTATCGAGGGCAGGAAGATTAAAGCCCTCTCCTATAAACGAACCTGTTGCCAAGATATAAGGTTTGATTCCAGATTTTGGAGCTGATTGAATTTCAGAAAGTATAGTAGCCCTTGCCTTCTTGCCCAGCCCACCGACAAGAACAAAGCTTTTTACTTTGAGATCAGCCAGCTTCTGTTCAAAGACTTTTGACGAAAGAGCCAAATGCTCTTTGCGTTCCGAGATCACAAGGGGGAATCGCCCTGCTTCAAGCGATTTACGAAGATCGTGCGCTACGATCTCTAGGCGCGCGGGATCAGCGACCAGTTTTTCCCAAACCAAATGTATCGGTGGTTGTGGGCCAGAGTCCTCCGGCATTTTAAATGATGTTTCTCGAACAATGACGCGTTTTGTAAGTTTAGGACCATCAACTTCTTTGACCTCGTAACGCACTGGCCCGCATTGCATATGAATAATCGCTTGATGGCCATCTTTTCGGTAGGGTGTTGCTGTTAGGCCAAGCACGTATCGAGTAGGAATCTTTTTTAAAACAGACTCGAAAGACACCGCCGGAATATGGTGGCATTCATCAATGATGATCTGGCCGTACTGCGATAGAATTTCTTCTGGATTTTCGATCTTGGCAAATGTTGGCAGCATCCCAATATCAATTTCATGGGTTTGCTTTTTACGAGCGCCGCCAAAAATACCCATTTTTTTCTGATCAACGCCAAGAAATTCTGAAATTTGCGCGCGCCATTGCTCGAGTAACGGCATTCGATGGACAAGAACCAGCGTTGATGTTTTGCGTTTGGCAATGAGGTAGCAACCCATGACAGTTTTACCCGCGCCGGGAGGTGCAACTAAGACTCCGATGTCGGTCTTAGCCACTACACTGACGGCTTTCTTTTGTTCATCAGAGAGTTCCCCATTAAATTCGACAGCGATTTTCGGAAAACGGGGCCGATTGTCTTTTAAAACGACAGAACTTCCCGCCTTTTTTGCAATTTCAAGACAGGCATCAAGTGAGCCACGAGGTAAAATGAGTTGATTGACTCTCGATTCTCCGCAGAAAATAAAGCGTGGAGTTTTCCAAGTTGAAAATCTCATTCGCTCCAGCTCAAAAAATTTTGGATTGGCAAAAATCGCAGTGCGTTTCATCGCAGATAGAATTGATGACGGGAGGTCGGTGGTTGTAACAGAAATCTGTGCTCCGTATTCGATTTCAATTTGGCCAGGATAACTTCCTGCGATAACTTTTTGGTTTCCTGAATCTAGAGCGTGTTCGGCTGATGCAATCGCTTGATCCTCAAACAGAACTGAGGTGAATGTCTTTACCGAAAGATTCCGGATCACAAGACTGTGAACTTCATTTGAAGTGAGTTGGCGCGAATCAGTAAGTGCCGCCCATTGATTGCTGGCGGAGTCTAAGTTTTCATCGAGAAAAATGCTATTGCCTTTATCTCGTGGCCCCTTTTGAAGTGGTAGCGCAATCAAGTTTCCAAAACCACCTTTAGGCAAAGTGTCTTGATTGGGAAAAAAGCGATCATAAGTATCAAGTCCCATAGTGTGTTTGGAGGCATGAGTTCTCGCTACGATCACAGTACCAAGTTGGCGCGCCATTCTAGCAGCAATAGGTTCGGCAAAAAAAATCCAGGCATGTGCTCCATTCCCTGATCGCGACTTCTCGATTTCGACTTGAATACCAAGTTCACGGGCCGCTGCTCGGTAAGCGAGCACATCTTGTTTCCAGCCGCCACCGTCAAAGTCAGCAGCTAGAAATATGCAACTATCGTTTTCGCGAATCGCATAAGTGCCAATAGTATATTTGCCCTGCAGGTGATCCCGAACCGCTTGCTCGTCAAGTTTAGTAAAGGCCTGATTTGGGCATTCCGAGCACTTCACTTTGCCGAGAGGTGGTTTGCCACAGACGCCGCGTACCCATTCATTGTTGCAGGCAGGGGAGTAGCCTTTTGTTCCCTTGGCTTTATTTTCCCAAAGTTTAGGGAAAATTGCTTCACGGGCACGAAATAGTTTAAGAAAAAGCGCAACTTTCTCATCGGAAGATTCTGGCACCTTTGCCGCCGAACGGGTGCCGAGAAGTGTTGGTAACTCGTCAGTTTCAGAAGAAGACGAACGAAGATGAGAGAGTTCTGCCACTAGCGCTTTTTGCTCGACTGCTAATGCTTCAAGTCTAGTTTCAATTTCTTTGATTCGAGTAACACGATCAATCAAAGGGAGTTTCATCGGGCACTATTCGTCAAAATGATAATCGCGATATTTTTTTGCAATGCTATCGGGCATGACAACGTCTTTTATTTCTTTAGACGCAAGAACTGCGTAACCAATGTCAAAGTCGGTACTGACGATGAACGGAAATCGACTGCATTGAAATGCATTAATGATCATGGCGTCAAAGAGGCCCAGACATGTCGCTTCAGCAATCCGTTTAGCATCTGGCCAGTCGATCCTTTTTTGAAATAAATCTTGTTGAGTTGTTTCGTGCTGGCTAATGTACTCAATGCCGAGGTCTATCAAGTTTTTCTCAGCCGTATCGAGTTGGTGTTCCAAGAAATCATCGCAGAGTGTGAGCCAACTTGCATTGCCAGAGAATTTTCCAGCAGAAAAAATCGACTTAATCATCTTGATCTGCGTGTCATTGAAAACGGGGTCTCCACCCTGTTGCTCTCTGCGCTTGAGTTGCCCTGACTGGTATTGGATTTGGGCTTTTGCTTTTGCAGGGATCTTCAAAGGTGATTTGTCTTCGATCACGTCACGGAGATTCTCCGTCATGAGAAGACGCCTATTAAAGTCGAGAAACTCTGATCGCGTATTTACCGTAGTAAATAATCGAAAGTCACTATCCTGTTCGGGCGCAAGGTATTTTCTGAAAAATCCCATGACTTCTTCATGATTTGGCTTTAGTTCATACGTCAATGAGATAAGGATATTGGTGTCAAGAATTGCCCCTCTCGATGTGGCGTCAAAACAGATCGTGTCGAAGTAAGACTTGAATTCCGAAAAAGAAACTACTTGGCCCATTTAAATATCGGCTTCCGGTGGGTGCGCAATCTTTTTAGGTTGTTTTTTTTGTTCCTGTTCACGCTCATGTTTTTCATCGAGTTCAACAATCTTATTAAACTTCTCGATCAAGTCCGGATTATGCGGACGCTCGCGCATCGCCTTCATCCGTTCATAAAATTCTTGGGGTGTGATCCTTTTCTTCTCTATCATACTTACCTCATTAAATAGCATTATAACTCAGAAAAGTCCATTTCAACGTTACGAAATTAAAGGCTTTTTTGCTTTCAAATGAAAGATTCACGATGCTCTTTTGGTGCCTTTTTTCGGCAGTGTATAATGCGTAACTCGCCTGGACTTGTCGTTTCTCCAAGTACGGTCAATAGTGGAATGGCCCATCCACTGGCTGATATTTTCTAATTGTTGTTGCTGATCTAGCATAAGATCGGTGAAGCCCTTGCGGCCGCCATAGAGAGTCGTGTGTTTTCCAAAATCGGATTCGCAAACATATCGGCTTTGTTTCTGAAAATAGGCGTCTAGGATTCGTTCTTTCTCTTTTCCCCTTTCCCCTTGGTACGGGAACCTTCACGAAGGTTTGACCGAGTTTTCTCGAAAAGAAATATCCACAGAGATTTGCGAGTTGCAAAATTTTTCGGGTGTAGGAAAGGCTGTATTTACGGCTATGAAAATATTCGTAGAATTTATACATTTCGTCGTACCAGTCGGCCGGATCGAGTTGAATCTCTATCAGCATCTTTTGGACTGCACGCCAGCTTCGCAGAAATCGTTTCCGCCATTCCGGTCCGTTGAAGCGCCCAAAAACATATTTTTGTTCAAACTCTTGTTTGTATAGTTCTGGAATTGCCACGATGAAACGATTCTCAAGATTCGTGATTTGTTCTTCAAGTGCGAGACGACGTTCTTCATGACGCTTAATATGAAGTTTCGCGTTGAGTTGTTTTGCGCGAGCGCGAGCTTGCTCGATTGTCATTTGTGGTTGAAATCCAAGTGAGTGCCACCTGGATTTTGGAATATCCCATTCCTTTTTTGGCTTGCTCGCCTTCGAGTTCGTAGCATGCTTTTTCTTGTGAGAAACAAACTGCAGCTTCCAATACAGGGGTTTATGTTTCGGCTTCAAAAGAGGTACGTAATAGCCCATGAGTCCTCTCCAGCGTGTGGATCGAGGAACTTTTTCTGCGACGATCCCACTGCACTTAGACAATGTATCGGTCGTCTCCCTCGTCTAGTTTAGACGAGGGTTTTCACTTTAAGTGATTGAAATCTTACGGATTTAGAAACTTTGAAAACTACAGGCTTCGTGTGTTAGTCAACTGCAGTCGATTCCATTGATACACTGCATGCCCCCGACTTTGGGCTAGAGCCGATTGAAATTATGGGGAAGAGTGGGGTGACCAACGGGGCTCGAACCCGCGACATCAGGAACCACAATCCTGCGCTCTACCAACTGAGCTATGGCCACCACTGAATTCAAATGCAATTGTGCTCACGCGACAAAAGCCACTTTGTAATACTTTAAGACCAACTCAGCGGCAAGATAAAATACCAAGCTAGTGCCAGCTTAAAAATCCAGGCTTTAAAGTTATTCCCCGCACCGGATTTTTCCATCCTGCACCTGATTTGCGCCTACCCGAATGTGGAAATGGTTTCGATGCCCTTTGGTATGCCGCAAGATTCGCCTAAGGCTCGTCCAAATTTTTTGATTTTCTTCCGCATCTTCGATTTGAGTCCGAACAAACTTTTCAAGTTTCCGGATATGGCTTCGGTCTAAAAAAATATACTGTAGGCAGACCGGAGTTTTCTTCACGATGGATTTAAGTAGCCACCAGTTCAAGGGGAGATCCATTTGTTTACTGAAAATTCGGCTGGATTCCACCCCGGCTTTGGCCTGTAAAAAAGCAATGTCGGCATCAAGCCCGTTGGTGTGGCCGGCATGGGCAGATTTCCCTGTCCCCAGGCACCCGCCCTTTGGTCCCGACATGTCCCCAATAATTAGGCGCACTCCGTCCATGGCAGAGTCCGTGGAAAACTTCTCATGAATCGATTTACCGAGTTGATGAAGAAGTATAACCAGCCCGGTCGTTCCGAAATTTGAGCACCGCCTTGGGTTTGCGATCTTTACGCGATTTAACGGAGTCTCTAAAATAGGGACGCCTTGGGCCATAAATCCATTATCGGGAGTGCAGAACGCTTGTTGATCGATGGCACCTAAATTAAGCGACTCAAGATCATCGGCCCGAAAGGCTAACTGTTTTTGGTCACGTTCTTCACATAAACTGCCGGAACGTCGGTTGGGAGCACAGGACTTTGGGGTGCGTCGGTTTCGCCCGCGTACTAAGGCGCAGCAGCGGTTCTTTCGAAATTCATATTCAGGATTCCAGTCCCGGCAAAACTGCGGAGTCATTTCCGTTTGCCTTGGCATTCGCTCAACGATGAAGTGTCCTTCGTCATCGCCTTCGGATTCTTCCTGCCAATAATCTTCCGAAAAACTAGATTCACCTTCGCGCCAGTCTGACACGTCCAAGTGGGTAGGGTTAGAATCTGATTTGTCTTGATCAGGTTCACCCTTTTTAGCGGTCTTGCAACTGACCGTGCCTAAGGCAATGGTGATGACGAAAAATACGGCAAAAAACGGCAAAAAATTTGTAATTTTTGCAAATCGAAGGGGTCGGCACGAAATGAAGAAATTCGATTTATTGCAGCGCATAACTTGCGATTTTTAAATATTGCAAACGTTCTGTCGAGACGAAACTCATGACTCGCCTATTTCAGGATTGAGAAAATTAAAGTAGAAAAAATTATGAGCTTCATTTCCACGGCCGCTTCGTTTCTATTTTTGATCCTAGCCTTATTTCCCGCGAGCGAAAGTTATGCAGGAGTTTTTGATCTCCCAAGCTTCCTTGACCCCGGAAAATTCTCCGTTGGACTAGAACCTGAGATTGCTCTTACTAACGGCGTAGGGCTTGCCGGTAATTTAAAGCCACGTTACGGAGTGAATGATTTTTTGAATATTGAGCTCAATACGGGAGTAGGACTTGGGGATCGTCGTTTCCGAGTTGGCGGCACCCTGGATTTTGAATGGTTTCCCGATTTGGCAGGTTGGCAACCAGGCGTTGCTACACCGCTCACGATTTCTTATTTGAATATCGACCATAAAGATGAACTGCAATTTTTAGCCACTCCACTTATCTACAAATCATTTCAAGGTGGGGAAGGGGTGACCTTTACGCCATTTTTAGGCTTCCCCATCGGTTGGGCCGCTAGGGAAAGTCAGTTGCGTGGCGTAGCCCAGCTTGCGGTGGGTTCCATGTTTCAGGGCGCAAATATGCAAAATCTTCAGTTTGTAGCGGAGGTGGGGATTAATATTTACAAGTCGTACACTTATTTGTCGGGTGGAATGGTTTATTATTTTGGGGGTTTTACGCCAGCGGCGAAAGGTAGCCCTACTGCCGATCAATCCACCGTGTCTGACGCCGGTGAACCGGATGCGCCAAGCCCGGCTCCAGTTAAGCCAAAGGGCCGCATAAAGTCTTCTCGTTTACAGTGAAGATGAAATCATGAAGTCTTCATCATCCCTTCCCCCGCTGTCGCCAAATGCTCTAGCTAGGAAAAACGCCGTGCGCTTAGCTTTCTTTGCGACGCTAATATTATCCATACTTAAAATCGCTGCCGCGTGGTTTACCGGCAGTGTAAGTGTACTTTCCGAGAGTATTCATTCTAGCTTTGATTTACTTTCCTCGGTGCTGGCGCAACTCACCGTGGTGCGCGCCATTGCTCCGGCCGATAAGGATCACCAATTTGGCCACGGAAAGCTTGAAACTTTATCTGCGCTCTTTGAGGGGATTTTGCTCGTCGTGGCCGGGGTTTTCATCGTTTACGAAGGCATCAGTCATTTGCGTTACGGCCATCCCGTCGTCGCGATGCCGGTTGCCATGGGAGTCATGGCCATTTCGGTGGTGGTGAATTTGCTAGTTTATTTACAAAATAAAAAAGTGGCGAAACATGAAGAAAGCATTGCGATCGAGACTAATGCATACCACTTCCTCACGGACCTGATCACGAGCCTTGCTTTGCTGGGCGGCCTTGTCGTTATTCATTTCACCGGCTGGCATTGGGTAGATCCCGTGGCCGCGGTTTTTGTTGCGCTCTATATTTTTTGGATCGCCTTTGAGCAAATCAAAAAATGTTTAGCCGATTTGGTGGACGTAGCTCTCCCGGCGGTTGAAATCAAACGCGTGGAAAGTGTCATGGAAAATTTTCGCGCGCGCTACTTAGATTTTCATGATCTCCGTACCCGGCGCATGGGGGGCAAACGCCATATTGAAATGCACTTAACGGTTTGCTCTGAATTAAAAGTTCAGACCGCCCATGACCTTTGTGATGAAATTGAAGCGGCCCTCGTTCATGAATTTGGCAAAGCCCATGCAGTGATTCACATTGAGCCTTGCCGTCACCATGGTTTAGATTGCGCGGTCGTTTGCCAGTTTGGGGAGATCAAAAAATGAAATCCATCCCTCTCATCTCTGAGATTCCAAAAAATCAACTCGCGTCACTTAAGGCACTTTTTTTTGACATCGACGACACGTTTTCAAGTCACGGCTTCATCGGCGGCCAAGCGTTCACAAAGCTTTGGGACCTTGCGCAACGCACGGACATCGCGCTGATTCCTGTGACCGGTAGGCCCGCAGGATGGTGTGATTTCATCGCGAGGATGTGGCCCGTAACGGCCGTGGTCGGCGAAAATGGCGCATTTTACCAGCTCATGACGCCAGTTCGAAAATCATTTGGTGCGGTCGCCAGAGGTGGCGCCGCTTCCTTAACGCCCTCCCGCCTTAAAAAAAATTACCTCGAATCACCGCTGGTCCGAAAAAAAAACGAAATTTTGAAGTTTAAGCTTAAGAAAAAACTGCTTAAAAAATTTTCTGGGCTTAAGTTTGCCAGCGATCAGGCCTTCCGAGAATTTGATCTTGCCATTGATTACTGTGAGGATGTTCGGCCCTGGAAAAAAGGGAAGGTGCAGCAATTGCTCACTTTCTGTGAGGAACAGGGGGCCCAGGCAAAGCTTTCCAGCATCCATGTGAACACCTGGTATGGTCGGTATGACAAACTTACCTGCGTACATAAATTGTCCCGTGAAATTCTTGGCTTGAACCTAGCCTTGCAGAAGGATCAGGCCCAAGTTGCATACGTCGGAGATAGCCCTAACGATGAACCTTTTTTCAAACATCTTCCATTTACCGTAGGTGTTGCCAACGTGAGTCAATTTATTTCATTGATGGAGCATCACCCTGCATTTTTGACTCAGTCAGAGGCCGGGGAAGGTTTTTCCGAGTTTGCGGGAATGATCATTCAGGCTAAGATGGAAAAGCGTGAATCAAGGAAGATCACTAGATCAGCAGAAAATAGGAAGTTTTTGTGAACAAAGAGCGACTCAGCTTTTACGGGAAGGCTTGCGACTTGTCCGTGAACAGAAGATCGAGGATGCTAAGTTGCGTTTCACGGATTCTCATCGATTGATGCCTTCACCGGAATCCCTGACTTTTTGGGGATGGGCCGAAGCCGCGCTTGGCGATTTGGATCGCGGCATTGAGCTTTGCATGAAGGCCATCGAACTCGATGGCGAATTCGGAAATCCATATAATGACGTTGGCACTTACTACATGCGGAAGGGTGATTTGGAACAGGCCATTCCCTGGCTAGAAGCGGCAAAAAAAGCGAAGCGTTATGATTCGCCGCATTTTCCATTCATCAATTTAGGACGTGTGTATTTGGCGCAATTCCGTTTGCCAGAAGCCCTCAAAGAATTTGAGCAGGCTTTGAAGCTTGATCCATGGAACGGAGAAATCCGTGAAGTGGTCGGTCAGTTGCGCGTAAGAGTAGCCCCTGGGGCTGCCGCACTCGTGACATCGGCGGAACCAGCCTAAACCAGGCTTAAGGTTTTTTAAGGTAAGGGGCGGGTTAGCATTTGAATCGCTAAGTCCGCCTCTAATCTTTTTGCAACAAGGCTTCTAAGTCCGGCGGCAATGGCGACTCAAACGTCATCATTTTTTTGGTGATGGGGTGTTGAAACGCTAAATGACAGGCGTGCAGGGCATGCCTTGGGCTGATGAGGATTTTCTGCATCATTTCAGAGAACCTCTCATCATAAAGGTAATCTAAAAAAAGTTTGTCATGCCCACCGTAAAGTTTATCCCCCACAAGCGGAAGGCCTACGCTTGAAAGGTGAACTCGGATCTGGTGTTGCCGACCCGTTTCCATTCGAACGTCCAACAGGTCAAACCGTTTGCCGTGGCGGATTTTTTTAAAATGGGTGACGGCGTGAACGCCTTCATGATCTGAACAGGTCGTCATTTTCAAACGTACGTTGGATTGCATATCGTTAGTGATATGCGCACGAACCGTAAAGGTGTCCTCTTTTACGCGCCCGTTAACGATTGCAAAGTAGCGCTTCTCAACTTCATGATCAAAAAACTTAGCCACCATCATGCGAGCGATGCTCGATTTTTTCGCAATTACCATGAGGCCACTGGTTTCACGATCGATCCGGTGGGGAAGAAAAAAATCATGATCTTCAATTTGTTTGAGGTCTTCCGCCCGGTCATGTCGCAGCCTGGTGAGCAGGGTATTGAAAAAAAAGCGGCCTGCCGGATGCACGGGAAGGTTCCCCGGTTTATCGATGACCATGATGAACTCATCTTCAAAAATAACGTTATAACCAAAATCGACCTCAGGCTCCGTGCGATCCCTGAGTAAGGTGATGGTGATTTCATCACCAAGCCGCAGAATGGTGCTCGGTTTAAATTGAGGTGATTCGCCCACCGCCCTAGGCTTAAGGGCGATGCTTCCCCGTTCAATGGCCTTCTGAATGAATGCCCTAGATTTAGATCGTAAACATCGTTTTAAAAAATGGTCCGCCCGTAGTCCCGCATGGGACGGATCAACGGTATGAGTAATGATAAAACGATCATCAAAAAGCTCACGGGTGCGATATTCCCCGTGGCTTCGGTGACTTCGGGCGTTTTTAGCCGAGCTTGAGATCGGTATTTCTAATTCTTCGGGCGAGTGCAAGGAGGGTTCGATATCAAAGTTTAGTCTTAGGCTCAACTTTTTGTGTTTGATTTGTGGGGGCCTGGCTTCCGCTCACCGATCCCACGGTCGTTCCGGTAACCCCTGCGGCATTGGCCTGCGGTGCAATGGCGCGCTCAAAAAGAGTCACGTAACTAGCTTTTTCAACCACATCCTCTTTGTCGGCCTGGGCCTGTAGGGAAAGCAGAGTTTTTCTTGGCCAACTTTTTTGAATCATATTTACGATCCATTTTGGCACACTGCCTTTAGGATCTGCGTTTACCGCAACGATGACTTTGGTTTGCTGAGGACTTAAGCTCTTTAGATAATAAAAGCCCTGAACGATTTGGGCGCGAACACAGCAGTCCTGCTCAGGAGTGTTGCTGTCCTCAACCGATTTTAAAAGAATCAGCACAGCTTTTTCTGAAGGGTCGGCAAAAGCTTTTGCGCTAAAAATAAAATCACGGTCCTTCGCGGGCCAAGGTGCGGCCGTGTGATTGTATTCTACGCGAGAAAAGGGCGATTCAATTCGCAAATCCTTAGCTTCTTCCAAACGATCCACCCATTCTTTTTTACGAGGTGTATCCGTTAAAATAGAAAGAATCTTTGCGACGGAAGTATCCATGACGGTTTCACCACGAAACTCAACTAACGGAGAATCTTCCACTTCACGGCGATGGGTCAGTACGCCTTCTTTTTCTGAAACTTTTTCCCAGCTTTCATCTAGGGCGGTGAGCTCCTGGGTGATTTTTGTGATGTCGTTAGGATGATTCTTTAGACGATTTTCCAAGGAAGCAGTGGAAGGCTTAGGTGTCTCTGCCTCTTCGGCTAAGCTTAAGGGACTTAAAACCAACTGCATGCACACAAGAAAACTTGCGAACAAATATTTTGCGGCCGACAAACTTAAAAAACGAGGTTCGGTCATTTCTTCCATAGCTGGTTTCATTCCTTCTCTTCCAAATCCGCTGTCTTTAACTCCACCGTAGGGCTGGTGGTCATAGCGGGTGGTGGGCACATCATTGACGATGACCCCACCCACGTCAAGATTTGAATAAAGATCCTGAGCTAATGCGAGATCATTGGTAAATATTCCCGATTGAAGGCCATAGGGGCCACGATTGATGAGGGTCGGCAGGGCGGCAGGGTCCGTATACTGAATTGCGTTGCAAAAAGGGCCAAAAACCTCCTGTTGAGTGAGTTTTTCATCAAGGCCCGGTTCCAGGAAAAGGGTAGGGGCAACCAGGTTGTGGCCGGGGCTCGCACCATTTACTCGGCTGTCTGATTGAAAATACTTTCCATTGAACTCGTCGCGAAGCTTCGTGAGCCTGGCGTGAGCCGAGGCGTTAATTACTGGGCCACAACTCACCCCGGATGCCCTAGGATCTCCGTAGGCGAACCTTTGCGTAAGTCCTGTATAAATTTCTATGAACTTCGCCCAGTGGGCTTTGGCTACGGCAATATTCTGAACCGAAATACAGGATTGGCCGGCATACCCATAGGCCGCCGTGGCTATGCGCTTACAAATAGGCTCCAGCTGCGCCGAAGGGATGTCTTGGGCCAGAACCACCCACGCATTGCCCCCTAGTTCAAGGGTCACCGGTTTTTGGTGGGCCTGACTGCGAATGCTCCAGCCCACTTTGGCCGAACCCGTAAAGCTTACCATGGCGACTTTTGCGTGGGCCGTAAGTTTTGCCGTTTGCTCATCTGAAGCCATAACGACCTGAAATAATCCCTTTAGCAATTCAACTGATTTTGTTGAATTTTTAAGGCGTGATTTTAGTAGATCACTAAACCCCTGGGCCTCGGCCTTTTCCAAAGCGGTAAGAAAAAATCCTTCCATTTTTTTTGCCGTCAGTGGCGTAAAGGGCGAGGGCTTTACTAAAATGCAATTTCCGGATGCAAGGGCCGGCGCCACTTTGTGAATCAAAAGGTTTAGGGGAAAATTAAATGGGGTAATTCCTAAAATGACTCCCCTGGGAAACCTCTGAACGATGCCAAAACCCTCCCGTCCGGTTTTCGTAGTGTCAAGCCTTAGGGTTTCCCCGGAAAAACGCAAAGCTTCGGCCCGCGCCCATTCTAGAACTCCCAGGGCGCGATCGGTCTCGATGGTCGCAAAAGTAAGAGGTTTACCAG
This sequence comes from uncultured Oligoflexia bacterium, assembly GCA_964475985.1. Lineage (GTDB taxonomy): Bacteria > Bdellovibrionota > UBA1018 > UBA1018 > CAYHWW01 > CAYYYP01. The sequence continues at coordinate 78,919 of CAYYYP010000005.1, read as the reverse complement.
CCTCCCGGCAAATCAAGTCAATGATTCCATTTTCTGTATCTAAACGATTATTATTTAGTTCTTCGGCCATGCATTTTAAAAGTAGGCTTCGGTCATAGGCGGTTGAATGTTTCCAAACAAGAAAAGCCGCTTGCGCACGCTCAAGCGCAGTTTCAATTTCGCGGTCTTCGGCCCAAGGTATTTCACCTAGGACTTTTCCATCAAAGGGATCGGTAATTTCTAAGAGCTTTGAGTTTTGGGAAGTTGCCATTACCGGCTAACTCACCCAATTTAAGCGCGGCTGGCAAGGGGCCGCAGGATCTTTCCCGGAATTTCCGGAAGTTCGATGCGCTGCACGAGCTCGGGGTTCTGCACCTGCATTTGTTGGCTTGCACGAAAGCTCGTGGTGAGTTTTTTTCGTGAAGTTTGGTTGTACTCTTCCAATAATTCTTGAAAGCGTTTGGTGTGCAACTCTGCCCTAGGCTGCGCGGCTAGGAGCGCCAGGGCTGCTACCGGTTCGGCGACCGCTTTTTTTACGGAAGGTTTCTGGGGGGCGGCGGCCACGTGGGCCATGGGATGAGCAGGTTGCAACGCCGCCGTCAGATTTTTCTCAAGCACCGGAGCTAAAAAATGATTCTCCAAAAACAACGGATGTAGCGGCGCCGCAAAGGATACGTTTTGAGTTTGAAACAATGCCGTAAAAGAATCTTTTCGAAGTGCTTCCGCAAAGGCCATGAGGTCAGAATGGTTTGGTTTCAAAAACGGAGACTCCCTTTAGAGCGCGGCGTAAATCTCGCCCCATCTGTCCTTCCATTTTCGGGTCGGAACAAACCAAAGCGATTTCATTTACTTTTAATTTTAGAAGGGTCTGACGCACTTTATCAATGTCGGCAGACTCTACTCGGTCCCCTTTGCCGGCCATGCCAAAAATAAGGAGGTGACGGGCCCGTTCGTCCCGAAAAATCGGTAAGTATGTCCATTGCCCGCCCGGGGTAGCGGCGGAACGCCATTTAGAGATGGCACCGTTTAATCGGTGATCGAGGATCATTTGGGGGCTCACGGGCTCGGCCGATGGCGTTTCGGAGATAAACGCCAAAATATAGCTCGGGCGTTCCCATAACCAGAGTTCATTTAGGGAGAGGGTTTCCGTCCCTTCAGTTTTTTTGATGGCGGTTGGTGGGTTAGGTGTTTTCTGAGTGGTTGAAGCCATGCGCCCATCATGGCAGACAAGATTTCAAGTGCGAAGTTTATTCTACCTTTTGAAACTGATCTAAAATCCCGTTTACAAAACTAGCGCTGCCTTCGGTCCCAAATCTTTTGGCGAGCTCAACCGCCTCGTTGATGGTGACACTTTTAGGAATCTCCGGCCGATAAAAAATTTCAAATGTGGCAAGCCTTAGTAAGGCTAAATCGACCCGCGGCATACGTTCAATCCGCCAGTTTTTTGAAACCTTTGAAATCTCCTGATCCAAATGCGTTTGCCCCGTGAGAACACCCTTTACGATTTCAATGGCATAATTTCTCATCTCTTCGTGTGCTTCCACTCGCAGCTCTTTAAAACAAGACGGACTGAAGTTTTCGCAAAATGAAACAAAATCGGAAAACGCCTGGTCCTGGATTGCTTCGGGAGTTTTGGGTGCCTCTGAATTTTTTGCCAAGCCTAACCCACGGGCTTTCTTGGACGTGAGAAAAGCACCTTTGCTGTAAACTTCCGCTTCATTCTCAGACGCATTTTCCCCCTTGGGGGCTTCCTTGGGCAGATCCTGCTTCAAAGGAGATTGACTGAAAAGAAATTGGAACGCTAATTCCCGAGCATGTTTTCTACTAAGCTGAGTCTGATCCATAAAAGAAGCCGGGGTCTAACATTCTCTAACTTGAGCGTCCATTAAAAAGCGGATACTCCGTACTGAACTCCCGAACGTCCTGACGAAGCTTGTTCAAATAACCATCTTCTTTATGGTGCGAAAGTGCTTGATGAATCCACGTGGCCACTTGTTTCGTCTGAGCTTCTTTAAACCCTCGAGTGGTAATGGCCGGTACGCCAATGCGAATCCCGCTCGTAATAAAAGGGCTTTGGGTATCAAACGGAACGGCGTTCTTATTTACGGTAATTCCAGCCTTGCCAAGCGCTTCTTCGGCTTCTTTGCCTGTTAGGCCCTTGTTTCGCAGGTCCACCAATACTAAGTGATTGTCGGTGCCTCCCGAGACTAACCGATAATCATGTTCCAAAAGCACATCGGCAAGGGCCCTTGAATTCAATAAAATTTGTTGGCAGTAAATTTTGAACTCAGGTTGAAGTGCTTCGCCAAAGGAGACGGCCTTAGCCGCGATGACGTGCATTAGGGGGCCGCCCTGAATGCCAGGAAAAATAAGGCTGTTGATGGACTTTAGGTTTTCATTACCACAAAGGATAAGCCCACCTCGAGGCCCACGAAGGGTCTTATGGGTCGTGCTGGTGACAAAGTCAGCATGACCCACAGGGGAGGGGTGAAAGCCCGCGGCAACCAGGCCTGCAATGTGGGCCATATCCACTACGAGTTTAGCCCCGACCTCCTTGGCAATGGATTTGAACTTATGAAAGTCGATAATGCGCGGATAGGCCGAAGCGCCAGCCACCAAGGCCTGGGGTTTCTCCTTGATCGCAATATCCCTGAGTTGATCGTAATCAATAAGGCCGGTTTCTGGCTGCACGCCGTAAAAAGCGGTCTGGAAAAGTTTTCCAGAAAAGTTCACACCACTCCCATGGGTAAGGTGGCCACCATGGCTTAGGTTCATACCTAACATTTTGTCGCCCGGTTTCATGAAGGAAAGGTAAACCGCCATGTTTGCTTGAGAGCCGCTGTGGGGTTGCACATTGGCGGCTTCCGCACCAAAAAGCCGTTTCACTCGGGCCAAGGCCAAGGACTCAACTTCGTCCACGAATTCGCAGCCGCCATAATACCGTTTACCGGGATAACCTTCCGCATACTTATTCGTAAGTACACTGCCCTGGGCGGCCAGAACGGAGTCCGAGACATAATTTTCTGAAGCAATGAGCTCGAGCCCTTCCCTTTGACGCTGCTCCTCTTTGTTTACCCAATGCGAGATTTCTTTATCTAAAATACGGTGACCGTGATTTTTGCTGCCGTGGGGCTGATCGCCATGGGTTTTATGCGAGCTTGAGTTTGTCATTGATTACTCCAGTTCCTGAATTTTTTTGATACGCTTCTCGTGTCGCCCACCCTCAAATGAAGTCGTGAGCCAGGCCTTCACCATTTCAAGCGCTAAGGTCTCCGAAATGATGCGCTCTCCTAAACAAATAATGTTTGCATTGTTATGTTGTCGGCTCAGTACGGCAGTTTGCAGTGATTCACAGCACGCAGCCCTCACACCCCGGACTTTATTGGCAACGATACTCATACCAATGCCTGAGCCGCAGATCAGGATACCTACGGCATCGGGGGTTTCGGCCACTAGCTCCGCAACTTTATGGGCGTAGTCTGGATAATCTACCGAGTCTTTTGAGAAGCACCCTAGGTCTTGAATGAAATATTGTTTAGATAGGTGATGCATCAAACTCTGTTTGAGTTCGTAGCCTGCATGATCGGATCCAATAAAAAGTGCACGGGCCATATTAGGCTTCCCCTCAAAAACTAAACGTATTTTTTAGCAATCAGACAAGCGTTGGTTCCACCAAAACCAAAGGAATTACTAAGAGCCGCGTGGATTGTCTTTTTGACGGGCCGTTTTGGAGTAAGGCAAAGCCCCGTGGCCTGTATCACATCATCCGGTTCGTCCAAATTGATGGTGGGGGGAGCGATCCCGTCGCGAATGGCGAGCAAACAAACGGCAAATTCAAAAGCTCCCGCCGCCCCTAACAAATGCCCGGTCATGCTTTTGGTGGAGCTCACATGCAAGGAGTTTTTTGTTTCGGCAAAAACTCGTGAAATGGCCTGCACTTCTTGTAGATCACCCAAGGTTGTGGAAGTCCCGTGACTGTTCACATAATGTATTTCAGAAGGATCCATATTTGCGTTTCGCAGTGCCATGCGCATACAGGCCTCAGCACCTTCGCCTGCGGGGGAGGGCGCCGTAACATGGTGCGCGTCGCCGTTTAATCCGTAACCTGCAACCTCGCCGTAAATTTTTTTGCACCCTCGTTTTAGGGCGTGTTCTTCAGATTCTAAAATTAAAACCGCGGCACCTTCGCCCATCAAAAAACCGTCGCGCTTTTTATCGTAGGGTCTGGATGCAGTGGCCGGGTCGTCATTTCTCGTGCTTAAGGCTTTCATTGAAGCGAATCCGCAAATGCCCAGTTCGGAAATCACGGCTTCGGTTCCGCCGGCAATCATGACGTCGGCATAACCATCTTTAATGTAACGGGCGGCCTCGCCAATGGAATGGGCCGAGGTGGCGCAGGCCGTGACAATACATATATTGGGTCCATGACAATTCGCACTGATGCTAATTTGCCCGGCCGCAAGATTTGGAATGATCATCGGCACAAAAAATGGCGAGGTGACTTTTCTGATTCTGGGTTTGGCATCTTCGGCCTGAAGTTCGCGGTCCCAGTACTGAATTTCCGGAAGGCCTCCCATGCCGGAAGAAACGGTAACGCCCGTTCGGGCACCTAGATCATCGTCCAGCCGCGTAGGAAAGCCTGCGTCAAGCAATGCCTCGTGGGTTGCCGCAAGGGAGTATTGTGTAAATAGCCCATGGCGCCTCACCTCTTTTGCCGGCATGAAGAGCTCTGGCTGAAAGCCCTTCACCTCCGCCGCAATACGAACCGGAAGGTTTTTGGCGTCAAACCTCGTGATGGGCCCACCCGCTGACTTACCTTCAATAATATTTCCCCAAGTCGTTTCGCGATTGAGGCCCAGGGGCGTCACCAAACCGATGCCCGTAACTACGATACGTTTTGTCATTGGGTTGTTTATGACGAAACGGCTGGGGCCTTTGTTGTGATGTATCGAACAACATCGCCAACGGTACGAAGTTTTTCTGCCTCTTCGTCGGGAATTTCCATGTCAAATTCTTCTTCCATGGTCATCACGAGCTCAACAATGTCTAGGCTATCGGCGCCTAGATCATCAATGAAACTTGCAGTGGTGGTTACTTTTTCTGGCTCAACGGCGAGTTGATCACAGATAATATTTCTTACACGTTCTTCGGTATTTCCTGCGGTAGTAGCTCCAGCCATAGTCATAGGTATCCCTTTCAAAAGATTTTAACTTCCCTTATTTCTTCCTCAAAAGAAGCGTTAGAGCAAGTCTGCACTTGTGAAGAAAATCATAAGCTATTACTCGCTCTTAAATGGATCCGGTAAACATTCCGCCGTTGATATGCAACACCTGGCCCGTAATGTACTGGGCTTTTGCACTTAATAAGAATTCAACGCATCCTGCAATGTCTTCTCCGGTTCCCCATTTTTTCATGGGAATTTGATCCATGATCTTACTTTTAAGTTCTTCCGTTAACACTTCTGTAAGTTCTGTTTTTATGAAGCCAGGCGATATGACATTTACGCGGATGTTCCGAGAAGCCGTTTCGAGGGCTAAGCTTTTTGCCATTCCCGTAAGTGCCGCCTTCGAAGCTGAGTAAGCCACTTGTCCAGGATTGCCGGTTGATCCTACGATACTACCAATAAAAATAATTTGCCCCTCACGTGCCTTAAGCATGGCACGTAAAAAGTACTGACTTACTAAAAAAGCTCCAGTGACATTGGCCGCAAAGACTTTTTCCCACTCCGATAGTTTATAACGAAGGCTTAGACCATCGGATACTAAACCTGCATTATTTATAACTGCGCTAATATTAGGAAAGTCCCGCTGAATGGGTTCCAGCGCTGCATCTATGGCATCCGTTTGAATGAGATCGCAGGGATAAGCTTTGATCTGCGGGCTTTCGCGCGTGGTTGAGGATTGACCCTGAATGCTCACTTTGGTGGTACAAGTGCCCATGGCCAGGGCCTTTGCTTCCAGCACGGTTTGGGCGGCTTCGGCTTCCCTAGAACGATAGGTAAACGCCACATCAAAACCTTGGCTTGCTAGAGATAAAACGATGGCTTTTCCGATACCTCGGGAGCCGCCGGTGACGAGGGCCTGTCTAGTTTTCTGATCTTCCATCTTGGCAAAACACTTTCATGGAGTTGACGCTCACACAAGAAATCTCTGGGGCTGACCGCTTAAGTAAACCACTCAAAACCTGGCCCGGCCCGACTTCCAAAGCAAAACTTACTTTTTCATTTTTTAAACACTCAAGGGTTTGGCGCCACAGCACCGGTGCCGTTATTTGCTTAAGTAAGCCCATGCTTAATTCAGAAACCCGGTTCGTGGGTTTTGCGGTAACGTTCTGTAATACCGGAGCATTTGGCGCAAAAAATGCAACTTCTGCTACAGGATTTTCTAAAGCTTTTTTTGCGGGCTCCATGAGTTCACAGTGGAAGGGAGCGCTCACGGGAAGCATTATGGATTTTGTTCGGCTGATTTCCGGAATTAATTTGATTTCAGCCAATAGCTGCTTAATGCCATTGGCGCGTCCCGCTACTACGATCTGCCCGGGAGCATTGTAGTTCGCAACGGAGACCAAGAGTTCTTTTTCATTTTGGGAAATGGTTGCGCAGAGTTGCTCCACTAGCTTTTCTTGTGCGAGATCTAGCCCTAGTAATGCTGCCATGGCGCCATCTCCCGGCGGCACAGCCTGCTGCATGGCCTTTCCGCGCAAATTGGTTAGCCTTAAGGCATCCGCCAAACTTAAGCTTTCTGCGGCCACCAACGCCGAATATTCACCTAAGGAATGACCGGCATAAAATGAAATATTTGGCGCAAATTCGTGTTTTAAGCAGCGCCAAATGGCGATCTCTACCGTTACTAAAGATGGTTGCAGGTTTTCGGTGAGCGTCAGGTCTTCGAACGGACCATCAAAACATAACTTTTTGACATTGAATCCCAAGACATCGCTAGCTTCTTCAAACACCACTCGGGCGATATGAAAGTCAGTATAAAAATCTTTGCCCATCCCTAGGACTTGGGAACCTTGCCCTGGAAATAGGAGAGCTAATTTTTCGCCCCGACGGTTCTTGTCTAAGAGCTCTCTAAGTTTCATCAAAAATGATTTAGATTTAAATTAATTTTCAGACTTTTCAGCTGAAGCAACGGTGATCACTTGCCTGCCATTGTAGTTGCCGCAAGCTTTACAAATACGATGTGGTCGTTTGAGCTCAAGACAGTTAGGGCAAGAGATATAACCTTCAGGTTTGAGTTCGTAGAATTGTCTACGTGTATTACGACGGCTGGGGGAAACTTTTTTCTTAGGAACTGCCATGGGTTACTCCTCATTACTTAAAAAAATACTACTTATAAAACCTATCGAACTTTTAAAACTTTTTGCCCGAACTAAAACTTGAGGGTTTCTTTCAGGGCTAAGCCTAAGGAACCTACCTTCAGCCGGTGACATTGACAGGGAGACTTGTTTTTATTCTGCCCACACGTCACGCAAAGTCCTTTACATGCCTCATCACAAAGCGGTTGAAAAGGAATTTTTAAATAGATCTGCTCACGTAGGATGTGATTCATCTCAAGCCATTCATCATCCAAAAACTCGATGTCGACCTCACGAAGCTCTTCACCTTCTGCTTGCTCCCTGGCCCCTAAAGTGTGGGCGCCTCCGGGGGCACTTCCTAATCCTAGGCCAGAGGAGTCTTCCGAACCTCGGGAAAGAAGCGTGCGAAAGCTAAACGTTAGAGATTGGGCAAAAACTTCGGCACAGCGAGCGCAAAGAAGGTGAATTTGTCCGGAGAAGGTTCCGTCTAAAACCCAAAATCCTTCTTGTTTTACAATTTGAACTTCCAGGTGGGCTTTTACGGGGCCTGTTTGATCTTTTTTGGCGTCATCCCCTTTTTCCGCAGCTTCAATTTGGGAAATGAGCTGGGCTAACCAATGGGGATTGAGTTCGTGATTTTGCCGGTGGCCATCTTCCGAGTGAGTTTCGCGGTGAGCGGTATTGGTGATGGTATCAAAAGTGAACTTATGGGGTTCAGTCTGAATAGCATGAAGTGAGATGCGCATAGAATTGCGCTTTTCATCATGAGTTGAGTGTATAAGTCAAGTTTATTCAGAGCTTATGCTTGAGCCGGGTTTTAGTTTAACATTTGAGTATGGCTAATCTCATATATGGTGCTCAAACATTTCTAAAGAAAATGGTTATGATTCTTCTGGCCCTCACGATCGGCGTTCAGATTTCCTCTGCGGCCCTCAGCCCAGCTTGCCAAGAAGCGTCGTTAAACTACGATAAAAGTTGTAAAAATCTAACTTCGGATAACCCCAAATTCCAGGAATGTTTAAAACTTATCAAAATCATTGGCGCTGCTTGCGGCAACACTAACGCTCCAAATGTAAAATATTTAGAACGTATCACTCCAGCCTGCCAAGCGAGCGTTCGCAAACACTGTAAAAATTTAAGAAATGCGCAGTTTACCCAGGCTGAGTACTCGGAATGTTACCGTGATCATCAAAAAGATTTAGAGAAAGCCTGCGGGCATTAAGGCGTCGATATCAAACCCTGACCTTAGATTTTCCGCTTCATCTAGGGTTATGGAGTGGATTGCCCCTTGCTCACGTAACACTTGCTCAAGCCAAGGGGACGAAAAAAACGTTTGTTCTACGGGGAGCGGAAGGGGCGAGCGTAGTTCTTGGAGGAGATTCACCTCAAGCAACTGACCTAAAGTTTGTAATCCGCCAAAACTAACGGGACTACCAACCTCCGGAAGCCTACTGGAGGGGTTGGTAAATCCTTGGGCCCTGCGAATGATTCTAAGACTAGTTTCCGATGCAAAAAATGAAAATTCCGTCCAGGCGCGAACGCTGGCCGATTCGCTTTGATAATAGGTTGGCAGGAAATCTCTGGCATTGCCCTGGCCCGCCCGTAGAAGGGGGGCAAACGCCAGCCTTTCGGCGCGAAGAATTTGATCCCGTAGGTCTTGAGTAGTTGGGAAGGAGAAAAAGGAAGTAGAGTCCCTTTGCGCCCTGGGGTCGGACCTGAGAATTCCGGCATAAATGGGAATGGTTTGGTTTGATGAATATCGTAGGGCATTGGCAAAGGCCGCTTCCAAAACATGCCGTCGCGTGAGGCGACGAGGTCCGTATTGAACCTGGGCTAAGGGACCGCGAATATTGATAAGCGCCCGATCGCTAGTATGGCGGATCAGAAAATTTGATAAACCAATATTATTGTTGTTCTGCGTAAACCGGAAATTTTCTGGCCGGGGGTGAGCACATAGAGATCCGAGTTCCGCAAAAAAAGCGCGCCGCTCAGACGGGTCGTCTTGAATTCCTACGTCTCCAATTTGAATGCGATAAAAACTGAGTTCAGGGCCCCTAAGTTCATGGCTCGCGAGAAAACTTGCGGGTGATGATTCTTTCCAGTGCGCGGGAAAGTCTCGGTCAAGCAGGGTGCGAAACCCTCGCAAAAGCCCGTGATCAAAAAGTGCTTCAGTATTTTCGGGCAAATACTCGTAAACCTTATCCTGGTTTGGGTCCTCGGTGTTGTGAGCGAGAATGGCGGTGTGGCCCAGGAAAGGAAAGGGATTATCGCTGTAACGCGCCATCAAAATAGGCCTAGGTTGCACCACAATAAGAAACGCTTCAGGTATCGGTAGGTCGGGCGCTTGCGCCCATGCATCTAGACCAGCACAAATAAAAAATAGTAATAAAACGCAGGCGGATTTTAATTTTTTCATGGCGGGGTCCCGGCCGGGTTTGGCGCTGCACTAGGTGGCGTATTTTGGAAGCGGCTGAGGACGGCGCCCACTACGCGTTCTACTATGCGGGTGGCAAGCCTTCCCACATGTCTACGCTTCTGATCGGCATTTAGAATATAGGCCTCATTGAACCTAGGCCCTGGCAAAAAGCCCGCCGACACCGTGGTGCCATGTCCCGTCCAGCAGAAATCAATGGCCATGGCCGAGACGGACGCCGCGACTTCAATGCTTATGGGCTCAAGCGTTGGAGAAGTCTGCAGGAAGATTCGTTGAATGCGTTGGCAATTGCCAGCCCCAGGGGTCTCTCGTACCGGACATTGAATCAAAAAAATGTTGAGAGAACTGCTGATGAAGGACCTTACCGTGAGGTAAAGCGCAGGACTTACCGACGTTCCGGCAATGTTATGTACGATGGAAAAGGATGAGTCGTGGACATGATCAAAGGAAATGAATCTGAGGGTTTCCTGTAAGTTGGTTCGGCCTGCACGGCTGCCGAAATGGCTAAAATTCAGCTCATTCGGGAGGAAAATCTGCGGAAAAGTAGTGCCTTCGTGCAAAGGGTGGCGTTCTGGTGAAATGGCGTTCCAAGGAGAGGCTAAACCAGTGAGTGGGGTTGGCGCGGAAGTACAGCTTCGCAGCAACGGGTTTCCGGGTAGATCTTGCGCCAATACGAAATTGCAAAAAAAACTGCTGAGTAAAATGACCGAAGGCTTAATACTTTTAGAATCAAAAAAAGATCCCATAGTTGCCGGACTTAACACGCAGTGACAAAATTTGGAACGGAGTTTATATAAACTTATTTAATTTATGAGGTGCGGGAGTCACGGCGAATTATTAAGGTTTTGTGACGGGCACCGTCGATTCTTTAAGCCGATGGCAACAAACTTTTGGAAAGCTTAAAAAACCGTTCCACCTCTTTTACCGAACAATCGATGGCGGCAGCTAAAAGCTTAGGATGCTCGGGCAACAATACGGCGGAGCCGGCGAGGAGCTTTCCCTGACGATCGGCAAAGGCTAAGTTTTGGTTGCTTACATTGCGGTGAACTTTCAGCGACCCCAAAGTGGCTTCATGACTGCCATGGCCCGCAAGTGAACAGGCATCACTTACCGGATATAAAATGGGGGAATATTTTTGGAGCAAACCGAAAGCAAGGAAGGGATCAACATGGAGTCCGTCACAAATAATTTCTGCACCGATTTTGTTTGCCCGGGTGGCGGCAAAGAGAAACGCTCCCACTAGTCCCGCATTGCGATGATGAAAATCCATGGCGTTAAAAAGGTGGGTAAAGCCAGTCGCTCCCGAGCGCAAACCCGCTAGGGCCTGGGACGTGGTGGCGCAGGAATGGCCAAGTTGCACCCGAATATTTGATTTTGCCGCCCAAGCGATGACTTGAAGTGCGTTCTTGAGTTCTGGCGCCAAAGTTAAGATACGAAGCGAATCCAGGCTTTCTCGTTTAAATTTTTTGAGCAAACTTAAGCTTGGGGCCTCCAAAAAAACCTGGGGGTGGGCGCCAGCTTTTTTAGGGCTTAAAAATGGACCTTCTAAATGTAATCCTAAGGGCACGCTTAGGCGTTTTGCTGAAGCTGACTTTGAGGCATTTGGGTAGCCTACCCGAAACTCCCGAAGAAAGTTTCCCCAAAACTTAAGGGCTGCGGAAAAGACGTACTGATCAGATGAAATTAGAGTCGGGCAAAAAGCCGTGACTCCACTTTCATAAAGCTTTTCTAGAGTTTGAAATACCTGCCCTCTGGAATCTGGTTGGCTAAAATCACAGCCAAACGCTCCGTGTAAGTGAAGGTCTATAAATTTTAGGTTTGGGCGGCGTTTAGCGGTTGGTTTCTCGGACATAGGGGATTTCATTTCTTGACTTTAGTGTAGCTGAAACCTAAATCCAAAAAAGGTTAGTTTGAAGTGGCGGTAAAAAAAGTTAAGGGGTTGTCAAAATGCGTAATCACCAAAATACAAAAGCTGGAAAATTCGCAAAAAGTAGGACATCGGCAGAAAAAGTGAAACAAACCCTTAAGAACCTAAAATCTTCTAAAGACACTTCAAAAAGCTCAAAATCAAAAGATTCAAACGTGGATCTCAAGATCAAGACTTCTAAAAATTTGAAATCTAAGGCTGAGGCGGCATCTAAAGGAAAGTCAGTATCCAAAGGAACCCAAGGCGCAGCCATGAATTCAAATGCTTCCCATTTATCAAAACATGATCATAATTCCGTTTCAAAACCGGCTTTAAAAACTCCGCGGGCTCCAAGTCGTTCGAGTTATACTTCCTCCATCGCTATTTGTCGCGAAGAAGGCTGCGATTTGCCCATGAGCACTCTGCGTTATTGCAGATTGCATTACATTAAGAACTGGAAGCGCATTAAAAAGAAAGAATCTATTCTTAAGGAAAAGCGCCTGGATATTTATATTGAGGAACTCGTGTCCAAATATCCGGATAAGTATATTGAGACCATTCGTGTCGATCTTGCGAGTGAAAAAGAATTTGCCAAGGTCGTTGGTGAGCTTGAGTTTGAAGATACATCGGCTGCCACTGAAGATTTCGAATCCGAGACGGATACCGGCGGAGTTGAGGAAATCATAGACACCGCTAAGCGCTCGGAATTTGACGATGATGATGATTTTGGCTTCGGCTGAGATCAGCTCCGAGCCAGGTTTATTCGCTAGGAACTTCCGTAAATTTTATTAGTTCAGGGTTCGCTTTTTGGCTTTTGCTTGAGATGGCGAATCTTTGCTCACACCTGGGCCAGTGGTCTTTTTCTCAGGTTCTTTTTTCGCCAAAGGTTCTTCGTAATCTTCATCTTCATCTTCATCTTCATCTTCATCCGAAGGCTCTTCGTCTTCGACTTCGTCGTCGGATTCTTCAAGGAAATCGCCCGAAACATCTTGATCGTCGTTATCTTCTATATCGGCGTCATCGGCCTCAGGCTCTTCTAGCATTTCGCCATCCTGAGGGGCCAGGTCATCCCCTAGCACCTGCATGGCGCGATCTTCCATGGCTTCATGTTGGGCAATAAATTCATCCGACGCCGCTTCTAGCTCCAAGTTATCTCGATTGATGCGCACATATACTTTTGTAGTTTTATCGATCTCAACTGCGCCCCAGTCGGTGCCGCGGTCGGTTTCAAAATCAATGGGGCGGTCCTCATCAAAAAAACTTTGAAAAAAACTACCAAGGACGTCAACGCAAGTGTTTACCGTCATTTGCACGGCCTCGGAAGTTGATTTGGCCATCAACTGAGATGAACCACTTTCTCCCATTAGGGACGCTGGCGGGTAATCCATGGATGCATAACAGGTCGTCATGCGCAGATTGCCAGGATTCTTAAGCGAGATGGCCACTAAAACTTCGTCGGGATAAATTTCTCCGAACACTACAAAGGCTTCGCGCTCTTTGCCGCGCCCACGGAGCCTCGGGGAAAAATTTTTTGTAAATACACTTGATATGATGTCAAGATATTCTCGAGGAAGTCTTTCCCCACGAAGTTCGGTGTCTTTGCGACGTTCCATGTAATTAAAGAGTCACACAGCCCGCACCACAGGTCAATGTCTTGCAGGATGCTCTTGGATGTATTCTTTGAATTTATTGACGATCTTTGAAGATCGCCCGCGTAGGACTTTCAAATCTTGACAAGCGTATTTGCATTCCAGACAACTAAGTCTCACCCATTTTTCAAAGGAGTTTTCAGATGATTCAATCCGTTTACATTGTTGCTGCGCGGCGCACGCCAGTGGGAAGTTTTTTAGGTGGGTTGGCGAATATTTCTGCGCCAAAGCTTGGCGCGGCCGCTTTGAAGTCGGCACTTCAAGACGCAAAAATTCCGGGGGAGGACGTGGGACAGGTTTATATGGGTTGTGTTCTGCCGGCGGGGTTGGGGCAAGCTCCCGCAAGACAGGCGGCTATTTTTGCGGGTCTTCCGGCGCACGTTCCGTGCACGACCATAAATAAAGTTTGTGGAAGTGGAATGAAGGCCATCATGCTTGGTGCTCAATCCATTGAAACCGGCGAGGCGGAAATTGTTATGGCGGGAGGAATGGAAAACATGTCCCAGGTTCCGCATTATTTGCCAGGTTCACGCCAAGGATTCAAAATGGGTCAAGCCGTGCTGGTTGACGGTATGATTAAAGATGGGCTTTGGGATGTTTACAACGATTTTCATATGGGCAATGCAGCAGAGCTTTGCGCAAAGGAGATGGGATTTTCACGCGAAGCTCAAGATGCTTATGCCGTGGAAAGTTTTAAGCGCGCCCAGGCCGCCATTGAAAAAGGTTATTTCAAAAATGAAATTACGCCGATTTCCATTCCACAAAAGAAAGGCGATCCTGTCGTATTCTCTCAGGATGAAGGCCCGGCTAAAGCGCAGTTTGATAAGATGCCGAAACTCTCGCCCGCCTTCAGTAAAGACGGTACGGTTACCGCAGCCAACGCGAGTACCATCAATGATGGGGCGGCCGCCGTGTTGTTAGCTTCTGAACGCGCAGTAAAAAAATATAATTTAAAACCCTTGGCTAAGATCACGGCCTACGCGAGTCACGCCCAAGCGCCCGAATGGTTCACCACGGCGCCCATTGAGGCTAGTCGGAAGGTTTTGCAGAAGGCCGGATGGGCGGAAACGGAAGTTGATTTATGGGAAGTGAATGAGGCGTTTGCCCTTGTGGCCATGGCTTCCATGCGTGAACTTAAGATTCCACACGATAAATTAAATGTATTTGGTTCAGGTGTAAGTTTGGGCCATCCCATCGGAGCCAGCGGCGCAAGGCTTGTGGTGACGCTCACCCACGCATTAAGGACTTTGAAGCAAAGGCGTGGGCTTGCGGCCATTTGCATTGGTGGTGGTGAAGCAACGGCGCTGACGCTGGAGTCGATGGATTAAAAAAGGGGGTCAGCATGGCTTGTGAAATCGTAAAGGATGCAGTGAGTGCCGTAGCCGATATCCCTTCGGGCGCAGTCTTGGTGGTGGGCGGTTTTGGTTTGTGTGGCATCCCGGAAAATTCCATTGCTGCCCTGGCTAAACGCAATATCAATGGTCTTACGGTGGTGAGCAATAACTGCGGAGTCGATGATTTTGGTTTAGGTCTTTTATTGCGAAATCATCAAATAAAAAAAATGGTCTCAAGTTATGTAGGGGAAAACAAAACTTTTGAGCATCAATTGCTTTCGGGTGAACTTGAGGTGGAGTTAGTACCCCAAGGGACTTTGGCGGAACGCATACGTGCCGGTGGCGCCGGAATTCCGGCTTTTTTTACCGCCACGGGCGTAGGCACGGTGGTGGCGGAAGGCAAGGAGTCAAAAAAATTTGGCGATCGTGAATATATTCTTGAGCGGGGTATTTTAGGAGATTTCGCCATCGTTAAAGCCTGGAAAGGCGATAAACTTGGGAATCTGATTTACCGGAAGACGGCACGAAACTTTAATCCCATGGTAGCAACGGCCGGTAAAATCACCATCGCGGAAGTAGAACAACTTGTGGAGGTGGGAGAACTTGATCCCGACCAAATCCACACACCGGGAATTTACGTCCAACGAATTTTTCAAGGTGAAAAATTTGAAAAACGGATTGAGCAAAGAACCGTGTCAACCCGTTAACCAAAGAAAGCTGAGGGCGAATATGGAAACGCAAATTCCCAAAGGTTTAAGTCGCGAACAAATCTGTCAACGTATCGCTAGAGAATTGCGGGACGGATTTTATGTGAATCTCGGCATCGGAATGCCAACGCTCGTGGCCAATTACATTCCTGATGGTGTGAAGGTCATTCTTCAGTCAGAAAATGGGCTACTTGGATTAGGTCCCTTTCCTACCGAAGACAAGGTTGATGCAGACCTCATCAACGCCGGAAAACAAACGGTTACCGCGCTGCCGGGGGCGGCCTATTTCAGTAGCGCTGATTCCTTTGCTATGATCCGCGGCGGTCACGTGGATTTAACGGTCCTTGGCGCCATGGAAGTAGATCAAGAAGGAAATCTCGCGAATTGGATGGTGCCGGGCAAACTCATTAAAGGAATGGGGGGCGCCATGGACTTGGTGGCTGGAGCCAAACGGGTCATCGTGGCCATGCAACATATTGCCAAAGATGGGAGCAGCAAGATTTTGAAAAAGTGCACCCTTCCGCTTACGGGAAAACGATGTGTGCATATGATCGTTACGGAATATGCCGTGTTTGATGTCACCGCGGAAGGTTTGGTTCTTAAGGAAAAAGCCAAGGATGTAAGCTTAGATGAGATCAAAAGGTTTACGGGAGCTGAGTTTTCATTGGCCCCGAAAATTACAAATATTATCGACTAGTCTTCTAGTGCAAGTCGGCAATGGCTGCATCGGGTATAAAAACTTGTAAGTTCTCAGTCCTTAGAAAACGGCCTTTAGGTTGTTTTTCCGTTCCGCGGTAATACACTAATCCCACTTCCTTAGTGGCTTTACCTAATGCCGGAGGTGAGCTTACTTTTATTTTACAGCGATAAGTATGGGGCCCGTGCCGAAAGTTTAGCCAAAAGCTTTGTAGTTTTAGTTTTGCTTCGGGCAAAGCCTGCCAGGGAATTCCACGCTGGTGAAGATTTTTAAATTCCTCGATTTTACGGCAGAGGTCATGGGAGCGCTTTAGATAGAGGAAATTTAACAACGCTAGAGTGAGGGGCAGAAGCGACCAGATCAGCAGCGTCATCGTAGTTTTTATGAGCCAAGCCGCCCACCTTTCATCGCGCGCTTTAAGGGTCGCAATGAACTTAGCTTTTGCTAACGGGGTAATGGCGTAGACCGGCTTTTCTTCGGTTTGATAAAGTTTCGGGCTGATGGGTCTTGAGAGAAATAATTTGGCGGCCTTTAGGTCTTCTAGTTTTTCGCTGGGGTCCATATGCAGTTCCAGGGGAACTCTGCCCACCGCCGCTTGTCTTGGTTCAAGTTTTAGATCGGGCAGGGATAGTTTTGGTAAGCGCTCGGAAAACCAAATTTTTTCCGACGGGGAAAACTCCTCAAAATAGGCAAGGGAACTTAAGAAACTGAGCGGATCCCAAAGCACGGTTTCAGATGCGGGTCTAAATTCTAGCCCTTCTGGTGTGGTTTCAGACAATTTTTCGGTGGGTTCCTCAATCGTCAAAGCAAGCTGGCTGGCCGGAGTTTCGATACGAAATTGAGCTAAGAAATTTTGCGAAAGAATTTTTGTTTGCCAGCGATGAGAGATCATCAATGCCAATTCGCCTACCCCAATCGAAACGAGAAACACGGCAAGGAGGAAAAGTGCCTGCCTGCGCGCCTCCCATCTGGCCGACGGGGGGAAAAGCCTCGTGATGGCTTTTGGTAACGTTCGGGTTTTCTGCTCCACCGGATCTTCGCCCACGAGTTGGGGAATCAGCAGCAAACCGATTAGGGTGACATAAAGGCCAACGGCGATCAGGGCATTATGACTCATATCTATTCAGGATAATGCAGATATAAAAATTATTGAATGAAAATTATTGACGGCTGTAGCTGATACGGAAGGTCTGGTCTCCGGAAAGCTGGGCCGTACCATGGAGCTCAATCATGTAACCGGTACTTTGATTGGCCGGAAATGGATCGATGATGGTGTACTCGTTTGCGCGGTAACCTTCGTAAGTCCAACCGTTGCGAGCGTCATTTTTAGGAATGGATTGTTCGGTGTATCCACCACGTCCGTTAGGCGTAAGTTTTGTGATTTCGATGCTAGACGCTACGGGAGCGTAAGGAATGAAAATCGCGCGTGTTACGAAATTTCTTTTCACGGCCTGTAATTGGGCATTCAGGCCAGCAATGAGGCTTTCGATCCCCTGGGAACTTGCGCCACAAAAATCAAACGCGATGTTAGGGTTAAAAATATTTGCCATATTTAAGTAGCGAAGGCCCGCCTGGGCACCCTCACCCCAGCATGCGCCGGAGGCCGGGGGAACATAATTGCCGGAGACTAGGGGGATAAATTTAATCCGTTGGCCTCTTCCTTGGGCATCGACCCGCAAGGTCAGGCGGTTAGCCCAAGCGCTCACGGTATCACCGGAAGAATCATTGCCATTTGAAATTACGATGATGACGACCAGGGAATCATTCCTAATGAAATGGGAGTTACGGTTTGCGGAATCGTAAAGGGCCGCATCGATGTTCTGAAAAACATAGTCGAGGGAAGCTGAGTTAGTTACCACCGGGAATTGAAAAAGAAAGCTTGAAGGATTGGTGATGAGAAGACTTGGATCAGTTACGGCACCATTAGCCGTATAGCCTAGGTTGGGTGTACCGGAAGCGAGGCGGGGAGTATTTAGGTAAGGGTCCGTAAGTATCTGTTGCAGCCTGATCTGCGCGCCATCGTAGGAATGAGTCGGGATGCTTGCCATATGGTAATCCCAGCCCTGAGAAACTAAGCCATTTACGAATGAACTCAATTGGTTTCGAAAGGTTGTATAGGCCGTCGTAAAGGAAGCCGAGTTGTCCACTACGAAAAGGATGTCCGTTTTCGCGGGGATCGCTTGGGCGCCTAGGGATGAACTATTAGTTTCGTAAACTTGTTTTACGAACTCATCTTTGCCGCAGCCGGTAAATGCACAAGCTAAAGTAAGCAGTAACCAGGCTTTGGCCCAGGGGACCACGGCACTTCTTGTAGGGGATAAATTATTGAGCATGTTTAACATGGCGGGCACCTTCAATCTTTGCTTAAGGCAAGGGCCATGCCATGGCGCTTTTGAGGACGGGAGGGCATTTAAGGTTTTTTTAAGGACGATGGGTACTCTGCCAACGGTAAATTCAATGTACAACTTCTGAGCCCCTGTCTAGGTTCTGGACATGCGCGTAAACGTCCAGCAATTGCATGAGCTTAAAAACCACGAAATATACCCTTGGTTTTTAAAAACCAGGCTTAAGGTTTATTTCAATTCAAGAAATACGCCCCAGAAAATCCCATTACTCTTCCTAGATCTGCAGGCGTTAAAAGAGAGGATCAAAAACGAAATTTTAAATGATGAGGATTTAGAAGTGCTTTTATACGGTCCCATCAATCATGCCCTAGGAAATCCCGTCTATTCAGGGTGGACTTTGGCCAGACTTAAAAGCGTAGCTCATGCGACGGGGTTTGTTTTAGAGGACGAGGGCGAGTTTTCCTTACCCAAAGGGGAGGCGCACCGCTGCTTTAGGCAGGTTAGTGTAATCCCCGATAGTCAGTTCACTTTTGCCAAGTTCATGAAAATGTGGGCTTGTCATTTGGAGCAAAAAATTTGGGACGGTCGTAAAAAGTTTCGCAAAAGGAGCGGAAACTTACGTAAATTCATCTTTGATTCAGGCGATCGTAGGCAAAAAAAACGAGAGCAGTACACCAATAAAAATGTACGGCTAAACTTAGGGGCAGGTGATGAATTTCACGAAGGGTACCTCCGGGTTGACTGGGCCGGCATCCAAGACATCAAGGACAATATTATTAGTTTAGGCCGTTTCGCTCACGGTGAGGTTTCCGAAATTTACTCCAACCATGTACTTGAACACATTCCGGCCGGTACGCCCATAAAACAGATGCTGACCCGCTGGCTTGAAGTCCTAAAGCCCGGCGCCGTGGTTAAAGTGCGAATTCCCGATGCGAAACAAGCCGTCCTCCACCTCGGTGAAAGGTGGTTAGAAGCCACTGCGGCTAGCATAAATTATTTTAATTTACCTAATTATCTTACCCGTGAAGTGGAGCATCACGGCATCTTAGATGAACAAAGTTGCATTCAGTGCGTGTACGGTTGGTCTCAGTCTACGGCGCATCTCTGGGATATGAGCAACCAGCACAAAAGTCTGTGGACGCCGGCCCTTGCGCGCAGGCGTTTTGAGGCCGCAGGATTTGTCGTAAAAACCGCGGAGAACCTGGGGGATTTAAACACCGTAGTCATTGCGGTTAAGGCTTAGGGTGCTAAGACTGGCGGCGGCCCTTGCAATCCATGGGGTGGCATGTCAAAAGAGGCGAGGGGAGTAAAGCATGTCTCTACGGCTAAAAAAGAGGGTAATCAGCGTAAAAAGTTTAATTTTGGTGAGTTTGGTTTTACTTTTGGGAACCCAGAGTTTTGGCCAGCCAGCTCCCCAAGGCCAACCAGGCGAAGAAACTCCGGTGCCTACGACTCGGCCACCAGAAGTTCCTAATGTAGACCTAGTGGTTCCCCAGAGTCGGTTCATTAACAGTGTTGGTATTTCGCCAAGATTAGGCGTGGGCTGGGCCGGAGTTTTTCCTTTGAACGGTTCTGGTCAAACCTTGACCGGCAACGCTGCAAGTGACCTTGGGGCGTCCTTAGGCGTAAGGCTTGCTGCCGCCGATGGCGTCGAGTTCATGGTAGATTGGCGCATCATGACTGGCATTGGTAATGGCCTACGCTACGCTAGTTTTAATTTTCGTACGTTCCGTTTCCGTTGGGCGTTAGATAGGCATCAAAATTTTTGGGCGGCGGTATCCCCCTTAGATATGGAAGCGCAGTTTGCCAGTAATGGCTCGCTGCGTAATCGTTTCGGTTGGCGGCCGACGGCCCTCATTGGGGTAATTCGGCCACTGGGCGATTCAAAATGTCAGTTGCATATTTTTGCACAGGGCGGATTTAGCTTAGGTACTCAACAGACCCGGGATGCTACGCCAAATGGGGTTTTTCAGCCCTTAGTTGGTGCAGAAGCATTGGTGGCCTGCCAAAGGATTCGCGTCGATGTTCAGTACGAACATTTATTTGGTATGAATTTTAGAGGAGAAGGCGCCTTGTTCAACGGAACGGACGTTGATCGATTGGAAATTGATTCTGAAGCGCGCTTTCGCCTGAATCGAAGTGTTTCCATTGGTCCCTTCGTAAATGTGCTTACTTCCTTCGACCGGGCCGATTCCGCAGCGGCGGTGGGTACGCCGAGTAACAGCAATGTTCGACAAGATGAAATGACCGTCATCGTTCAGGGCGGCGCAAGGCTTACGATTCCCTAATTCGTTGAGGGTCGCTAATTCATGAATTCTGAAATCCCCACTTTACGGAGGATTCTATTTGCCGGCATCATGGAGCTATGGAAAACACCTCGGCACTTTTGTTTGATGGCAAAATACGACGCTACTTCTTGGCCCTAGAAGGCAAAGCCCAGGGCCCGCTCACCGAAAAGGAAGTTTTTGAGCGCATTTCGCGGAAGGAATGTTCCGTAGGTAACTTTCTTTGGCAAGAAGGTTGGAGTGATTGGAAGCGTATCTTGGACGTCCCTGAATTTCTTGCGTTGGTTCCCCAGGCGCCCGGCAAATCATCCTTAGAAAAAATTCAGGCTAGGTTAGCCGTTGAAAAAGCGAAAAAAAATCAAAGTCCGAAAACGCCTACGGCCAAAACTCCGGACACGCCCGTGCATGCTTGGTTTATATATGCTCATGACACCCAGTTTGGGCCATTTTCGCAAGCAGAGCTTCAGCAGAGTTTGCAAAGCCAAAACATCGCTGAAACCGATTTTGTTTGGCGCCAAGGGTTTAGCAATTGGAAGCCACTTAAGGAAGTAGACGAACTTGCGGATGCATTGGAATCCATGCGTCCCACAAAAAAAAATACGCAAGCGCCGCCTCCCGTGCCGAGCGGCAAAAAAGCGGAACGTCGCAGAAGCCCACGCAAGCCGTTAGTGGCCAAACTTTTCATCCACAATGAGAAAGATTTAGTCATTGCGATGTGCCGGGATATTTCCATGGGAGGTATGCAGGTACTGACGGATCGCATCCCTGGAGAACTGGGAGAAAAAATAAAACTTAACGTTAGTCCCAATGGCCCTGGTGCAGCAAAGTCCACCGATGCCGACGAATTTAAGGGTTTTGTGGCTGAGGGTGAGATCGTTCGGATCCTTGAAGACGGAAGGGGCTTCTCATTCCGGTTTACAAAGCTTTCCCCGGAGGCGAAAAAGGCAATTGATGACTATCTCAAAACCTCTCCCTGAAACTTTTTTACTGGAGTCAGCTGGAGACCCAAAAATTTTTACCCAGACTTGGGCCGGCTCCTTAGGTTCTTTGCCTGGGGATACTTCCCGCGAGCTTCTGATCATACATGGCATGGGCGAACACTCGAGCCGCTATGATTCTGTGATTGAGGGGTTAGGTTCGAGCTTTAATCGGATCGTGGCCTTTGATCTGCGAGGTCACGGGCGCTCCAGCGGGATTCGTGGACATGTAGATTCCTTTGATGATTTTTTATCTGACGTTGGCCGGGTCCTAAGATGGATGAAAGAGTCCTCGAAGGGAAAAAAGCAAAATGTATTTCTCTATGCCCACAGCATGGGCAGCCTGATCGGACTTAGATTTTTGCAGAAGTTCGCGGGGCAATTCCCGGAACTTAAGGCCGCGGTACTTTCCTCCCCTTTTTTGGGCATTCGTTTAGCGGTGCCGAAATGGAAAACCTTAGCCGCTAAAGTACTGGTACGAACGCTGGATCGGCTACAACTCTCAAATGAAATTAATCCTTCCTATATTTCCCATGATTCGCGGGTGGTGGCGGATTATGTGAAGGACCGGCTCGTCCATAATAAATGCACCCCTCGGCTTTATTTCGAACTTTTGAAAGCCCATGAAGATGTCTACAAAGACGCCGTGATTCCCATACCGGTATTGTTTCTCGTGCCGATGGCGGATGAGTTGGTGGATGCCGAAAAAGCCTTAAGCTTCATTGAAGACCAATTAGGGAAAGTCTCTTCTAAAAAGCAGTTTACGGTGCAGAAGTATCCTGGCTTTTATCATGAGGCGCACCATGAAATTAAGAAAGATCAAGTTTTCCGGGATGTGCGCAATTGGATGGAACAAAGCGGTGGAGGTTTAATTTAAGATGAGTGACCTAAAGTTACGGCTCACGCAATTAATTCGAGAGCGTGCCTATAAAGAAGGAAAATTCATTTTAACTTCCGGTCAGGAAAGTTCTTATTACGTCGACATGAAGAACGTCACCCTTTGGCCAGAAGGGCTCGATGTCACTTTGAAACTCATCGCTGAGAAAACCAAAAAATGGGGTTGGCCCGAAGGATTTCTAGCGGTGGCGGGCCCAACCTTAGGCGCCGATCCGTTGACGACGGGGCTTAGCCTCTATGCCATGCGGGATTTTCAAACCACGGTGCCGGCTCTCATACTGCGCAAGGAGCCAAAAAAACACGGCACCTCCCTTTGGATTGAGGGGATCGCAAACTTAGCTAAGGAAAAAACTAAACCTATTCTTTTGGTAGAGGATGTCGTTACTACCGGAGGCTCTAGCGTAAAAAGCATCGAGATTTTGAAAGAGGCAGGGTTCGTTGTTCGACATGCGGTTTGTGTTTTGGATCGCGAACAAGGAGGGCGGGAATCCATGGCGAAAATCGGCGTAGAATTGGAATCCTTGGTCCGTATCTCAGAAATCCAGAGTGGTAAAAATCCGTGAAGAAGGGCGTGCAAACTTGAGTTTCCAAAATATTTTAAACAAAAGTTTAAAGAGGTCTCAGCTGATATTGGCACTTTGGATGGGCGTGCTCGCCGCATCGGGCTGCGCTCAGCGCTCATCAAGCCTGGATGCCTATGTTTCGGCGCAAGAAAAGAAAATTGTGCAAAAGAATATTTACATCGAAGGGGAATTGCTCTTCTGGGCCGGCGCGATGACTGTAAATCAAAAAGATTTAGATGATCTGCGCACCGCCTGGCAGGATCATTCAAAAGCGTTCCCGCAGAGCAAATCCATCGAGGATTTGGAGCGGGAAGTCCGCAGAGGGAGCGTGGTCGTGGTGGCCCTTTACATGACGGATTTTGAAAAGGCCGATCTCCTCAATAAAACCCTCGGCTGGAGTGCTTACCCGGTGGCGGGTTTTGCCAAGGAACTTTCTGAATCCGATGCGGTCTTGCGTACGCTTTTTCCGCTCAAAAACCCTTGGGCTAAATTTTTTCTATTGCGATACGACTCCCACCTCCTTGATCATTCCAGTGCGCTCGTGATCGCAAATCGTGAAGGAAAAGTTGAACTGAAGTTGAATCCCTAAGAAATTAAAGTGAGGAAAGATGAAAAATCGTAAAAATATATTTTCGTTCGTAATGGCATTAGGAGCGTTGGCAGCGGCCCTGGGCGGGTCTTTAATCACGACGCCACTGGCTCAGGCGGCAGCGGGCCCATCCAAAGTGGTGATGGACATTGAGCGTTTACGGGATCAGAGCCGGGAAATGCGAGATGTTTGTGATACTTTTAAGAAGAATCTGATGAAGGCCGAGAAAAGCAAACGGCCCCTTGGCGTGAAGGCGTTTGAGGATACTTTAGGTCATCTCAAAAACTACCCAGGAATTCCCGCAAGTTCCAGTGAGGCGCTTGCCATTTTTCAAAATAGCGACCTGAGTTCTTTGCCGGTTCCCGATCAGGAAAGGGCATTGCGAGCCATCAGTGACTTGGAATATTGCGAAGCGATGATTTTATTCCAAGGCTTCAGGGATCTTTATGATGCGATTCCCACATCCCATTTTTCCAAACAAAACCTAAACAATCTTAAAAAAGTGACCATTAGCGTGATCCAAAAAGATGCCGCTAAAATAGGCCCCTTAATCTTAACGACAGTGCACATTGATTTGCTAAAAAAACTGGGTGATACAGGTTTAATAAGCAAATCTCAGGACACCAAAGTTCAGGCCTTGGCTAAGGAAGTTGAACAGCTCAAATCGGAAATTCAAAACATGCCTCAGAGAAAGCAGGGCGCTGCCGCCTATACCTTAGGTATCTCTGAACTGACCTTGGAACTCAAAGGTGCGGATCAGATCCGGAAGAAGGTATTGGCATTGGTGCAGAAGCTCTAATTCTTACGGGCAGAATCATCCGAGGGCGTATGGTTAAAAAATCAAACGTCCTCGGGTAAAAACTAAAGAACGGTATTCCGGCGGAAATATTCATCGTCACGTTCAGGATGATCCAAAGTGAAATGAAGTCCGCGACTTTCTTTTCGCAAAATTGCGCTTTCCACCATGAGGTTTGCGAGCGTTACCAGGTTTCGAAGCTCAATGAGTTCACGATTCAAAAGGAAATTCCAATAATACTCGTTGATCTCATGCCCAATGAGCTCAAGCCTTTCTTTGGCCTTTTCAAGGCGGCGGCCCGTGCGCACAATCCCTACGTAGTCCCACATCAGAGTTCGGATTTCTTTCCAGGTATGGTGGATGTCAATACGTTCTTCCATGGGCATCGCAAGGCCTGCGTCCCATTCCGGAAGCGGCACGGCAGAAAGTGGAGTCTTCATCTGCGGGATTTTTTGTTTGAGTCGTTCGGCTGCCCGGTGCGCAAATACCACTCCTTCCAACAAAGAATTGCTGGCTAAACGATTTGCCCCATGGAGGCCCGTGCAGGCCACTTCGCCAATGGCAAAGAGATGATGTATGCTGGTCTCTCCCCATTCGTTGGTGAGCACACCGCCGCAATGATAGTGGGCGGCCGGGACGACGGGAATCGGCGCTCTGGTCAAATCAATTCCAAAACTTAAACATTTTTCATAGATGCTTGGGAATCGCTGTTTTACTGCTTCCGGCCCCAGTTTTTTTGCGACTCGGCTCATATCGAGGTAAACGCATTCTGAACCCGAACGTTTCATTTCTAAGTCAATGGCGCGAGCTACGATGTCCCTTGGCGCAAGGCTTCCCATCTCATGGTGCTTTTTCATGAACTCTTCGCCCTTGGCGTTTATGAGTTCAGCCCCCTCTCCCCGCAGGGCTTCACTGATCAGAAAAGATTTTGCCGTAGGATGGTAAAGGCAAGTGGGGTGAAATTGCATAAACTCCAAATTAGCAACGCGGGCGCCTGCCCTTGCGGCCATGGAAATTCCGTCACCCGTCGCAGTGTCGGGATTGGTTGTATAAAGGTAAACTTTTCCGGCGCCACCTGAGGCCAGAACGGTGACGCTTGCCGCGAAAGTATGAATGGCTCCGTGGGCAAAGGAATTCCCTTGAGGGCACTCCAATGCGTAAACTCCTAAACATCTCGTGCGATCACTTTTATCCTTAAGGTTTTTTACCTGGGGCTTAGGCCGAAGGGACTTAGAGGATTTTGCCGACTTGTCCGTAATTAAATCAATGGCGACGTGATTTTCATAAAATTTGATCTGAGGTTCCGCTTTGGCTTTGGCGAGCAGCGTTTGCAAAATCGTTTTTCCGGTAAAATCGTGGGAATGCAGAATGCGCCTCGCATGATGACCCCCCTCCCGAGTGAGATCAAAGGTTTGGCCATCTGGATTTTTTGTAAAACTCACGCCAAGATCAATGAGTTCTTGCACGCGGGCCGGACCCTCTTTTACCGTAATTTCTACGATGGCTTCATCACAGAGGCCGGCGCCGGCCGAAAGGGTGTCATTCATATGGGAGTCATAACTATCTTCGGGAGAAAATACGGCGGCAATCCCACCTTGAGCCCAGGCCGTAGCCCCTTCATCACTTGAGGTTTTGCAGATGATGGCCACATGTCCGTGCTTGGCTGCCTTTAGGGCAAAACTAAGGCCAGCGATTCCTGAGCCCACCACTAAAAAATCCGTCTCTATGCGCATGGGGATTCATTACTCTGAAAAAGCTCCGAGGGAAACGAGTGTTTACAGAGCTTTGGCCTCGGATTAACCTGAATCTGAGTCGTAAAAACCTATGAAAACAAACCCTCCTTACCCCCACCGCAATTCCGTCGCGTTTGTTCATAGGTCTCATTTAAGAAAGAATTTTCAGACCGTGTCTACCGTGTCGGGCGGACAACGGATCATCGCCATGGTGAAAGCGAATGCGTACGGGCACGGGATCCAAGAGACGGTAAAGGTTTTAGCAGGCCTTCCCGCTTCACTAGGACTTTGGGGCTTTGGGGTCGCAAACCTTCAGGAAGCCGTTGAGTTGCGAATGCATCATAAAAAATTTCCGGTTCTTGTGTTTTCAGAGACTTGGACGCAAGCCACCCGCGGGCTTGAGTTCTGTGAAAAATACGATATCACACCCGTTCTTCATGATCCCAAAGATGTCCTGGCCTGGCAGGCTAAAATAAAATCAAGTGGCTCTTTCGTAAGGCCACATTTGAAACTCAATACCGGGCTCGAGCGTCTAGGTATTGATGCCAAGGACTATTTAGAAATTCTTCCCAAAATAGAGTGGGATTTTTTCGGAGGTCTATTGACCCATTTCTCGGCGGCGGAAAAATTGGACCGGCATGCATTTGAGCAAGCAAGACTTTTTAAAGAGCTGGTATTGATTTCAGGGCTAAAAGTGCGGCAGAAGGCGTCGTCATTTTTGATTCACGCCTTTGCTACGGGGGGCCTTCCTCTAAGTAAAAAGCTTAAACTGAATGAGATTTGTAATGCCGTAAGGCCTGGGATTGCTTTGTACGGGTACGCGCCGCAGTGGGAAAGTCACGGCTTGAAACGGAAAGGCTTTCAAGCGGGCCTAAAGCCGGTTTTAGAATGGCGAGTTTTTGTGCGGAAGGTGCGGACCCTTCTGCCCGGAGATTTAGTGGGGTACGACGCAACATTTGAAGTCAAAAAAAGATTAAACCAAGCCCTGCTTTCTGTGGGTTATGCCGATGGATTTTTTAGACAGCTCTCTAACCAAGAAATCTACGTGGGACTGGGGGAGCGACCACGGACTTTAACCAAAGCGCGAGTCTTGGGGCGCGTGAGCATGGATTTAGTGAGTCTTGGGGTGAAATCCAAGATTATCCCAAGCAGCATTACTTTGCTGGGGATCACGGCCGAGCAGGGACTCGAATTCGCAAGCCGTGCCCAAACAATTATCTATGAAGTTCTGACTTCCCTTTCCAATCGCGTGCCGCGCGTCTATCGTTAAATTTATATGGCGAGTTGGCTGAGATCTATGACCGAAAACGTTGGACAGGCTTTCATTGATTTTATTCAAGAGGCCGGCAACATCTTTCTTTTTTTGCTCCAGACGGTGCGTTGGGCCGTAAGACCGCCTTATCGATTTAAACTTTTTTTGCATCAGTTTATTTTTGTTGCCTACGAGTCCTCGTTTATCGTCTGTCTCACCGCAGTTTTCAGTGGAATGGTGTTTGCGGTACAGGTTTACTTTGGATTTAAGGTCATCAGCGCTGATGCGTTAGTGGGCCCCAGTGTTGCCCTTGCCATGAGTCGCGAATTAGGTCCGGTCTTTACCGCAATTGTGGTTACGGGCAGGGCCGGTGCTGCCATGGCTGCGCAACTTGGAAGCATGCGAGTCTCCGAACAGATTGATGCCATGGATGTCATGGCCGTGAATTCCATTCAGTACCTAGTGGTGCCGCGAGTCGTCGCAAGTCTAGTGGCCATGCCCCTGCTTTGTGCCCTTTTTATTTTTGTGGGGTGCGTGGGTGCTTATTTTACTTCCGTTCATCTTTTGAATATCGACCCGGTGCTTTTCTTCTCACATTTTCAGGACTTCATCGAAGTCAGGGATGTCCTGCAGGGCCTCATTAAAGCTTCCTGCTTTGGCGTGATTTTTTCGTTAATTGGAACCTATATGGGATACACGACGGAAGGTGGCGCGGAAGCCGTGGGAAAATCCACCAATGTCGCGGTAGTGGTAACCTTAGTTTTAGTCTTAGTGAGTGACTATTTTATAACCCTCATCATTCGAGCACTGCTCTATTAAGGATTATGATTTGATGTTGAAAAATTTAAATCAGAAAGTGTCCCCAGGCGGGCCAAACGTTCCGGCTATTGAGATCAGAAACTTAAGAAAAAGTTTTCGAAAGGGCCGAGATGAGATTCTAAAGGGAGTGAACTTTACAGCATGGGAAGGCAAAGTTACTTTTCTTCTCGGTTCTTCCGGTTCAGGAAAGTCCGTATTACTCAAACACGTGCTTGGGCTTTTAATCCCTGATTCTGGCGAGATTTTTATCAACGGTGAACCCATGGTGGGCACGGATCCCAGGCATATGAATGAAATTCGGAAAAACTTTGGGATGTTATTTCAAAGTTCTGCCCTTTTCGATGATTTTACAGTTTTTGGCAATGTGAGCTTCCCGCTGGTTGAACACACCAAGCTCTCTAGAGATGAAATGCACGCCAAGGTTGCCGAAAAACTCAGTGCCGTAGGGCTTGATATCGAAAAAGTCGGAGATAAGTTTCCGCGGGAAATTTCTGGCGGGATGAAACGGCGGGTGGCCCTGGCCAGGGCAATTATTCTGGAACCACGAATCATCCTTTATGATGAGCCTACTACGGGGCTTGATCCGGTTACCAGAAATACGGTTGATGAGCTTATTGTGCAAACAAATCGGCGTTTTGGTTTGACATCAGTGGTGATCAGTCATGATATGTTCTCTGCGGTGAATTGTGCAGATCAACTGGCTTTCTTACATCGAGGCGAAATCGTGTTTTTTGGGACTCCCCATGAATTTCAAAATTGTGATCACCCCATGGTGAAAAGTTTTTTAGACGCAGAGCGAAGCCACGTCGCTCGCCACGCACCTGAGGCAACGATATGACGTCAGCATTTAAGGCCGGGCTTTTTGTTTTCTGTGCCATCGCATCGCTCATTTATATGACGACCCGCATCACTCAGAACCGTTTCGCATTTGCGGGGGTTAAACGTTATTACGCTAAAATTCATGATGCCACGGGTCTGCTTACCAAAAGCAAAATTAAGATGGCAGGGCTTGACGTAGGTCAAATTGAAAATATTGAGCTGCTGGATAAACAAGCACGGGTGACTTTGATCATTGGCGGCGAAGTTAGCATCAAGGCTAATGCGGCGGTTTCCGTAAAGAGCATCGGTTTTTTAGGAGATAAATTTTTAGCTTTAACCCCTGGCACCGAAGATCAGCCGGTGCTTGAAGAGGGTGGATACCTTTCCGAAAGTGCGGGCGGTACCAACATTGAAGACCTTACGGAAAAAGTGGGAAAGGTCGTAGATAATCTATCGGAGATCACCCATGTGCTGAAAGACGCCATGAAGGGTGAGGATGAAGACGGGTCCACACGACTTGACCGCATTGCGGAAAATATCGAAGACTTCTCCGCAGGCCTTGCGGGCTTAAACCGCCTGGGTGATCTGACGGAAAAATTAAATGAGATCGCCGATGACCTAAGGGTTGCGACTTCAAAAGTCGCCCGGGGTGAAGGTACCATCGGTAAACTATTGAATGATTCGGAAACCGTGGATCGTTTAAATACGGCGATTTCTGGCGTAAATAAATTTTTAAGCAAGGCAGATAAACTAAGTATCCTATTGGACGCCCGTAGTGGCGCTATGACTTCAACCGGGGGCGCTAAAACCTCTGTTTCTGCCTGGATTCAGCCCACCTATGATAAATATTATTTATTGGGCATTACCAGCAGTCCCCAGGGTTTCATTTCCCGCACTAGGCTTGAGACCACAAGCAATGGTTCCACTACCAACGTAACGGACACGACGCTTCAACAACAAACTCAAGTGACCTTTAACCTTCAGTTTGCGAAATTATTTGGTGACTTTGTCATACGCGCCGGTCTCTTTGAAAGTTCGGGCGGCGTGGCCGTGGATTATGTAGGATTGCTGGAAAAAAAGATCAAATTGATTTCTGAAGTTTATAATTTCCAGCCAGGCAGGCCCCCTCAATTTAATCTTGGCTTAGAAGTTCATGTGTTCAGGCCCTTTTACCTTTGGGGCGGGGGTGATGATTTACTTTATCGGCAAACCCGCAATGCGTTTGTTGGCGCGGGGGTTCGTTTCTCCGATTCTGACATCAAAACCTTACTTACGAGTGTGCCGCGGTAATCATGAATTCTGCGCCAACCGAAAAGTCTGAGCTTTGGCTGCTGCGCAAATGGAATCAGTACAGTGCCGATATTCAGGGACCTTTTTATGAGTCTCAGGTGAAGGAAATGCTACTGGGCAGTTATATGAATCCCAAAGACGAGCTTTGCCCGTCTAATGGGTACTGGTTTTCCGTGGATTCCTTTGAGGAAATTTACAGGCATTTTAATATTGAAAAAAACATCTTAGTGCAGGCGTTAGAAAATCGAAGGGAAAAGGCGTTAGATCCCGAAGGAACGGCCGCGGGAGAAGAATCAAAGACCATTACAAATTCTTTGGAGGCTCAGTCTTGGCAGCCTAAAACTCAGGCGGGTGCGTCTCGAGTCAGCGCTCCCATTGAAGTGCCTGCAACTTCGGTAAAACCGAAACGTGAACTCTTAAATCTTTGGCCAGTGTTTATTTTTCTTCTCAGCATTCTGGCCGGTATGGTTTTTATTTGGATTTTGCGTCTGCTTCGGGGTGAGGCGGCTTAAAGGGTTAGAGAACAGAGCAGTTGCGGTACCTTGAATAATCGTTCGTGATTAAAATACTCACCATCGTTGATTCTTCCTGAGTGCCACGATTGGTTCCGGCGTCCACTAATGTGCTGGTCAAGTTGGCGCGGTGAGTTTCGCGAAGTGCGTTGTAATCGGAGCCAAAAAACTTGCTCCACAAAAGGTCCACCATGGAGGAATGGTAGGCGGGTCTACTGGCGAAGTTATTTATGAAATACTCCGTATCGCTGGCTCCCTGGAAAGGTAGTGAAGCGTCGTAATTAAGGTTATTTAGGATAATTGTATAAATGGGATCCAAATCAGAGGTGTCCCTTAAAAAAATGGAATTGCCGATCACCCGGGATGCTTCAAAAGAGTTAGCTGTATGCTCTCCCAATAACCGCTGCCAACGGGAAGATTTCAGAATTTCTTTGCGAAGTCTAAAGTTCGAATAAGGTGCTGGCACTGCATCAATGATGCCTTGGAATTCCATCGCGGTGGGCTGTTCGAAAAGGGGTGGGATAACAAATTGGGATTTTACGGCGTGCGTTTTGTATTCGGGAGATGAGAAGAGGGTATATATTTTTGAAACCATACGGTTTAAGGGATCGGCTCCATCCCCCGCCAGTACGATTTCTGAAGTAGTGGGAGCGCGGTCTAAAAGTTGATGCATGACGTTGGCGTAAATGCAGTCGTCCGGAAAAGTTGTATAGATGAAGTTTCCCGCCGTAACTGCAGTCCTACGGGCATTGTAAAGGGTAACCGGTACCGAAACTGAGGTAGTGCGCATGGCGTTAAGTATAGAAGAGCCTGGAACAATGCAGGTCACTTTTTCAGCAGTTTGGGTAGCATCAAAGATGGTGCAGATTTCCGAACCAATGGTGATCTGAGTGACCGCGTCGAGATGTTCTCCGCCAATTTGCATGACCTGGGGCGCCAGCGGAACACCGCTCATGGAAAGGACAGCAGCCCTTGTCGAAACCGAAGTGGGAGAGGGAAGCACTTCGGCCGCAACTAAACTAGTGCTGCCGGCGGACGGGCCACCAGCACCGCCATTTCCACCTTTACCTAGCATTTTTATGTATTGTGGTTTGCAGCCAGAAAGGCCCATCAGAACGATCCCTAGGATCGCGAAAAAACCGAATTGAACGGACCTTGAACCCTTTGTCATGAATACCCCCGAATACCCCCGGGGAGCCAACTCCCCTCAACACTTCTTATTGTAAAGGAATATGAACTCTTCACCAAGTCTGTGGCGCATGGGTAAAGGATTCCCTATGGAAATCAGCCCTGTGTCAAAGTGGCCTTACTCAACTAAAGGCTTTGGAGGTCAGTTTTTACGATGAAACGAATGGATACTACCCGGGACTGAGGATCATCTTTTTTGACCCGCTCAATGATTTGGCGCTCCAAAAATTTCAGTTGATGACTCCAAATGGAACTCTCCGTAGCTACCAGCAGGACTCCCTCTTGGGTGACATAAAGCGGTTTAGTATGCTGCGCAAGCCTAGCGCCCACCACTTTATCCCATTGGTTAAGCAGACTGTACTCACGCTCTTTGCGTTTGAACGTTTCATTGCGGCCCATGATGTCTTTTAAAATTTGGGAGAGGTCCTTCATGATGAAGTCATAGCCTAGTCCCAAAGAACGCAAGAATGGAAGAAAGAAAAAAAACCTGTAGACTACAAAGGCATGGGGAAAAAAAATCAAATAAAAATCTTTTTCATTTGTTTGATTTTGGTAGATTTTTTTCCGCGGTTTGCCTTTTCAGCGTCTCTTCCTTTTCCAAGGGAAGTGATCTGCCTCTGGTCCTCTAAGGAATCGGGCAGTATTTCGGATAACCCCGCGAGCCTTGCCCTAGAGTTCCCTCTGCAGTTGCTGGGGATGCGCACCCGCCTCATCGACATTGATACCCAGACGTTGCCACCTGCTTCGGAATTGATTCAGGACAATAAAGTTCGCGCCGTAGCGACCCTTTTTTTTTCGGAAAGTCTGGTCAATCATCAAAAACTTTTCCGTTGGCTCAATTCTTTAGCGCAGACCAGACTTAAGTGGATCGCCTTTGGAAGCTTTGGTTTTTTATCACAGATCCCGGCCGCAAATCTAAACGAATTCTTTTTGCGATGGGGGGCGGAGTATCAGCACTTTGAAACCAAACCCTTTGGTTTGAAGGTGATTAAAAATCAGGCGGCCGTTTTAGATTTTGAGAGAAAGTCCCCGGAGTGGGTGGACGACTTTGTTACTTTAAGAGTTAGGGCCCATGCGGGCGAGACGCTTCTCGCCATGGGTTCGCCTAAGGGCGCCCAGGAATCGATTTTATTCAGTCAGATCGCGCACTCCGCAAAAAACTTCTCTTGGGCCTACGGGAACTTCGGCCTCTTCAGTGACGTAGGCTCAGAAAGGCGGCAATGGGTTGTAAACCCCATATTATTTTTGCAACGGGCTTTAGGTTTACCGAAAGAAATGATCGTTCCTGACGTTTCGGTTCTGAACGGTCGCAGGATTGCTTTTTTACACACCGATGGTGATGGTTTTTCCTCGGAAGCGCATTTTGAAAAACAACCAGAGCCCCTCTCCGGCGAAGTGATCCGGGATGAAATTCTCCTGAGAAATCCTGACATTCCCTTTGGCGTCTCCTTTATCGCAAGCGAAGTCTTAAGCCGGCACCTGGGGAATGAACGAACAGAGTCCATTGTAAAAAGTTTTGGAAATTTAAAAAATGTAGAGTTTGCTACGCATACTTTTTTTCATCCTC
The DNA here is from genome assembly GCA_964475985.1 of uncultured Oligoflexia bacterium. Lineage (GTDB taxonomy): Bacteria > Bdellovibrionota > UBA1018 > UBA1018 > CAYHWW01 > CAYYYP01. Next base: position 45,282 of record CAYYYP010000005.1, on the reverse strand, counting down.
TGAATTGGATGAGGGGTACGACCAGTTTTGATGATGGTTCGCGCGAGAAAATAGACCTTGAGATAGAGATCCTCAAATCCCGCAGCGCCATTGCGAAGCTTTTGCAAAAAAAAGAATCTGAGGTTGAAACGATTTACTGGTCGGGCGGCTGCGTTCCGGGGGAGCGGGCAATGAGAATGACGAAGGCCGCCGGACTTTATAACTTAAACGGCGGTGATTCTAGATTTGATACGGTGTTTCCTTCCTTGGCTTTTTTGGCGCCACTTGGGAGGCCTTGGGCCTCGGGCTTCCAGGTGTTTTCTGGAAACGCCAATGACTTCATTTACACTGATGGGTTTACAAAAAATTACCGCGGATTTGAAAGTGTCATTCAAACCTATGAAAATACCGGCCTTAACTCACCCTTGGGTTTCACATTGAAACCGGCCAATGCGTATTTTCATTTTTACTCAGGTGAAAGACCGCAATCCCTCCTGGCATTAAAAAATATCATTCGTTGGTTTAAAGCTCACTCCGAGGAGATTGCCCTGGTGCCGCCGACCACTTATATACGCGCCGTCGAGGGATTTTTAGAGACTGATTTTTACCATGAGTTGGGTAAACCCAACACTCTGGAGATTCGCAATGTGGGTAACGTGGCGGATTTTCGACTGGAGGACCCAGGCTTCTGTGTGTCGTCCAAGGATTTCATGGGATCTGTTCGGATTAAAAATAAAACTTACTTGCATCCCATGCCGCATCGACAAAACCTTAAAGTTCAAATCTACCGAAGTCCGCATTGCCGGTTTATGAATTCCTCCCTTCCATTTGCGTTGCAAAGTGTTGGGGGAGTTGTGGACGCCTTTGATGTGCTGCCGACAAAGAAAGGTATACGGGTGAAATTAGCGGCTTGGGCACGAGGTCCCTTAATTCTTGAGGCGAGAGACACTTCGCTTGAAGGGGTTACGGTAGTAGGAGGTAAAGTGCGGTCTAAGGATAAACGAATCCTCGCTTTGGATTTTGAGGTAAAGTCCGTGCCGCAAACCATCGAGGTGCGACGCCTGTGAAACGAAATTTCATGGATCCTAGTTTAATTTTGGCTTTTTTTAGCATGGGTGCGCTGAGTCTGTTTTTTACCATGCCAAGTGACACCGAGTTAGCGGCCTTGCGTTTTCAAAGCTTTCAGCCAGAACTTGCCGAGCCGATTCTCCGGCGGGCTATGCTTACGAAAATGCCAGATGCCGTGGCGTTAAGGCAAATGGTGGATGTGCTGGAAGTGGAAGGCAATGTTTCAGAGGCCATAAAAATTCTTTATGACCTTACGAAACTCAGGCCTAACAATAAAAACTATTGGGAGCGTCTGTTGCGGCAACTGAGGTGGCAGGGCCGGGCGCTGGAAGCCGCCCGAGTTGAGGAATATCTATGGGATAATAAAATTCCGTTACCGCACGTGCAAAATCTCAGGGGGGAAGAGGTGGTGACGGCTCCGCAGTCAGGGCCCGCCCGTTATCTGCGGTTAGCCCATGATTATGAGTGGCTGCAATCGGCGCCCGATGCGCTGCGGGTTTATGAAAAAATTTGGCGCCAAAGTCTTTTACCCCTTGATGATTTCAACCGGTGGCTTCGTACCCTTGCAAGCCAAGGAAACTTTAAGCGTGCGTTTGAAATTCTGGGTGATGACAAAAGCGTTAAGGCCTACGGAATTACGATTTTCCGACTAAATTATTGGGTAAGCCGCGCTGAACGAAACTTTCGAGACACGAACTTAAGTGACTTCTCACAGCTGCGCCGTGCCCTGCTGGACTACTTGAACTATTGCCAAAAAATTTCCGTACGTGAATGGAATGCCGAGATCCACGCATTTCTGGATATTGCCTTTGATGCCGCTAAATTTCCTGCGCTTAAGGGCGAAGCTTACTCGCTTTTTCAACTAGCGCTTACACACCAGGCTCTGCTTACTCAGCGCGGAATTGACTTTTTGCAGCTCAAACTTGATGCCCTGCACGTGCAAGCCGGTATCGGAGCCGATGGAGCGCGGGTCGCTCGGCAAGCCCTTAGGGAATTTCTTTTTGATGATAACTTGATCGGGGATTTAAAGATTTCGCGGGAAACATGGCGAAGCTTTGCCCAAGCAGCATTAGATTTCCATGACCCACAACTTGCTGAACAAATCATGCAAGCCTTAGTTGCGGGTGAAGATCCAAAAGCCGCAATGAAGCGACTGAAGCAACGGTCCTATTTCCTACTTAAGTTCTTAGAACTTTTAACTCCCTTCCCTAACGCCTTAGCCCAATCCGCGGGGATTTTGAGCGGGGAAGAACTTTGGAAGGACTACCGACTCCTGGTGGCTAGCCTTGAGGCTCAGCAAAAAAATGAGGAAGCAAGAAAGTCATACATGGAGCTTTGGCGAAAACTTGAAGCCAGGCCAGGGCTTACCAAATTAAAAACCCACGTGCTTGAACAGCTTTTTTTAAGGTACCTTTGGAGTGGAGAGGCTTCTGGTCTGCTTGAATTTCAGGGCCAGCTTAAAAATTTTACTTTCTCAAATGCACCGGTACTTACGGCCATCGGTTTCATCGCAAAGTATGAGGCTGGTGGGCTAACCGATACGGAGGCCAGGCTAATCGGACCACAATTGCCGCGGCTTGAAGCAGAGATAGAAAAACGGTTACCTGCCGAACGACTAACTTTGGTTGACGTCGTTTCCCGTTTGCAAGAAATTGATCTCGCAAAAAGAAATGAAGTGGCCGCAAAATCCGTTGAACTTCAAGCCGCTGAGGGTACAAAAACGGCGGAAGCGATTTTGGTAAATGAACTGGCATTGCCGCAATCGCATTACTTTGGTTTTGAATTTAATGGCGTGTTTTTAGATGAATTTTCTACGACGGAAAAAAACCTGATTTTTCATACACCGCTAAAACAGACTGCTTGGCGGTTAGGGGTCATCGTGAGTCAGGAGTCATTTTGGGACAACCACCTTCATCTCATTTCTCCGGAAGCTTTTGTGAGCTACACGATGAGCCCTACGCTTGCTTGGGAAATGCGCGCGGGTGTGCGACTCACCGAGCTCGGCGATTGGCGTGGATTCAGGCCAAGACTTGAGACCAGGTTAATGGCCGCCTACGGAGCACTACGTTACGGTATGTTAGAGGCAAACCTCTCTGCCCCCTTAAATATTTCTCGTTCACTCGTGGGCGCCGGAGCCTCGGAGTCTACCCTTGAGGGTTATGGGGAAGTCATTTTGCATCCTTGGATACTTTTTGTTCAAGGGGCACGCGTTCGATTCACCCACGTAAATAATTCTGAAGATCATTTTGCTTTTGCTCAGGGCTTTGGCTTGGAGTCCAGTTCAAGAATTTCCTTTGGGAAACCTGAAAACACATTAGGATTCTCGGTGGGTCCCTGGGCACAGTGGTTGAGATGGGTAGGCAACGGTCGATTGGCTAGCGGTGAGTCCCTGGAAAACCTGATGCTTCAACGGATGGCATTTGGCGGTGGCTTTATTTCATTTGAAATTTTCTGTGCATGGGACAGCTTGTGTCGCAATGCAACTAACGGCGCTTTGCGTCAGTCTGGTTATTTTGCGAGCGGCCCTAAGATCTCTGGCGGATGGGGCAAAAATTTTGAGAACGGGCCTCAACGGGAAGTTGCGGGAAATACCACAGAATATTTGGAATTTGACCTTGGTGATTTTGTTTTAGGTACGATGAGTTTACATTTGAGTTATGGATTCTACACATCCCAGCTCTTCAACGCCAACGCCCCCGGTTCCGCCACGGAACCCACTGGAGGATTTGCAGGAGTCCACGTCGCCAAGGGGATTTTTAGCTGGTGGTTTTAAGATTCAAAAATATTTCCCGACCATGACCCATTCCCTTTCGGCCTTTCTGGTGGGACTGCTTCCCGGACTGATTTTAGGATTACTGAATGGCGGAAATCCGGCCTATATTGACGTGAACCCACACCCTTATCTTTTTTGCCTGGGCATCCTCTCGGTACTTGCTGGTCTAAAACCTGCCCTGCTTTTGGGAGTGGTCTACGGTGGGTTTTATTTTTTTTACGAAGCCAGTAGGCTCGATGTGCTTGAGGTTGAGAGCGTATTTTCCGCAAATTACTTTAAGTTTCCGCTTTCGTTTCTCTTAACCTGCTTTGCCTTTGGCGTAGTGGGAGATGCTTTTCGGCGGAAAACTAAGGGCATTGAAGATGAAAACCAAAAATTACTTCACAACTTAGGGGAATCTGCAGTGGTGCGACAACGTCTCACTGCCGAAAGCCAGAACATGGAACGAAGGCTTGCGGCCAGAGTGCAGAGCGCACTTGAAATTTTTCGTTTTGGCCGAGAATCCTTTAATATCTCAACCGAACTTTTAGGCGTACGTTTTTACCGGTTTCTCTCGGAATATTTTAGCGAGGAGGATTTTGCGATCTATCGTTTTGAACATCCGGGGCTCAAGCGCTTGGCGCCCGTTGTGGCGGATCAAAAACGATTTCCTAAGGAAATTCCTCGGAAGGAATTTTCGGAGATTAGTGAGATTGGATACGCAATTTCTAACCGGGATGTATTTACATTTCAGCTCTACGCCGGGGAGAACGCAGCCGGATCTTCTAAGGGGAGTCGTGCACGGTACCCCGTGGTCGTTCCGCTTATGGATGATTCCCAAAATATTTTAGGGGTCATCCTGTTCCACAGCTTTCAGTTCATGAATTATAAAAGTTCTAACTTTGCGGCATTGCGCGAACTTTCTCGGTGGTTTGGCGTGGCCCTCCGCAAGAGCCAGGGCTTAACCCAAAATCAGGAGGATGATTTTTGGGACTTTATCGGCCAATGTTTTTCCACAAGGGTTTTAGATGTACGGGCCGAAGAAGATTGGTTGCTCGCAAAAAAAACAAAAATCAATTTGAGTCTTTTGGAATGGACCCCGGAGTGGCCCGATGTCGATTTTTTAGAGGCACGTGAAATCGTATTTCGAAAAGCGTTTTCTCGGGCCTTAAGCGACGGCATCGCGCACTTAAGTCTCGCGGGGCAAGCCACGTTTTATAGTGATCCGAAGGATGCTTCCTTTAAGTTATTTGCCCGAGGTGTAGACGGAGCAACTTTACGTGCGTTGGATGAATCAGTTACGCATGAATATGCGCGTTTAAGGCAATTTATTACTGGTTTGCCGGCGCTTGGTATGAAGCGAATCGAGGTGAACCCAGAGTCCGTGAAGAGTGAGGATAAAAATTTATCGTGGAAGAGTTATATCAATAAAAATGGTCTTACTGGGATAACTCCATCGTGAGCTTAAACATCCGCGGCCGGGCACTCCAGGAATTTTATGATACCCAAGCGGCCGATGAGCGTTTTTTTCAGGAACGATCCCTCGAACTATTGGCTAAAAGTTATTCCGAGATTTTCGCTAAAGATGCCTTAAGTTCAGAAAACATGTCGCTGCAATCCCTAAGTGATCTCATTCGCGGAGGCAGTAAAAGTGTGAAGCGTGAAGTCATTGGACGCTTAAAGAGGCGATTCTCTCGGGATAGCGTCATACTCTTGCGAGTGGCCCAGCGCGATCCAGATTATGAAATTTGTTATTTAGCGACGCAGGCCTTAGCTTATTTTGAAAAGCGTTGGTTAAACGAGGTGAAACTTTTAAGCTCCTACCCTGACGTCGCTAAGCCCTCGCCGCAGGAGCTTTACAACTTAATCGAATCACTGATGATCGCTTACCGCACGGGACTTATGGATCCAGAAGTAACGTACTCCCACATTCAAATTGGGAGAAAACTCATGCAGGCGGCAGTGGAGAGCAATCCGGATAATACCTATTACTGGCGACAGTTGGGAAAAATACACCTTCAGGAAAATCTTTTGGAAAAGGCGATTTTCTGTTTTGACCAGGCCATGGTTTTTGCGCCGGATTGGTTTAATGGCTGGTTTTGGAAAGCGGAAGCCTATTTTATGCAATCGGACTTTCCGGGGGTAAAACGATGCTGCCAGGAGCTGGTGCGTCGTTGTGGCGGCAGCGATAAATTGCCCGATGAAATTCGCGAGCAGGTTCTCTTTTGGCTGGAGCAAAACTTTAAATGAATAGGGATTTGAATTTTTTATGGCAAGACCAAGCGATTCTTGAAACTTCGGAGCTAACAAAATTACTCCAGGATCCGGATGAGCTGGTAAGGCGAATCGCCTGGTTAAGGTTGCCCGAAAATCCTAAGGCCTTTCCGACTCAGGAGTACGGGAAAATTTTTTCCCGGGAAACCCTCGTGGTTCAGGGGGCGATGATTGAGGTGATGCAAGCTCTGGTGAACCTAGGCACTTTAGGGCTTAGGGAATGCGAAGGGTGGTTTAGCGCTTTAATTTCGGCACTAGCGCTTCCCGGAGTCCAACCCACAAGTTTTTTAAGCCTTAATATCTTAAAGTCTTTTTTTGGAATTAGGGCGTTGCAGCCGGAATCGGTCCTGAGATTTTATGAATCATGCAAAGGGGGTGGGGTAGAATTCTTAGCGGTTTTTTTCCATCATCTCGCAAAACGTCCCTATCTTTTAAAGGACCCGGGAATTCAGCGTCTGATTCTGGAACGGTTTCAGTTTTTTAAAGCAGGCTTTATGGAGGAGGCGGTGGAAGGGCTTTGCCAAGAGTTGCTCATCTGTGGTGCGCGGAGCAATCAGGTGGAAATTTTTCACGCTGAGTTGAAAAGCATGTCTCTAAGCAGCCTGCCGGACAAAACCAACCAAATTTTGAGCCGCTATCGTGAGATTTTGGCTCGGGAGATTGCCCTTTCCGTAACGCAGCAGGCTTATGAACCCATAAAAATTTTTGATTTTGATGAACATTTCCTAAGGCTAATCCTTAATTTCTTAAAACCGGTGAAGTGGTCCCTCAAGTACTGGAAAGAAGTGCTCGCCCTAGGCATGCATCCGGATACCGCAAAGGCAAATCTATTAATGGATTTTCTGCGGGTGCAGGCGTGGCTCTTCCGGGACGTGTTAATGAATTTACTTGAGCAAGAACTCAAACCGGAATTACAGCTTCAACTCCTAAGGCTACTGCAAGGAAGTTTACAAAATAAGAATATTTCGGGACGAAGAATTCCGTTTGAAATTCTTTTCTCATTGTTACGAAACGCTACGACGGTAAAAAATCTTGAAATGGCCCAGACCATTCTTGCGATCTTGAACTTAGATCGTCCTAAATCATCTGAGGTCCTTCATTTTTCAAAATGGGTCTTTGACGAAATAGGCCTCTCTGGACCCCTATTCGTAAGGGCTGCCGCCTGCTTGAACCACTGGTCAAGTCATGAGGTGGCCCGTGGCTGATGTCTGCTTAATACTAGAGGGCACTTACCCCTACGTTTACGGCGGAGTGGCCAGTTGGACCCACGCCTTGATCAAAGGTTTGCCGCATCTCACATTTGAAATTCTCTACCTGGGTTCACGCTCCGATCAATTGCCGCCAATGCAGTACGAATTGCCGGCTAATGTGTTGCACTTAAGGGAGGTATTTCTGTTTGACGAATTTTCGTCCGATACCGGCGCCTTGAACGCCAAGAATCTGCAAGCCGCCATGGCCTCCTTCCAGGAATTTCAGACGCTGATCCAGGGTAATTCCGTTCACGATGGATTTGATATTTTTCAAAGTCCCGAGGATTTGCAACACGCTAAATTTAATAAACAGGATTTATTTAAACTTAAAAAGTTTGCCAAAAGCATGTCCTCGGAAAGTGTACTCAGGCATTTGCAAAGCGAGGACGCCTGGGACGTCATCGTTGATGAATACGAGCGGGTATCCCCCATGAAACAAGGTTTGCCCTTTCTTGACTTTTTTTATTCCTGGCGCGCCATCCAAATTCCGCTTCTGCGGCTCATCAATTTAAGTTACCCCAACGCCAAAGTGTACCATTCCATGTGTACGGGATATGCGGGGCTTTGCGGTATATTGGCGGCAATGCAGCACGCTTCACCCTTTATGGTTACGGAACATGGTATCTATGCTCATGAGCGCGCCATTGAATTGGGGGAAGCCAATTGGCTTTATGATCCTGGCCTTCTGCTGCAACTTCCCTTTGAGCCTTTGAAACATTTTCGTAGCTGGTGGATCAATGTCTTTAGGAACTTGAGTGCTTTAGCCTACGCCGGTGCTTCGCGCGTGGTTACTTTGCACGGAGGCAATCGTAAACGGCAAGTATTTGATGGCGCCGATCCCAAAAAGTGTTTTGTGGTTCCTAATGGCGTACACAATCGTTACCAAGGCATAAGAACTCGGCATCCACTTTGGCCAAAAAAACGCGCCGAAAAACGACCCTTCGAAATTCTTTTCTTAGGCCGAGTGGTTTCCATTAAGGATATCAAACTACTTATCAAGTCCATAAAGTTACTTTTTGATTTGCAAGTCAGCCAAGCGGAACCGATTTCATTTTTTTGCCGCATCGTCGGACCCCACAATGAAGAGAAGGATTATGTAAAAGAGTGCGAAGAAATGGTGCAAATCCTTGGCCTTTCTCAGCTCATAAAATTCGAAGGTCTACTCCCTGCCACGGAAGTTTTGCAGACCGCCGATGTTTTGGTGCTCACCAGCATCTCAGAGTCTCAGCCCCTGGTAATTCTGGAGGCTTCATCGGCCGGTGTACCGGTAGTGGCGACCGATGTGGGTGCGTGCCGGGAAATGATTTTAGGGTTATCGGAAGCCGATCGTATTTTAGGACCCAGCGGACTTATCGTTCCCTTAGGCGATGGCTTAGGGATTGCTCAATCCATAATGCGCCTTATGATGGAAGATCTATTTTGGGAAGAGTGCTCCCAGGCCGGAATGCTTAGGGCTGGCCATTTTTACCACGAAAAGGAACTTTTTGAGCAGTATGACAAGTTTTATAACGAACTTATTTGTGGTGTCGATATCAGTGGGATAAATCAAGAGAGTTTACCATGGCAGGAATAGGCTTTCGCCTCCACCGGGCCATCAAACACGGAAATTGGTTTCAAAGGACTCAAGGCCTCCTAGGTTCCGTAGTAGTTTCTTCCGGTCCTTGGCTCATGGCAATTCTTACCATTGCCGTGATTTCTTCTTTGGCTAAACGTTTTCCTGAACCTAAATCCGGGGAAGTTTTCCGCGTAATTCTGAATTACTCCTACGCTTTTTCACTCGTTTTGTTTGGCGTGGTTGAAATGGTCATCACCCGCTTTATTGCCGACGCCCTTTATTTTAAAAATATTGAAGGCATTGGGAGTTTTTTTAAACGGGTATTTTGGCGAACGACGGCAGTAGGTTTAGCCCTCGGACTGATCTTTTTTTATTTGCTTAAAATTCCTGGTTTGAGCTTAGTTTTATGCGGCATCGTCATTGCGGTGCTGATGGGTCAATGGGTTTGCATGATTTTCTTAGGCGCCCTTAAGGATTATTTATCCATCGTTTGGGGTTTTATCGCCGGTGCTGCCTTAAGTATTTCGGCTGTCTGGATGGGCGGTAAGCTCGGAATAAGTGGGCTGAACTGGCTACTCACAAGCTTTATTTTAGGCAACTTATTGATCGACGGTATTCTCATTCGCAAAGTCCAATTGGAATTCCAAACATCCCCGCATTCTCCGTCCCTTTCACCGAAGGTAGCCCACAGCGAAAGTTTTTTAGAATTTTGGAAAACGAGGTGGGTCTTAAGTGCTGTGGGTTTCTTTTATTCCCTGGGGGTGTGGTGCGACAAAATTCTTTTTTGGACCAATTCCCATACCCGCGAAAAAGTTGCCTACGGCTTATTTAAGTCAACCTCCTACGATGCCGGAATTTTTTTAGGATATCTTTTTGTCGTGCCCGCCATGGCATTATTTCTAGTGCAGATTGAAGTGAAATTTTACATGCGTTACCGCGAATATTTTGGCTTGATTCATGAAAAGGCACCCTTGGCGATGCTTGAAGATGCGAGGCAACGTATGGTGCAGGGTTTACGCACCGAATTCAAATGGCTCTTCTTATTTCAGATTTTAATCACGGCCCTAGCTTATTCCGCGTCTGCCACCATCACCCAGTACTTTAAACTGCCGGCCGTAACTTTGATTGTATTTCGATTTGGGCTTCTTGGGAGCATGTTTCATGCCTTTGCACTCATTACAAACTTACTCATTTTGTATTTCGACCTACCCTTCATGGCGCTTAAAAATTATCTGATATTGTTTTTGCTCAACCTCGGGGGCACGCTGCTCTCCTTAAAATTCATTGGCGGCAACTACGGAAAATATTTTGGAATGGGTTATGCCTTTGCGGCACTGGTTTGCCTTACGGTTTCCCTAACGGACCTAAATAACGTCCTGGGACGATTGCACTCTCTAATTTTTCAGCGTCAACCGCTTGCTTCCGCAAAGAAATCAAAACATAAATTCTTTTCGCGAAATAGAAGTCTAAAAAGTTCCTTCATCTGGGCGCTGATTGCCTTGCCCCTATTTTCAAGTCCGGTAACGGCCCGTCCCCTAGACACAGCTGCCGTACTTCCTAAAATAGAAAAATGGATATATCAGCTTCAAGGTGATCCTACTGGCCTTTCAAACCGGCCGGCGCGGCAAACCACGCTTTACGTGCTTGATATCAGTTTGCTTGAACCCAATAAAAATCTTCTAAAAACCCTTTCGGCCACCGCGCCGAGTGATCCCCACCGGAGTCTAGCCTACCTCAGCGTTGGGGAAGCGGAGGAGTATCGCTGGTACTTTCAAGGCATAAAGCAAAGGGGCCTTCTGGTTTCAGAAAACAAACGGTTTAAAAAAAATCACCTGCTTAAATTTTGGGATCCGCAGTGGCGCGCGGTGCTTTATGATTACTTACGGAAAATCCACGATGCAGGATTCAACGGTGTGTACTTAGATTTGATCGACGCCTATGGCCGCTTTCCCAAGGCTGAGCAAGCATTGCGCGCAACCCAAATGGCTGAGTTGGTGATTGATCTGCGGGCAAAAATGAAATCCATCTGGGGGAGTGAACCCGCTCTTTTAGCAATTCAGAATGCGCCCTGCCTTTTCCTTGAACTAGCGGCCTTCAAAGAGTTTGAGGTCCAGAAAAAATTTTTAGAAAGTTTTGATCTTCTGGCTCTGGAATCAACATTTTATTTCGGATCAAACTGGCAGGATAACCCTTGGCGGCCACAGATAGAGGTACTGTCCTGCGTCAAAAAACTGCAATCGCAGTCTTTGCCTCGGAAGCTCATTTTAGGCGTAGAATATTTAACGGGGCGAGGACAAACTGCAAAAGCGCTGGAAGCTTTGAAAAAGCACGGATTTTTAGGGTTAGTCACCGGCCGGGCCTTAGACGGAAGTTTTTTTAAAAATTAAAGAAGGTGGGAGAATGATGCCAAAAAAAAAAGAATCTGAAGAAACAAAGATTTCGTGTCAGCTTTCCTGGCCAACTTTGCGACTCCTTGCGTCCCAGCCTCTGCCGGGCGATCTTTTTCTGTGCTTACGGCATAAACTAGTAAAGTATAAGTCCCAAGGCGATGAGTTGAGTCCGGCCGAGTTTGATAAACTTTTATTCAACCAAGTCCGCACCGTATTTATTCCCGAAGAACGTAAATTGGAATTTCTCCTTTGGGCTGAGAATAACGATATCAAAGACCTGAAAAAACAAACGCCTGAAGAAATTTTGGCCGGGGTAAAGAAAGTGAGTCGACCTGCCGAAGTTCCTGAAGCGGAAGCGCCGATTCGTGGCGCGGTGTTGGATTTGCGAAAAAGTGTGTTTTCACTTTTTGAAGCCCACGCCAAACAGGAGGCCATTAAGTTCTCCCTTCAGCGCTCGCGAGAGCTGGTCACCGCATTTTTGGATAAGCCTTTTGTCATCAACAATGTTGCCTCCCTTCATAAGTTTGGTAAAGGTGCCATCGATCATGCCGTGAATGTATCGGTTACGAGCATTTTTGTTGGATTGCGTCTTGGTTACACTAGCCAGGTTATTTTGGAACATTTAGCCATTGGCGGTCTCCTGCACGACATTGGCAAAACAGCCTTGAGCGTTAAAGCCGAGGGGCTCATTCAGGAAGATGACCCAGAATGGCTGGAGCACCCCAATATTGGGCGTGATCTCCTCGAAGGAATGAACCGAAATGCTCGGGAGATCCCCTCTGAAGTGCTTATGATCGTGGCACAGCACCATGAATTTTTGGATGGGACGGGCTTTCCTAAGGGAATGAAGGGCCTTGCCATTTATGACCTTGCAAGGATTGTAGCCATTACGAATATTTTTGATAATCTCATGTCCAAGTCGGCCCACAAGGACCCACAGCAGAAAGCCCTTGAAGCTCTCAAGGAGTTGGAGAATCAGTATCGTGATAAGGCTCGTTTGGATGATCGTAAATTGGAAAAAGTTATCAAAGCCCTTAGGATTTCTCTCTCGTAGGGCGCTACCCCTTGGTTTTTTAATTTTGTTTTTAAGTGGCGTAACGGGATGCGGTTACCATCTACGTTCGCCCGAAAATATTTGGTCACGGGAAAAAATTAATAAACTTTATATCTACCCTTTGAAAAACAACACGCTTAAGGCTGGCCTTGAAGTGCCCTTTACTAGCGCATTACTTCAGGAATACGCAAAGCAGGGCAGGGTTCAGCTCACCGACCGGGTGGAAGATGCGGATGCCGTTTTGACCGGCAGCATTGACTTAGCCCAGAGCAGTGTAACCAGCGTCTCCGGCGCAACCCAACTCAATCAAAACTCGCCGACCGGTACGGCCCCACTTCCTTCAAACTTCATCGTGGCATCTGAGTATCAAGCCACCGCTGGGGTAACGCTTTATCTGAAACGACGGGACGGCGCCGTACTTTGGGGAAAAGGATTTTCTAGGTCCCGCCTCTATCCGGGAAATAATATCGCAGGTGATTTAGGAAATACTTCAGTCCTCATTAACGAGAGCAGGTTTCAAAATGCTCTGCACGACATTTCCCTGCTCATTGCGGCTGACTCCTACGACACCATGATGGAGGCTTTTTGAAGGCAGCAAAGACGGAGCATCCGGACCCTCAGCGCGCTAAGCTTACCAAAACCCTGGTTTACGGGCTTTTTGGCAACGAATCGGTCCGTCGAAATGAACTTTTAGAGCAGATTTTAAAACTTCATGGAATTGAAAAAAATGCCTCCCTGACCGCGTTAAATACTTTCGATGCCAAGGAAAAAACTTGGGTAGAAATTTTGGATGAGGTCGCTTGCGTGGACCTTTTTTCTGCCAGGAATTCAGCAGGGCCTAAGTTAGTCTTTATCAGGAATTCCTTGGTGCTGGGGGAGTCCCAAGGTTTTTTGACGGATCTTACGAAACGTATCAACACCTTGAGCCGATTAAGTTCTGAAGAAATCGCGCAGGAACCTGCGATATTTATTTTTGAATCAGCGGTATTGGATCAGCGCCGAAAACTTTCGCAAATGCTGAAAAAAGCCAACGCGCTCTGGGACTGTACGTCACCGAAGGATTTTGAGCGCAGTAGGTGGATTAGATATTTGGTTTCGCAAACATCCTTGGAATTTGAACCAAGCTTACTGGAATGGTTTTCAAGTTTTGAGTTTGAAACCCTGAGTCAGGTTGTGATGGAGCTCCAAAAATTGGAGCTTTTTCTAAGCCCTTCTTTAGTAGCAACGAAGGATGCTTTGGTTTCCGTCGTTTTCAACGGAGCGCAAACTTCCATTTTTGATCTTTGCCGGGCGGTACTTGAAAATAAAAAAGTTAGAGCACTTATTTTATCGGCCCGTTTGATTGAAAGCCAAGAACAGGCCTTGGGTTTTGTGGGGGCTCTGTTATGGTCTTTGAAAAATCGAAGCTCTGAAACTGCCCCAAATCAAAAGCAGAAAATTCTAAGAAACCTTTTGTTATTGGATGAAAGGTTGAAATCCTCAGGGGAACCAGCCCCCAGAAGTGTAGACTACTTTTTGTCGAGCCTTTGATCTCTCAAAGACTCGACAAAAAATGAAGTGTCTAAAAGTAGATTACTTAGCGGCTGTGCTGGAAAAACGGCGGCTGATGGCAGAGGCCAAACGACTCACCAAACGGTTTACGCGACCCGCGGGGATTACACCCTTGGAGGTAGCTTTACGCAAAAGACGTTCACCCAATTGAAGCGCTTGTTTTGCTTCATCGGAGGTTTTTGCTGCTTCTACGGACGTACGGGCCTTTTTAAGCGCCGTACGGGTCGTGGCGCGAAGGCCAGAGTTACGTTCGCGTTTTTTCTCGTTTTGTTTCGCTCTTTTTACTGCTGATTTATGGGTTGCCATGAAAGTCCTCTCACTAAAAATAAAACTTTGTCAGACCTTTACTACTGAATACGTGTAAAAAACTCAAGAATTTCTTCTGAGGGGCGCGGCGATGAGACCGGCCAATACCGACTTCACCACATCTCCCAGCAGAAAGGGCAGAAAGCCCAAAGTGAAGGCCATCTGCCAATCGCCCATAAGCAGCTTAAGCCAGATCACTCCGCAGGCAAAACAAAGGAAACTACCCAACAGCGCCGCCGTTGAGAGGAGGGCTACTGAACTCAATAAAGAAGGTTGAGTTGAAGAGGTTTGGCCGGCAACGATCTTTTTGAAAAGGTTCGCTAAATATGACGAAGCCAGCACCATGGGGAAGAAGCCAATCAAATAACCAAAGGTGGGCCTTAAGAAGGCGTTTATACCAATGGCAAAAACTGAAACTCCAGGCGCAAAAAATGGAAGTCCGACTAAACCTCCCGCAAGGTAAAGCGAAAGTGCCGCGAGTGCGGCCACGGGCCCCATGGTGAAGGCCATAAGGGACACCACCAAAGTTTGAAAGGTTAAAGGTACAGGAGTGCCCGGGATCGCGACTTTCAAATGGGCGCTTAAGACCAATAGCCCGGTCGCTGCCAGAGTCGTGAGAATAAAACTTTGGGTTGAAGTTACGGGCATAGAAAAGGAACCCTGGGGTCGAGTTGAATTCTGAGTTAAAGTAGACATACTAACAGGGCTAGTGGAGGGGGTTTTCTTTGTCAATTGGACGTCTAATCAGCTACGGAATTCTGGCTCTCATTCTATTCCAACTCGTCTGGCGCTCATCCGGAATTCGGGTGCCGGAAGGCAGCATTCTTGATGAAAGCCTTGGATTTCAAGTTTTGCGAAGCCAATCAGCTGAGGACGGCAATGAAAATGGTCACACCAATAGCAATGCTGCGTTGCGCGACTTGCTGGGTAAGCCCATGGGCTCGCAGGTACACCTTAAGGATTTCGCAGGTCAAACCTTGCTTATGACCTTCTGGGCGAGCTGGTGCCCGGCTTGCCAAAGCGAACTTGCCTCCATGATTGAGCTGGCCAGAAAATTTCCTAAGCTTAGGGTCATAGCCGTTAACCTTGATGAAAACCCGCTTGCGGCTCTGGCCAAGGTGGAGCAGCAGGTCGGAGTGTTGCCTTTTTATCACGTTCTTGATCCAGGAAACATTACCGGCCAAAAGCTTGGCGTCAGAGTCCTGCCCACGAATCTTTTAGTGAGTTCTAATCTCAAACTAGTTTGGGCAACGGGCGCACAAAACTGGATGGCGGAATCCGTAAGAAAAAAAATTGCGGCAGAACTCGGACTCTAGGGGCAGTTTTCACGGTAAATAATAGTTAGTGAAGTTAACGCTTGCTCCCTTCGTGGTAACGGATGCGTCAAGGCAGCTTGAGGATGTTTAGGTGTGGATAAGCGCCAGGTAAAAATCGCCTAGTCCTTAAACTTTCTTTAAATACTGAGTAAGTTCATCCAAAGTTCCACTCCAACCCTGGTGCATGGAGGCATGGCCATCGGCGAAAGCTTTGAATTCCGTAGCCGTCGGATTTAAGGGTTCCCACCGAATGGTAAATGCCGTTTCATCGCCCTGCTTATAAAACATAAATGTACTCAGCAGCTCGAGCGGCCAATTTTCTGCAAACGGATGCCGAGTCACTCCACCATTTTCATCCGAAAAACTGTTTACAAAAAGCAGACGAGCAGGCTTTTCAATTTCTCGGTAGGCGAACTTACCCCAGATGGTTTTGCCATCTGGCGTGCTCATTCCGTAAAGGTATGAACCTCCAGCTCTGAAATCCATCTTAGATGCGACGACGTTGACACCTTTAGGTCCCCACCACTGCTGCATACGATCAGGATTTGTGCAGGCATCAAAAACAAGTTCCCGTGGGGCACTCAGTTTGCGCGATAAACTAAAGACCGCGCCGGAAGCCATTTTATTAAGCTCGGCCTCAAGTCGCACCATGTTCTGTTCATTGGCGGGAATCACGATGGACTTCAAACTTTCGCAAACTTTGGCTGAATCAAAGAGCATGGTCCAGGTGAGTTTCGAGCGCTTTTCGTTAAGTTCCTCAAAATTTGCCGTCACCGTGAATTTTGGATCGGAAAGGTGCCTAAATACAATTCGTTCGCCATTCGAAGTTTCTAAGAATTCACTTTCGTTGTCGTAATTACGTCCATCGGGACCTTGCATGACGAAACGCCATTTGCCGCCCGGACGAAAATCAAATTCATGAAAAATATTTTTAAAGCCTTCCGGTCCCCACCAGTGAGCAAGGTGCACGGGATCGGCCCACGCCTTAAAAACAGTTTCCTTCGGAAAATTTAAAACACGTGTAGTGATAATTTCCCTGCTTGAATTTGACCCCATTTTTTTACCCCTTTTTTAGATGCCGTTTGACGCCCACCAATGCCACAAAAAGCATTTGCACAATGATGAAAGCGGCAACGTATTCAAGGCCTCCGGTCGCAAAACCATAGGAATGAAGGCCTACGCCCAGAACAAAATTGACGCCGTACCAAGCCATAAGCACGCCTAAAAAGCAGCAAACCGTACCTAGGATCAAGCCAAAGGGTTTAAGCCAACCAGCCCATCGGCCATGCAGTACGGCCACATAAAGCAAGAGCGCAATCAGGGCCCAAGTTTCCTTTGGATCCCATCCCCAAAATCTTCCCCAACTGTAGTCAGCCCAAATTCCGCCCAAAATCGTGCCGGCCGCTAATAATACTACGCCCACCTGAACCGCACGGTAGGTGAATTCTGTATAAACAGAAATGGTTTCATTTTCTTGAGGTTTAAAAAGGTAATAACCTAAGGTCAGATTGCCGAGCCCCAAGGACAGAGCAAACGCTGCGTAGGCGAGCGTAATTGTAAGTACATGGATGGTGAGCCAATAGTTGCTCCTAAGGACTGGTTCCAAGGGCCTGATGGTTGGATCAAGTACTGCCGGAACGTTATCGGAAAGAATAAGCGCAAACATGGAAACTAAGGAGGCCGCCAGCAGGACCATGAGTGCCCGTGGATGTTTTCGGTAAGCCACAAAAATACCTAAGGCAAAAATCGCAACACCCCACGGAACCCAAACCGTAGACTCGTACATATTTGTCACTGGAGGATGGCCCGTAAGCAAACAGCGTAAAACAAAACCGTAGGTATGCATGGCAAAGGCCGCGATGAATGCACCAAGGCCTAAACCCTTAATCAAGTTTGATCTGCCTCCTTGAAAAATCCGGCCAAAAAGTAAAAATAAAAATGCAATTCCGTAAAGGATCCAACTTTTTTGAAACGGCCTTAAGCGATTGAATTGAACTTCACGATTTAATTTATCGGCCAAGGATTTAAGGCTCGGCATTGAGGCGTCTGTGGCATCCGTACCGTTTGAGTTTTTTGCCAGTGGTGAAATTTGTACCGCTGCTAAAGTTTTAGCGTCCTCTGGCGAAAGGGTTTCAAATGCCTTTGCTAGAAGCGGGCCTACGCCTGAAGTCATGGCTAGGGGTTCAACCAAGGAAAACCAAGCGGGCTCCCCCGGAAGCACCGTCCAAAGTGTGCCCGAAGTGATGCCATGGAAAAGTTGAGCCTTTTCAAGAACCCGCTGCATGTCCTTTTCCAGGGTATTTAGTTTATGACCTAAACGCTGTTGTTCACCGAAATTTGCCATCACGGCCTGAAGTTTTCCGGCCCCTAAGATCTCGGCCGGTGAGTAGTAAGGGTGCTTTTTGAAAAGAAGCCCTAGTCCCTCTTTTATGGAATCTTTTTTAACGGGGATAAATTCACGCCTGCTCCAGAGCTGCGCATACAAAAGCCAATCCCTAAGTAAAAGAAGAGGCGAAAGTTTAGCGTCCCATTCGGAAACGGTACTGATGCGGCGTCCCTCTGCGATGAACAAAATCGTATCCCTTGCAAAGCTATCTAACGGTTTGATGCGGCCCCCATTCTGAAGGGGAAGGTGAGAAAGGAGGTCAAGGGCTTCGCGTTGCTGCGGGTTAAGTGAATCAAGGGAGAGACTTAGCGCATAACTTGGCGGGGCCTCCGCCGTACTCTGAGCAAGTACATTCCCGCATAGGGCAGCACTTGAAAGGAAACTAAATAAAAGGAGAAATGTAGCGAGACCACCTACGGTTTTTGTAAACTCAGACTTTGTTTGGATTCGTTTTGGAATTAAAAATTTCAAACCTCTTTTTTGGAAGAACATGACTACAATTCCTAGCACGAGCAGAATACTTCCGAAGTATTTTATGCGGCGCCCGGGATCTAAACCCACACTAAGAATTGAGGTCGCCCCCTCGCCTTCGTTTTCCTGATAGCTTGCTTGGTAAAAGGTGAGGGCGCGGTAAACAAAAGGTTCATTCATGGTGATGTGGATGCTTTCTTTCATCTCAGGCGTTAACTTCGCCCGAAACTCAGGGGAGGGTTCCGTAAGTTTAATAAAGCTCGAATAGGTTTTTGCTCGATCGGTCCCCGGATATTTTCCCATCTCAAATTTTTCAAGCGTTAAAGAAAAGGGAATTGCCACAAGTTTAGGGCCAAATCTTAAGAGGTACTGGTTCCACTCAAGACTGTCTTGGTACTCCACAAATCGTGCTTCGTCCCCGTCAAAGGAAAGCTTAAGTGCCGAGATCCAGTCATTTTGCCTCGAGAGTTCTTCTGTCGAAGGCTCCCGGTATTCCCGGAAGAGTTCTGAATGAGGTACCAAAGTTACGATCCTGACCTTAATGTCGCGCCATCCAGTTTCAATCCACTGGGGGTTTGCCTTAGACAAATCACTCGCATTCAGTGAGCCCTTTTTTTCGCCATTTTTAGAGCGTAAAACGTAACGAAGGCTCAGATCAGGATTCGCAAGAATCTGAAGTTCGTTGCGTGTGCCAGGACCTGGCATTTTGTTATGGGGATTCGCAGATGCGCTAAGGGGCCGCATTTTAGAGTCAGCCACAAAACTTAAATTCGCTAACCCCAGGGTTACGTTTCCC
Organism: uncultured Oligoflexia bacterium; assembly: GCA_964475985.1. GTDB lineage: Bacteria > Bdellovibrionota > UBA1018 > UBA1018 > CAYHWW01 > CAYYYP01. Next base: position 26,134 of record CAYYYP010000005.1, on the reverse strand, counting down.
CACTGGGGGTCGCCGGCCCTTAACCATTGCCGCACATTCATGCCCATAAAAACGCTAGAAAGTTCAAGAAGGAGCGCTGGAGGATTTTCGGATTTTGTTTTTACTTCACGAAACTCAACGCTAGAAACCGCTTTCGGTAAAATCTGCAGAATCTTAACTTGGTGTTCGCCGTCCGTAGATTTCAAGGTCAGCTCGAGGGGCGCTCGGTTTGACTTCAGGCTTAAACTGTCTTTTAGAACAAAACCTTTTTTGTTTTTATCCCAGATTTCAATTTGTGGATCATCGATGGTGAGGAGATTGCTGGTCTCCCCCGGCTCTAGGGCAAGAGTTCCATCAAGGCCATAAAGCCTAGTGAGCGCACCGCCGTAAAGCAGCATGAGGATGCCAAGGTGGGCCATCACAAAACCTAGAAGCCGCTTTTTCCACGGGAATCTTTGGGCCGCCGAAAAACTGATGTTGATGCCAAGCAAAGTCAGCAGGGCAATGAACCATGGAGTGTTATAAACCATGGCCTGAACTTCTTTGGTTCCGTGAAGGGACTCATAAACCGTGGCAAAACTTAAGGTTGCCGCAAGTCCAACAATGACCACGACGGCAAGTTTTAGAGAGCCACCAAAACGATACCCCCGCCAAAGGAGGCGATTTATGTTTTGTAGGAGAATACTGCTTTGGGACGCGTCTGTTGCCATTGAAATGTATTTAGGTACACAAGATTGATAAGGAAGGAAATGTCTTTCACAAAGTAGCCGGCCTTTTCGCAAAGCTTAAGTGCTGCGGCAATTGTGCCGCCCGTGGCGAGGACGTCATCGACCACTAAAATTTGTGGCTTTTTGGCAATGGCTTCGGAAACCGGTTTGTAGGGACGCATTTCTAAGACGTCCGTTCCGTATTCCAAGTTGTAACTTTGCGAAATCACGGGTTGAGGTAGTTTGCCTTTTTTCCGGATAGGCAGAAACCCTTTATTAAACTTCACGGCAAGCGCTGCAGCTAGGATGAAGCCGCGGGATTCAATCCCTGCAATGCAATCAATTTCTGAAAGGTCGATGTCTTGAACCAAAGCATCAATCGCCAAGGCAAAACCTTCGCTGGAAGCCAGGAGTGGCGTGATATCGCGAAAAAGAACGCCCTTAGTAGGAAAGTCAGGAACGATTGCGATGAGTTTTTCAAGATTTTCGGGTGAATTTAAAAGATTCATGGACATGTGGGATAGACTCTTTCACGGTATGAATGTTTTTGTAAACCACATATGAAACGACTGCTCATTGTTGAAAGCCCCGGAAAATTAAAAACGCTGAAAAAAATTCTTTCCCAATTAAGCGAAGCGGAAGGAAGGCAGGCTCATGCCCCAGATGCCACTCAGTGGAGTGTGGAGGCCAGCATCGGCCACCTTACGGCGCTTGCCAACTCCGGTCCTAAGCGCTGGGGATTTCAGTTCGAAGAGAGTGGTGTTCATTGTGATTACGAGCTTCGTGACGCGCGGGCCCAAAAAACTTTAGCTAAATTAAAACAAGTGTGCGCCTCCATACCTAAACAAGAGGGTGCGATTTTACTCGCCATGGACCCGGACCGAGAGGGCGAGGCCATCGCTTGGCATATCGCAAGGCTTCTCAAATTAAGTCCGAAAAATTTTAAACGGATTCAATTTACACAAATCACCGCCCGGGCACTCAAAGAAGCCCTCGCTAATCCAAGAACTCTCAACGACCACCTCATTGAAGCCCAAAGGGCAAGGCAGTGCTTGGATAAGCTTGTGGGTTTTGAAGTAAGTCCGATGCTTAAAGCCAGCACTGGCGGAAAAAGTGCTGGCCGGGTCCAATCCATTGCTTTGCATTTTGTGTGTGAGCGTGAGCGCGAGAGGCTAAAATTTGAGGCTAAAACCTACTGGGTCATTAAGGCGCTGTACCAGGGCGGACTTGAGGCGCAGTTCGTAGGCCTTAAAAACCCCGTGCCTAAATCCATACCGCAAATCGACGAAAGTCATGGCAGCCCTTCTGATGCCAAGGATTCCAAAACCAAGGATGTCGGTCGCTTATTCTCTCGCGAAGAAGTTGTCGAAATATTGGCTAAGCTTAAAGCTCATACCCACATCATCGAATCCATAAAAGACGAAGAGCAAGTAAGGCGCGCACCGCCACCTTTTGTCACCAGTACTTTGCAGCAATACGCTTCTTCAAGGCTTAGATTTTCTCCTGAACGCAGTATGCGTTTAGCTCAAGACCTCTATGAGGCGGGGCACATTACTTACATGCGAACGGACTCACCTTCCCTGAGCGCCGAAGCGGTGGAAGCCATTCGCGCCCAACTCAAACTTGCCGGGGTTGAGTATTTACCGGATAAACCAAATGTATTTGCAGCTAAGGGTGCGGCCCAAGAGGCCCACGAAGCCATTCGTCCCAGCAAAATGGATTTTTTGCCAGCCAATGCCAACGCAACGTTAGACGCTGATCAGCTTAAACTTTATGAACTGATTTGGAAGCGCACCATGGCCTGCCAGGCAACCGCGAGCCGGGTGGCCAAAACAACGATTTCCATAGGCGCTGATGTCTACCTACTTGAGGCCCTCGGAAGCCGGATGGTATTTGATGGTTGGCAAAAGTTCTGGGATTACGCCGACGAAGACGTTCTCTTGCCGTCAGGGCTTAAAGAAAAACAAAATCTATCCGTAGAAAAAATTTCGGATGAAGAACGAAAAACGCAACCACCGCCGCGGTATTCCGAAGCTAAACTGATTCAATTAATGGAGGCAAAGGGGGTGGGGCGGCCTAGTACTTACGCTTCCACCATCAAGACCATTAAAGAGCGTGAATACGTTGTACTTGAAAAGTCACTGCTTCTTCCAACTCCCCTTGGCCTTAAATGCGACGAATTTCTCATGCAAAATGTTTCTCGCCTCGTGAATGTAGAATTCACGGCGAGGATGGAAGATAGCTTAGATGAAATTGCCGAAGGCAAAAGGGATTGGTCACAATATTTGAAAGATTTTTATGAAGATTTTAAGACTGAAATTTTAAGCAATGCGGCAAACCCGCCAGAACAAAAACCGAGAGGTTTTTTTTCGGAAGAAAAATCAGAAGGCATGACGTCTTGGAAGCCCCACTCAGAGCTTCCGGAAAATCTCCAGCTCCTGCTTGAAAAAGGCTATAAAAAGGCGAAAAAGGCCGGCGCATTACCGCTCTGCACTCAGGGGCACGGCGCCCTTGACCTCAGAATTTCTAAAAACAAAAAATTATATTGGAAGTGCACCCACCCGGGTTGTGAAGACATTGCGTGGTATCAGGATTTCTCAAGTTTTAAGTGTCCGGCTTGCCAATCTGAAATGGAAAAAGTGCCGTCTAAAAAAGTAAAGGGCGGAAACTTTCTGAAATGCACTAGGACCTCTCAGCACCCTGATCAAAAAGACGTGGTGGTTTTCCGGAACCGGGAAACGGGGGAGTGGGAGCTGCCGGGGGCCGCGACTGGCTCATTCAAAAAGCAAGCTCAGGGGTCAACGGCCAGTGCGTCCCGCACGCCGGCCCCCGTTAAACCGGTGAGAGAAGCTGCGTATAAAACCATCAAGCCGCCCTTTACGCTCACGGATCAGCACTGGGTAGTTTTAGGCGCTATTGCGCGACTCAACGGTTTGCCAAAGCAGGGTGTTATACCCTTTCCTTTGGGGTCTCGTTTCTCCGGTGAAGCGCTTTGTGGTTTTTTACGCGCAGAGATTTCCGGCTGGCAGGGTGTGCCATTAACCGGGCTGAAAAGCTTTGGTGTATTTAAGGATATGACAGTGAACCAGGTGCAAAGTTTAATCGATGAATGCATTACGCATGACGCATTGCGGTTTAGGCCATCGGAAGGTGCATTAGTGGTCAGCGATTATGGAGCAGAGCTATTGGTGGCGGAAGTTAAACGCCGCCAAATGAATGCGGCCCTTTCCGAAATTCCTCCCACCTAAAAATTAATTTTTAAGCTGCGCGATTTCCGCCACGGCAATGACGTCGATGAAAAGTTCAAAGCTTGCTTCATTGGCTTCAGAGCGAGCGCCTCCCCACCACCAAGTAATGCGAAATTTATTTCGGCCGATATCTTTTATGGGAAACCCGTTAAACCGCACGTTAAACAGCAGTTTATTTGCCTGAGGGTGAAATTGCGCCGTACCGGAGCTTACGGGGTGAACCTCGCCGTCTGGCAGAATGTATTCCAAGTTGAAGTCCATGGCCTCAAGTTTTGGATCAAGCTTCGTAAAGGAACCCACGAAAAAAATTTCCGGGATGACGATGGGCAACCTTTCTTTAGGAATGTGAATATCCTCAAGAACACTGTAAAGTGTAAGGGAGCCGGTGGTTTTATCTATGGAGATGCCATGGGCGAGCAGTGCGTAGTTCAATTTGATCATTCGTTCTTTAGTGTAGAAATATCTTTCGGTGTTCGGCAACGTAAAAACTTGAAAGCCCTTAGGACTAAATTCATGCCTCTTTTCCCAGCAATCTCTTCGCCTACCGATGCCATCCACTTTTTTGACCGAAGTCATCAAATGATTCGGGAGGAAAAAGTTTATGGCGGTGATGGTGTAAGATTCCTTTATCAAACTAAGCCTGGATATATATTAGAGCGCGCCCTCTTGAGTAGGAAACCTTTGAGCCATCTGTACGGGTTGTACAACGACTCAAGTTTTAGTCGCGCTCGCATCGAGAGTTTCATTGAGGCTTTTGAAATTCCCGTGTCACAATATGAGGTGCCGCCTAATGGCTTTAGTTCCTTTAACGATTTTTTCATTCGAAAATTTAGGCCAGGAATGCGGTCCTACCCAAAGGAGCCCGCGCGACTTGGCGCTCCGGCCGAAGCTCGTTACTTAATCACCGAAAAAATTACGGCAAGCGCGTACCTACCGGCTTCCGTTAAGGGCGATACCAAACTATCGCTGAAACGACTTCTTGGTGAACGCAAGGACCTCTTCTCATTATTTTCTGGAGGTACCCTGGTTGTGGCGAGGCTTTGTCCCGTGGATTACCATCGCTTTCATTTTTTTGATGATGGCGAAGTAATCCAGTCGCAACGCATTGAAGGCGCATTACACTCGGTAAATCCCATTGCCATGGTGAAGCGGCCCACCATTTTTGAAGACAACGAACGGGAAATGACCCTTTTACAAACTAAGAGTTTTGGCAAAGTTCTCTACATAGAAGTTGGCGCCCTCTGCGTTGGCCGCATTCATCAAAGTTACCGTAAAAAAAATTCAAGGCACTTTAGCCGAGGACAAGAAAAGGGCTACTTCACCTTTGGTGCGTCTACTGTTCTGTTGCTGTTTGCGCCGGGCGCACTTACGGTGGATTCCGATGTTTTGGAACACTCGCAAAAGGGCATGGAAGTTTTTTTAAAGCTTGGGGAAGCCTTTGGTACGGCAGCTCCTAAATGATTTTTTAGGCGGCTTTGCGATCCTTTTTATCGGCCCATGTATAGGTTTCAAAAACCTTCGCCTCTAAAAATAAAGTGAAGAGGTCTTGGTCAAGTTTTCCCGACTTCACTTCGTTTGATAGGATATCCAATGCTCGTTCGGCGGGCAGCGCCCGTTTGTAGGGACGATCATCGGCCGTTAGGGCGTCGTAAATATCGCAAATGCTAAGCATTCGGCTTTGAAGGGGGATGGAATGTGAGGGACAGTGATGGGGGTAACCGGTGCCGTCTAATTTTTCATGATGCTTAAACGCAATTTCTGGCACCGCTTCAAGGCCCTTGCTCCACGGCACCATTTTTAGGATTTCGTAGGTATGGGTCACATGCCGTTCAATTTCTAGGCGCTCTTCCTTTGTGAGGGACCCCTTTGGAATGGATAATCTAAATTTCTCATCATTCGTCAGCGCCAAAAGATTTTCGCCATCAAATCCTTCAACACAGATCGATAATAAATCCTCCAGCTGGGATGATGCGTTTTCCGCTAAAATTGTCGGTTCGTTCGCTTTGGAAATAAGCTCCCAAGCACTTTCTAAACTTTTGATTTTTTTCTGCACGTCAATTGGGCCATTTTGCGCGGTAATGATTCCGCGATTTGCGGAAGGATTTACCAGAAGTGAAGCCCGCATAAGTTTCAGGCGCATACGAATGAGTTCTAATTCCCAAGCGTGAAGTTTTTTTTCTTTGTTAAGAACAGCCTCTTTAACGGAAATTTTTCCAACGTCATGAAGCATGGCGGCGTATCTGATCTCCCGAATTTGCTGAGGAGAAAAATTTAGATCCTTAAGGCTGCCGGTATGGGCGCGGTTTACCGCCTCCGCAAGGGTGACCGTGTAATTGCAAACGCGGTTACTGTGCCCTGAGGTTACCGGATCCCTTGATTCAATGGCGGTTACGCAAGCCTGCACAAATCCGTCGAGAAGGTTTTCTTGCTCTACCAGTAAAAGGCTGTTCTCGATGGCTAAGGCCGCCTGACCGGCCATGATGTTGCAAAACCTTTCATCCCGGCGGTCAAAATTTGCATTCGCTTTTTGCGGCGGTGGGATTTTATTCAAAAGCTGAACTACACCTACCAAATCACCCCGCGGGGTGACGAGGGGTGCCGAAAGCATGTTTTTAGTTTCATAGTTTAAAATCTGATCGACAGTCTTTGAAACGTGTTTTTTGATTTGGTCCGTAGGTACGTTCAAAAGGGCGCGATCCCTGGCAGTCTTTGAAACTAAACTTGTACTATTGAGGTGAAAATTAAGATTTTGCAAATGGCTTGGCACGGAGGAGAGGTGAATGCTTCGGGTGATCATTGCTTCAAATACCAAGTGCGGCTGGCCATCTATGGTCTTTAGAGTAAAAATAGCGCCGCCGTCGCACTCGCAAAGGTCCATAAAGGAGTTAAGAATGGACTTCAGAAGCTCTTTAAGGCTTGCCGCTTTGTCGTTGTTCATGATTTCCCACCTGACCTTCCAGGGATCGGCCGGTTGAAGGGGAAAATAAAGGCAGTAGCTTTTACCTGGGGGTTAGCTAAAATCCTGATTCTTTTCAGTTGACGTGCATTCAATGCGCAGGGATAAGGATTTCATGCCTACAAAGCAAACTGCAAAAAATACGGGAAAATCGGCGCCTAAAAAGCCGATTAAAGTAGACGCGAAGTCCCATAAAGCTTCCGCCAAGGACACCTCAAAAACGGCTAAGTCCAGACTCACCTCGGCAAAATCCGCCGACACTAAAAATGGAAAAGATGTGGCAGCCAAAAAATCCCCAGCGGTAACCAAACCAGCGGCCGTTGTCCAACCCACGGGTCCTGTGCGACCAGGTTTTGGTGGCGCTCCAACCCGTCCCGCGGGCCCTCCCGGAGCTCAGCCAGCCGTAGCTGCTCCGCCCCCGAAGGCATGGACACCTAAAGCACCTCCAAAAAAGATTGATGTCACACGGCTCGGCGTGAAAGCAGAAGAATATGAAGACGCTGCAGGTCCCGTTACGGCGGTTCCTGCCCTCATGAAAGTTCCCGCCGATCAAATGCGTTATCCTGGCGACATCGTCTGGGACCGAAAAGGTGGAAGGTTAGGTAAGTTTGTGAATGACTACGGCACCAATGGTCGTGCCATGATCGTTCAGCCCGAGGGCCAAAGGCGTGGTGAGCTTTGGGATGCTTCCCACGTGGATATTCTAAAAAGAATCATCCGTCCGGCGCAGGGTTATGTTCCGCCAAGCCCAGAAGACGAAGAAATTCTTGAAGATGATTCTGAAGAAATTGAAGAGGATACTCTTTAGTTTCTGATTAGTTTTTTTAAAAGAAGAGGCAAAAAAAAGCTCATTTTGATTGAATTTCAAAATGAGCTTTTTTTATTTTAATCCGCGCTAGAAAACTTTTCCCTAGTTTAGGAAGCGCTCTCTTCTGAAGCAGCAGCTGCTGGATTTTGAACTTCGGCTGAATCATTTGATGAAGATTGGGGCGCGGAAGCGGTTATAGGTTTAGGCAATGGGGCTGGGGCATTTCCCGTAACCATGGGGATGAGCCCTGGAGGGCCGCTACGCTCCCGACCTGCTGCGCTAGGGCCACGAGCGGGACCTTGGCCTGGGCCACCACTGCGTTCGCCGCTTCTTCCGCCGCCATCACGTCCTTTTGAGCGTTTTCCACCTTTTTTATCGCGTCCGCCTTTGCGGTCGTCATCACGACTTGGCTTTTTCTCGGGCGCATTGATTTGTTCGATCAAATAGAAATGATCACCTTCTTTTTGCGCGCCCTGGGGGGCTTTGGTTTCATCTTCAATGCTGAAAACTCGTACGCGACTGACGCGAGGTAGGCGTTCTCCAGATTGAGTGAGGGCACGCATGAGGTGCATGAGGCGATCGCCTTCAATTTTAAATGCGGCCGTTAGGGCTTCAGGAAGTTGTTCCTCGGTCGTTCCGCTGGAAAGCAGATCCTTTTTTTTCTGATCAATCTGACGAAGCACGACTCCGGGAAATTCGGTTACTGTTTTCATATGAAGCGAACCGTACACCAAAATCAGCTTTTTAGTCACCAAGAAGATTGGGTCACTAGGCCTTAATTAGGCTCGGTTTGCTCGGCCACGGGAGTGGTTTCAGCCTCGTCGGTGGAGGACTCAAGCTCAGCGTCCGGCACTAAGTGGGTACACTGGGCGTCGGTATCTCTAATTTTTTTTGCCAGCATGGCGATCTGTTTGCGGGTCTGAACCTCTTCAAAACGGTATTTCGTTAGCAGTGTAACCGGTGGTGTCCCTTTGCAGCCTTCAACTTTTAACCTAAGGGAGGCCGGGAGGCTTTGGGTACAAGTGGGGAAACGTAAGGCAAAACGGCAATTCTCAAGGCTCACCTGAGAAACTACGGGGAGCGTGCCTTGCTTCTGACAAAACTGAACGACATCCCCGCAACGGCGGCAATCGTTTGCTTCGCTTGAGGCCAGTTCCCTTGAATTTAATTTCTGGGCTGCCTCGCGGGGATTTAATTCTTCTTCAGCAAGGCCACTTTGGAGGGGACGGATAGCCTTTTCTGCGGCGGTCTCCACGGTGACCAAATCTTTTTTAATGGCCGAAACTTTATTCTCAAGGCGTTCCTTGGCATCGATGAGTTGGGACAAAGTGGTTCGGCACTGCGCTAAACCCTGGGTGTCACTGGCCGGGATGATCATACTTTGCGAATAAGGCTGGGACGCTAGGGCCATCTGAATGGGCTTTGGAGTTTCGGGAACTATTTTATCGGCAAAATGATGCTCGCGCTTTTCCATGATGAACGGAGAATCAAGAAAGTCCTTCATGCTAATCTCTAAATTCACCGGCGTGAATTCAGTCTTTGTTTTAAGCCGTTCAAACTCTGCTTTGATTTCCTTGGACGCTTCAATGAGACGAAGCCTTGGGGCGAGGGTTTGCGGTAAATCTTTGGCATCCCGGATGCGCACATAGGGGTTCATGCGCAAAACACTTTTTCCATTACCGATGAGGAACACAGGTTGGGCTACGTTGGGGTCAAGTTCTACGCGATCAAGAAAACGAACGGCATTTAAAAAGTAAATTTCACCATGGTTAAGGTAGCTCACCAATTCTTCGCGAAAGGATTCGGGCGTGCACAGCTCGGGAAGAGACTGATTTGAAACCGCGATGGGTCTGCAAACTAATGGCCGGGTGGGTTCGTTAAGCCCTGGAAACGATTCACTCTGAGCTAACGTGGAGAATAGAAAAATACTTAAAAGTAAGGGGATCATATGGAATGCGCGGTTGATTGCAACGTAAAGGTGCAGTCCCTCTCTTAGGTATATTTTGTTGCGATGCAGCAAAAAAGGAAAGGTGAAGAATTTGCCGGGGTTGAATCTGCTCTGCCTACCCATTAGGAGAAAAACCCCGCTTTGAGTAAGTAAGCCCACACGAGCTTCATGCCGATGTGGATGTACTGATCGATATGAAAATCGTACCAGTCTTCGTTTTTACCGAAATCCGTAATCCAGTGCACCACTGCCTCTGCGATGGAGACCGTTGCATTGTGGGTGATCAAAAAAATGAGAAATGCATGGTGCAGCGCATGGGCCGTAAGAATATGGGGCCAAATGACCAGCATTTTTTCCTGCTTTTCTAACGGGAATTTATCCCGGGCGTGGCGATTCTTATTCACGGCGACCCATTCATTTTGAAGGGCAAAATCACCTACCGCGTGCCCGGCTATGAGCAGGAAGAAGAGTTCAAAGAAGCTTAACGACTGCACGGGGGGCATAAACTTTTAGTTCCTTTTTAGCGAAATCAATTGATGAAAAATGGCTTGGTATGAACCATTGCGGCTTTTTCTCGTGTAAATTTAAGAAGAAAAATGAACCTAGGCAGGAACTTCCGGAAGGCCGCCCAAAATAGATTTATTTTTACAGGGGCTAAGCTCCTCAGGTAGGTGTGAAACCTATGAGTTCCTCCTATCCTTTTGCGAGCATCGAACAAAAATGGCAGCAGTACTGGGAAAAAAACCAAACCTTTGCCGTAGATAAAACTCCCAGCGCTAAGCCCAAATATTATGTATTGGATATGTTTCCTTATCCCAGTAGCTCAGGCCTTCATGTGGGCCACGTTGAAGGCTACACAGCCTCCGATATTCTTGCTCGGTACAAACGCACCCGCGGTTTCCAGGTCCTTCACCCCATGGGGTGGGACGCCTTTGGGCTTCCGGCTGAGCAGTATGCGCTGCAAACCGGTGTGCACCCAGCTATCACCACAAAAAAGGCCATCGCAAATTTTACGGCCCAATTAAAACGCCTAGGCTTAAGTTACGATTGGTCAGCGGAAATTTCGACTTGCGATCCTTCCTACTATAAATGGACCCAGTTTATATTCACTAAGCTTTACGAAAAAGGCCTAGCCTACCAAAAGGAAGTGCCGGTGAACTGGTGCCCGGGCCTAAAAACCGTACTTGCTAATGAAGAGGTGGTGGACGGAAAGTCCGAGCGAGGCGGCCACCCCGTTTACCGCGTGCCCATGCGACAATGGATGCTTAAGATTACGGCCTATGCGGAACGACTGCTTAAGGATCTGGATAAACTGGATTGGCCAGAGAGTACGAAGGACGCTCAGCGCAATTGGATCGGAAGATCAGAAGGACTATTACTGAAGTTTAAGGTCGCAAGCGGATCCCGTGCATCTGCCGAACAAACCGTTGAGGTTTTCACCACGCGGCCCGATACCCTTTGGGGCGTCACCTTTGTGGTTCTTGCGCCAGAACATCCTCTGGTCAAAGTTCTCACGACACCCGATCAAACTAAAGCGGTTGAAGAGTACCAAAAACAAACGGCCCAAAAATCAGAGATTTCTCGGCAAGAACAAACCAAAGATAAAACGGGGGTCTTTACCGGAGCATTTGTTCTGCACCCCGAAACTAAGGAGAAAGTACCTGTTTGGATTTCCGATTACGTGCTTATGGGTTATGGCACCGGGGCCGTAATGGCCGTGCCTGGCCACGATGAGCGGGATGAAGCCTTTGCTACTTCCTATGATCTGCCTATAAAGTCCGTGATTCAAAACCCGGATGGCTTAAGCGTTGGTTATAAGGGCGAGTTGAGTCAGGCCAAACTTGTGAACTCTAGTTTTGCGACGGGGCTTTCACCAAAGGATGCACAAAAAAAGATTTCCGCGTGGGCTAAAGATAACTGTGTTGGCGAACCCCAAGTGCAATACAAACTAAGGGATTGGTTATTCTCTAGACAGCGTTATTGGGGTGAGCCGATTCCGGTGCTGCACACAACCGATGAGAAGGGAAATGCCGCTAAAAAAACCGTAAATTTAAAATATTTACCAGTTGAGCTGCCCGCCGTGGAAAGTTATGAACCCACCGGAACGGGCGAGAGCCCGCTTGCGGCAGTTACGGAGTGGGTAGATTTCGTGGACCCCGAGACTGGGGCCCCCAGCAAACGGGAAACGGACACCATGCCCGGCAGTGCTGGATCAAGCTGGTATTTCCTCAGATACATTGACCCACGAAATGTGGATCAGCCGTTTGACAAGGATCGCGAGAAATATTGGTTGCCGGTTGATCTTTATTTAGGTGGCCCTGAGCACGCCGTGGGCCATCTGCTTTATTCAAGGTTTTGGATGAAATTTTTATTCGACATTGGCCTCGTAAGCCATGATGAACCTTTTCAGAAGTTAGTTCATCAAGGAATGATCCTCGGTGAAGATGGCGAAAAAATGTCGAAATCCCGGGGTAATGTTGTAAGTCCCGATACCGTCATCGATGCCTTCGGTACGGACTCCCTGCGATTGTATGAAATGTTCATGGGCCCCTTGGATAAGGAAAAACCTTGGTCCACTTCCGCTATTGATGGCGTCCATAGATTTTTAAATCGCGTCTGGAGAATTTATTCCGAGCGGGATGCGAAAGCCGCAAGCGGCACTCCGAGCGTTGAAACGCTTAGGCTCTTTCATAAAACGATCCGGAAAGTGACGGAGAATATTGAGCAGTTAAGATTCAATACCGCCATAAGCCAGATGATGATTTTTGTGAATCAGCTCACCAAAGCCCAGGAAACGTCCGTAGAAATTCTAAAACCATTTGCGCAGTTGTTGGCGCCGTTTGCGCCACATTTTGGTGAAGAACTTTGGCAGATGTTAGGCGAGAAGGACTCTCTAGCATTTGCGCCCTGGCCGGAATACGACGCTGCCCTTGCCAAGGATGAGATCGTTACCGTCGCCGTTCAGGTTTTAGGAAAAACTAGGGGAACGGTTGAGGTGGAGCCTGGTTCCTCACAGGAAATCGTAGAGGCCCAAGCGAAATCAAGCGAAGGAATTGCAAAATACCTTGAAGGCAAAACGATTCGCAAAGTGATTTACGTTCAGGACCGCATACTAAACTTTGTTGTGGGGTAATCTTTGATGCCGCGCAGGAAAATTTTTTATCTCCCGTTAGTTTTCACCTTGGTTTTTATTTCCCTGGTGCTGACTTATCTTTTTCTTTTGAAAAAAGAAGTTTCCTTGCCCTTGGTGGGAAGGATCGGAGAAACGAAAAATACAAGTCTTGTACCTTTGCTGAAAGCACCGCGCTTAAAGGCAGGGGAAAGGTTTGTCGTAAAAGTGCCTAACCCTACCTTTGAGGTGGATGAAGCATGCCTTGATTTTTGGTCCGAGATCGAGCGCCTGGATTTGACCTATATTTCCGATGCCACCCAGGGCGGTAGGAACGTTGCCACACTGCCTAATTCAGCGAAATGCAAAAAGATTCCGCCCGAGCTGCTTTTTGTTCAGAAGGATTACAATCAAAAATGTTTAAGTCGCAACCCTACGACAGAAACTTCTGAACGGGTATCCACGGAATGCGTGGTGGCCATGTATTTTTTAAGGGCTGGTATTTCTTCATGGAATAACCGCGATCAGAAACTTTCAGAAATCACGGACCTTCGCCTGCTCACGGATAAACTTTTCATGGCGTTCACAAAAATGTTTGGTGAGACCCCGGATACGGCAGAACTGGTTGAAGTCTCAAAACGGATCCTTGAAGTAGACCCCCATGTGTATGGAGCAAGAAAAGCAATTCTCATTGCCGGAACCATGCAAGGGCTTACGGACGAAACGAAAAAAGGTGATGCAGATTACTGGGAAGCTTTTTTACCTCAGTTATCGGACGCTCGGGCCATAAACCCGGAGGATCCGGAGCTCGTTGAAATTGAGCGCGCCATCCGTACCCGGGGTTTTACTCCAGAACTTGCGCGGGAGGACGCGCTGACCCAAGTTCAGGCTGAACCCAGATCTGCCCCGGCCCACCGGTATTTAGCCTATGCGGAGTGGAAGGCCGGTAACCGCGAAGCTTCCCGGCAAGCCCTTCAACAAGCCATGAGCCTTGATCCCCAAAACGCTGAGCTTCAGCGCGCTTGGCGGGCCATTCAATCCGATGCTGCGTCGAGTGATGATTTTAAGATGAACCTCACTTTGGGCTTACGCTTTGATGATATCGTAAAGTAATTTTATGGAGCAAAATCCCCCAGGCGTAATGCAACCTCAACGCATCGCTATAATTGGAAATGTAGCGGCCGGCAAAACCGTGCTCGCACGAAGGCTAGCGCAAATTTATGAGCTACCGCTCACTCATGTGGACACGCTCCAGTTTCTACCTGGTCTAAATATGCGGCCGTATCCTGAAACCATCGCGACACTACAGAAAATTCATACGGAGCCAAAATGGATCATCGATGGGTTTGGACCATTGGATATTTTAGAGCAAAGATTCCAAATCGCTGATCAAATTATTTTTATTGACTTACCCGTGTGGCGCAACTTTTGGTGGCTCACCAAACGCCAGGTCAGGAATATTTTCTCACCGAGACCAGAGCTCCCAGAGGACTGTTCCGAACTGAGTTGGGAGCATACGGTTAGGCTTTACAAGACTATAATACGCATTCACCGGCGCATGCGGCCTGAGCTTCTAAGGATTTTGGCGAGGCCTGGGTTAAGGGAAAGAACGCGCTGGGTGCGGAGCATGGGGGCGTGGAAGAAGGTTTATGGGCGAGGATTTTAGTCTCCCGTAAACTCGCAAGGGAGCTGAGATTTGAGACGCTCAAATTTTTTCGTCTGTCCGGGGAGTTATTTCTAAAAACAACGTAAATTAGCGATTAACGAGGTGTCCTAAGTCTGTTCCAGATATTTCCAAAGACATCGGTTAAATCTGCCTGACATTGGGTTTGAAATGCGGGCCCCAAATCGGAAATGGTGGAATTAAGCTCGTTTTCAAACTCCCTAACCGTCGCTTCTCCGTAGGGCCTAAGTACGTTTATGATTGATAAAAACATTTTTGATTCTTTGCAGAAACAAGGATCACCATGAATACACCATCTCCGAACTTCTTCTAATCTCTCGCGGAAACCGGTGCGGTGAAGCCGATCAACGTCGTACGTTCGAGTGCTTGGATTGATAAATCGTTCCGCCTCCGCGCGAAGGTCTTTGAGCAAGGTATCGAATCTCATTTCCAATGGAATTTCTGGGTGAGAGGCAAGGATTTGCATGCACTGAGCTTGCTCTGCCGCCGGCAACGGGGCGCGCGGACGGGCGATACTCGCGAACCCCGGATTTAAATCTGCGATCGCAAAGTCAAGGAGGGCACGGTTAGTCTGAACCAAATGGTATGCAACGCTTTCGCGCCACTGATAGGCGGCATATTCCCAAAAGTAGCGGTATTCAGAATAGACACATTCCCTAACTTGCTCGCTTGGAAAGTGCATATTGGATGAGAGGGGCGGAAACCCTAGGTTTTCAGGCCGTTCCACTTGTGGAGGTTGGATTCTACTCTCAAGCAAGCACCTTTGAGTTACCGCAATTCTCGGTAAATCTCGATCGCGCGGCAGGGAGGAAGCGAGAAAAAATTCCGCCGGCACCGTTAAAAAAGTTTGCCCTGGCCGTGCAATAATTCTTCCGCCTGGCCCAGGATACAAATCCCACGAAACTACTGGTTCATACCTAGACCCCCTTGGATGAAACTGACTTCGTCTAGCAAACCTGATTTGTGCTTGCGCACTGGCGAGTGAAAGTTGCGACTGAGAAAGCGGCGCAACTTCGGGAACGGTCCTTTCGATGGTTTGTCTAAAGAAACTTAAACCCGCGAGGGAATTTAAAGCGCGCATCGAAACCTGGAGTTTTAATACGGAACAATCTTGAACGATGCGAAACCCAGAGCGGGGTAGTCGGAGAGACCTGACGGCTCGGTCACTTATAAATTCAATCTGATCTAGTCTATGCGAGATAAATTGATTTCCGCAAAGGTTACGCCTTTGTTCACGCAAGCGCTGGGCTCCGCCCAGACAAACGTCGTTCAAGTACGTCGATATGCGATTCAATGCATTCTGAACCACGAGGGGTCCCGTGACGTTTCCATAACCGTCCGATGCAAAAGGATCCGCTACGCAGACTACCCCTTGGTCCCGGCACCAATCAGCACGTGCTTCATTGGTGGGCAGTGCAAACACTCCTAATCCAACGAAAGCGGTAAAAAAGGAAAAATATCTTAAAGCGCTTTTTTGGTTCAGACCCATAAATTATGTCGGGCATATAGCATACTAGAGATCGCTTCATGCTCACTAAATTCGTGGGAATCCCGGCGAACATACAGCCCTAGGCTCTAGAGCCATAAGTTCACTCAAAGCCGCCTCACCTCAAAGCGCTTCCACGGCCTTCACTAACCCCGCCACCATTGCTTCCGGATCAAAGGTCTTTTGTGTGAGCTCCTCCACGGGTTTTGGGAATTCCTTCAAAAATCCGTTGCGGTAATAACGCTCTTTCAGCAGCGGTGCGATCCCAGGTTGATAAAGCAAAGTCCTTCGACCCGTGGTTTTCTCAAAATGATCCCACATATACTCGGCCGTCATTTGCGCCGCCATATCGGCTACGATGTAACCAAAATATCGCACGCCACCCTCATAAAAGTGGCCCGTGGCAAAACTGCTCATGCGCCAATCGATTCCATTGATATCAAACCCTTTGGCAAGACTCGCATCTAAGATGAGCTCCCCAAAAATCCTGGTTGCGGTGTCCACAAAGGAAGTCGCGTCGGTATATTCTTGGTTCCAGAGCTGCAAGTCATAGAGTGCGTAGGCCGCCTGCGTCCTAAATTGCACGAGCGAATTCATGCGGGAATTACGGATGAACTCCCGGGCTTTTTCGCGCGAAAGTTTTCGGGATTCATCCGTGATGCCTGCGTTGGCCGTTTCCAGCAAAAACTCCTCGTCCTGGAAAAAGCGTTCCATGGTCATGGAATGGGTTTCCACAAACCCATATGCTGCGCCAAATCCCAGTACATCCTCCTGATGAATGTAGTCCATGGCGTGTCCACCTTCATGCCAAGCCGTGGTCCAGGCATCGGGGCCGTCATCCCGGAAGTTTTGCACGATATAAATAGCCGCGTCATGCCACTGCTCCTTGGAAACGGGGGGGGCTTTAACATCGAGGGTTTTGGCATCAATCGAAAAAGTTTTGGGCGCATGACTTGAAACATTATTCATATAGGCATGGGTGTATTTTTTTGCCCGGGGAAAACAATCAAGCGAAATACAATTGAGTGCCCAGCTTTCAAAACCTGATTCAAGCATGGTTTTTTGCCATACCCCTTCAACTTTACTGCGTGGGAAATAATCTCGCACTATGGTGTCGTCTTCCAATTGCAAAAGTGAAAGTTGGCTTCGGCGCAATGTATCAAGACTTAATTCCTCCGTACCCTCCTGTTTTTGGGCCTGCAGCGCCGTGATTCGCTTCTTGAGAAATCTTTCGTACGGATTCTTGGTGACATGCAAAAGCCTTTTTAAAAATGAAATTTTTTCTTCTGCCGTCTTATAGCCTGGCGCATAATGCCTGGCCTGTTGGGCCATCACGTAAGCCGCCCAAGTACGATACCCCTTACTTTGCGCAAGTTTGGTGCGCAAAACCGCCGCCTCCTGAAGCAGGGCTCGGCCTTTGGTGGCTACATCTTGGCCATGGGCCGTCCTTCCTTCGGGTTGTAAAGACTCAATTTTTTGCCAGGCTTTTTCAAAGGTAATCTCGCCCGCAAAAAAACCTTGGACCGTATCGTTGATGGCTTTTTCCGTGGGCCCAAGCTTTGGCACAAGCTCTGAAGTATTGGAGAGATTCGAAATGAGCGTTGAGATCTCAGTTAACCGTTCAAGCCAAGGTTGTTCCTTCTCCGTAAATTCACCAAGCTCGATATCTTCCCAAGTTCTTCTCGCCCACAGGACAAGGTTGGAAGAAATAAGGTCAATAGAATTCATTTGGTCTTTGTTGGTCCCGGGCAGAGCCTCTTGGGCTAGCCCCGCCCACTTCTTGACGTCGGCCTGCCATACGGGAGAGGTTGAGAGTTTTTGCAGCTCTTTTTCCGCCTCATTTTTTTCGGTCATCCAACGTTCTTTCTCTTCCTCATCGTCGTACAGCGCACGGTCGAGCATGGTGTGAAGGGCGCTAGCCTTGGTCATAAAGTGGTCCCGCTGACTCATTACGGGCCAGATTTTTTCTTCAAAGTGTTTCAAAAAATTCTGATGACTTATGGGCGCGCTAGAAAAACCCACGACTTCCAATTTTTGGATCGGCGGTGTCTGGGCCAAATGAAGCATTTTTTTACGCTCCCGCAGGCGGTCTTCGGTAGAAAATTCATGGTTTACGATAGATGTATTTCTAGTTTCCATGCCTAAATTTCAGCACGAACGAAAGGATAAGGGAATCAGGCCGTTAAATTCAGACTTTTTTGTATTGATTACATTCCGCGGCAAAGGCATAAGGTGGGAAACTAGCTTTTTTATAAGGATTTTTCGAATATGCACATTACCGCCCGGGAGGAATATGGACTTCGTTGCGCACTGCAACTAGCTCGGGCGCATGGGCATGGTTCCATTTCGGCCTCACAGATCGCGCAATTAGAAGGCATTTCCGTGGAGTACGTGAGTAAATTCATGCACCTCTACAAAAAAAGTGGGCTTGTAATGGCATCCCGAGGCGTCCAAGGAGGCTTTTCCCTCATTAAAACGCCCCAAGAAATCTCCCTAAATGAAGTTTTTGAGGCCCTTGCCAAGGGCCAGGGTGCTAACAAGGATGCCCCAGCCTCCGGTACCGCCGGGGCAAAACCCAATCTAGCGGTTCCCATAACCTTTTGTGATCAGTACGCCGGCAGCCAAGACGCCTGCGTGCACTTAAATGAATGCTCTGTCCGCCCATTTTGGCAACTTCTCGAATATTACTTCAACCAGATGACGCGGGAGCTTTTTTTATCTGATCTTTTGCACAAGGAAGCTAAAAGCCGGCACCGCACTGAGTCCCTCGTATTGCAGCAAGTGAATCTAGTGAAGCAGGAGTTAACGGGCCGCTGCCCTAAATCGATTTGAGTTTGTTTGTTTAGAAATTATTTTTAAGGAGTTTACTTTTACTTATGACGCCACTTTTTGAAGTTAGGGATTTGCATGTCACCGTGGGCAGTGGGACTGAAGCAAAAAAAGTTTTAAAGGGCGTGAGCCTTAAAATAATGCCAGGTGAAGTGCATGCGCTTATGGGAAGAAACGGCTCCGGTAAAACCACCTTGGCCTACGCGCTTATGGGGCACCCAAAGTATCATGTCACCCAAGGGCAAATTTTTTTAGACGGTGAAGAGATTACGGCACTGGAACCCCAGGAACGGGCAAAAAAGCGCGTATTCTTGGGCTTTCAATATCCAGTCGTCATCCCTGGCGTGAGCGTTGCCCAGTTTTTAAGAAGCTCGGTGCGGGCCGTGCGTGGTGAGGAAGTGGCGCAAAAGGAATTCCGTCCTTTAGTAAAACGGGAACTCAAGCGCATGGGAATCTCAGAAGCGTTCATGACAAGATCCCTCAATGATGGTTTTAGCGGCGGGGAAAAAAAGCGGCTTGAGATTTTGCAGATGCGTTTGCTTGAACCAAAGATTGCCATCCTCGATGAAACAGATTCCGGGTTGGATATCGATGCCCTTAAGACCGTAGCTACCAATATTGATGAAATGAGATCAAACGCCCGTGGTTTTTTACTCATCACTCATTACCAAAGACTTTTGAACTACATCAAACCTGACCACGTTCATATTTTCCACGATGGCCGCATCGTAGGCACGGCTGGCCCCGAAATGGCAGAACAACTGGAAGCGAAAGGTTACGATGAAGTGCTGCAAGAGATGACGGCGAGAACCACGGCGTGATGAAGAAGGAAGGGCTTAATCCTATGACCATGGAACAGGCACAATCGGGCCAGTGGCTTGAAGGTATTTGGCAAAAAGCTGAGCAGAAATGGGCGCAGATTGAATCAGAAGTGGGCGGGATTGCCCAGGCGGCAAAACGCTCTGAACTTTATCGATTCTCTAATGTTCAAGAGTTGTGTGTACCGGAGGCTACGCAGAAATCGACCGCGCGGTCTGGTTTAGGCAAGAAGCAAGCTTCAGCCTTACAAAAACCACCGGCGGGGATTTTTTTAGGTGATTTTGAATCCTTAAAAAAAGATCCAAATCTGCAACGCATTTTAAAATTTCAGGGGGTAGCTGAAAATCTTGCGACCTTGAACTTTGACCTTCCCGCCCTTAGTATTTTGAAAGCAAAACCTAAAACATTTTTTATTGATGTCGTAGAAGCGAGCGCTTCGGTTTGTTTTCTCTCCGAAGTTTTATCTGAGCGACAGGGGATTGAGCATCTTCTAGTATCCGTAGCTTCCGGGCAATCCGTTACCATTGTCGATGATTTGTCGGATACCGATCGCAAATACCAGCTTTTGCAGGCTCAGGTGAATGAAGGTGCACATCTAACCTGGTTTACGTTGGTTCAGCCCCATGAGAATCACATTCAAGCCTTTTCTTTAAGACAGGTTTTTTCAGTTGAGAAAAACGCCCGTCTAAGTTTTTACCCTTTATTAATGGGAAGGAATGCTCATCTTGAGGATGCGGTAGAAGTGCTTTCCGCAAACCCAAAACTTCAAAGTCAGTTTGGCCAACTACGATCCGAAGTACTGCTAAAGGGGCATGAGTCTTTAGTGGAAACTAAGGGAGTGCTTGAGGGTGAGTTTCAGGAAAAGACGGATTTTATTCTGAATGTGCATCACAAATCACCGCATTCAAAAAGTTCAACCAATGTATGGAGCGTGATGGCCGATCAGTCCCGCGGCTGTTTCCATGGAACTATTTTCATCGAAGAAAACTCCTATCAGGTAGAAGCTCATCAGCGCACCAAATCGCTGACACTTTCTTCCCAGGCCGAAGTGGTCATGCTGCCCAAACTTGAAATCTCCTGCGATGACGTGAAATGTTCCCATGGCGCCAGTGTGGCTTCCGTTTCGGATGATCAACTTCACTACCTTCGTTCCCGCGGTCTTGATGCGGAACAAGCACGGGCCATGATCATTGAGGGCTTTACTCGCCCCGTTTTAGAGATGGTACCCAGGGGCAAAGTTCGGGACGCGCTATTTAAGGAACTTTATGGGGAAGTGGGCGCAAAAGGGGGAGAAGAGTTGTGGTAAAGGAAAATGTTTTAGAGCAAAAAAATTTAGATTTTGACCGACTCTCGGACCCTAATATTTTTGAGTCGGGGCGAATTCGAAGCTTTTTTCCGGCGCTTTCCGGCGCCCTTGAAGGAGTGGCGTATTTAGATAGCGCTGCCACCTCTCAGAAACCTCGCAGCGTGATCGAGGCCGTCACTAAATTTTATACTCACACCAACGCTAACGTTCACCGCGGAGCCTATGACTTAAGCCAGAAGGCCACCACGGCCTATGAGGGAGTAAGGGCTAAGGTTGCTAAGTATCTGGGGCTCATGGATGCCAAGGGTAACTATCCCGAGAAGGAAATCGTTTTTACGTCGGGCACCACAGACTCCATCAATCTTGTGATGCAGTGCCTGGGGCGTTCAGAAATTTTAAACCTAAGGGAAAGTGATGTCATCGCAGTCACGCGCATGGAACACCACGCTAACTTTGTGCCCTGGCAGCAGCTTGCCAAAACCAAGCGTGCTCGTTTCTCCATCATTGAGTTAGATGCCGAAAAGCGCCTGGATATGGATATGGTGCGCCAGGTTTTAAGTCAGCGGCCAAAACTTTTAGCCATCACGGCCATCAGCAATGTTCTCGGCGTAGAAAACCCCATTGCAGAAACATTTGGTACAAAAGTTTTGGTGGATGCTGCCCAATGCATGACCCACGGGCCACTTTCTATTCCTTCGCAGTTTGGTGATGTAGATTTTGTGGCTTTCTCTTCCCATAAAATGTGCGGCCCTTCGGCCGTTGGAATTTTATGGGGGAAAGAGGCCCTTTTTGAAAAAATGCCACCCCACCGTTTTGGTGGTGATATGATTGCGCGCGTAGGCGACGTTGAAACTATTTGGAATGAATTGCCGTTAAAATTTGAAGCGGGAACTCCTGCCATGGAAGCCGTAGTGGGATTTGGTGCAGCCCTTGATTTCATGTCGAACCTTGACGCCAAAGCATTAAAAGCTTGGCATAAAAGTTTGGGTGACGAATTTTTAGATCAGGTCGTTACCCAGAAGAAAGTTCCTGGCCTTGAGATTTTTGGGCCCGCCACAAATATCGCCCGGGCATCTACTTTTAGTTTTTCTTTCCCCTGGGCGCATCCCCATGATTTATCCACCTTCTTAGATACGAGAAAAGTAGCCGTGCGCGCGGGTCACCATTGTGCTCAACCCCTGGTTTCAAAATTTGAATTGAATGCCACAACGAGGGCTAGTTTTAGTTTCTATAATACCAAGGCGGAAGTCCTGCAGCTCGTGGAAGCATTGACGGAAGCGCATCAGTTTTTCACCCGGTCTCGAAAGGTGAGCGGTCCCCGCGGAGGTGTAGCGTGAGTGATGAGAATTCAAATTCCCGCAAAATCGAGCTTGAAGCGCTTTACGGGGATATCATCCTTGAGCATCATGAAGATCCCAGGAATTTTGGAATTCTTGACCCCTGTGATTGCCGGGAAGAAGGTTACAACCCACTTTGTGGTGATCAAGTCCTTCTGACCTTACGTTTAAAACCCCATGCCGAAGGTGAACCTTTAGCCATTGGCCAAATCCAATTTGAGGGTCGGGGTTGTTCTATTTCCATGGCGAGCCACAGCATGCTTACGGAAACGGTAGAGGGAAAGTCCTTTAGTGAAGTTGAAGCGCTCATTGAGGATTTTCGCGCCATGATGCAGGGCGAAGCACCAAAACTCATTGACGGAGATCTCCTTGCGCTCCAGGGCGTTCAACGTTTTCCCGTGCGCATCAAATGTGCGCTGCTCTCCTGGATGACCTTAAAAAAGATGCTCGATACCGTGAGGGAAAAAAACAAGGTCGTAAGCCAGGAAGAATTTTTAGAATGGCTAAAACCCGTTCAGGACCCGGAACTTCATATGGGGCTCGTTGACCTAGGGCTGATTTACGAAGTTAAGGCATCACCCCATGACTCCACCGACGTTCATGCTAAGATGACCTTAACGAGTCCTGGTTGCCCGGCGGCCGGTTATCTTGTGGATCAGGTGAAAAACCGGCTCTTAGAAAAACCTGGCGTTAAGTCTGCACAAGTTGAAATTGTTTTCGACCCTAAATGGGACCCTAAAGTCATGGCGAGCGAAGAAGTTCGCGAAAAACTTGGGCTTTGGTGATGAGGAGTTTTCAGTATGACTAATCCATCTTCTGATTTTAAAAACGATTATTCTCGGTACGGTTTTGTCACGGACATTGATGCCGAACGCATTGCGCCGGGCTTAAGCGAGGAGACGGTCGCCATCATCTCAAAAAAGAAAGATGAGCCACAGTGGATGCTCGACTGGCGTTTAGCGGCCTACAGAAAATGGCTCAAAATGAAAGAGCCGAAGTGGGCAAGGGTTGATTATCCGCCGATTGATTTTCAGGCCATCACTTATTATAGCGCACCTAAGCGTCCGGAAGACGCACCAAAGTCTTTAGATGAAGTGGACCCAAAACTTATTGAAACCTACGAAAAACTAGGCATTTCGTTACATGAACAAAAACGTTTAGCCGGAGTCGCCGTGGACGCAGTTTTTGATTCGGTATCCGTGGTCACTACGCACCGCGAGCTTTTAGCCAAACATGGTGTTATCTTTTGTTCTATTTCTGAAGCCGTACGCGAGCATCCGGAGCTCATTAAAAAATATTTAGGCAGCGTCGTGCCGGTATCCGATAATTATTATGCTGCTTTAAACTCCGCAGTTTTTAGCGATGGATCGTTCGTATACATACCTAAGGGCGTCAAATGCCCGGTCGATCTTTCTACCTACTTTCGTATCAACGCCCAAGGCACGGGTCAGTTTGAGCGCACGCTCATCATCGCCGAGGAAGGCTCTGAAGTGAGTTACCTTGAAGGCTGTACGGCTCCCATGCGTGATGAAAATCAGCTACACGCGGCCATTGTAGAGCTTGTCGCCATGGATAATGCGAACATCAAATATACGACGGTGCAAAACTGGTATGCCGGCGATGAAAAAGGTAAAGGCGGGATTTATAATTTCGTTACGAAGCGTGGCCTTTGCAAAGGAAAGGATTCCCAGATTTCTTGGACCCAGGTGGAAGTCGGTTCTTCCATCACATGGAAATACCCGAGTTGCGTTTTAGAGGGCGATGGCTCCAAGGGTGAGTTTTATTCCGTAGCTATCACCAATGATTATATGCAGGCCGATACTGGAACCAAAATGATTCACTTAGGCAAGAATACGAAGAGTCGTATCATCTCAAAAGGAATCTCTACTGGCCATGGGAAAAATTCCTACCGAGGCGCCGTAAGCATTGGTCCAAGGGCTGAGAACGCAAGAAACTTCACGCAATGTGATTCGCTTCTCATTGGCCCAAATTGTGAGGCTCATACTTTTCCGGTCATTCAGGTAAAAAATAAAACAGCCGTGGTTGAGCATGAGGCAACGGCAAGCAAGGTGAGTGAGGACCAATTGTTTTATCTGCAATCTCGGGGTGTTTCCCATGATGATGCCGTGCGGCTTATCATTAATGGATATTGCGACGAGGTTTTTAAGCAATTGCCCATGGAGTTTGCCATTGAAGCAAATCGCCTGCTGGATCTGAAATTAGAGGGCGCAGTAGGGTAGGCGCCTTACATCATGCCCGGAAACTTTTTAGGTTTTCCTTTTTCCAGGGCGTAGAGTCCAGGGCCGTTCGCCCAAATGTGCAAAAGCCCGCCCATAATGGCGATGTTTTTCAAAAAGTGAATGGACTGTTCCTGATCAGCAAAATTTCCGTGAAAAATAATGGTCGTCGGAATGAGAAAAACGCCCAGAAGGATGATGCCAATTCTGGTGTGGTAGCCCACCATGAGGGAGAGGGAGCCCAGGATTTCAAAAAGTATGGCGCCGTATAGAAACAGGGGGGCCATGGGGATTCCCTTGGCCATCATGGTTTGCTGAGTGCCTTCAAAATTTCCGAGTTTTGAAAGGCCCGAAAGAAAAAAGATCAAACCTAAAAAAATACGCCCTAAAAGTGAAAGAATCTTCTCCATGCTTTTATGGTGAGGCAGTGACTTAGGGTCGTCAACTAAAAGGAACTTGAGTTCCTTGTTGCGTAATTACTAAATCACGCGTTATGAGGTTAATCTCTTATACCTATTTTTACTGCACCATGCCGGGGTGGCGAAATTGGTAGACGCACAGGACTTAAAATCCTGCGGTCCTCACGGGCCGTACCGGTTCGATTCCGGTCCTCGGCACCATTCTTCGCGGTTGTTAGATAAGTAAAAGTATATAAACACTGAAAATCAAAACATAAAGATGTCAGTAGTTTGCAAAATTAGGTCAAAGTAGATCATCACAGTTAAACACCCCGAATCACGGTGCTTGGCTACCGATCGTCTACCACGTGGCTACCACAATTTAGGCCGCTGCTTCTTTAAAGTAGTCCATTTCAACTTGTCAGGCACCTCGCAATTGCGAAGGAGACCTGATTATGAAACCTACCGAAATAAGCCCTTTGGTTAAAATTCTTATGGCTGTGATTGCCCTCTCGATGGCGAGGGGCCAGTTTGAGAGATTACAAATATTTGCGGCAAAGCAGGCTATCAAATCTAGCAAAGGATGGAACACGCCTAGATTCTTTCATTGAGCAGGTTCGGCGGGATTCCGTAAACGAGGAAGAAGTAGTGCCGGCTCCAGTGGCTTAAATCATGATTTAATGGGGCAGTGGTTCAACGAGGGTAAAAGGCATGTCCATAACCTTTGTTTTCAATGGGGACGTGATCTGGGCAACTCAAAGCGCAGTCTGACACGAAATTGCCTGCCCAAACCGGCGCTGCTGCGTACCGTTGAGCCGTGTCCGAATAAAAGCAACCATTTCAGGATAGGCCCTGACTTCTTCCGCACAGAGAAAGAACCGATTCTTCTGGCAATGTTCCATAATCGCTAGCCACTCATATCTTGGTAGGAAGGCCTTGGAGCAAATATCTTGCAGATTTCCTTGGGCAACCGCCTCATTAAACTTGGTTACGTAACTCTGGTCATTTCTTAGGTTGAGTGCGAGCTGACTGATTTGAGAAAAGTAATTCTTCAGTGCTTGGTGCTGTCGTTGCCTGTAGGGAAATACTGGCCACTCTCCTTTTGCAACGACCCGAGCCTGATTAGTTGCGTTCAGCCATTGTTCAAAGGGATGATCATCACAGCCTGTCATTAACGTTGGCGCAGCTAAACAAAAAACCGTCAAAATGGTTTGTGAAATGAACTTCCGGATTGGCTTGTATTTTTTCATGATTCTCATCTCCGTGCCTGAACGGATTCGATG
>CAYYYP010000004.1:96091-122001 GCA_964475985.1 uncultured Oligoflexia bacterium | reverse complement strand
AGAGAAGGCTTGAGGAAGGTTCAAGTTTAGGAAAAATTTGGTGGGTTTCCGTTTCAGGACAGATCGCAAGAAAACTGATGGAGCTTGGTGGGACAACTGCGGCAAGGCTTAGGGAACTTTGGAAACAGGAAATGATAGAAATTTCGATGTTGGCACTTTTAAACGGAGATAGCCCACAGGAGATATTGGACGCACCTCAGAATCGCTCGTTTTCAATTGTGTCTGGTGGATGGGATCGCATTTTCTACGATTCGACTCCAATAAATATTTTTTCTTCATTGCGCGCATTCCAGGAAATGCTTATGGCCTGGCTTGGAGATGCTGCTCCTACGGAGGAGCGGTTTCTTTCTGGGAGCGCGGCTCTTCTGGAGCTAAGAAATAGAGTCCTTCACAACGCTTCCGTCGAACAAATTTCCAATTGGCGGGACGTTCTCCGGCAGCGCCTCGGCAGAAATCGCGCAGCGCCCTAGTAATTTACGGTCCACTGAAAACCTACATCACTGCGGCCGCCGTCAGTTTGTTTGGTTTCAAAGGACCATTTCTCGCTTAAACGGTAATCTAAAGTAATCATATTTACAGCGCCCGACTGTTGGGTCGTGAACGCGCGGCCTACCTTTAGGAATGCACGATCGGAAATGTATTTGCCGACTTCAAGATTAGCTTTTTTGTCCCGATCCTTTGCGGGGGTGGTGCTTTTTTTCTGATCTTCGGACGGCAGGTCAGCGGTGATTGTATCTACCGGAAGCTTAGGCCCTAATTTCTTTTTCAGTTGTCCCACCACGAATCCTGATGCCATTCCACCAACACTGCCTCCGCCACCACCGCCTTGATAGTTCGGGCTACCGGTTAAGAGGACGGCGATGCATTCGTCTTCACTGTAGCCAGGCGGTTCACTATAAAGTTTTGGCTTTAGGGTTTCCTTAGGGCCCTGTAGTGCAACAATGATGTTTTTTGGTGAGTAGTGATACATCGCAACGACGTCAACGCGCGGATTAGAGGGATCGCCCATAAGTTCTACATTGGCTTTTCTCAGTTCCAAATGACGGCCAAAAACTTCTACGAAGCCGCGTTGGGCTTTTACGTTTCCGCGCACAAACATTTCTTGATCTTCATTAAGCCCAGCAAATAAATCTGCTTTCAAATCCACCGCGACATCGGGCCCTTTGATCCAAACCCTGCCTGGTGCCTTAATGTGAATGGTTCCGGAAAGGTCAGTAAATAAGCTTCGTGGTTCCGAGCTGCTTTCGGCTGCCACTTCTTGTTTCACCACCACGTCCTTGAAATCACCTAGTGGTTCCAAAGTTTTTTTCTGATTATTCTCGGGAAGAGTGATCTTTGCTTCACTAATCAAAATCTCACCTCCAAAAGTTGAGTCGGCGTGATTTGCATTAAGGCCGATGTCACCGGTGGATACAATGGACATTTTATCGTTGGAAATGATGGCAAATTTTCGGAACCGCGCTTTAAAATGCGCCCTAGTGAGTTCAGTTGAATTTCTTACACCGACGCTCCCGGTTCCATCCAGGGAGCCATCACCTCCTTTTAGGTGAAGTTTTGTAAGGTTGATTTGGTGACCCTGTCCTTCAATGTGCAACGATGGTTCCGTATAATTAATTTGAAAGGAAGGCGCTACGATTTCACTAGCCACCAAGCTTAAATTTCCATGGAAAACTACATCGGATACGGGGCCCGAAGCGATTAGATTGGCGTTGAACTTACTGTTGCGCAAAGTGACGTAGGGCGTGAAAAGGGGAATCACCGTGTCCAAAGATGCGTCGTGGGCCTTAAGTGTCGCCCGAAAGTACTGATCTTTTATCAAGGCAACGACGTTTGCAACGGGGCCGTTTCCAATTTGAATGGCGGCATCTAAGTTCGCCTGGGGGTCCTCGATACTCCCCTTTCCATTTCCCTTTGCCGTAAGAGAAATTTTTTCCCGTCGCAAAGCAGGGTTGGGAGTCGTGAACAGGTACGGCCAGAGGTCAAATTCTGAGACTTGAAAATTCCACTGTATCGGGAATTTCTTTATTGCCGCCAAGCCTTCGTTTTTAATTTTTAAAAATGGCGCCTTCATATTTGCCTGAAACACGAGTTCCTTACCGGCAGGAGAGGGTTGCACATTCCCTCGCACATTCAATTCTCGTTCGTCATAGGTAAACAATGCTTTGTAGTTTAACGGCGGAGTAACTCCTTCCGGACTACCGTTTGGTATGGAAATTTTATTCCCGTAACTTTCTAAAAAGAGTTTAGCATGGTTCGCCGACGCCGAACCGTTCAGCTTCACTTGTACGGTACCTAGGACATCCGTTGTAAGGAGCCCCGATTCGTGAAGTTTTTTCAAATCCAATGCTTTGGCAATCAAAACAAAAGTGCCCGACGCATTTTCTTTATTCACTTCCCATGGCTTAATAAATGGCTCATTCAGCGCGAAGTTTCCGGAAACTTTTTGCTCGCCCACGGCCGCACTCACTTTTCCAATTGCTTTGTGCTCATCGAGATCAGCATTCAAATGCAGAGTAGTTGCGCTACCAAATAAGGAATGCGGAAGATCGAGGGACGCCTTGACGGAAGCAATAGTCTTTTTGACGCCTTGGGGTAAATGCAAATTTAAATCAATGCGACCCTTGTCGCCCCGTTGCCTAGGTAAGCCCAGGGCGTTCATGATGGGACCCAACTGAAGGTTGTCAACCACGGCCCTTACCGGGCCGTCGCCTTGATTTGAACGTAGGTAGTTTACGGATCCCACGCAACCCTTCAATCGGATGTCACCCATCGGAAGGTAATCATCACGATTTAAAGTCAGAGTCGTGGGCTGGTCTAATTTCAAAAGCGGGCAATGAGCCAGCCATTGAAACTTCTTGAGCTCCAGAGAAGAAAAGTCCGTGAGATGGGATGTCTGAAACTCCCAAACAATTTGGCTAGCCCGTCTGCCATTTTCCTGAATCCCGATGGCCGTTTTATTTTCTAGTTTTTTGTCTTCTAACTTTAATGAACTGTCGCCATCAATGATAGTTGGTACGCCGGCTTTTGACCCCGGTTTTGGCTTCGCACTAAAGTCGGCGGTGTTGACGTGGAAATCTGGTAACTGAACGCTTACCGAAGATTCCACCCAATTTTTCAGCCGGAATATTCCGGAGCCTAAACCTTTAACTTGGGAAGTACCAAGTTTTGCGTCAAGTGAAACCGCTTGGGCATGAGGCTCTGATGTTCTTGCTTCAACCGTAGATTTAACTTCAGAGTCTAAAGATAGCGGCCTGCCTTGATAGTGACCAGAAGCCGTTACCTTTCCCTCCGGGAGTTGATCGAGAACCTCGGGGATGGCCATTTCGACTTCTATGCTCTTTAGGGCAAGCACGATTTTTTCCGCTACGGTTTGGGTAAATTTTGCATCAGATAACTTTAAGTTTTTCACCTGCACGGCGGGAGACTGTGATTCGGATTCCTCTTTACGACTGGGCTCCTGAGAGGGACGCACTAAATGATCCCAATTTGAGACCCCCTTTGCATCGATGTGCCGGTGTGCTTGCACGCCCTGGATGTCGACTTCATTAAAGATGACGAAAGGCCGGAACGGACGGATACGATAAGCAAGGTGAGTAGTGGCGACGTCAAGCACTGCCCTTCCGCTCTGGTCTCGCAGGCCGATCTTTTCGATGGTCATTCCCGTGATGAGGTTACCGCGTAACGCACCGATCTTTAGTCTTCCAGTAAGCAACGCATTGGCGGATTTTTCGACCTTGCGCACAATGAATTTTTTCCCTGCCGGGGTTTCCAGCGCAATGACGGCACAAACCAATAGGAAGATGAGCCCACCGAATCCCATAGCTAGCCACTTTAAAATTTTCTTCGTTGTCATAATTTAAAATGCTTCCCCAAAGCTCACGTGGATGGCGAACCGTTGACCAGGGTCCGGATTGGGACGGCCATTGGTCGCGCCATCCAGGCGGTTCAGCCTAAAACCGACGTCTGCCCGAACAACGCCTACGGGGGTTTCGTACCGCAAACCGGGACCTACGGCATAATGTAAACTTTTAAAATTTAGCTTATCCGAACTTTCAACCACGTCTCCTACGTCAAAAAATAGGCCTAGAACCAACCAATTGTCGTAGAGCCTAGCCAGTTGAAAACGCTGTTCCACAGAAAATAAAACCTGGGTATCGCCACCGATGGGTACGGATCTAGCGTCAATGGAAGATATTTGGGGCGAAAGCCTGTGGTATGTAAAACCTCGATGATCATTGGCTCCTCCGCCGTAAAATCTTTCTGTAATTGGCGAGGCGCCCTGACGCAAATTAAAAATCCGACCATAGGCCGCGCGGGTCGCTAAAACTGATCTTCGGCCTATGGGGAAAAAATGGCGGTATTCGGGCCTAATCCGAATATATAAAAAACTGCTCGCTAACGGCGGTGCAGATTCGGCGATGTAAAATACTGCATACCCACCTTTTGACGGACTGAGCTTCACATTGCGTTGATCCCAGGTGAGCTGTTGGTCAATATAACCCAACCGATAGCTATTATTGTATAACAATTCCTGAGGTGCCCCAGCAGAGCTACTGCCTACCGTTATGTTGTAAAATTGCAAATATCGGAAGGAATAGCCGCCGGTTAGCGTAAATTTTCGACTGAGCGTCCTTGAAAGTTGCGCGTTCACACGGGGACCGTACCAACGATAACCTTGCTCTAAATCCGCATCGAAACCTACGGAAGTTCTGAGGTCTTGTTTAGGTGATAGGAACGCCGGGTGCAGTACGGACACCTCGGTGGTTCCCAACGGACCTGACTGTTGCGGACGGAATATAGAAGGTAGTACGGCGTAACGCGGTTCTCCACTCACGGAAAATTTTCGTAGGTAATTGTGAAAATTTTTATGATTCCATTCGCCACGTATTCGGCCTTCTTGGCGTGAATTCTCCAAACTAAATCCGAAACCAAGTTGAAGGGACTTCAAAGGTTTTTCCTGCACTTCATAAATGACATCGACGATTTTCGGATTGTTTTTCCTAAGGACGAGCTTAGCTTCTACGCTCCGAAAAATATCAAGGCTCTCCAGTAAGTCTTTACTTTCCTCAAGTAAATGCGGGTTAAACACCATTCCGGTTTTGTAGACTAGGCGCGGATAAAGATCATCTGAACGGATGTTGCGTAAGCCTTGAAATGTGATGTTGCCAAAGGAGGCCTTCACGCCAGGGGTAACTTCGTAGGAGATCGCCATCAAATTGGTGTTCTGATCATAGGTAGCCACACTCTCAACCTTAGGCAAAGGGTAGGACAGTTCTTGAAGGTAAAGAATCAGTGCGGCCTTTCCGCTAGAATATGTATCATAGTTAAAAATGGCGTCCTTATGCACTCCGATACGCGAAGAAACATCGGCTTCACTAACGAGCGTCTCATCGGTTTTATGAATCACGATATTGACTCGCTCTATCTGGGTTGCGGCCCCTTCGCTCACATGAATTTTCAAGCAAAGTTTCGTGGGTTCCTCCTCCTTGCAGGGCGCCATGTCAGTGCGGAGGACCCGAGCTTGGTAGTAGCCTGATCTTTTGTAGAGATGCTCGATGCGCTTTTGGTCCGAATATAAAGTAATGGCATTGAATTCAGTTTTGCTGCCTAGGATCGGAAAGTGAGAAGAACGACTTGAGGCGATGGCATCCAGAATATCCTCCGTAGAAATGTTCTGGTTGCCTTCGATGGCAAGTTCCCAAATGTAGCGCGTGGGGCCATAGCTATCATCTGCCGCACCGGAATGATTGCATAAGCCAGAAATGAAAAGGCAAGCGCCGAAAAACTTCATCCATGAAAAGTGTTTTATAAAGTGCTTCATTAGAATGCATTTAATACACTAGTTTTTAAGGCAAAACGACCTCGTATTCGCAGCAAACTGGGTAGAGTTTAGCGGATTTTATTTAATTAAAGCTTGAATTTCCATGCGGTCGATTGCGCCGGGATTCATTTCCAAATAGGCCGCGAGATGCAGTTTGGATCTTTCTAGGATGCCCATATCTCGGTAAAGCAGACCCAATCTTTTATGCACTTCAGGATTGCCGGCATCAAAGCGCACCGACTGCTCAAGCAAGGTTTGGGCTGCGGCGTAGTTTTTTAGCGCGTGATTTGCGTAACCTGCACCAAGGAGTGCGGGAACATAACTGGGGTTGATGCGAAGCGCACGGTTCAGGGCGTCCAAGGCTTTGGTAAAATCATTTTTTGCACTCCAGACATTCCCTTTGAGGACGAGGGCTTGAATATATTCCGGGTTGCGCTTGAGTTCTTCTTCGGCGAAAAACAGCGCGTCGTCATATTTGCGGTTTTGGAGATAAATATCCCCCATCATATAATTTGCCCCTGGGTAACTTGGGAAATCGTTCAGTAAGAGTCTTAGCTCTGAAATCGCAAGCTTTAGGTCGCCTAGCTTCATGCAAATTTTGTAACGCTCAAGCCTAAGATATGGGTCGTTTGATTTTAAATTCATCGCCGTCTGATAAGCTTCCAGGGCTTTCTTCAGCTGATCTTCGGCGACGAGCAAATCACCTTTAAGGCGGAACGCCGGAGCAAACTTTCCATTTTCGGAAATCGCGTCATCCACCTCAAGATTTGCTTGTTTGACATTACCCTTTTTAAAATAAACTTCTGCAATGGCAACCCGCAGCGGCGCTTTTTCTACCGTGCTCTTAAGCTGCTCACGCAAATAAGAAACCCCACGCTCAACATCCTTCAATTCGGCGAGAGCCTTTCCAATGCCCGTAATAGCCTCAACGTTGTAGGGATCAAACCGTCGCGCTAACCCGTAATAGAAAGCTGCGTCCGAATAGTTTTCTGCCTTATAGAGGATGTTTGCGTAATTGAGATACACATCGCTCTCAACGGAAACCGCCTGCACGGCTCGCTTAAGATAAGCCTGCGCAGATTTGACATCACCTTTTTTCATGAAGAGTAGCCCGTAAAGTGAGTCAATGATCCTAGTTGAAGGCGGAGGAGTCAGCGTAACGACTTTTACAATTCGTTCCTGGGCTTCTTTAAGCTCATAGTTCTCAATGAGGAGGCGGATGAATTTTTCCATCATATCGGCCTTGGGCTGGCCCGAATCAATGGCTTTTCGAAAAAACAAAACGCTGGCGTGCAAGTCCCCTTGGCGTCGATAGCTTTCAGCCACCCTGAAGAGTGGCGTGGGATTTTGATCGTCTTTGAGGCGCGCCTCATTGAATATTTTTATGGCGGCATCAAAACTACCCTTTTTCATTTCCTGCTCGCCGCGCGCTAGGAGCTCGTACACCTCAACCCGAGTTTGCAGAACGGGGTCAGCGCCTTTGCCCTGGGCCCGCAAATTTCTCGCCCGCAGAGTGTAGTATTCAAAAAGAACGTCGGCATCTTCCGGAAGCCAACGCCTGGCCCTTTCGATGCTGGCAAGCGCGTCCACTTGCTTTTGCGCAATGGAATAAAGCCTAGATTTTATGTAATGCGCGCGCCCCAGTTCAATGCGGGTGGCGTACTTTGCCATGTGAATGACGTGATCCACATGAAAACCCGCCTGGGGAAGTTGGTCCTTTTGGAGATAGAGTTCGGCTAAATGCCTACGCGCGCGCATATGATTGGGGCTGCGTTTCACGGCTTTTTCGAAGTACTGCGCCGCCAGGTCTACTTGTCCAAGGCCTTCATAAATGAGTCCATACAAGTAAGGGATGCGGGCGCTAAACCAGTTTTTTTCATCAATGGGGTCCAGAAATTTCAGCGCTTCTGTGACTTGGCCCTTTTGAAAGTAGCTTAAGGCTAAGTAATAGAAGAGTTCAGACCCCAGGGTTGCTTCGCTCTTAAGTTTTACTTTGGAAAATTCCACAATGCGCTCGATGGCAGCATCGTAGTGGCCGAGTAGATTATAGAGCTCAACTTCCACCACCACAAGTTCCGGAAGATTCAGGTTCTTTGCGCGTACGGCGTCGATCAAGGTGGTTACGATTTGAAAGTACTGGTCATCCTTAGTTACGACATCAACCAAATTTATATATACGCTGGCGAGGAATGAAACCGCCGTGGCATTGTTGGGGTTCATGGCGACCGCTTTTTGCAGCAGAATGCCTGCTCGTTTATAGCCATCCACGGAATCCAAGTTAATAAATGGAATTGCCGCTCGGGTAAGTGCATCACTTTTGGAAGGGTCGACCGCCGCGGTTTTGACCGGAGGCAGAGTAACTTTAAACTTCTCCAGTTCACGCTCAGCTTGAGTCACTTGCTGGGGCTGGGTCTCCGGAAAAAATTCATCCATGAGGAGACCCGCAACGGAAAGGCCTGCCATAATTAAAAAATATTTACTACGGATGACCCGGGAAGCGAGACTTTTATCGGGGGGAGCGGTCTTCGGATCTGTTGCCCTAAGGGCCGATACATCGATGACTTGCGTGCGCTCGGCGCGCATGGCCGGCGGAATAACTGGCTTCTCAAGGGCTGGGTGTTCCGTTTCCAGTCGAGCCGGAGGAGGAGCAACTTCAAGGGCAGGTGGCCGTCTTTCTATGAAAACGGTTTTTTCAGAGTCAGTGGTGAGTATGATGGTTTTTTCTTCATCACGCTCTACGGTGGCAGGAGCATTGACATCGATAGATTGATCCGCGTCATTCACTAACGTAAGCCCTGGTTTCGTTTGCGCACTAGGAGTAGACGCAATGGTCCCCGTCTTCTCAGCGGTAGCTAAGTTCAGGTCGATTTCCTGCGGTTTTGATGTTTTAGATGAGCTTCGGGTAGACATGATCCACCCTTGTTCTCGTCATATTTAAGGAAAACCTAGGGCAGGAAATTTTTGCCGGGATAGAACTACCGGGCATGAACTCTAAGCAAACAATTCACTATCAGTTCGTTGCAACGAGTAGGCTAGCGGCCCATCCGGCGACATCCATGACCCAGGTGGGCAGGATTCCCAACTCCAAGGTAAACACCATCGCCAGGATTACTACGGCCATGGACGCATAACTGGTTTTGAAATTAAAGTCGCTCACCTGTTCTTTCATGAACATATAAACGATGACTCGCAGGTAAAAGTAAGCCGAAATGGCGCTGCAGATGACGGCGAGAACCGAGAGCCATACGTATCCGCTCTGGATCGCTGCACTAAATATCATATATTTACCTATGAATCCCACGGTGGGCGGTAAGCCCGCCATGGAAAACATGAAAATCATCATGGCAAACCCGAGCCAGGGTTTTTTAAAGCCCAGGCCAGAAAGGTCCTGTAAGTCCGTGAGCTGATCGCCCTTTTCTGAAATGATGGAAAGTACGGCAAACGCGCCAATATTCATCAAACAATAACTAATGAGATAAACAATCACCGGCCCATACCCTGAGTCGGCCCTAGCACCGGCCAGGATTCCCACCAAAAGATAACCTGAATGCGCGATGGACGAATAAGCGAGCATTCGCTTGAGGTTTCTTTGCACCAACGCGATGACATTTCCAAAAAACATGGTCACTACGGCTAGGACCCAAAGCACGTTCGTAAAGCTACGGGTTTCCGAAAAGACTGTACCCATGGAATCCAAATAGAATGTACTGCCCAAGTGCAAACTTACGGCGATGCGCAAAAGCATGGCAAAAGCTGCTGCTTTCAAGCCCGTTGTCATAAAGGCCGTAACCGTGATGGGAGCGCCTTCGTAAACATCGGGCATCCACATATGAAAAGGCACCACGGCAACTTTAAACAGCATGCCTACGGCCATCAAAATCCCGCCCAGCAATACTAACGGATTTGCGGGTGATGCGGCACTGCCCTGAGCGAGATTCGAGGAGTTCTGCAGGAGGGCCAAGGCGATTTCACGTAAATTGAGGGTACCGATACCGCCGTACATGAGTGCCGCTCCGTATAGGAAAACCGCCGAAGCTGCACTGCCCAAAATAAAATATTTCAGGGCTGCTTCATTAGATCGAACATCCGTTCGTCTAAACCCGACCAATACGTAAACTGCGATGGACATGATCTCGAGGGAAACGAAAAGCACAATGAGATCCAAACTAGCCGCGAGCAACATCATGCCAAAACACGAAAACAAAACCAGGGCGTGGAACTCAGGAAGATCCAATGCTTCCTTTTTTAAGTAGTCCCAAGATGTAGCGAGCACGAGAGCCGTCGCACCCAAGAAAAGTAGGTGGAAGACATGGGAAAACTGATCAACGGATAACATTTGATTGAACAAACGGGTCTGAGGCTCATTCCATAAATTTAGCACCGCCGGAATCGCCGCCAGTACACTTCCGAAACAAACATATTTACTGATGGCGACGGTGGTCGCGGAACGAGCGACGCCCATTAAAAGACCAACCATGCCGCCAACTAAAACGATGAAGTAGGGAAGCAGAGCATAAAACTGCGTGCTGCCAAACTCTAGGTTCTCAACGTGAATCAAATCCATATTAAAAATTCCTCATGAGCAGTTGAACGGAGGGGTCGATTTTTGAGAAAAAAAGATTTGGGAAAACGCCCATCACAAAAATTGCGATCAGAATGGGGGACATGACAATGGCCTCCCTCAAACTGAGATCAAGCAAAGTTTTATTCTCTTCATTCTCAAGGGGACCAAACATCACCCGCTTAAACATCCAAAGCATATAAACTGCGCCAAATATGACGCCCGTTCCCGCGATGGTGGTTAGGACTGGATAACGCTGAAAGGCGCCAAGCAAGATGAGGAATTCGCCGATAAAGCCGTTTGTACCCGGAAGTGCTACCGATGAGAGGGTAACGATCATGAATACAATGGTCAGAAGTGGCATTTGTTTAGCCAAGCCGCCGAATGCGGAAATCTCCCGAGTGTGCCTACGTTCGTAAATCATTCCCACAATAAGAAAGAGCCCGCCGGTGCTGATGCCGTGATTGAGCATTTGGTAAACCGCACCACTCATGGCCACCGAGTTCAGGGAAAAAAGGCCAAGCATCACATAACCCATATGACTTACAGATGAGTAAGCGACGAGTTTTTTAATGTCCGGCTGCACCATGGCTATCCACGCCCCATAAACAATGGCAATGGTCGACAGCACCATGAAAAAGGGTGCCGTAAGTTTTACGGCCTGCGGGAAAAGTGGGAACGCAAATCTTAGAAATCCATAACCACCGAGCTTCAAAAGCACGCCCGCTAAAATGACGCTACCTGCGGTTGGTGCCTGTACGTGGGCATCGGGCAACCAAGTATGAAGCGGAAACAGAGGGACTTTAATGGCAAAGGCCAAAGCAAATGCCAGAAATAGAAGTACTTGTGGGCTACTCCACAATCCCGTGAATTCCGTTTTCACTCGAAGTAAATCCGGAAGTGCTGCTGAATAACTGCCAAATTGAATTTTGTGCTGCGACAATAAATAGAAGATAGCCACCAGCATGAGAAGCGAACCCAGCAGGGTATAAAGGAAGAACTTCATTGAAGCATAGACTCGCTCCTTGCCGCCCCAAATTCCGATGAGGAAATACATTGGGATCAGCATTGCTTCCCAGAAAACATAAAATAAAATCACATCCAGCGAAACGAATGCTCCTAACATTCCCGTTTCCAAGAATAAAATCAGCGCATAATACAGTTTGGTTTTTTCATGAACGGCTTCAAAAGAGCCTAAGATAACAATCGGAGTCAAAAAGGTCGTAAGCAATATTAGGGGTAAACTTAAACCATCGATGCCGAGGGAATAATTAACGCCCAAGGCCGGAATCCATGAAAAGTGTTCCTGGAATTGATAGCCAGCGAGCCCTGTATCGTGCCCGCAATAAAGCAGAAGCGAAAAGGCAAATACGATGAGGGATCCCACAAGAGCTATATTTTTTGCACAGCCCTCCGCTTTGGCAGTGGGAATGAAAATCATTCCCAAGCCCCAGATGGCCGGCAGAAAAGTTACGATGGTTAGCAGGTGTGAATTAATGAATGCCATAAACAAGATACCCCAAAATCAAACCTAGTCCTAAAAGCATGGCGACGGCGTAAAGTTGAACCGCTCCGCTCTGAACCAATCGAGACACTTCGCCAGAAAGTCTTGAAACGCGTCCAAGTCCCACTACAAACCCATCCACGATGAGCACATCGAAATACTTCCAGAGAAGTACCGACACTTTCTTTAACGGCTGCACAAATACCGCGTCGTAAATTTCGTCGATGTAATATTTATTGGTGAGAAGACCGTGGGCAGAAGCCAATGAAGTTTTTAAATTTTTAGAAATCTCTGGCTTCACAACATACACATAATAAGCAGAAGCAACGCCCGCTACGGCAATCAATGAAGAAACCCCCATGAGTATCCACTCCATGGATCCGCCCTCCGCCGCATCTGCACTATGACTACCCACTACCGGCGCCAGCCAATGCTCAAGCCATGAGTGGTGGGGAATTCCTAGAAATCCACCGAAAATTGAAAGTACCGCCAAGATCATTAGCGGGATAACCATGAGGTTTGGTGATTCATGAGGATGCACCGCATGCTTGCCGTTCTTCTCAAACCTTTCTTTCCCTAGGAAGGTGAGGCAAGTGAGCCTAGTCATGTAAAACGCCGTCAAAAATGCGGTCAACGCGCCAACGGCCCAAAGACCTGGACCAGCCAATCCATGATGGGATGAGAAGGCACTCCATAAAATTTCATCCTTGGACCAAAATCCTGCGAGCGGGGGAATTCCCGCGATGGCCACCGTTCCAATGGCAAATGTCGCAAAAGTCTTTGGCATATGGTGAGAAAGCCCACCCATTTTTGTGATGTCCTGTTCGTGGTGCATTCCATGGATTACACTTCCAGACCCAAGGAAGAGCAGCGCTTTGAAAAAAGCATGTGTCATCACGTGAAAAAAACCTGCGCCGTAGGCACCCACACCCACTGCGACAAACATGTAACCCAATTGGCTTACGGTAGAGTAGGCGAGGACTTTTTTAATATCTGTCTGCACGATGGCAATGGTGGCCGCAAAAAGCGCAGTCGCAGCACCGATTCCTGACACGACATTCAACGTCAGCGGGCAAAGAGTGAATAAAAAGTTAAGGCGACATATCATGTAAACGCCGGCGGTAACCATGGTCGCTGCATGGATCAATGCAGAAACTGGAGTTGGACCCGCCATGGCATCCGGTAGCCAAACAAAAAGCGGGATCTGCGCTGATTTACCCATGGCACCGACAAAAAGACAAAGTGTCGCTACCGTTAAGAGTTTCGGATGCATCAGTAACATTTCCGTGACAGCCGTTGCCGCAGACTGGCCGTTACCAACCACAGCATGTCGTAGGGCTTCAAAATCTAAGGTTCCAAAAAGGAAAAAGAGTAAAAATATCCCTACTAAAAAACCTAGGTCACCAATCCGGTTGACCACAAATGCTTTCATTCCGGCGGCAGCCTTTGCGGGATCTTCGTACCAATAACCGATCAACAAATACGAACAGAGTCCCACGCCTTCCCAACCGAGGAACATAATGGGCAGGTTTCCACCCATAACTAGGGCAAGCATCGCAAAACAAAAAAGATTTAAGTAACAAAAGAATTTTCCGGGAGTCGCGTCATCCGACATATAACCCATGGAATAAACATGAATCAGAAAACCAATGCCCGTGATGATGAGCATCATAAGGGAAGTCAGAGGATCTGCTCGCAGCACGAAGGGGATATGAAGCTGCTTTAAGCTAATCCATTGAAAGAGCGTTTCTTGAATCACTCGTGAATGCTCGTCCATGGCGTGGAGCTGAAAAAAGACGAGGACGGATAATACGAAGGAGAGGAACAGTGCGCCAGAGGCGATTCCCCCTGAAACTTGCGCTGACTGCTCTTTGGGTTTCATAAGCACAAGGATGGAGTTGATTAAAAAACCTAGAAGAGGGAGAAGCCAAATCGCCGTAAGCATAGTGTTGTCCTGTCTTTATTGATTATTCTTTAAGCAGTTCGATGTCTTCGGTGTTCACAGTCTTTAAATTCCGGAAGAGGGCGATGACGAGGCCTAAGCCCACCGCGGATTCCGCCGCCGCTACTGTAATGATGAAAAATACCGCCATTTGACCTGTGACCTGTTGCAGTTCATGACTGAATGCAACAAAGGCGAGGTTGACCGCGTTGAGCATAAGCTCGATGGACATGAGGATCACCAAGATATTTTTGCGCACTAAAACACCAAAAAGGCCGGTGAAAAACAGGAACAATGAAAGTAGCACAAAATGATTCGTAGACACGCTGATGACTCTCCCTAATTTCTACGCCTTCTGACGTCTAGCCCGCTTTGCCAAGGCAACGGATCCGATGATTCCCACAAGCAATAAAACCGATGTCAACTCAAAGGGCAGAACATGGTCTGAAAACATGACCTCTGAAAGAACTCGAACATTTCCACCCAGCTCTTCAATGCGTTCGATTGTAAAGGTTCCTCGCACCAGCGCCGTGGGAATGAAACTTACGCCCCGCCCCATGGTGCCGATTAAAGTCCATGCCACTAATAGAAATACCGCAAAGGTCAGTACACCTGCCGATATTTGAAATACGG
The DNA here is from genome assembly GCA_964475985.1 of uncultured Oligoflexia bacterium. GTDB lineage: Bacteria > Bdellovibrionota > UBA1018 > UBA1018 > CAYHWW01 > CAYYYP01. The sequence continues at coordinate 107,540 of CAYYYP010000004.1, read as the reverse complement.
GGCTTTTTCCCATATCTGAGTCGTGCACATCTGCGTTCAAAAGCATGATCACAAATACGAAGAGCACCATGACGGCACCCGCATATACGAAAATTTGCAACGCCGCTAAGAAGTGCGCATCAAGGATCGCGAACTCTGCCGCAACGCCAAACAACACCAAGATTAAACTAAACGCTCCGGCGATGGGGTTTTTTGCGGTTACGACGCGAAGCGCTGCCAAACAAGTGATGCCTGCGAATACATAAAAAAGTACGTCTTTCAGGCTCATTTTTCGCCTCTTTGGACTAATAAAGCTTCTTTGTCGTAGATGTTTCGCTCATACTCCGCCATCTCATAAATATTGCCAAGCTTAATGGCATCCTTCGGGCAAGCTTCCTCACAAAATCCGCAGAAGCAGCAACGCAAAAGATCGATTTCAAACTTAACGGGATATTTTTCTTTGTCGCCACGCTCCCCGGCTTCAATATGAATGCACTCCGCGGGACAAACCGTAGGACAAAGCATGCATGCAGTACAATTTTCAACCCCGTTCACAGCCTTGATATAATGTAGGCCACGAAAACGTGGTGAGTACTCACGGCGCTCTTCCGGATATTGGATAGTCACCTTTTTTGCGAAAAGCATATTCTTCATGGTGATCCACAGACCCACCAGGATTTCCCGAATATAAAATTTCTGAATTAGATCTTCTTTGCGTTTAACAAGCATTTGAACTCCTCAGATCACCTTCCAGTAAATGAGCAGTGCCGTTACGACGACATTGCCTAAGGCAAGGGGGAATAGAACCTTCCAACCAATGTTCATGAGTTGGTCATAACGGAACCTTGGTAAGGTCCAGCGCACCCAAACAAAGAACCACATAAAAAACATAACCTTTGAAACAAATGCGCCCACCTGAAGGAGGATCGTTGCAAGGTTTAGGGGATCAAGCGCACTCACTCCGAGTGCAGAAAGAAGCGGCGTTAAAACGTGGATGGCAAGCGGGTCGGCCAGGAACCCAAAAGGCCAGGCCGAGTATCCGCCAAAAAATAAAGTGGCAAGCAACGCGGAACCCGTAAACATGTTCAGGTATTCCGCCATGAAAAATAGTGCAAACTTCATGCTTCCGTATTCAAGATGGAATCCGGCGACAATCTCTGATTCCCCTTCCGGAAGGTCAAAGGGCAAACGATTGGTCTCCGCAAAAATAGAAACCAAGAATACAAAAGCCCCCAAAGGCTGAAGGAAAATCCCCCATCTTGGAATGGGACCAAAGAGAGGAAGCTCTTGGGCAACGACGATTTGATTCAAATTCAAAGTCTCTGAGAGCATGAGCACTCCGAGAACGCTTAAGCCCAAAGAAAGCTCATAACTGATCATTTGGGATGAGCTTCTAAGGCCTCCCAACATCGCAAACTTGTTTCGCGAAGCCCAGCTGGCCATAATAATTCCGTAGACCCCAAGGCTTGCGATGGAAAAAATATACAACAAACCTACGTTGAGATCGGCCATCTGGAGCGGCACCGCAAGATCACCTACGTGAAGCGTTCCACCGAAAGGAATAACCGCAAAAGTCATGAAAGCAATGATGACGCAGAGGGCAGGCGCTAAAACGTAGTAGAATTTTTCAACATGATCCGGGATCAAATCTTCCTTAGCGATGAATTTCACGACATCGGCTAAGGATTGAAACAGGCCCAATGGTCCCACTCGGTTGGGGCCGAGACGATTCTGCATAAGAGCAGACCCGCGACGCTCAACCCAAACCATGATGGGTACAATTTGCAGAAACGCTAAAACCACCACCGCCACCTTAACTAGGGAAGCAATGACGGGCGGTGTGAAGATAGAATTTACTTCCATAGTTGAAACACCTCTTGAAGACTTCGGCTTTGGCCCACTGGCTCAAGCGCTTTCGTGAGTTTTTGCTCACGGCCTTCAAAGTTATATATGGTTCCTGATTTTTCAGCGTAACTGAGGCCCGGCAATATCAAATCAAACATGTTTGCCTGTGGCTTTAGGAATACACCGATACCTACAAGGGTGCCTGGCTTCTTAGGCATTACTAGTTCAGCCCTGCCGCCGGTAATTACCAACCATTTAGCGCCCTTCATTTTATCAAAACCGGGAAAGCCAGGAATGCCAAGCTTGTCAGCCCCGTACAGGTTTGACGTTTTGCTCGTTCGTTTTAAGATTGCATCTTCTGCTTTGTCATCGGAGGCATTGAGGTGACCCGGCGTACCGAAATGGTACATGGCGGCCCCGGCAAAGCTTTCTTTTGCAAGCTTTTGAATCAAAGTCAGTTCTTCCTGAGTAAGATCCGAACCCACTAAGATCGTGAGCTCTTTGCCGCCAGATCCTAATAATACTTTTGCTTGAGCTACCGCCGACTTCCAAGTGATGAGCGGCTTCTCTGGCATTCCGGCTAAGGATTCTGGCGTAGAGGGAATGCTTGAAGGAGTTGTGGGTTCAAGAATGCGGTCAGCGCTATGGATGTAATGATAATTGAATCGGCCTTCATCACAGATCCACCATTTGTTGATTTCTTTATTTTCACGGGGAAGAATGCGTTGCGTCACATTGTTTTCGTGATCCAGCTCAATATTGCACCCGCGAGAACAACCTTCGCAGACCGTCTTGGTTTTCTTGAGATACCAGACGCGTTTTTTAAATCTAAAATCCTTAAGCGTTAACGAACCAGTGGGGCAGATGTCGGCCAGGTTGCCAGCGTAATCTGTCTGAAGGGGCTTGCCATCTATAGTAACAATTTCCGTTGAGTTACCGCGGTTCATGGCCACCATTTCGCGAAAGCCCGCTACTTCGTCGCAAAATCTGATGCAACGGGTGCAATGGATGCAGCGGTTCATGTTTTTCTTGATGACGGGGCCCATGTCCAGGTCCATGTACGTGCGGCGGAATTCATCGTATCGGGTATCCGATGTTCCGTAGTCGTAGCTGTAATTTTGCAAATCACATTCGCCGGATTTATCACAAATGGGGCAGTCGAGCGGATGGTTTGCTAGCAAAAATTCCATGACGGACGATTGCATGCTTTTGACTTTTTCAGATTTGGTGTTGATCACCATCCCATCGGCGAGCGGAGTGGAGCATGCCGTCTGAAGTTTAGGCATTTTTTCCACTTCAACGGCACACATGCGACATTGTGCAACGACCGTCAGGGCTGGGTGATAACAATACCGGGGAATCGTGACACCGACGCGGTCCGCCAGCTCAATGATTGTTTCACCTGCATTAAACTCATATTGTTGGCCATCAATTATGCAAACGGGCATTTTCCACCTTTAATATGTTCTTCAAATTCGTGACGAAATTTTTTGACAAAACTGGCAACGGGGCCGGCAGCGGCATCCCCTAACGCACACAGAGTTTTTCCATTGATGTTATCCGCAATGTTTAGGAGCAGGTCCAAGTCAGACATTTTACCCTGTCCTTCTTCAATGCGATGTAGGACATCTTCCATCCAGCGGCATCCTTCGCGGCAGGGCGTACATTGGCCACATGACTCATGGGCGTAAAAGTGGGTGATGATTTTTATGGCCTTTACCGCGCACCAAGAATCATTAATGACGATGGTGCCAGCCGAACCTAACATTGTACCGGCTTTCATCATGGGTTCTACATCCAAATCGATATCAAGTTCCGCCGGTGTCAACACCGGAGCCGAGGAGCCGCCGGGTATCACGGCCTTTACTTTTCTTCCGTCGGTGATCCCGCCGGCATGATCAAAAATCAATTGACGCAAGGTCACATGACCCGCTGGGAACTCGTATAAACCTGGCTTATTTACATGTCCGGAGATGCAGTAAACCCTAGTTCCACCGCTTTTGGGGTCTTTGCCAAGTTTTGCAAATGCTTCACCGCCATTGCTGATGATCCAAGGCACTGCCGCCAAAGTTTCAACGTTATTCACGATGGTCGGCCCACCGAAGGCGCCTTTGATAGCTGGGAATGGAGGTTTTACCCTAGGTTCGCCGCGCTTTCCTTCAAGACTATTAAGTAGAGCGGTTTCTTCACCGCAGATGTAGGCACCCGCACCACGATGAACGTAGAGGTCGAACTTAAAATTCGTGCCCAATACTTTGTTGCCCAAAAACCCTTTTGCGTACGCTTCTTCCAATGCGCGTTCAAGAATCTTGGTCTCTTCCACGTACTCACCGCGAATGTAAATGTATCCACGGTTAGAACCGATGGCGAAAGCTGCGATGATCATGCCTTCAATGAGCATATGCGGAGAGTAGGTCATGATGGCGCGGTCTTTAAAGGTGCCGGGCTCCGATTCGTCGGCATTACAAACCAAGTATTTTGGATCTTTGGATTGCTTCGGGATGAATCCCCACTTCATGCCCGTCGGGAATCCGGCTCCGCCGCGGCCACGCATATTGGATTTTTTCATCTCGCCGATGATGTCGTCGGCACTCATGGAACTCAGCGCTTTTTTGGCCGCTTCGTAACCGCTGTGCTTCAAATAGTAATCCAAGGGCGCCGCTTCTTTATTATAGAAGAATTTCGATATAATTTTGGGGGCGTTTTGCACTTCAGCGGTTGTCATCATTTCAAGCTTTCCAAAGTTTTATCCATCATTTGCGGGGAAAGATTTTCATAATAGTCATCATTGATCTGCACTACGGGAGCCGTGCCACAGGAACCAAGACACTCAACGTGACTGATCGTAAACTTTCCATCGCGGGTAGTCTCGCCAGCGGCAATCCCTAGTTTTTTCTCGCAGTGGTGAAGCAACTCTTCCGCTCCGCGTAGGCAGCAAGAAATGTTAGTACAGAACTGCAGATGGAATTTACCTACGGGCTTAAGGTTATACATCGTATAAAATGTAATGACTTCCCTTACGACCGGCGGCGGAATGTCGATGGCGGCAGCGATTTCATCCATGACTTCCGGCGGCACCCAGCCAAATTCTTTTTGCGCCAGATGCAAGGCCGGCAACAATAAAGCTTGGTTGGTAGGATATCTTGGTCTTAACTTTTCGACTTCAGTGTAAAATTCGTTTGAGAGAAGTTTTTTCGTACTTGTTGTCATTATCGGTCCAACTCTCCAGCAATAATGTTGACGCTGCCCATGGCGGCGACCAGATCCCCGATCATTTCACCTTGAACCATTTCATCTAGCCCTTGGTATAGGAAAAATGATGGCGCTCGGATGCGAAGTCGAGTGGCCTTTGGACCACCCGTACTTTTGATATAAAAACCGATTTCGCCATTAGGCCCTTCGGTACAGGTGTAAGCCTCGCCTGGAGGCACATCAAAACCTTCCATGAAAAACTTGAAATGATGAATCATGGCTTCCATGGAATTATGCACACGGGACTTCTCGGGAATGCGCACGCGTTTATCGTCGGCCCAAATTGGACCTGTGGTAGGGCACTTGTCCACTAACTGCCGCAGGATACGCACCGACTCCTTCACCTCTTGAATCCGAATGAGATACCGGTCGTAAACATCGCCGTTGGTGGAAAGCGGAACATCAAACTCAATGCCTTTATAGATCAGGCCTGGATTGGGCTGATCCCGGCGCAAATCAACATTGATATTACTGGCTCGAGCGCAAGGACCGGTGAAGGAATATGACAGAGCTTGTTCACGGGTGAATGCACCGACGCCCACCGTTCGTTTCTGCCAAATTTTGTTTGTGGTGAGGAGGTCATCCATCTCGTTGAAAACTTTTTCAAAGCTATCGAGCCACTTTTTAAGCGCGGGCAAAAACTCTGGGGGTGGTTCCCAGCCAAGTCCGCCTACTCGCGTATAGCTGGTGGTCAAACGAGAGCCGCAAAGCATTTCAATCAAGGTGTAAGCCTCTTCCCGTTGGTGAAACCCATAAAGGAAAAAAGTAAACGCGCCCAAATCTACGGCGTTGATTCCAATGCAGATAAGATGGTCGATGATACGGGCAATTTCACAGCAAATGGTTCGAATGTATTTTGTACGTTCCGGAACTTCGATTTGGAGAAGATTTTCGACTGCCATCACATAGGTCACGTTGTTGTTTAGAGCAGAGCAGTAATTCAAACGATCGGTATAAGGAATGAATTGGTGATAGGTTTTATTTTCACCGATTTTCTCCATGGCGCGATGGAGGTAACCCATTTCGCTGATGCTCTTTTCAATGGTCTCGCCATTGAGCCTGCACATGACTCGCAAAGTGCCGTGGGTCGAAGGGTGGGAGGGCCCGATATTTACATAGATTTTAGCATCATCATAAATTTCATCATGATCTGCCGCCGATGAGACGGTTATATGCTGGGATTTCAAAAGTTCAGTGCCGACTTTAGCCATTGCTTCAATCCTTCAAAAGTTGTTCAGGAATAGGCTCCGCATCAAGAAATATTTGATACTTGCGCCAATGATAATCTTTGCGTTGTGGAAAGCCCTCAAATCTTTGGTCTAGCAGAATTCGCCTTAAATCCGGGTGGTCCGTAAAGGGAATTCCATACACATCCCACACTTCGCGCTCTGCCCAGTTAGCGGCCTTCCATAACGGTACAGCCGTGGGAACGGCCTCACCATCCGCCACCCTGGCTTTGACGCGAAGGCGCTTTTTCTGGGAAAGCGAAAGAAGGTTGTACACCATCACAAAACGGCCTTTGGACTCTTCGGGTTCACCCAAATCGTCGTAGGCAGTGAGGTCCGCGAGAAACTCAAACGCCAAATGTTCGCGCTCTTTAAGCTCTCGCAAAATCTCGATGAGCTTTTCTTTCTTCACCCAGATTACGGCGCAACCTACTTTATCGAGCTCAACTTTTTCGACGGAATCCCCAAATGCAGAACGGAGATGGTCAAAAACATTTTGCTCATTTGTCTGTTCGTTCATTTCTGAGCGCCTTCTTTTGAAGTTTGATCCACGATAAAATCCTTCCGCTGGGAAGCTTTACCGCTGGCGATTTTTTCTTGGAGTTTCATAAGCCCATGAATGACGCCTTCAGGAGTGGGAGGACATCCCGGAATATAAATGTCTACGGGAATGACCATATCAATGCCCTGAAGGACACTATAGGTATCAAATATTCCGCCGGAAGAACTGCACGCACCAAAGGCCATAACCCATTTCGGATCAGACATTTGATCGTAAATTGTCTTTAAAACCGGCGCCATTTTATTGGTGATGGTACCGGCCACGATGAGCAAATCACTTTGCCGCGGGGAAAATCGCACGACCTCAGCACCGAAACGGGACATATCGTAATCCGCCGAGAGCACGGCCATCATCTCGATACCGCAACAAGAGGTACCGAAAGGCATGGGCCACATGGAATTTTTCCTGCCCCAATTGGCCATAGCTTCAACGGTTGTTGTAAAAAAACCAGGAGAACCGTCTTTACTCATAATCAAATTCCTCCCTAAAGAACGCCCGTACTGATTCTAGGAGTTAATCCCAATCCAAGGCACCTTTTCGAATGACATACCAATAACCCACTAGCAAAATCGCAACAAAAATGAACATCTCAACGAGTATGAAAGAGCTGACATTTAGGTATTTTTTGTACGCGATCGCCCAGGGATAGAAAAAAACTGTCTCTACATCAAAAAGCAAAAACAAAATTGCCACTAAATAAAATCGAACGGAAAAGCGGCCGCGTGCATCACCGATGGGTGGCACTCCGCATTCATACACACCCATTTTAACCGGATTTTTTCGAATAGGAACTATATGTGTGATCGCAAGCGCGCCGCCTGCAACTAGAGCGCCCACTCCCATGAGAAGTAATACCACGAGGTAACCTGACACACAGCCTCCTTAAAAACATCATTTAGTGATTCGTTTCTAAGAGGTTACCATAAATTGCTGCGCAGAGAATTGGAAAGATGATTCACGATGAAATCCCAAAAAAAGCCGATGAGGGTGATGGGAAGTGCAGCGAAGATATAACGTTTGTTTTCAAAACTTGCTTGAGCTGGGGTGCTTTGCACCAAAGAAAGACTCCACCGCAAGTAAGCCGACGCCGAGAGCAACCAGCCCAGTAATAAAAATAATGCAACGCCGTAGTTTTGGACATCTACCGCAAGCGTCATCAACGCAACATGGCTATAAAATCCCGAAAAAGGGGGAATGCCCGCTAAACTCAGCAGGCAAAACACCATGGCTAAGCCAATCCAGGGTTTACGCCAGAGTAAACCCGCAAATATATCCATGGGAATTTCCCCGGCACTTTCCTCTAAACTGTTCATAACCAGGGCGCATAAAAAAAGGAGGGTTAATACCGAGAAAAAAATGTGGAAAACTTCTACCGGGACTCCTTCCCGAACACCAAAAACCAGACCGAGTCCGCCCGCGGAGATCGTTGCCAAGACGCACAAGACTAAAAAACGTTTTAATCGACGTTCAAAATTCATTTGGACCGAAAGAATTAAAAACGAGCCTAATAAAACCCAGGAAAGCAGTTGACGCACCGGTAGAAAGGGCTGATCCGCCAAGCCAGTTACGCCTTGCGGAAACGACGAAAGCCAAAGGACCCATCGATTTAGCAGACTCAAACCGAAGAGCGCCGACGAAAATACAATGGGCGTCAGGACTTCGATACTAAGAACCTTTGAGAGCCTAGTTAAAATGAATTGAGCGGGAAATACGCCAAGTGAGATCACGATTGCCATGAAATAACTGAGTTGGGCTATCCAAATTCTCCGCACCGTATCATCGGAAAGAGGTCCGTTGCTAAGTAGGGCTCGCCATTCCAAAAACGAAAAACTCTTGGTCTCCGCGAAAAAAATAAGCCCGGCCACCGAAAAGAGAACTAATGAAAGAAGCTGGAAGGCCAAGAATCGGATTCCCTCACGCACGTCCATGGAACTGATCAACACAGTTTGCGAGACAAAAAATAAAGCTATCGCACCTAGCGTTAAGACAAAGTTATTGGAGGAAACCCCAAAGAATTGGGCGAAAAGCGTAATGAAAATCAGTGAAAAAATTTCGGCGCCCACTGCTGCCCGATGCCAAAATAAGGTTAGTCCGGCCACGACGCAGAATAAAATTTTAAATGAAACTCCAATGGTGTCGCAAATTAACGGAAACCCAAAAATCAACGCATTGCTCGGATCCCGGCGCACTAAAAAAGCAAGGGTCACCACGCACAACAAGAGGAGGGAAACATTAATGGTAAAAAGCGCTCGCTCCACTTTGATCAGTCCAGCCGCCACACTTAAATTCAAAAGCAGACCGAGCATGATGAAAATTTCCGGCAAAAAAGCGGTCAATGCATGACGATACTCAGCGATATTGTGCCAACCCTGTACCATTTTGAACCCTACCTCTCCGTGACTCAGTGCTGAATGAAAGTCTGAACAAGTTTATCTACTCCGGCACCTGTCAATTTTTCCAAAATACCAGGAAGGACTCCGAGTACGATACTGACGGCCAAAAGCGGAATCATATAAAGGCGCTCCAGCTGGGTGGGTTCTTCCATGGCCACAAGCTCGCAGTTTTCAAAAAATAATTTTCGGTAAGTCCAAAGTAAGCTTGCGATCATTATAATCAGCCCCACCAAGGTGATGAGACTAATGTTCAAGTTCCAGGAAAAAGTTCCCAGGAGTACAAGGTAACGTGAGGCAAAAGCCCCAAAAATCGGCACCCCAACTACTGCGAACACGCTTAACGCCGCCATCCCTGCCATCAGGGGTAAAACGTCCACTGCCCTGGTACGTTTCTTTTTCTGTTCTACCATTGGCGCTTCATCAAAAAAAGTTCCCCGTCGTTGAGCAAGCATCCCAAAAAGCAGTACCAGTCCCGAAAGTGCTACGCCGGAAGCAAGGTCATGAACCAACGCGCCGGAAATTCCAAGCTTATTCAATGAGAAGAATCCAAGCGAGACGATGCCAACTTCCATCATCACGAGATAACCTATTTTTTCCCGGAGATCTTTCTGCGCAACGGAGCCAACCGCACCATAAAGAATATTGAATGCCGCCCAATAAGATAGGATCGTTTGCCAACGCGAGAGTTGTTCCGGAAATATCAAAATGCCAAAACGCAGGAACGAGAAGAGTCCCAGTTTTGATATCAATCCGGCTAGCAGAGCGCCCACGGGGTCTTTTGCCTCTCTCTGCGCAAGCGGGTACCAGGTGTGAAATGGAAAGTTAGGGGAACGTAGAACGAATGCCGCTACGACGAGATAAAATGCGACATCGCGAACATCTAGGTCATGTTTAAAAAGTTCGATCACGTAGGATCCCTGTCTTAGACTTTCCCTGAGCTCATTAAGGTCAAAGCTATGGGGTGAAACGGCAAAATATATAAGGGAAATAGATGCCAGAAAAAACAATCCGCCTAGGAGCTGAAACGATACGAATCGAGATGCCGCAGTTAGGCGCTGTGCGCCACCCCAGATTCCAATTAAAAAATAAATGCAAATCATTGTGACCTGCCAAAAGCAGAAGTGCAGGAAAATATCGCGGGCTAAGTAAGTCCCAAGTAGACCTGTCTCAAGTGCAAGTAATAAACTAAAGTAGCCAAACAAACCTTCCTGCAACGACCAGCTCGCTAGGATAACTATGGGAAAAAGCCCCGCAACAAGTAACATTGGAAAAAGGGAAAAGCCATCGAGCCCCAGGCTGAAATGGACTTTGAAAGTCTCAATCCATGGGTAGCTGACCGCCATTTGCACGCCTGAGTCCGCGGCATCAAATCGGTAGAGAGCCCATGCGCTAAGCATGAGAGTCACCCCGGAAAAACCTAGGGAAACGTATTTAATTACGTCGTTTTGACCCTTGGCGAACGGTAAAAGCGCAAATACGCCTAAGATCGGAAGAAATACTAGGATGCTCAAAAGATCTGACGTCACGATTTAACCCCTCCCCAAAAACATCAATCCCAAGGCTAGGACTGACAAAAACAATACAAACTGACCGCCCCGGGATATTTCATCGCTGGCAGAAAAAAGTGCCGATAATTTTTCGCCCATACCGCTCATTATCCGGAGAACGCGGCTGTCATTGAATCTCCCCTCGAAGAAACGGACAATTTCCCTAGGCAACCTAATGAGAAGGGAACTCAGTGCAATAAGCAGAGCTTCAATTCCTCTGGTTTCAAAAATCTTCAAACCCCGGACGGGGCCAGCAAAAAATACCTTCGCGGGTAACTCCCAAGAAATGCTTGAAAGGTACTGGGACGGAAAAAACCTGGACGATAACTTTTCAAGTTTGGTGTCTAAGTTTCCGCGCATGCGATTACGTCGGTCCGGGTTTGAGAGTTTCCAGATGAGTAAAAAGACCAAACTGAGGAGAAATGTTGCACTCGCCAGACCAAGGCCTAAAAATACCGCATCTGCCGCAGCGCTTTCGAAAACATTTTCGGCCCTAGGCAACACCCCACGCCAGGTCTCAAACTCGGAAAATAATGAAGCAGACCAGTCGATGAAGGGAAGTGCATCCCAAGGAAAAAACCGACCGCCCGCATAAAAACTAGTGGCTCCTAGCGCCAGTAAAAATAACAACCCCGTCGACAACCA
>CAYYYP010000004.1:66848-95991 GCA_964475985.1 uncultured Oligoflexia bacterium | reverse complement strand
TTGCGACCTCTGCGAAGAGATTAGTCAGGCCTGCGCCAAAAATGCCAAAGGGTAAGCCCATCATAAAGAAATATTGGATAGAGAGGAGGAATGCACGGACGCCCGTATAGACGTAATTTCCTTTTAGGACGTGGGCGAGGATAAAAAACACGAAACCTACGAAAACTTGCGCAGCCGCAAAAGGCTGGCCTAGCATTAAAGCGAGAAAAACTTGACCTAGCACCACGCAGCCGATGTTGATGATGAACTCGTCACTGTTCTTGGACCTAAAACTCCCCCATAGCCCGGGCAAAACAAAACAGAAGAGAATAAGCAGCAGTGCACCGTAGATTGGATTGATTTCCATTAACGAAGGGTCAAGGAAGAACCCGTGATGAAGCGCAAAAATTCCCGATAAAAATGCCGGCAAAACCAAAACTATGAAATATTGAGGCAGGGCCTCCCTTTGAAAAAGCGGGAAGACTTCGGGTAGGTGCGGAAATAGAAGCAAGCCCGATCTTGCAAAAAAACCAATGGCGATAATTAACATGGCGGCCGACTGGTGAGAATTTTGAACGAGTAGCAAATATCCTACAAACAAAATTGTTTCGGCGCAGATCAGCTGGACAAATCCCCGCGAAGCCCAAATGGAAGCTGAGGCATGATTATCGTTGGGGGAGCCAAATGAAAGACAAGTATAAAATCCGACCGCATTCAAAAACATGCCGGTGAAGTACGCAAGCTCGTTTCCGCTGAGGATCAGGATACACCCGCTTAAGTAAGTCAGTTCTCGCCCCAAAACAAAGCCCAATGAAAAAGTCTTTTCCTCCCGACTTTGAATCAACGAGCTCACAAATTTTAAGAACTGTAACAAAAATAAAAACAGCCATGCCCGTTCCGATAAAGCGAGTTGAGTGTTTGCGAACCAATCAACTGAGGCGGTGCCAAATGGATTTTCCTTTAACCCTACGCGTAAACAGATTAGCCCAAGAAAAATCGCGCCGTCGATGATCGCGAAAAAAACGGGCAGTAGGGAAGAGCGTGATTTTCCGAAGGCTGCACAACTAGAAGTAGCAATGAAAGAGAACGCGAACAGAATCCCAAGTACAGTAAGGGCGTTCATTCAGCGCTCACTTCCCGCATCCCGTGACGCAAGAAAAAGAAAGAGCAGGAAACAGGAGCCGCCAATTAACTCGAGAAGAATAATGAAAACTTCAAGCTCCGACTGAACCTCCAAGTTTTGGGCTCGTAAAAGAAAAAGTTGGACTCCGATGGCAAGGCTCATCAGCGCTGAACCTGAATTGAATTGAAATCGGTCTGTTTTCAGAAAAAGGCGCAGCAGAGTAGCGATCAGGCCTACGCACAATATGAGATTCCCGATCTTATCGAAATTATTTATGGGATCCAAGTGCCCTCCTTTCCTTTAGGGAAACATGCTTAAGTCCCATGGATGCGATACAGGACACAAAAAGCATCAAAGCAAACAAAATTAGATTTAGTGGATATCGGTCTAAAAGGAGGCTACCCGCGGCTGCTTTAGCACTCAGGGACGGTGAATTGCTGGCCACGCTCAACTCCGATCCAGTTAAAAATGGCCTTCCTATGTTCCAAACCAAAAACAAGGTGAGGGTCACTCCGATGCTCGCGAAGGCAACCGTTCCCCAGCGAGAAAACGTACCTTTCTCATTCTGAACCGAATTTTGAAAGATGAAGGACGAGACACTTAAAAATAGACCTAAAAATAATGTAACGATCACTGAATAGCCGCCTGAGCGCTGAAAAAGCTCTACGGCAAGAGCGACCCACTGAAAGTAGAAACCTAAAAGTAAACGCTCCTTACGCCTAGCAAATGCTAATAACAAAGCGCCTAAACTGAAAAGCGTTACGGAAAGCAAAGTATGCGTCATGTCTCTTTCCTTAGAAAATAGTCTCTGACTTCGGACATCACCGGGGAAATTCTGGTCCGTCTCTGTTTTTCTTCTTCTCTTTGCTGGTGCTCGCGGTGGCGCATCCACTTCTCCCGCATTTCGGCGGTAGACCAACCTTTTCCGAAGCTACGAATCAAATCATCCAAAGTTTCGCTAGTGCCCTCGTATGCATGGGTATGCTTTAGGCTTGTCGTAGGGCAAACCTGAACGCAAAGCCCGCAGAAAGCACAGTTGGAGAGGTCAATGTCAAAAATCGAGACCCACTTCCCCTGGCCCGGTCCTTGTTTTTCTGTCTCGATGCTAATGCAACTCGTGGGACAAACTTCGCTGCAGCGATAACAACCAGAACAGATTTGAATGTCATTCTCAAGAATTCCGCGGGATCTTTCAGGCAAATCTTCTGGCCTTCGAGAACTTACGGCATCTGGATATTGCTCTGTGATTTCTTTGTGCGCGTCACCGATGCCAAAAAAGTGCGGCGCGGTCTTCTGGATAACGGAGATCAATCGCTTTAAAGTAAAAACGCTGCTCATGGATGACTCCAAAAGAATGTAGGAAGTAGGGAAAGCAATAACGAAAGAAAGCCAAGGGGAACCAACACTGTCCAACCCCAGCGCACCGCAAGATCGATATTCAATCGCGGAAAACTCCTAAGAATTAAAATTGAAGCGGCCATGGCCAAAAGCGTCTTTCCAAGGACGAAGGAAAACTCGATGAAATTGGAGCCTTGTCCGAGGAAACCTAAGGAGAAAGGAAAAACCCAACCGCCTAGAAAAAGGGAGACCAATAAAAAATGCATGAAAAACCAACGCCCCTTGGCCAGGAGAGCGAGCAAAAGTAACTCGGAGCCATAGAATCCGAAATCAAATCCTACTTTCTGCTCGCGAGTCCAGATAAGGATCGCGCCATACACCGAAAGGAATGCAGGAATTCCTGCCACGTGACGAGAAATATTCCAATGCCAGGGCAGGCCGCTTTGTTGCGCGATCAAACCGGCTACCGAATCATCGCCATAGGCTAAGACCAAGGCAAAAACCCCCAGGAAAAAAGGTAATGCGTAACACGCCCAAAGAGAGAGGTACTGGGAGGACTCTTCTAGGCTTCGGTCTTTTTTTGAAAACGCCCCGATGAGTATTGTCACCGCATCACAGAAGAATAGCGCCAAAACGCTGACCCATAGCGTACTTGGAAAATTCACCAGTATCCCTTGATGGGAAAACGGGACGGCCGCCACGGAGAGAAACAGGGTCGCAAAACCACAAGCAAGGATCACGATGGGAATGAGGCGGGAGTTTGCGCGAGAGGTCTGCACAGGAGATAAAGTAATGAGGGAAAATACGTGGCCTAGGCCATGAAGGGCGCCCCAGGGCCCAAAGCGGTTTGGACCAACGCGGTTTTCCATATCCGCGGCTAACTTTTTTTCAAAATAATCCGTGAAAAGAATCAGGATTAAAAAAACGAAAAACTCTAATGCGATCGCCATGGCGACCCCCACCCACGAAGATGTGAGTTGAAAAAAATCCTGGAACATTGCACCAAGTGGATTCATCGGTCCACCTCTGAAGGAAGTAGATCAAAGGAAGCGAGGATCGGTGCAAGGTCCGAAACATCTGCGCCTTCGAGCACGGTCGGTATTGCCGAAATCAACTCAAGTCCGGCCGGCTTGATTTTCAGTCGCCAGGGTTTGTTGCCGGCCGATTCCAGGCAAACGGCAACTCGGCCACGGGCGCCCTCGTACCAAAAATATGCGAAATCCCCGTTTTTTAGCGAGAAATTAAGCATATCAAATTTAACTTTATAGTCTCCTAATGGGACGCGGGCAGACAACGTTACCAAAGCTTGTAATGCGCTTTCCAATTCTAAAAAACGAAAGCTGGCGCGGTCTAGAGCGTCCCCTTCGTTTCTGGGGTCCGAGATTCCTAGGCTATGGGCGATCCCTGGAGAAAGCTTGCCTTTACCTCTCAGTCGTTCTTCGACCACGAAATTCTTCAGGAAGGTGGATTTCAAATCCAGCACCATTTTCGCCAGCTCTTGGGCGCCATGCACTAACGTCTCTAAAAAACCTTCGGAGACGTCATAGGTAACGCCGCCGATACAAAGGCCACCATGCAGTTGCCGAGCTCCGGAAAACATTTCCAAAAAATCACATACCCTTTCCCGTGCTCGCAGAAAGCCCTGATCGCCAAATGAAAATTCAACCGAGCGGCTCAAGTTGGAAAAGTAATAAAGGTGATTGGAAATCCGATCCAGGATGAGGACAATCTCTCGTACCCGCTTAGCTCGTTGAGAGACCGAAAAACCTGCAAGCTTTTCTACGCAGAGCAGGAAAGGAAACACGATATGGGAGGGCGCAAGGTAATCCACTCGTTCCAAAATCGGGGGAATCTGCACCCAATTCATTTGCTCACACATTTTTTCAACGCCGCGGTGGGCGTATCCATATTTCAACTTGGAATGAAATGCTCGCTGCCCGTCCGTGGAATAATTTATGAGCATCGGTCCGACTACGGAAGGCGCCTGCTCTTCAATCTGTTGGTGGCGAGAGGTTTTTGGGTTCGCATTTAAAACCATGGGGCTCATCTCAAAACCGTCCCCCTTGGGCTGTAATGCAGTCGTCATGATCGAGGAGGAGATAAACTCTAATTTCGCTCATGCTTTTTTTGGCTCCTTAACCTGAGATGTTCCACGCCGTTGAATTCATCCGGCGGACGGTATTCTTTCCGCAGGGGAAAGCCTGGCCAACCTTCGGGCAAAAACCTACCGGATATAGGAATCTCTTTTTTCTGAGTAGATAAGAAATTCAATCCAAAAAATTCCGTGATTTCGTCTTCTAAAATTTGTGCGGTTTGAAATGCGTCGGTAAGCGAAGGTACACCCTTGGCGTCGGAAGGAACGCTGATCAGAAAGCCAAATGCCTCCGAGACGGGTTCTTCTGTTTTCTGAAAAACGTAAAAAACCTGAAAGGAACCGTGGTTATTTTGCGAACACCACATGGTTTCCAAAACAAATCCCTTAGCGGCAAAGGCTCGTGCCCGAGAGACCATTTCTTCGGGCAGGACTTCCTCAAATTTTTGAACCTCTCCGCTTTGCCATGACGTCATTTCACGAAGTGTCCTTTTTGTTTCATTTTTTCCTGGAGTAACATTACTCCGTGCAAGACCGCTTCCGGCCGGGGCGGGCAACCGGGAACCAAAACATCGACGGGAACCAGCAGGTCCAAACCGCTCACGCTGGAATAGGATCGTTTGCCATCAAAGGGGCCGCCGGCGATTGCACAACCTCCGATGGCCATAACCGATTTTGGTCCTGGCATCTCGTCATATGCTTGTTTCAATAACGGCACCATTTTGTGAGTAATCGTTCCCGCGACAATCAACACGTCAGCTTGATTTGGACTAATTTGAAGATTTGCCCCGAAACGTTGCAAGTCATACCGGCTGGAAAAAGCCTGACGCATTTCTACGCCGCAACAGGAAAGGTCGGCAAGGTAGGGGAAAAAGCCATGGGAACGGACGTGGGTGAAGAGATCGTCCATTTTGGAGAAAATAAAATTCGGAGGTAAACTTCGATACAAGCTCATCCCTGCCTCCAACTCTGCCGTACTCTTTGGGAGAGGTAAGCAAAACACAATCCAATGATCACGAAGACGAAGAATAAAAACACCGCCCTGGGTAATACATTTTGCTGCTTGAAATGAATGCTCACGGGAATCAGCAGGACCAGAATCAGCGAAAGATTCAGCGTATTGAACAGGATCCGAAAGCTTGTATGAGGGTAAGAGATTTCGACCGGTAAAGTCGCGCTCGTTTCCGTGCCTACCGATGCGCGTTCAGGTTTCTTCGGTGCTAAAAAATGGTTTAAGGCCAATGTCGCAGCAGAAAAAACCAATGCCATCAGGAGGACGAAAAAGTAAATGACGTATCCGTCAGTGAATTGGATCAATGCTTGGTGCACGAAAAACTTACCCCTGTGCCCTAGTGTATCGTTCGCAAAGGATAAAAGTCCATAAGTCATGTGCGCTAAAAATATTGCGAGGCGCACTCGCAGTCATAGCCAAAAAGCTGTTGCTGACGGTAAATGCAAGCATGACCTACGATGCGACAATTTGGGATCGTCTCTCTGCAGAGCAACAAATTTCGTTGAGTGCGCTTCCCGATGCCGCGCGAGCCTATGTATTTTCCCGCGCACTTCATAGTCCCGGTGCCAAAGGCCGTACCTTGATCATTCTCCCGCATGAATTCCAAGCGCAACGTTTTAAGCAAGACTTACAGTTGTTCGGCATCACGGCCCAGGTATTACCGGCGATGGATTTCTCGCCCTATTCTGCGATTCCCAATGATCCGGCGACCGTCATTGAACGAAAAAAAATTCTTTACCAAGCAGCGTTTCCCGGTCGTTCCGTTGGGCCTTCAGTGTTTTTAGCTAGTCTTGAGGCCCTTTCCTTCCCGGAACCGGCCGTGAACCTAGCGTTAAAACGCCAAATTGCCCTATCTTTGGCACATCCGGAAAAAAATCCTGAAATGTCCCTCGAAACGCTTGAACGACAACTCATCCTTATGGGCTACAGTCGATCACCGCTAGTTGACGGTCCCGGTACTTTTGCTTCTCGCGGATACATTCTTGATGTTTTTTCGGCTTTCCATGAATTTCCGGCCCGCATCGAGTTTTTTGACACAGAAATTCAATCGCTAAAGTTCTTTGATCCACAAACGCAACGCACCCTGAATGAGGTGGATATTCTCAAGGACAATCACGAATTTAAAATTATCCCGTGTTTTTCCGTAAGCCTTGATGCGGCGTCCCTAGATCATGCGAGGTCAAAGGTAAAACTCTTCTGTGATGAGCGTGGCATCCCGAAAAAACAACGGGACAACTTGTTTGACCGTCTGAGGGAAGGCTCAAACGATATTGCAATGGAGCCATTGACTCCGTTCTTTTGCGGAACAACTGTTCCTGCGTTGAATTATTTTGACAATCTCCAGGTCATTTTTTCGGACGAACTCGGGACTGAGGCAAGACTTAGTGAAATGAAACGAGAGCTCGAAAAAGAATTTGATGCGGCGCTCGGAAAATCTCGCATCGCGCCTGAACCTTCTTGGTTTCTCCTTTCACCGTCCAGTTTCTCGGCTTGGCAGGCCCGAGCTTTTCTTCGCATCAATCCGCTGGCTTCTACCAGCAATCTGCTGACTCCCCAGATTTCGCTATCCTTTGAAGAAACCCTATCGCTAACCTTGGATGGAAAAAAAACGCTGCTTAAAAATTCGACTGCGGAATCGGTGATCATTTCGGCTGCATCCCCGTCGCAGGCAGAGCATCTGCGTCATTTTTTAGTAGAAAATGAACTGCCTAACCCAGCGCAAATCATTCTCTCTGAATATGAAGCTGGCTTCGTTTGCAAAGATGACGGCAAAGTCGTTCTACCGGCGTGGGAACTTTTAGGAACTAAGAGCCCATCCGCTTCGGCAAAACCAACAAAGGCATCAAAGAAGAAGGCGTTTTTCTCCTCGTTTGAAGAGCTAGTGATCGGCGATTTTATTGTCCACGAAACCCATGGCATCGGGCGTTATTTGGGGCTTGCAAAAATTGAAGCAAAAAAAGAGGAGTTTCTTCTCTTGGAATATGCCGGCGGAGATAAACTTTATCTGCCGATTTATCGCTTGGACACGGTGCAAAAATACAGCCACGAGGATGCGGAACCTACGCTTGACACGCTAGGTTCCGGGCGTTTTGAAAAAGCAAAGGAACGCGTGGGTAAATCCTTGCGCGCCGTGGCGTTCGATTTATTGAAACTTTATGCTGACCGTAAGGCTCGTCACGGTTTTTCTTTTCATCCGGCCGCAGAAGATGTGGAGGCCTTTGCTTCAAAATTTCCCTATGTCGAAACGGCCGACCAGTTATCGGCAATCCAAGATATCGCTCGGGACATGGCGGATACCAAAATTATGGACCGCTTAGTTTGCGGAGATGTCGGATACGGAAAAACGGAAGTTGCCATGCGAGCGGCTTACATCGCCGTAAGTGAAGGCAAACAAGTAGCCGTTTTAGTTCCGACAACGATTCTTGCGTTTCAACATGAACGCACCTTTGCTGACCGCTTCAAAGAGTTTCCCGTTTCCGTTGATTCGTTGTCGAGGTTCAAAACCCGTGGCGAGATCAAAGACGCCTTGGAGCGACTTAAAGTTGGGAAGCTTGATATTGTCATTGGCACCCATCGGCTACTTTCTAAAGATGTCGAGTTCAATGATTTAGGTCTGCTCATCATTGATGAAGAGCATCGCTTTGGTGTGGAGCACAAAGAAAAGCTTAAAAACCTGAAGCGCAATACCGATGCGCTCACCCTAACGGCAACGCCCATACCCCGAACCTTGCAAATGTCATTATTGGGCTTAAGAGATCTTTCCATCATCAATACGCCGCCTACGAGTCGGCAGAACATTAAAACTTTTGTCGCACGTTTTGATCTTGCTCTTATTGCCCAGGCGATCTCGCTGGAAATGGAGCGAGGAGGGCAAGTGTTTTTTGTTTATAATCGGGTTCAGTCCATTGAAGAAATGGCAACCCAGTTGCGAAAAGCCGTTCCATCCGCACGGGTGCTGGTGGCCCACGCGCAAATGGGGGAGAAAGCCCTGGAAGAACGAATGCTCGCGTTTTTCGACAAACAGTATGATGTGCTGGTTTCTTCCACCATTATTGAGTCAGGCCTGGATGTGCCAACGGCAAATACCATGATTATTCACCGGGCCGATCGCTTTGGCCTTGCTCAACTTTATCAGTTGAGAGGGCGGATTGGGCGCTCTAACCTCAAAGCCTTTTGTTATCTGCTTTTGCCGGATCATGCGCAGACCATCGGCTTATCCACTGAGGCAGAGCAACGCTTGGAATTGATGCAACGTTATTCCGACTTAGGTTCTGGTTTCAAAATCGCTTCCCACGACCTTGAGCTCCGGGGCGGGGGAGACGTTTTAGGCGGCTCTCAATCTGGCCATGTCCATGCGGTGGGTTACGAAATGTACCTTCAACTCCTTGAAAACGCCATTTTGGAAGCAAAGGGCGAAACCCCCGAAGATTTGTTTGATCCAGAAATCAAAGTTCTATTCCCCACCTTGATTCCTGAATCCTACATTCCTGATCTGCACCAAAGGCTCATCCTTTACCGTCGCCTTTCTGAAGTGAGGGAGTCCACCGCCATTGATGCGCTGCAGGATGAAATTCAAGACCGTTTTGGAAAACTCCCAGAAGAGGTTGAAAATCTCCTTTGGCTTATTCGCCTAAAGCTCATTCTTCGACATTTCCATATTTGCCAGCTGACCCAAGGTCCCGAGCGCGTGAGCCTGGATTTGTCCCAAGCAAAAAATCTAAATACCGACCTTATTCTCGACGCTCTGCGGCAAGGCTTCCTTTCGATACCCGCTCGCATCCCCATCTCAACCAGCGCTGGTAAAAAAATTATCTTTTCGTTTGGGTCAAATAGCATGGTCGTCCTCTACCAAACCTTGCATGGCGCCCTGACGCGAATTGCAAACAAAAATACTTGATGTTAACTTTATAGTATTGGGGCTTTTTTCAACGGGTTATCGATGGAGTGGAGGACAAATGCATTTTTCTGATAAATCTACTTTCTTGGGCGCTGGTCTTAAGATGAGCCTATGGGGGTTGTGCATTTCATCCGTTTCATTCGCAGCGAACCCTCCGGCCCATGAACTTGCAAAAATAAATGACGCCGTGATTTCCACGGCCGACTTTGAAGCGAAGTATAAAGAGAGCCTGCGTTTCTTTCGTTTTAAAGCGCCAACTCGCAAAAATGTTTTGGATGAAATGGTAAATCGCGAACTTGCGATCCAGGAAGCCAAAAAACTGGGCATTGATAAGGATCCGGAAGTTAGGGATCGCATTGAGACGGTGCTTTATCATTCCTTATTAGATAAAAAGTTAGGATCGAAATTTGAAAACATTCAGATCTCGGACAAGGAACTAGAGGCATTTTACCAAAAGAATCCGGAAGTTCGTACTTCCCATATTTTTGTGCAGTTGCGTCCCGATGCCAATAAAGCTCAGGAGAAAGTCGCATTTGAAAAAATCAAAACCGCAGAGGCTGAGCTAAAAAAGGGGGAACGCCCCTTTGCCGAAATCGCAAAGACATATTCCGAAGGTGTGCCGGCCATGAATGGCGGCGATATCGACTACCAGCCTAAAGATAAACTTGATCCGACCTATTACCAGACGGCCGTGGGTCTTAAAAAAGTAGGGGCCGTAAGCCCTGTTATTCGCACTCAGTTCGGGCTTCATATCGTTAAGCTTACAGGCATCCATGACTTTAAAGACATCGATAAAGCCTACTTTAAACGCATGATTTTTGATGAAAAGCGCACGGAAATTTTTGAGCACTATATTGCAGAGCTGAAGCAAAAAAGCAGCGTTAATGTGAATTACGGCCTTCTGAAAAACGATGAAGCTGCCACTAGCGTTCCCGGTGGAGCCGGCGCAACACGAGAATGAACGAAAATTGAAGCGCAGTTCCAAGTGAAGCATTGCTTCTCAAGCTTCTAAGAGCGATAGTGGCCTCACTATGTTTCGTAGCCTGATTTTATTTTTAACCCTGTCCCTAAGTTCATCGATTCTTGCCCATGGCGGCCTCGTCGATAAGATCGCGGCCATCGTGAACAACGACATCATTCTCTTATCGGAAGTCAAAAACTTCCAGAAGACCCTTTCCCTTCGCCGGGAAATCGATCCGCTTTACTCCATGACGGAAAGCATCTCCAAGGTCGGGGCCGATGCAAAAGCCACCATGGATTACCTGGTTATGGAAAAATTGATTGAGCAGAATTTCAAAGTGGAGGACGGTGAAGTCGATGCCCGAATCCGCGAAGTCATGAACAACAACCATTTATCTCGGGAACAGCTGGATGAATTCCTGAGGTCCAAGGGTTTTCGTTATCAGGACTATCGCAGCATCATGAAGGTGGGCCTTCAGAAAAAAATGCTTCTCGACAAAGAAATTCGAATTCGCGTGAACATCAGCGATGATGACATCCGAAACCATTTTTACAATACACTCGCCAAGACGTCCGCCAAAAGTTTTGACTACTCCATTCAAATGATCGTTATTCATAAAAGAAATTACAAATCCAATGAGGCAGCCCTCGGTGTGGCAAAACGTGCGCACCAAAGCATTTCCCAGGGCGAGGCATTTGATGTGGTCGCTAAAAGAAATTCCGATGAGCCAGATTTAGGTCAAATCGGCGGCATGGGATTCCTGGATGCAGATCAAATTCTTCCGGCAATTAAAAGTTCGCTCGCCCAAATGCACATCGGCTCACTCTCGGATGTCATTGAGTCAGGGGACCGCATTTACATCGTAAAATTAGTTGATGTCAAAGTTAAGGAAGGAACGCAGTTTGAGCGCCAGAAAGAACGCATTCGTGAAGACCTGGCAAAGGCGGAATACACGAAGCAGCTGCGAATCTGGATCGAACGCATTCGGGCGAACGCGCATATTCAAATCAATACTCCAATTTAGAAATGCAAAAACCAAATAACCTTCCACTTGTCATCACCGTGGGGGACCCACGGGGAATTGGCCCGGAAATTTTAGCTAAAGGTTTCCGTAAGTTTTTCAGAAAAAATCCGCGTTTTTTAAATAAAAAGATCGTGGTTTTAGGCGAAAGAAATTGGTTCCCAAAGAACTTCAAATACAAAAATCTTGAGATTATCTCGGTGTTGCCACTGGATTCCTCTCGACCACTAACCCCACGCATTTCCGGGAAGTATTGTGGACTTGCGATTGAACAGGCGGCCCGGGGATGTCTCCAAGGTAAGTACTGCGGAATGGTCACCGGCCCCATCGACAAGACCGCACTTAACGCTGGGGGATTTCATTACAACGGCCATACCGATATGCTGGCAGACCTTTGTCAAAAAGAAGGCTACAAATTGTCGCGCCCAGAGACGATGATGCTCGCAAATTCGTTTTTGCGTGTAAGTTTAGTGACCACCCATATTTCCCTCGCCAAAGTACCGACGGCTATAACTGAAACGAGGATCCTAAACACCATTGCCAACACCTTGCATGGTTTAAAGCAGATTTTTAAAGTACAGAAGCCTCGCCTTGCCGTCCTCGGACTTAATCCTCATTGCGGAGACAAAGGGCTCTTTGGCCGGGAAGAAATCGAAATCATCGCTCCCGCCATTCTCAAGGCTAAAAAAGCATTCGCTAAAGAATACCCAAATTTAGTTATAGACGGCCCATTTAGCAGTGATGGTTTTTTCCCGCGCTTTAATCGCGTGCCCGGCCCAAAGCAAAGGCCACCCTTTGACGCCGTCATTGCGCTGTACCATGACCAAGGTTTGATTCCGGTAAAGCTGTTGGATTTCAGCAATTCAGTGAATAT
This sequence comes from uncultured Oligoflexia bacterium, assembly GCA_964475985.1. GTDB lineage: Bacteria > Bdellovibrionota > UBA1018 > UBA1018 > CAYHWW01 > CAYYYP01. The sequence continues at coordinate 83,693 of CAYYYP010000004.1, read as the reverse complement.
TACCCTGGGCCTGCCTCTCTTGAGGACTTCCGTTGATCACGGAGTTGCCTTTGATATCGCCGGAAAAAACCAAGCAGACTCATCAAGCTTTGAGGCCGCTTTGCGACTCGCATTGTTCGCGCAATCATAATTCACATGCCCTGATCCACGTTTCGCGCTAAATCAGATCACATGTATAACGATGTGATTTTTCGTGAGTACGATATCCGTGGTGTAGTTAATAAAGATTTTGACATCAAGTTCGCAAATGTTCTGGGTGGAGCCTATGCCTCACTTCTTTTTGCCCGCTACCCCAAACCTACTTCTCGCACGAGGTACCGAATTGCCTTGGGCCGTGATGTTAGGCCTTCCGGGGAGTTTCTATGGAATGAATTTTGTTCAGCGCTCACTGACGCGGGCATCGATGTGATTGATCTTGGCCAATGCCCAACGCCCTTGGCTTATTTTTCACTACACCACTATGATGTTGATGGCGCCGTGATCATCACTGGCAGTCACAATCCCTCTGAATACAACGGGTTTAAAATGTGCGTTGGCAAAGATTCCCTACATGGTGAATCCATTCAAGATTTAAAGCGGCTCTGCAAAAATCCAGAGCCAAGGCAAGGCAGCTCGAAGGGTAGTGTAAGCAAAGATACTCATGTCATCCCGGACTACATTGAATTCGTAGCATCTTCGTTTCAACTCAAGCGAAAAACCAAAGTCGTCATTGATGCAGGGAATGCTTGCGGTGCCTTAGTTGCCCCGAAGTTGCTTAAGAAACTTGGACTCGATGTCATTGAGCTTTTCTGCGATGTCGATGGTACCTTTCCAAACCATCATCCGGATCCCACGGTGCCGGAAAATCTTAAGGATTTGCAGGATGCTGTGTTGAAACACAAAGCGGATCTCGGAATTGCTTTTGATGGTGATGCCGATCGCATTGGCGTGGTGGACGAAAAGGGAACCATTCTTTATGGCGATGAACTCATGGTGCTCTATTCCCGCGAAATTCTTTCCCGCAAGCCAGGCGCAAAAATAATCGGCGAAGTAAAGTGCAGCCAAAGGCTTTATGATGACATCAAGGCCCATGGAGGCATTCCTCTAATGTGGAAGACCGGTCATTCCCTAATTAAATCAAAACTAAAAATTGAAAATGCCGCACTCGCCGGTGAGATGAGTGGTCATATGTTTTTCGCAGATCGTTATTTTGGCTACGATGACGCACTTTATGCTGCAGTCCGTTTATTGGAAATTTTGGATCACAATCCTAAAAATCCGCTGTCCACCTTGCTAGCCGACCTACCAAAAGCTTTTAATACCCCAGAAATTCGGGTGGATTGCCCTGATGAACTCAAATTTGATATCGTACGGTCTGTAAAAGAAAATATCGAAAGAAATTACCCTCAATACAAAATGGTAGATATTGATGGGCTTCGCATCGAAGCAACCTGGGGCTGGGGGCTGCTTCGCGCATCCAACACGCAACCCGTCGTAGTCATGCGTTTTGAGGGACAAACTCAAGAACAATTAAAAAAATTACAGGACTTAGTGACGTCGGAGTTTTCAAAAGCACTTCAACTAAAAATGAATTGAAGAGGGGGAGTCGTGGATAATTTGAATGAACCAGCACTTACCGGCGATAATGGCCTTTCGAATCCGGTCCACACTCCTAGCTACAACGATGAGTTCATTCGCGTACGTGGGGCGCACGAACATAACTTAAAAAATGTATCCGTCGACATTCCACGAAATACCTTAACGGTTATCACTGGCCTTAGTGGTTCAGGAAAATCATCCCTCGCATTTGATACTATTTTTGCGGAGGGTCAGCGTCGTTACGTAGAAAGTCTTTCCACCTACGCTCGCCAGTTTCTTCCGGTTCTAGAACGTCCGAACGTGGAAAGCGTTGATGGGCTCTCTCCGACCATCGCCATTCAACAGAAAACCACAAGTCATAATCCTAGATCAACCGTCGGAACGGTGACGGAAATCTACGATTATCTCAGATTACTTTACGCAAGGGTGTCCACGGCATACTGCGCCAAGTGCAATAAACCCATTGAATCCCAGACGACCCAAAACATTGCGGAAAGAATCTTGGCGCTGCGGCCAGGATCACGATTGCACATCACGGCGCCGTTCGTGCGGGCCCGCAAAGGCGAATACCAAAAAGAAATGCAGGGTTTTCGTGCAAAGGGATTCGCATTAGCCAGGGTTGACGGAAAAATCAGGGATTTATCCGAAGATATTATTTTGGATAAACAGAAAAAGCATTCGATTGATGTCATCATCGATCGGCTCATACTAAGGCCTGATACCTCGGATAAACAATCTCTGCAGTTTCGAATCTATGAGTCTGTGGAAACCGCCGCAAGATTAGCCGATGGCCTAGTCAAAGTGGAAATCCTTGATCGCCCTCAACCTCAAGATCAAAGTCCAGTTTTAGAAGAACTTCTTTTCTCCACCAAATATGCATGTCCTGATTGCGGTAGCTCCTACCCAGAGCCCGAACCTCGGACATTTTCATTCAACTCTCCCATGGGCGCGTGCTCGAAGTGCGATGGCTTAGGTGTAGTAAAGGATACCCGAAGTAAAGGTGCGGTTGACGATGAGGATGAAGAAACCACCACTTGTCCTAAGTGCCTGGGAAAAAGGCTAAGGCCTGAATCTTTGGTTTTTCAAATTTCTAATGTGAATATCGCCCAAGCGACTTCCTTGGCTTGCACCGAAGCATTAGCTTTTTTTAAACAAGTTAAATTTACCGAAAGGCAACGCGCCATCATTGACCGAGTTCTCAAGGAAGTCGTTGACCGGCTTCAGTTCCTGGTGGATGTGGGCGTAGGTTACCTAACGCTTGATCGCAGCGCAAAAACCCTCTCCGGAGGGGAAAGCCAGCGCATTCGTTTAGCCACTCAGATTGGCTCCTCATTAACTGGCGTTGTGTACGTCCTGGATGAGCCTAGCATTGGCCTTCATCAGCGAGACCATCAACGTTTGCTTAAAAGCTTGTTAAGACTACGGGACATCGGCAACACAGTACTCGTGGTGGAACATGATCGCGACACCATGATGGCCGCAAATCATATCGTTGATTTAGGTCCGGGTGCGGGCATTCATGGCGGTGCCATCGTTGCCCAAGGCGATTCACAATCCCTTATTGATGCGGAAAATTCCCTAACGGGAAAATATCTGTCAGGCGAATTGGAAATTCCTACGCCAAAGGTACGACGAAAAAATTCGGTCATGGCAAACCCTGGGATGCTTACCTTAACTGGAGCCACCGGCAATAATCTCAAGGACGTTACTCTAAATATTCCGCTCGGACTTTTCGTCTGCATTACGGGCGTTTCTGGTTCCGGTAAATCAACCCTAATCGTAGATACGTTGGTGCCAGCTCTGAAAAAGGCTTTAGCAAAACCAAAAGATGAAGCTCTGCAAAGACTCTCACCTTCGCCTTTTAAATCCATCGAGGGTTTATCCTTCCTCGATAAAATCATCGAGATTGATCAATCACCCATCGGGCGGACACCGCGGAGCAACCCAGCCACTTATACTGGTATTTTTGATGAAATCAGGACATTTTTTGCATTGTTGCCTGAGTCACGAGTGAGGGGATTTAAGCCCGGAAGGTTTTCTTTTAACGTAAAAGGCGGGCGCTGCGAAGGCTGCCAAGGCGGCGGCCTCGCTCGAGTTGAGATGCATTTTTTATCCGACGTGTATGTGACTTGCTCAACTTGCGGTGGAAAGCGTTATAACGAAGACACTTTATTCATGCGGTATAAAGGTAAAAACATTTCGCAAGTGCTTAACCTCACAATTGAAGAGGCAGCCGCCTTTTTTGAAAATATCCCAACTTTAAAAAATAAACTCTCTTTATTGAATGATGTGGGGCTTGGCTATTTGACACTAGGGCAAAGTGCTACGACCCTTTCGGGCGGCGAAGCCCAACGGCTTAAACTTGCTACGGAGCTCGCGCGGCGTTCCACCGGAAAAACTATTTACGTACTTGATGAACCATCCACCGGCCTTCACTTTGAAGATATTCGAAAACTACTGACGCTATTGAATCGCCTGGTAGATCAGGGAAATACGGTCATTGTCATTGAACATAACTTGGATATCGTAAAATGCGCCGACCATATCATCGATCTTGGACCCGAAGGCGGGGAGGCCGGAGGCCAAATCATCGGTGAGGGCACACCTGAGCAATTGATGAAAAATAAATCTTCCATCACCGGACAAGTATTGAAGGCTTCCCTAAACTAAGTACGTAAATTAGTTTGCGGTCAGCATTCTAATTTATCGCGCCCTTGCAGGAGCTTGAGTCCGAGTCGGATGCAGCAAAGTTTGTAATTTTGCCCGCCACAAAGTCAAAAGCGAAGCATCGGTAGGGTCATTGGGTGCAACAATGGCTAAGCTTGCGGAATTAGCTGCGCATCCTTGAGAAAGATTTCTTACTAAAGTTTGATCTTCCGGGCGATTCAGAACTGTATTTCTGAATCTTGCCGCAATTCCACAACGAATTCTTTGTCGCTCCGTTAAACCACGCTGATTTTCTTGAAGCGCCTGAGAATAAAACTGTCTCAATGCGGGATCCGTTAAACGAGAGTTCTCCGTAAGGCCCGAACGCACAGATTCAAGTGTGGTAATTTCCCTTAAAATGCGCTCAGCCTGACTGCGAACCAAGGTATTGAATTGGCGAGTATAGTCGGCGCTGTAGCCGTGCTCTCCGCCTTCGTCTAAAATCTCATCCAAATACTGACGTGGGGCTGTAAATTCTCCAGCCGCGTTCATTTGAGCGGCATATGGGAGATCAAGGGCCATGGCGGAAATATCGGTATAACCATTACGTCCTTGTCCCGGTCCTGAACCACGGCGGACGGCCTGTGCGACTAATCTTCTTCCGGCTCGCAGTGCAATTCCGTCTCGCAGGAATGCGCCGGACTCTTCCGTCGCCGCGCGAATGGGATAGTCCGTGCCTGCGTAATCTAAAACGTTTTGTGATCTAAACGGTGAAAGATGAGCAAACCTATAAATCATTGAGATGAAGGAATGGTACGCCGTAATGGTGGTGAAATCCGTTTCTCTTCCACCGGAATCACGTTTAATGCAACCCACGCCAGGGTGCTCCACGTATTCTATAATATGTAGTCCATCTGTATCTCGCTCTTGCCGTTGAAAGGATGAATCAAGGGATGCTCTCAAGGTTGCACTGACATTGTATTCCCGGTCATGGCTCTGCATAAATCGAGCAGCTTGATAGGGTTGAGCGGTAAAAAATATTCCGGATCTTGCTTCTTGCGGAGTGCAAATATGAATCATTGCGGGACGAGTATTCACACTGACCGTAGGCCTAGTAGCCCGCGGCGCTCCCGGACAAACACTTGCATCCATACTTCTCTGCCAAGGTAAAAAGATCTGTTCAATGCACTGAAGGCCTAAACGTCTTTGCGCAAGGTTCAAAAGTTCACGTGTCTCGGGATCGGCCTGAGCAAATCGGACAAAAGTTGCAAACGCGGATGGGCCGTCACCTTGTGGTCGCCACGGCGCCGCTAAATCTTCCGTAGTTAAACTTAGCGCGCCGGAAGGAGTAGACGGCGAGGGCGCAGGTATTGGTGTTGGTGCTGGTGCTGGAGTAGGCACTACGGGCGGACGCGGCGGTGTTGGGGCTGGCGGTACCACAGGAGTAGTTGGAGGCGTTGGTGGCGAAGTAACTACTGGTCTTGGTGGTGTCGGTACAGTAACCGGCCTGACCACTGGCGTTGGAATAGGCGGAGGTGTGGGCCGAGGTCTCACAACGGCTGGAGTAGGCGGCGTAGGATTTGGCCTCACGGCTGGTGTTGGAGCAGGTGGCATTGGAGTTGGTCTGACCACTGGCGTTGGAGCGGGTGGCATTGGAGTTGGTCTGACCACTGGCGTTGGAGCGGGCGGTGTAACGAGTGGGCGCGGTGGGGTAGGCGGAGACAGTATGGGTTGTTCAGTTGGTCGTGTGGGCGCGACTGGATTTACGGTCGTTTGAGTCGTCGTTGCCGTTGCAGTGTTTACACCTTCATCTGTATCGTCATCGTCTGTATGGTTAGTATCTGTATCAGTATTAGTGTCAGCAGGAGTCACACCTTCCGCAGCCGAAATCGCCGGCGGCGTTATAACGGTAGGACGCTCTAACGGTGATGGTGGCATTTGATTCACAGTTGATGGCGCCGGAGTACAAATATTTCCCATATATTGAGCACAATTTCGGCAAGCGAAATTCAATGAAAAAAGGTTACGTGCGCGGAAGTTAGGCGTGCCATCTTGATTGCTGATGAAGCGCAACCCAGAAGGCATCGGAGCATTAGCGATCCCAATATTTGTTGGATCAACATCACCACTGAAAAACGAACGAATGCTCGGATTTATTCCATTCACGGCGGCAACTCTTGCGGCCCGGCTTTGTGGCTGCGCTAAAACATACGCAAAAATGGAACTCACTGGTACAGACGAACACACGGTGCTTTGTCGCAGAACAGGCTGACCCTCGATTGACCCTGCCGCCTCCGGAGTTATGATACTGCAGAGCCTAAACTGTTTATCCGCGTTCGAGAACTCAGAGTTCACGCTATCATTTTCTGAAACGCTGGATCCTCGCACTCTGGTCGCTTGGTACAAACGATTAAATTCGGCGCCAAGATAACGTACGTATTCCGCTAGAAGGCGATTCTGGGCATTAGACAAACACGCTGGAACAAAACCTGTACAACGATTGACGTCGGAAAGCAGAATAGCGGTTTGCCTCGAACTGGTTGACTCAATTTGAATTTGATTCACCATGTGTTGCCCCAAACGATTTAAAGCTTGGCGCTGCATCGCCTCTCGACGAGCTTGGGCAGCAGTCACATTTCTAAGCATCTCGTCATGTACGTTTCGGCCGCGTAACCACGAATGTTCAGCGCAGGTCGGACTTTGGTTGCGAGAAAGCAACACTGGACTCTCGGCATCCATATCAATTGGAGTTGAAAACCCTGGTACTTCGATGTTCGTGCTTCGTTCTTGGGCTAAACCTCGACTAGATCCCTGAACGCCTGTTTGCTGCTGCGCCCGAGCAAAAATCCCCGAGATCGCAAGGATGGTTAAAAGCGCTAAAAAGATGCGCTTTTGCGGCAATTTAAATTTTGAATAAATCATAACTTCACCATTTTTCCTTGAAAGCTCACGATTCTCTAAAGCAACAGGCGTGCCGGTCAGAACCACATTTCAGGACCAACAAATCCTTGATATTAAACTCTATTTATTTAGGGGAGGCATACCGGAATGCCTAAGGTTTTGACAGGTGTATATTATAGAGGCACTGAGTTTCAGTAGGAAAATAAAAAAGGCCAAAAAGCTTAAGTGTTAAACTAAAGCTTTTTGGCCCTTAGGAACTCAAAAGAGAGTTTAAATAAAATCCGCTATTAGAACTGGATTTTTACAAAGGAAATTACGAATGCGTAAAGAACCAAAGACTCAATCAGTGCCAAAGAAATAATCATAGGCACGAAAATCTTTCCAGATGCCGCAGGATTACGGGCAATCCCGTCAAGCGCTGCAGAAGCCGCTTTACCTTGTCCAAGCGCGCCACCAAATGCAGCGATACCGATGCCAAGTGCAGCCGCAAGGGAAGCATAGGGATCAGCACTGTGTGCAGCTCCAGCCCCTTCTTGTGCCATAGCTAAAGCACTCACCAAAAATACGCTCAACCCAGACACAACGAAACCAAAAACACGACTCATTCTTCTCACTTCAATTTCTCCCTTCTTGACTTTAACAAACTGCCTCAAACGCTCCTCAGTGATCGTGAGCTGTGGCCATGGAAATATAAACCATGGTCAGCAAACAAAACACAAAGGCTTGAATAAAGCTCACAAACACACCCATTCCGTAAAAAATTACGGGCACTAGGTATGGAACCAAATCGGTAAAAACATGCAACACCACATGGTCGCCCATTATATTCCCGCGCAAACGAAGCGCTAAACTCAATGGCCGCATGACATGAGTGATCAATTCAATCACGAACATCAGAGGTGCTAGCCAGAGCACCGGGCCTAAAAAATGCTTCAAATAACCAATTCCATGAGCCTTAACGCCTTGAAAATTATAAAAAAGGAATACAAACGCACCAATGGCCAGGGTGGTGTTCATATTATCGGTAGGAGGCAAAAACCCAGGAATTAAACCTAAAAAATTTGAACAGAAAACAAAAAGAAATAAACTGGCGACAAAAGGAAAATAGATCGCCGCTTCATGCTCACCCAAAACGCTTTCGCAAAATCCGTACAAAGCCTCGGAGATCATCTCAAAAAGATTGCCGGTAGTAACGGTTTTTTCCGGCACCACAGTGGAAGCACGCCGCCGGGTTTGCATTACAGCTACTAAACCAAACACCGAAACGAGCGCCGTAACTAATATTGCAGACAATACATGAGACCCATATTGGGTCTCCATTGAGGCTAGGGGCGGAAAAAGCTGAAACCAGGTAAAAGGTTGGTGTTGGGCTGCGTGCATGGTTAATGCCGTTCCTACCGTCAATTTCTGTTCTCGTAAATCAAATCTTTTTCCTGAAATTCCATACGATAGCTGCCCCTAAGGCAGTCGTCGGAAGCACGGAAAACCCTAAAGTTAGACCTAAGGGGGATAATCGAAGTCCGCCGGTTTTCAGATGAAAAACTGCACCCAGAATAAAAGCTAATGGAACAACTAAAAAGAGAAGGTCAGCCGGTGTGCGCAAAAAGCGTTTCTGCTCGTTCCCTGGCAATACGGACACTAAAAGCCTCCAGGCAAAAAACGCAAGCAACTCTAGACTTCCCAGACTCACCCCGACACCTAGGAGAAATGAACTTAATGGAACACTTTCCCCAGGCGAGGCCAAAATCCATGCAACAAGCCCAAAGAGAAGAGTCAATGCGATACTCATGGCCCTTAAGGCGGTCCGAAAAGAATGCGCTAGTTTTAATTCCTGGCCTGCGTCGCTGAATGTCATTTTTCGGTTCCGTTCATGGTACCGCGCACATGCCTCACCGCCATGACAAATCCAAGTATCATACCTAGGAGCAATCCCAGGAACGAGGCCGTATCGTTATGAAACTGATGCCCCAGAAAATAACCTAAAGCCGAAGATGCGACGACTTCAGAAACCGCGACAAGACCTACTCCTGCCTTTTTTAAAAGTTCTTCGTCAAAAAAATCCTTAACGGCCATTTATCTGTTCCTCCGTTGGAAACGCTCCCGAACGCGCTTGATTTTAAGATCAATGACTTCCTTATTTGGGTACTGCTCCCGGAGTTTTGTGTACATTCGCAACGCCTCTTCCAACTGATCTTGCTCTTCAAAACAATTTCCAACGCCGAAAAGCGCAAACGTTTTCAAACGACCACTTGGAAACTGTATAATAACCTCTTCAAACGCCTCGTGGGCAGCGGGATAATCGCCCTTGGTAAAATATGTATTTCCTATCTGATAAAGCGTTTCTTCGCGTAATGCGCTCTTTGGGAAATCTTTTAGCAACTGACGGTACTGTTCGATGGCCTCGCTGAAACTTAAAACCTGATAATAACTTTTTGCGATCCTAAATCGGAATAAATCTCTTTCTTGCGAATCTGGATAATTTCCCAGCAGCCGCTGGTATTGCTCAATGGCTTTTTTATATTCTTCTGTTTTAGAAAAATAGATTTCTCCGATGTTTTTTTCTGCTTCGTACACCGCTCTAGCGTCCTGGGAAAGAAACGTGAACCGACGGTATTCCTTAGCCGCTTCGGCATAATTGCCTAAATAAAGATAGTTTATCGTTGCTGCACGAAAAAGGGACTGCTGACCCAACGGACTTTTGGGGTCGTTTTCAATGACTTTGTCGTAAGTCGCAACGGCCGCTTCGTACTTGTGTTCCTGCGACATGCGCTCAGCTAACGCAAACTCTTGCCGACCCGCTTGGATTTGGCAGCCGGCCAAATAAAATGCGAGGGTAGGCAAGAGTACATTTGCAAGCCGCATGAAAACTCCCAACCCTGGTTAACCCTCTTCTTGAGGAGTGACTCCAGCGGCAGGGGCTGCTTCGGCGCCTTCCAGACTTTCAATCTGTTCATCATTTTCCGCGAGCTGCTCAATGCTTACGACTTTTTCAAGACCACCGATGGAAATGAGTCGCACACCTTGCGTGTTGCGGCCCATGGACCGAATTTCTCGCAACTTAATGCGAATGACCTGTCCTTTATCGGTGATGATCATGAGATCGTCTTTGTCGGTTACCGCCATGGTTCCCATCACAGCGCCATTACGATCACCCATTTTCATGGTGATGAGGCCTTTGCCCCCTCTGGATTGAACGCGGTATTCATCAAGTTCGGTTCGCTTTCCGTAGCCATTTTCTGCAACCGTCAGAATTCCCATTTCCTTAAGCTCTGGGCTTATGACTTCCATACTTACTATGTAGTCACCGTCGTCAAGGTCCATGCCCTTCACTCCGCGAGCGTTACGGCCCATGGGCCGAACGTCATCTTCAGGGAAACGAATGGACATGCCGCCGTGGGAAGCTAAGAAGACGTGGTCTTTGCCATTGCTAAGCTTTGCCGCAACCAGCTCATCTTCGTCATCGATGCTCAATGCAATGAGACCTGATGGCCGCGGATTTGAGAAAGCCGTGAGATCAGTTTTTTTGATGATGCCTTTTTTCGTTACCATAACGATGAATGCATCTTCCCGAAAAGCCTTCACGGGTAAAATGGCCCGGATTTTTTCATCGGGCTGTAAATTGACTAAATTTACAATCGCTTTGCCCTTAGCTTGTTTGCTGGCCTCTGGAATTTTATAAACTTTAAGCCAGAACAAACGACCTTTGTTCGTAAAACATAGCAGGTAACTCAGCGTCGTCGTCATGAACAATTTCGAAACGAAATCTTCATCCGAAGTCGCAACTCCCCTCACGCCTTTCCCACCCCGTCTTTGGCTGCGATAAGTAGATGGAGCCATTCGCTTCACGTATCCGGTATGAGTCAGACTCACCACGACTTCTTCGTCGGCAATGAGATCCTCCATGTCCAGCGATTCAGCTTCGCCGGGCATGAGTTGGGTGCGGCGTTCATCACCGAACTCATCCTTAATTTCTTTTATTTCTTTTAAAATGATTTCAAATACCAAGGACTCAGATCCTAGAACTTCACGGAGTTTTGCGATCAAATTCAGAACATCTTTATACTCAGCGGTAATCTTATCGCGCTCAAGTCCCGTAAGACGTTGCAAACGCATTTCAAGAATGGCCTGCGCTTGGATCTCACTGAACTGAAAATTCGATACTAAGCCTTCTCGGGCAGCGTCCGGAGAAGTTGCGGCGCGGATCAACTGAATGACGGCATCCAAATGATCTAATGCCTTTACCAATCCCTCTAAGATATGCGCCCTGGCTTCAGCTTTTTTCAGATCAAAAATCGTTCTTCTAACTACGATTTCACGTCGGTGAGTGATGAAGGCCTGGAGGATTTCCTTCAGATTAAATACTTTTGGTTGCCCATAGTGCAGCGCCAACATATTAATGCCGAAGGAATCTTGCATTTGCGTCAGTTTATAAAGCCGGTTCAGTATAACTTGCGAATTTTCCCCACGTTTAAGCTCGATGAAAATGCGCATGCCCGTGCGATCACTTTCATCTCGAAGATCAGAAATTCCTTCAAGACGTTTGTCGCGCACCAGCTCCGCGATTTTTTCGATGAGCCTAGCTTTGTTGACCTGATAAGGAAGTTCCTCAACGATGATCGATTCGCGATCACCTTTTTTGGAAGCTTCGATCTTAACTTTTGCGCGCATTTGAATCACGCCACGACCAGTTCGGTATGCGGAGCGAATACCTTCCAAGCCGCAGATGAAACCGCCCGTAGGGAAGTCAGGGCCTTTGATGTAAACCATCAATTCTTCAATCGTTGCCTGAGGATTTTGAATGAGGTGCACTAATGCATCGGAAACTTCAGATAGATTATGGGGAGGAATATTCGTCGCCATTCCCACCGCAATGCCGCTTGTGCCGTTAACGATGAGGTTAGGCAAACGACTGGGTAAAACTAATGGCTCCTTTAACGATTCATCGTAGTTCGTGCCAAAGTCTACAGTTTCTTTGTCAAGGTCCGCCAGCATTTCATCCGTGATTTTTGCCATGCGCACTTCGGTGTATCGCATCGCAGCTGGGTTATCGCCGTCGATGCTACCGAAGTTTCCCTGGCCGTCGATTAAGGGGTAGCGAAGGGAGAAATCCTGTGCCATCCGCACCATGGTGTCATAAACCGCCGTATCGCCATGTGGATGGTACTTACCGATGACATCCCCGACGACCCGTGCAGACTTTTTGTATGCGCGGTTATAGGAGTTGCTGAGATCATACATTGCGAACAGAACGCGGCGATGAACGGGCTTAAGACCATCCCTTACGTCTGGGAGTGCGCGCCCGACAATAACGCTCATTGCGTAATCTAAGTATGCGCCACGCATTTCATCTTCAATATTTACTATTGAGAAAGCTTTTTCCGTTGAGTTCTGATTTTGATCCATAAAATAACTTCACCCTGAACTTCTATTAAATTTGATTACCATCTCATGAGGCAAGCGCCCCATGTGAACCCACTACCAAAGGCGACCATTCCCACCAGCATGCCTTCTTTAAGAACGCCTTGCGTGACGGCTTCCGACAAACCAATGGGCAGTGTAGCTGCCGTTGTGTTTCCGAAGCGATCGATTGTATTAAAAACTTTTTCTTTAGGTATTTGTAACGCTTCAGCCACCGCCAAATTAATTCTAAGATTCGCCTGATGCGGCACTAAGAGGTCAATGTCACTTATTTTTAGCCCGGCTTCTTCCACTACCGTTAATAAAGCTTCCGGCATTTTTCTTACCGCATGCACAAACACCGTCTTGCCATTCATTTTTGGGTAAACGAGCTTTTCATCGATCATTTCTTTTGAAAGTCGCTGGGGGTGGAAATGGGATCCCGGAGCCGGCACCCAAAGTTCCTTAGCGTATTGGCCATCGGCAAAAGTACAACTAGCGAGAATTCCACGCTCCGTATTTTCCGAAGCACCAACTACTGCAGCGCCTGCGCCGTCACCGAACAATACCGATACTTCCCGGCCCTCGGTTGTAAGATCAAGTCCCCGAGAATGGACTTCGGAACCTACCACCAGAATTTTTTTATACCGACCAGCCTTTATGAGTGAATCAGCAAGCTCTAGTCCATAAATGAACCCGGTGCATTGCACGCGGATGTCCAAAGAGGGAACGCCAACTAACCCTAACTTTGCTTGGAGAAAACATCCGGTGCCAGGAAAATCATGCTCCGGACTGAGCGTAGCGAAAATAATATAATCAATTTCTTCTTTCTGAATTCCGGCAGACTTTATGGCCTTAAGCGAAGCTTCCTTTGCCATATCCGAATTATCTTTACCTTCTTCTAGGAAGTACCTTTGACGAATCCCGGTTCGTTGTTGGATCCAGTCATCGGAGGTATCCATCAAAGTGGAAAGTTCTTGGTTCTTAACCACTCTTTCGGGAACATAATATCCAACTCCAAGAATTCGCGACTGTTCGACTTTGATTTTTTTTGGTGCCATTTACAAAACCGCCTTAACCCTAAATTTAAATATCTAGATTCTTAACCTTGTGCGCGTTCTCTTCGATGAATTGCCGGCGCGGTTCGACGGCATCTCCCATAAGCACGGAAAACACCTGATCGGATGAGAGCGCATCTTCAATGGAAACCTTAACTAAATTTCTTCGTGTTGGATCCATGGTGGTTTCCCAAAGTTGCTCTGGATTCATTTCCCCGAGACCTTTGTAACGCTGAATGGTCAAACCGGTTTTTGAAATTTCAATAATCCTTAATGCGAGCGCCTCGACGTTTTCCACGGTGCCTAACTCGTGGCTAGCTTTGAAAAGTTCATACGGGCCATCGCCAAGGATATTCATCGCAAAGTAAATTTTTTGCGCCTCTTCATAATCGGGAGAAGATAAAAACGTATGATCCAAACTTAAAAAATATCGACCGTTCGCTTTTACAAGTTCAAAGCGACCTAACAAAGAACTGTGAGCTTCGTCCTTATCGATCACAAACTTCATTTCGGAAATTGCCGGATTCAACTCTTTGACTTTAGCGGTGATAGAAGCGCAGATTTTCGTAAGTTTGGCCTCATCCTTCAAGGTGTCTAGGTTCACCCGGTGGAATAATACTTGCCGAATCAACTCGGAATCAAAACGTCGAGAGTAATTCTCCACAGCGCGATGGAACTTCAATCCATTTTTGACGGCCGACATGACTTGAGATTGCGGAAGCGTCACTCCATTCGGATTTTTTACCGTTAAACCTTCCAACCCAGAACTCAAAAGGTAACCTTGGAATTCCTGCTCATTTTTAATATAGCGGTCCTTCCCCTCTTTTCTAAGTTTGTAGAGTGGAGGCTGGGCGATATAGAGATATCCCTTTTCAATGACGTGGGCCATCTGACGATAAAAGAAGGTCAAAAGCAGAGTACGGATATGACTTCCATCGATATCGGCATCCGTCATGATTACAATTTTATGGTAACGAATTTTAGCGACGTCAAAATCATCTTTGCCAATTCCGACTCCGAGTGCAGTGATGATCATGCGAATTTCTTCGGATGAAAGCATTTTTTCATATCGAGCTTTCTCGACATTCAAAATTTTTCCCTTCAGCGGCAGGATGGCTTGATTCTTCCGATCACGGCCCTGTTTTGCAGAACCACCGGCGGAATCACCTTCAACTAAAAAAAGTTCGCATAGTGCAGGATCTTTTTCCTGACAGTCAGCCATTTTTCCCGGCAATCCACCAAGGTCCATTGCCGTTTTACGGCGAGTGAGGTCCCTTGCTTTACGTGCGGCAATTCTAGCCGACGCAGAATCAATGGACTTTTGAATCACCTTTTTTGCGACCGTCGGATTTTGCTCCAAAAAACTGGTGAGTTTTTCGTTCACCATGGAACTTACAATTCCTTCGACCTCACTGTTGCCAAGCTTAGTTTTTGTCTGCCCTTCAAATTGCGGTTCCGGAATTTTTACGCTGATTACGCAAGCCAAACCTTCACGGATGTCTTCACCGTTCAGTGGTTCTTTGAGGTTCTTCATCATGCCATTACTCTCAGCATAACGATTCACCACACGGGTCAATGCTCCCCGTAGTCCGGAAACGTGGGTTCCGCCTTCGACCGTATGAATATTATTACAATATGAATAAATAGTTTCCGTATAACTGTCATTCCATTGCATTGCGATCTCAACGGAAACAAAGTTTTTTTCCTGAACAAAAAAGATCACATTTTCATGCAACTTATCTTTACTTTTATTAATGTATTCAACAAAAGAAATGAGCCCACCTTCGTAAAAGTATTCGGTCTCTTTTGCACTCCGCTCATCGTTAAATACGATGGTGAGACCTTTATTTAGAAAGGCAAGTTCCCTTAAACGATTCGTAAGCGTATCGGGATTATATTCAAGCACTTCAAAAATTTCCGCGTCGGGTTTAAAAGTAATAATCGTTCCGCGTTTTTCGGAAACCCCGATTTGCTTTAACGGTCCTTGAGCATCTCCTCGATTAAAAGTGATTTCATAAACTTTGCCGCCACGATGCACTTCAAGATCAAGTTTCTCAGAAAGTGCGTTAACAACCGACACCCCAACGCCATGGAGTCCACCAGAGACTTTATAGGCTCCACCATCTTCATTGAATTTTCCGCCGGCATGGAGTTTTGTCATTACGACTTCGGCCGCAGAAACTCCCGTAGCATGCATGTCCACCGGAATTCCCCGTCCGTCATCCGAAACCGTCACGGAGTTATCCACATGCAGTGTTACGACAATTTTTTTACAGTACCCGGCAAGTGCTTCATCAACGCAGTTATCCACAACCTCATAAACCAGGTGATGCAATCCGCGAACCCCGGTATCGCCAATGTACATTCCGGGACGTTTCCGGACAGCCTCGAGGCCCTCGAGAACTTTGATTTTATCGGCATTATATCCCGTAGAATCAAGATGAGGCGTGTTTGTGTTTGTCGACATTCGTTGCTGAATCCTTCCTATTCCACATTCTGAATAATTTCCCTAAAGGGACTTCTTCGGTTGTAGATAAAAATACCTGTGAGCGCATTACCAGAAGGTAATTCAACAGGAAATTTCTCCGTTTTGCATCAAGTTCCGATGAAAAATCGTCAATAAGTAAAATCGGATCTATATTTCGACTTTTTTGGATATTTTCAATCTCGGCAAGTCGCATCGCTAACACTACCGAGCGGGCTTCGCCTTGCGAAGCATCCGATCTGAGGGTCCCGCCCTTGAATTGAAAAAAAAGTTCGTCTCGTTGGGGTCCGAACTGCGTCAAGCCTAGAATCCGCTCCTTGTTTTCCATCTTTCGAGACTGAGTTTGCAAAAATTCGGTGAGTTCGGCAACGCTGCGTGGCTGAAAATCTTCCGAAGGGTTTTCATAGAGTCGATACTTCATCAACAAATCAGCTGCGTCATGGGCCACCATCTCGTAAAAACCATTTACCGGAGCAGAGAAGTTATCCACAGCTTTCATCCGCCTGTGGATAACTTCGGCGCCTTTTCGAATCAATTGCTCAGTCCAAATTTGAAAATCATCACCTAGCCTGTGGATAAAACCTGTGGATAACTTTCTAAGTTCAGCATTTCTTTGCTGGAGAATTTTTTGGTAGTCCAAAAGTAGATCAGCGTATTCTGGTTCCAAAAGCGCAGCGATCCGGTCCATCCATTGACGTCGTTCTTCAGGTGGCCCTCGAACCAGGTCAAGGTCAGTTGGACTAAAGCTCACTGCGGCAAACCTGGTTAGGTATTGACCTG